>CAYGGY010000014.1:0-104393 GCA_964349405.1 uncultured Ohtaekwangia sp. | reverse complement strand
ATCGACGGGGAGGTTTGGCACCTCGATGTCGGCTCGTCACATCCTGGGGCTGGAGAAGGTCCCAAGGGTTCGGCTGTTCGCCGATTAAAGTGGCACGCGAGCTGGGTTCAGAACGTCGTGAGACAGTTCGGTCCCTATCTGTGATGGGCGTAGGAAGTTTGAGAGGATCTGACCTTAGTACGAGAGGACCGGGTTGGACCAACCGCTGGTGTACCGGTTGTCGTGTCAGCGGCACTGCCGGGTAGCTATGTTGGGATGGGATAAGCGCTGAAAGCATCTAAGCGCGAAACCCACCTCGAGATGAGACTTCCATATAGGGACGTCAGAGATGATGACGTTGATAGGCTGCAGGTGTAAAGACAGAAATGTCAAAGCTGAGCAGTACTAATTACCCGAACGCTTCAGGAGACGATACTATGTGCTCGTAGACTTTTACTTAAAATCAATACTCTTTCATCAATTATGTCAACGATATTAAGTCCTGAGCAGTGAAAGCTGAGCAAGGCAAGTCTTAAGATGATCCGCCAGTTGGCGGACGGTGGGGATAAAACCCTTCTGAAAAAATCATGAGGATCTTAAGGTGACTATAGCGGTGGGGATCACCTCTTCCCATTTCGAACAGAGCAGTTAAGCCCACCCGCGCTGATGGTACTAGGGTAAAACCCGGGAGAGTAAGTCGTTGCCTATTTTTTATCTAAAACCCCTTCAATATTATTGATGGGGTTTTTTTTGTTTATACGGAAACGGATGGAGTCAGAGGTACTCCTGGGGGAAAAGATTTACCCTACAGCTATTTCTATGATATTGTCAGACAAGCAATTGTAGGCGACTTTTTGTAAGTCTACTTCATTTAAATCACGAATATTTTGAAATAGAATATTGTAGAAATTCGCATTCAATCCATAAAGATTGATTGTCTTGATTTTGTCAATTACCGAAAATGGATTTGCTATTTCCAACTGAAGACTGCCTAGTAAATGATTCTTACTTGTTTGTATTTCTTGTAGGTTGATAGGTTTTTCATATAATAGTCTTAGTTCATTTCTTATTTCGAAGATTGCAGCGTCTTTATTCTTTCTATTGACATCAGCCCCAATTGTGAAGAAGGAATCGTTTTTAAGATTATTTAAAGACGAATAAATGCCATAAGTCAATCCTTTATCCTCTCTAATATTTTTCATTAATCTTGATCCGAAGTAACCACCAAGAATATGATTAACGAGAACTAATGCTGGGTAATCTTTATGATTTCTGTTAATGCTTCTTTTGCCAAGACGCAAGGATGTTTGAGTACTGGTTGCTTTCTCTACGTATTCATCTGCTTTGTTTTCAAAAACGGGAATATATATATGATTCTCAATTTTTGCCGATGGAATTATTACTAGTTCTTTAATTAATAAATTTAGTAGATGATCATCAACCGATCCAACAACAAATGCTTGATGTAGTGAGAAGTTATGCTGAAAGAAATTATTTAAATCTTCAATATTTAATTGATTCACATCCCCTTCTTCAATCGATCTACCATATGGATGGGCATCTCCAAAGAGGTGTTGTCTAAATAGTTTTGACGCCACATAACTCGTTTTTTCATTACTGATTTTCAAGTTTTGAATGAAAATCTCTTTTTGAAGTGTTAATTCATCTTCAGGAAAGACAGACAATGTGATTAACTCTAAAAACAAAGGCAAAACCTTTGTGATGTTTTTAGTTAGCGAATATAAAGACAGTGAAACAAAATCTAAACCCGGGGAAATTTCTATAGATGCACCATGACGTTCAAAGAAATCAGCGATCTCAAACGAGGTTTTAGTCGTAGTGCCCTTCTCCAACATATGAGCGGTGAAATGGGACACCCCTTTTTTTGATTCAGCCCATTTACCCGCATTAAATATTAATTCTATTTTCAATACATGTTGAGAAACTCCCCTAAGAAGGAATAAAGGCACTCCATTACTTAATATATTTATTTCAGGTGAGGGGAGAAGGAATGAATTTGTTTCAGCATACTTGGGTGCTGTCTTTCTGTCGAGCATGATCTCTAGTCAGTAACAGATTCGTTTTCTTTTACCTTGCTCTCAAAGTTTAGAAGAATCGAAACCCGGAGTGTTTCAGCTAGTGCATTTTCGCGTTTATTAGTTGGCACCATGTAAGCCAGGTCAACACCAAATTTTTGTGATCTGAACCCGACACCTGCTGTGAGATATTTTCTGTTTCCTTTAGATTTTGCTTCATTAAAATATCCAAGGCGGCCTGCAAATGTTTTATTATACCAATATTCAGTTCCAGCCGAAACCATAAATTCACTTATTTCCTCCTTAAATCCTCCATGAGCATCGGTAAAAGAGCCCAGTACCCCTGTTAACAGAGGTTCAGTGCCGGTTCTTGGAGGACTTGGTACCATAAGTTTATTCAGATCCACAGCAAAGGTGAAGCTGTTCTTAGGATCAACTTCGATTTTGTAGGCGCCACCCATTCTAAGATTAGTAGGAATAAAATCCCTGTTGTTTGCATCGGAATATGAAATCTTTGCGCCAAGATTCGTAATGGCAGCACCTAGTGATAAGGTTGAATTATTTGACACTAAAGGTTTAGTATAATAGACACCAAAATCAACGGCCACTGAATTGCCGGGTCTTGCATCAATATTTCCCGTTGTAAGAGCTCCTGTTAAATTTGAATGAATATAACGAAGAGCACCTCCTATCGACAATTGTTCGGTAAGCATTCTGGAGTATGTGACGTCAAAAGCAAATTCACGAGGATTGAATCTGCCCAGGTCATTATTGTTTACATCCTTAAATTGAATTTCGCCCAAATCGAAATATTTCATGGATGCGGCCACTGTTTGCTCACGGCCAATTTTATAAAAACCAGAAAGATAGAAGATAGACATGTCATTGATGATTTTGCCAAGCCAAGGCGTGTAGGAAGCGGATACGCCATACCCATTTTCTATAAATGCCAACTTGCCAGCATTCCAATAGGCTGAGTTCGCATCAGCAGTGGTGGCCACGCCTACATCACCCATACCCGCTGACCTTGAATCGGGTGTAATGGTTAAGAAGGGTACTGCGGTTGTAATTACCTTATTGGTGCTATCCTGACCAATCAAAGTCCCTTGCAGGCCTTGTGATTTTCCTATTAAGGTAGTCGAAAGTAATGCTGTGGTTACGAGAACACTTAACCTATTCATAATCAAATATCTGGTTGGTAAAGGTAATTAATTAAGGATAATTAACTTGGTAAATTGCTCATTTTTCGATCCATCCAGTAATGAACGAACAGAAAGCTTACCTACGTATAATCCACGGCTTAATTTTGTGCCATCGGTTGCTCGTCCATCCCATTCCGATAGTGTTACTCGGTATTGACTCATCAAAATATCAAATTGCTGACTGATAATACGCTTCCCCGTCAAGTCATATATGGATAAAAACACCTCTAGATCTTCTCCTGGTCTGCTATGTGTGAACTGAAGTGTGGTGGTTTCATAAAATGGGTTAGGGTAGTTAGAGAATTCTTCAATTTGAATGTCCGCACCATCGGTTACAACAAAATCCACTGTAGTAGTTGCCCGGTTATTGTATGTGTCTGAAGCAGACAGGCTAAGTGTGTGCCTACCTTTTTCAAGATCGTCAAGTGGATACGTTATCATGCCATTTTTGTAGGTTCCAATTTTTGACTGGTAATAGGTATTTAATGTTATGGGTTCGTTTTGATCCACCTGAGCAATTATATTATTGCCAGTTGGCGTAGAGGAAATGTTGATACCACTATTGTCTGAAAGAAGTGCGACAATTTTGGTGTTCGGCCCAACCTTGCCACCATTAATGAACGTAGTATCCCCCAAGAATAATCGAATCAACGGTGATGTATTATCTACAGATGTTTTTTCCTCAAGGCCACCAATAAAACTAGTAAAAGCACCGCCTGCATATTCCGTATTTTGTGCTGAAGCAAAGGTGCTCACCTTGCCAGTCGCAGAATTAACCGATGTGTTTTTAGGCATGATAAACTCCATTTGAAAAGTGCCTGAAGAGACAAAAGTTTTTCCACGAAAAAATAAGTTGCCCCTATTTATGAAATTGAACGGTGGGTTTTCGTCACCTTTGGTTACTTCATTGGTGGGACCGTCAAAAAGAGTAAGAATAAGTTCTCCGGTAAACATGTTATTAGGCAAATTATTTTTCTCAACATGTCCCTTTACAACTACGGTTGACAATGCATTCAATTGAGTTGATCCAGAGGATGTCTTGATTACATCGATAATAATTTTGTTTTCCGGAAGCGCTAATTTCATAGAAGGATCGGCCAGTAATGAGAAGTTGCGATTTGCAATGCCACTTAAGCTTTTGTTTTTTGTGTCGCGAAAAATATCTCCCAAAACCCTAAACCGATTATTTTCTTTTGTGAAAAGCGATTCATAAAAAGCTTTATTCAAGGTAAAGTTGGTGCTGGAGTTTACGGGGCGTGCTGTTGTTACTAATCCAATAGACCCTCCTTTTTTTTGTAACAATGTGCGTTCACCACTTGATATCTGAAAGGGATCATCATGTCTTCCGAATTCGCATGTGGCCGTAACGAATAACGGGTATTTGGGAGCTTGTTTCCAATTACCAATCATTGTTTCATCTAAAATTCGCTCGTCCATCCATACTTGTTCTGAACCATGCCCGGTATAATTTACGATGAGTGACCCTTTTCGGGTCTCCAGATCAAGGGCTTTGGTTGCAGCAGGACTGTACTGCCCACTTGGACGATCCAACTGATCAAAAGAATCCAAATAAAATTTCTTAGCGTTAAACACCGGGTCATACAATTCAATGGAGTTTGCCAGTTGGTCTGCCTGATTGTGATGTATGTTGAAATCGCCATCATCGGCAACGAAAAGAAATTCATTCTGCCATGTGTCTGCGTCAATTATTTTAAGATCATATTCAATCAACTTGTCAACCACATTACGTGCTTCGTCTATGTTTTTTAAGGGCAGGCGACCGACACCAATCTCCAACGTATGATTTTGTGCCGGGCTTTCCAGCCAATCACCTTCCGTTAGTTCAAGAAATCCAAAGTAGTCATCAGAGGAATACGTCTCTAATGGACTAAGTGAATTTCTTGATTCGTATATGGGAACAAGATTCGTGTTTCCCAGCACCCTGTTTTTATAATCATACGACCCTCGACCAAATAGCAAAGCATTTTTTAGTGAGGATGCTGGCTGGGCATACAAGTCGCGAATGAAGTCACGAATGGCGGTTATGTCCTGTTTTCCCCCAGCGTATTCATTGTAAACCTGTTCTGCGGTAACCACTTTTGTTGAGATGCCAGAGTGAGTTTGCCGATGTGCTGCCAATCGCTGTGCTTCACTAAGCAAAGTAGTGTTTGCGATGATGATCAATTCTGGTGAGGTGAATTGATGCAGATTTTGATTTTCAACCTTCGATTCAAAAACAGGGGCAATTACTTTAGCTGGATTAAACACAATGAAAGTGCGAAGTGCATTAGTCGCGGTAGAAAATATTATTTTCGATCCAGATATAGTAAATGCTTGATTTTTTACTTCATCGGGATTAGATATGTCCCACACTTGAATTCCAGAAGTTGAAGGAGAAATTTCAAAAGAAGAAATATTGTTAATAGTGCTTTCAGCTGACCTGAAAATGGTTTGATCTCCATACAAGGCTAATTTTCTTTTGAATGAAAGAAGGAAAAAATCCAAATAACCAACGGAAACACCAGGGCTACCTTTTGTAAACTGATATTTGATGTCTTGATTTTGTTTTGCAGAGGCGGAAACGGAGGCGGCAGAAAAACGAATGGTGTCAACTTTAATTCGCCCTTTAATTCCATAGGATGAATTAGGTATCGCGTCAATTAGTTGTGTAAGTACGGGTGTATTGTTTATTGAAACCTGAAATGATGTGTTGGTTATAGATTGTGCCATCACATGGGATACTAATTTGATGTCGGAGTTGTCAGCAATTCCTGGAATATCAAACCGAATGGTGGCCTCCGTAGTGGCATCAAACTGTTCTCCAAACCAATGCCTTCCTGATTTTAACAGGTTATATTTTTCCGTTTCGTAATAGGCGAAGTCGTCATAGGTTTGAATAAGAGGGAATGAGCCATTTATGTTATCGATATTAACAATTCGTTTCCCGTCACCATCACTGATCGTTAGGAAATAGAAGTTCTTATCCGAATACAGATTGTTTTCATAATGAAAAAGTTGTTTAGCGATATCGTAATTATTTTGATCGGGTCCCAGCGCAAAGAAAAGAAGGTAATCGGAGGTGTTAAACTTGTTATCAGATTCCCCTGAAATAAAAATCGGAATTTCAGTTAAATCAACTTTACGCGGGCTGCTATTGGACTGGGGCAACATTCCGTAACTACCCGAAAATATTTTGATCTGCTTAGGGTTAATTTGATCAGGATTTATTCCAGCATTACGCAAATGGGTGTAATCAATTTTAACAACGGCATCCTTCGTCACAGAAAACTTAACCCAATTACCAGTACTTAATACGGAAGCGGTTTGGGCAATACCATGAGTAGCTAACCCAGCCAGGCATAGCGTGAACGCTGCTATTATTTTTTTATTGAAAGAAATCACCCGAATAGTTAATTTTTCTTTCCTGCCGGAATCTTGTTCCCTAACGAAATAATGATGTAAGAAAGTATAATAAGAGGTAACGCTCCCGCTTTAAAAATCCCTAACAGGAATACGGATAACAGAAGAAAAGTAAACCTTAATTTGTTATTGCCCCACGAAAAATCTTTGAATTTTAAGGCAAACAGTTCAAAGGGTGCTACCATCAACAGTGAAAACACAATGGTAATTCCAATTAAAACAGGAGTCGTAAACACAGATGTTCTAATCGAGTCAGGCAAGAAAGCTAATGAAGAAATAAACAACGCGTTTGCCGGTGTGGGCACACCAATAAATGAATCAGTTTGTCGGGTATCAATGTTAAACTTTGCTAATCGCAAGGCGGAAAAAGCAGCAATCATCAGTGCGATGTATGACAG
This sequence comes from uncultured Ohtaekwangia sp., assembly GCA_964349405.1. Taxonomy (GTDB): domain Bacteria; phylum Bacteroidota; class Bacteroidia; order Cytophagales; family Cyclobacteriaceae; genus ELB16-189. The sequence goes on along the minus strand of CAYGGY010000014.1, from coordinate 97,358 downwards.
CAAGCTTGTTTCGGTGGATGAATCGATCCAATGATACATGGCCATTGCGGGAAGCACGCCAAAACTTACCATGTCTGCGAGGGAATCTAGTTCTTTGCCAATTGGGGATGAAACCTTTAAAAGTCTTGCTGCGAAGCCGTCAAAAAAATCAAAGACACCGGCAGCCCAAATAAAATAAGCCGGTTCTATAGGATAATTTCCTGAAATACTAATAATGCCAAGGCATCCGCACAAAAGATTCCCGATGGTTAACATGTTGGGGATGTGTCGCAGCAGACTCATTGAGAAATATTTAAAGAACAATAAGGGTTTGAAATTTTTTCCTCCCCCACCGTGGTGGTGTTTCCATGGCCTGGATAGACAACTACCTGATCGGGCAAGGTGAATATTTTTTGATGAATGCTTTTGATGAGTGTGTTGTGATCTCCACCTGGAAGATCAGTGCGCCCGATACTTTGTTCAAACAAAACGTCACCACTTAATAGCGAGAGAGAATCTTTATGGTAAAAACCAATGTGACCTGGAGCATGGCCTGGAAGAAAAAGAATATCAAAGATGATGTTGCCGAACGACACGGTATCCCCTTCCGCTAAATAGCCGTCAGGAAGAACTTCGTGATATAAATTAAATCCATAGGATGGAGCATAGGCTTTTACTGACCTAAGTACGGGATCATCATTTTTGTGAATGAGAAAAGGCACCTTATATTTTTCTTTTACAAACTCATTGCCCAGCACATGGTCGATATGACAATGGGTGTTTAATAAATATTTGATCTTTAATTTTTTAGCCTCGATAAATTGAGCAAGCGTTTCTTTTTCGACTTTCTCATAGCAACCCGGGTCAATCACCACTCCTTCGCCCGTTTCATCATATACCAAATAGGTGTTTTCAGCAAAAGGATTGAATGTAAATGTTTGTATTTGAATCATATCTATAGGTAAAAGTAATTCCTTTTATCAAAACCCGATATAGGTTCATAAGGTTTGTCTCCATTCAGGCCCATTAAAGTACATTTGTCCTATTGTATTGTATTTTTGAGTGAATAATAAGACATCAAATTGATTGATTATATTATAGTAGGTCAGGGCCTTGCGGGATCTGCGCTGGCGTTACGCTTATTTGAGCAAGGCAAAAAGTTTATCGTTTTTGATGAGCCTTCGTCAAATAGAAGCTCGGCCATTGCTGCCGGCCTGTTTAATCCCATTACAGGTAAGTTAATGACTAAGACCTGGATGGCAGAAACAATGTTCACTGAACTACAGCGCTTTTATACGTGGGCCGAAAAAATGTTAGGTCAGCGGTTTTATTATCCACAACCTATCTATCGGCCATTTTTATCTGTTGCAGAGCAAAATGAATGGATGGGGAAAAGTGTAGACCAAGATCTACGCAACTATATCCAGGAGGTGTTTACAGAGAGCAGATTTGGAAACCAGGTGCATGACCCGTTTGGTGGGATTGTTTTAAAAGAATGTGGTTACCTGGATGTGCTAGCCTTTCTTCATCATGTAAGAAATCATTTGCTTTCGCACGATTCTTACAGGCATGAACGATTTGATGAAACTCAACTAGAAATAAAGCCTGAAGGGATTCGCTATAAAAATATCGATGCGGGAAAAATTATTTTTTGCAATGGCACTGCTTTACAACAATCTACGATTGCGGGTGTTGTGCCTATTCGGTTGTTAAAAGGAGAAACTTTGACCATAGAATTGGAAGAAAAGCTGGAACTGATTTACAACAGAGGTGTTTATATGGTGCCTATGAATGAAATGAACCGGTATAAAGTTGGCGCTACCTACGAGTCAAAGCTTCTGACATCGGAAACAACCCAGTCAGGACGTTTGGAGTTGCAGCAGAAGTTAGATGAGTTACTTAAGGTTCCGTATAAGATTATTTCGCAGGATTGGGGTTTCAGGCCAACTACTCCGGATCGTAAGCCTATATTAGGGAGCCTGCCCATTTCTGAAAATGTTATTATTTTTAATGGCTTAGGAACCAAAGGGGTAAGTTTGGCCCCTTATTTTTCGGGGCATCTTCTGGATTGGCTTTTGGGTAAAATTGAAATCCGGCCGGAAGTCAATATTAATCGGTTTAAATCGTTATTTTCGAAATCCAGAGGATTAGTATGAGAGGATCGTTTCGATATTTAGGAGTCATAGCGGGAATATTGTTTTTATTCAGTGACGCTTTTAGTCAGCAGGCACTTGAAACATTTGGTAAAAACAGAATTCAGTTTAAACAGTTCGAGTGGAAATATTTGAGTTCCGAAAACTTTGATGTGTACTATTACGATGATCGGAAACGGGTTGCACAGGAATCTTTACAATATCTTGAAGCGCAATTTGATCGCATCACTGACCTTATTGGATTTTATCCATACCAAAAGACGAAAGTTTTTTTATACAACTCTGTCATCGATTTACAACAAAGCAACATAGGTCTTAATGACGCACAATTTAGTTCGGGCGGTGAAACAGAATTTATTAAACCGTATGTAGAAATCGCGCACCCTGGAAACATTGAAGAGTTTAAGGAAGAGTTAATATTCAAGTTTTCAGATTTGATGCTGAATGAGATGATGTTTGGCGGCAGCCTAAAGGACATGTTTCAAAATGCCGTGTTGCTGAATTTGCCCGAATGGTTTGTTGATGGTGCTTCACGTTATGTAGCTAAAGGATGGAACGAGGAAATGGATGATTTTGTACGGCAATTCATAAAAAGTAAAAGAGTAAATAAAGCGCTTAAGCTAACAGGAAAAGAATCAGCATTAATAGGTCAGTCAATCTGGAATTTTATTGTTGAAAAATATGGAAAGAGTAGCGTCAACAACATCTTAAACTACACGCGCATAATTCGCAATGAAGAGAAGAGTGTGTTGATTACGCTGGGTATTCCCTTCAAACAATTAATGATTGAGTGGAAGAATTATTATGGTACCATGGAACAGAGTGTGGCGAAAAGCTATATAAGCCCTTCTGATTCCACCCGGTTCAGTCCCTCTCATCGCAAAACCGTTGTATATACTACCGTGAAAATAAGTCCCGATGGAAAGAAGATCGCCTATGCGGAAAATGATCGTGGAAAATTTAGTGTGATCGTAAAGTCATTGGAAAACGGAAAAGAATCGGTTATCCTCAATGGTGGTAACAAGGTAATAAAGCAAGATGTGGATTACAGGGTACCTTTGTTGAGTTGGGCCGATGCCAACACGCTGGGTGTGATCGGCACTAAAAACGGTCAATATATATTTTGGCTATATGACTTACTTACTAAAAGTAAATTACCGCGCGAACTGGATCGCTTCAGTAACATACGCAACTTCGATTTTTCAGGTAACGGAAGACTGGCCATATTGAGTGCAGACTTCGAAGGTCAAAATGATCTCTTCCTGATCAGCAGTCGCAGAGACAGAACCAGAAGATTAACGAATGATTTATTTGATGATCTTGATCCATCGTTTATTCCAAACTCTAATACCATAGTTTTTAGTTCTAACCGCACCACAGATTCATTAGTAAATAAGGTGAATGATTATACCAAGTCTATGAATCGGTATAATCTTTATTTATTTAACCTGGATACTACTACCGTGCAAGTTTCGAAACTAACAAACACCGTTGGAAAAGATTTTAAGCCCAAGGCTATCGATATTGATAATGTGTATTATTTGAGCGACCAGCGCGGTATTATCAACCTATTTAAGTTTAGCAGAACAAGCGGTATCTATTCACAGGTAACGAACTTTAATTCAAGTATTAAAGATTACGACATTGATTTCGCCAATCGTTCACTTGCTATGGTAATGACCAGTAAATTGAGTGAAGATATTTTCGTGCTGAATAATTTCAATTATCAACGCCAGATCTTCACGCCAGCCTCCAGACGAAAAGAAGTAATGCAAGCAAAGGTGATTACCGAAAAACGAAAAAAAGAGTCGGTGAAACCGATGACAGTGAAAGACCTGATTAATCAGCGGCTTAAGGAGAAACTGGATACAACACAACAACAAGTAGTTCCAGAAAAGAAAGATACGACACAGCAAAAGACGGATGTAATCAATACCGATGACTATAAGTTTGATGAGCCTGTAAATCAAGACACATTAAAGCCAGTTGCACCCAAGGAAAAACCGATCAACACAGACGATTATGTTTTTGAAGATGAAGTTGTGAAAGCCAAACAACCGAGCGAGACATTTCTTACACGCTATATGAAAGCCCGGGAATCGAATCGGGTGACCGGGCCATTCAACTATGCGCCTAAATTTAGTTATGAAAACCTGTTAACCAATTTATTGGTAGATCCATTGCGAGGATTGAGTATGAGGATCGAAACACAAATGAATGACATGTTGGAGAATTACCGAATTCTAGGAGGTATTCAAATGAGTTTGAGTGATTTTAAAAGCGGTGATGTTTTTGCGGAAGTACAATATTTACCACATCGCATAGATTATAGTTTCCGTTTCGATCGTAAAGTTATTTTTTGGAAAACACAACAGGATAAAGCAACCGATGTAGAACTTCAGAAATATTCTTTTCAAAAAATTGAGTTCGGTGCGTCCTATCCTATTTCTGTTCGCACCAGGGTTTCGTTAAAACCTTTTGCGGGCTTTACTCAATTTACCGATCGGGGAATGAATATACCTCAAGGCGGACCGGAGTTTAGGCCTTCAGCATTACAGTTTTATACGGGTGGAAAATTGGAAGTAGTGTATGACAACTCAGTGACCACGGGCATGAATATCATTGAAGGCACACGGGGAAAGTTTACAGCCATTCACAATGAGGCATTGGGCAACAATCAGAAAAGCTTTTCTCGGGTATCAATCGATCTGCGTCATTATCAAAAAATTTATAGGGAGATTGTCTTCGCGGTAAGAGGTTTTGCGGGAACTTCCTTTGGTAATTCACCTAAAAAATACCTGCTAGGTGGTATTGATAACTGGTTTGGAAATAAAATTAATTATGATGGCCTTCAAAATCCATTGATGAATGCTGTAGGTACTTATAACGAAAACCTTCTGTTTACCGAGTTCGCGACAAGCCTTCGAGGATTTGATTATGCTACTTTATACGGTAACAATGTTGCGATGGCAAGTGCAGAATTTCGTGTGCCACTTATAAGGGCACTTTCCAATGGACCGATCACGTCAAATTTTTTCAGAAATCTTCAGTTCACTGCCTTTTATGATGTGGGCACCAGTTGGACGGGCCCATTGCCTTTCAATGCAAAAAATAGTGTCCGCAAGAGAGTGGTACCTGAAGTGCAATCAGGAAGTCCTTTCCGAATTGAAATTGATGAATATTTAAATCCCTGGTTATATAGTTATGGATTTGGTTTACGCACAATGATGCTGGGTTATTACATGAAATTTGATCTTGCGTGGCCGGTAGAAAACTATACGGTAAAAAACCCACGACTTTCAGTTACCCTCGGTTTTGATTTTTAGAAGGTCTATTAAAGCCTTCAATGGCTTATTGCCTTTGAGATAACATCTTGAGGGTTTTGGTTAGCGTAAAATTAAATACCTTCGCAACTCAATTGAGATAAAAAAGACTCAATTGTTTCTTTACGTATGATAAAATCAATGACAGGCTTTGGTCAGGCCACGGTAAATACGGGCGATGTGAACATCACCGTGGAAGTAAAAAGTTTGAACTCAAAATTTCTCGATCTCAACCTTCGGCTTGCAAAACAGTTTTCGGAGAAGGAGTTGGAACTTCGGAATATCATTGCCGATAAGTTGGAGCGAGGTAAAGTATCTCTGTCTATTGATTATCAGAAAACCGGGCGTGTGGAGATACGCCAAAGTTATAATGAAGCCCTCTTTGTAGCCTATTATAACGAAATAAAAAAACTGGCGGAGAAGGTGAATATGCCCTCCAATGATTATATTTTTCAATTGGCGTTAAATTCACCTGATGTTATTCAAGGTAACGGCAAAGAAGAATTTGATCCTGCTGAGTGGGAGCGTGTGAATAAGTTGGTGCAGGAGGCCATTCAAAAGTGTGAACAGTTTCGTCTGGCAGAAGGAAAGGTGCTTGAGGAAAAATTGGCTTCTTATATTCATTCAATTGGAAATGGACTTAAGGAAGTGGAGGTGCTCGATCCAAAGAGAGTTGAAAAAGTACGAAGCAGGATAAAAGGAAGCATAACTGAATTTTTTGGTAGCGAAGGATTTGACCCTAACAGACTTGAGCAAGAAATCATATTCTACATCGAGAAACTTGATATCCACGAAGAGCGAGTTCGACTAAAAATGCACCTCGATTATTTTTTAAAAGTGCTTTCCGACAAGCAGTCTAATGGAAAGAAGTTGGGATTCATTGCACAGGAAATAGGGCGCGAGATAAATACCATCGGAAGCAAGGCAAATGATGCGGAAATGCAAAAACAGGTAGTTATGATGAAGGAAGAACTAGAGAAAATAAAAGAGCAACTAAATAACGTGCTGTAAACACACATATAGACCTTTCAAATAAGAGATGGTTCAAGTTATGAGTTGAACCAATTAATTTTAATCAACCTAAACATAAATCGTATAGCCATGAAAAAATTGAATCTTTTCCATGTATTTGTTTTCCTGATGGCGATAGTTGCCCTATCCTGCCAAAAGTCTGAGACAAAGCAAGAAACTACAACTGCTGAAGCAACGCCTAATACGCTAACCGAAGAAGAAAAAGCTGCCGGTTGGGAATTGCTTTTCAACGGTACGACACTCGATGGTTGGAAACGCTACAACAGCGATACCATCGGTCCGCTTTGGTCAGTAAAAGAAGGTGCAATTGTGTGTGATGGCAGTGGCCTTGGTGAGGGAAGTGGCCATATGGGAGGATCATTGTTGACCACAAAAACCTTTGGCAATTTTGAATTGGTAGTAGAATGGAAGATTTCACCAGGAGGTAATAGTGGAATCCTTTACCATATTAGTGAAGGTCCACAATATAAGCATGATTATGAAACAGGACCGGAATATCAGGTTATGGATGATGCGGGCTGGACAGGCGGTGCATTAAACCCTGCGCAAAAAGTAGGAAGCAATTATGATATGTTCGAAGCGCCTGATACTAAGAAGGTGATGCCTGTTGGTGAGTGGAACACAACCAGAATTGTATATAATAATGGACATGTAGAGCATTATCTTAATGGTGAAAAGACTGTGGAGTTTGATGAGGGCAGCGAAGACTATAACCAGCGATATCAGAAAAGTAAATGGGTGGGTTATCCGGATTGGAATAAATCAAAAGTCGGAGCGATCTCTTTACAAGATCATGGAGCACCCGTGTATTTCCGCTCGATCAAAGTTCGCGTACTTTAGAAAGGAGCTTTGATCGAATAGCATATAGTTGCGAGGATCAGGTACAACTGACGACTCGCAACTATATATTTTACTTCACAGCCTTCAATAGTGCATTCACAAATCCATCCAGCGAAGAATTATCAATCCAACGCACTACAGCCACAATATCATTTTCTTTGTCCACATAGATCATATTGGTGCCATTGCCAATATGTGTGAAGGCAGTAGTGGGAGCGCTGGGTAAATATTTCTTGTCCGTATTCAAGAAGTAATTCATAAACCCATAACCTATTTGAGCAGGGGTAGGAGTGGCTGACCATTCCAACCATTGCGCTGACAACAGTTGTTTTTCTTTCCACTTGCCATTGCGCAGCGTTAAGTAACCAAAGCGAGCCATGTCATAGGCGTTGATGATCATGCCACCCCCCCAATGGCCACCACCGCTTACGGATTGAACAATATTTCCATCCATGACAATCCATGAATTATCATAACCATACCATCGCCAGGTGTTTGATGCATTGATTTCGTCCATAATATTTTCTTTGAGTATCTGTGGTAGCGGTTTACGCCACACATTCAAAAGAGCAAGAGCGAGGGCATTCACACGCGTGTCATTATATTCATAGAAGGTGCCCGGAGCATTTCGTTTTCTTGTCAACCATTCTTTAGGGTCAAGGCTGGGTCGGTCGGCCCATTCCGGTTTACCCCACAAGGTTCCTTCCCAGTCACTGGTTTGCCTAAGCATATCATTCCAGGTAATAGTGCGGTTGTGAGGCGTATTAAATAGATCAAGCATTTGTTGCTTTCCAAATTGGTCTGCTTTGTTACCGTTATCAATAGATGAGTACAATTGAATGGGTGCCATATACGCATATATGGTGTCGCTAATGCTTTTGATCAATCCGCGATCATAGGCAAGACCTACGGTTGTTGAAAGAAAACTTTTCGTGACGCTGTGCGTCATATCGGGCCGCAACGGCTCGCCCCATTCTGCAATTACATAACCATTTTTGATAATGATGCCGGTTTGTGCTCCGCGATCTTTCATCGGTCCAATCGCATCGCCAAATGGTTCGCGACCAAAAGTCTGATAATGATTTTGCTCCATGCTGCGAGGACTTTTGGTCTCATGAGTGATAGCAAAGTCTATTGCCACTTTTACTTTGGCAGCATCCATGCCCACTTCGTCTGGTGTTTTATGAAGCCATTCTTTATCGGGGTAATAATAGGTAGGCGTTGCGGATTTTTTCTTTTGCGAAAAGCTGGGTAAAGAAAAAATAAAAAGTAAAAATAGAATATAAGAATGTTTCATGGGAGAATGAATTGAATGTTAAGAAAGAAAGTTAATCATTCAAAATGTAGATAAATGCATGAATGTTAAGAACGGTCATAGCATAAGCGACAAAACCGATTATCTGATTCAGAGGAAGGCATAAAAAAACCGGATCAAATTTATCCGGCTTATTTATTTTGTTCTATTTTATCATTGTACGCCTGGATTATCCTTGGCTAATTCGGTGATTAATGAATCATATTTGTTCTTTAATTCAACATCGGAACCAAGGGCTTTTTTTACTTTGTTATAAGTAGCAGCGCCTATGTAATCCTTAGCAAGACTTTGAAATGCTTCGTTTATCCGGGCGGTGGCCTCCCCTTTCTTAACCGCCACTTCTTTTACGAAAGCAACTTCTTCTAGGGTTGCTTCAGCTTCGGTCAGCTTGGTTTCATTGTTGATGATTTTAGAAAGTTCATTGTAACGGGTTGCATTCATTAAATCAGTATTCTTAACCAGATCCGTAATTAAGATAATCACTTCAGCGGACATTTCATTGATAGAATCCATGGCCGTTGCATATTTGGTTAGTTCCTCTTCGCTTACAGTGGCCTCTTGTGAAAAAGCAGGTGAAATGGACATTAGACAGATAACAGAAATCAAAAAAAACTTTGCGCTCATGGTGTTTAGGTTTCGTTTAACAAATTACTAAGTGTGCAGTATAAGCATGATCACTTACTTATGCAAGTAAGAGTTTACGTATGGAAGACTTACTAGGAGATTATGTGTCCTCAAATTTAATGGAAGTGATTTTTATTTCAGGCTATCCAAATAAATTCAGAAAATCTTTCTTTTTATTAGGTGAGATTTCTAATTCCTGATTATTCTTCATCGTTACAAAACCGCCCTTCCCTTTGGTATAACGCATCACAAATTCAGGATTGATCAAATACGATCGATGAATTCGAAGAAAACGATGATCCGTTAGTACATCTTCAAAATATTTAAGCGTACGACAAATTAGTAACGGCTGACCTTGCTCAAAAAAGAACTTGGTGAAATTGTCAGCGGCTTCACAATAAAGAATGGTATTGATATTCACGATTTCAAATCCCTCCATGGTGGGCAACATAATTTTTTGATTCGCGCCCGGTTTTTTATTTTCGAGGAGCACGCGGGCATGCTGCATATAATTCTGTTCGCTGCGTTCTTTTCGGATTTTATCAACGGATTTTATCAGTTCATCGATGTCAATAGGTTTTAATAAATAATACGCAGCGCTCTGATTCAATGCCTGGATAGCATAATTATTAAAGGCCGTTACAAAAACAGTTTCAAAGGTGATTTCTTCTATTTTATCCAGCAAGTCAAAGCCGTTGCCGTATGGCATTTCAATATCCAGAAAGACGATATCGGGTTGATGTTTTTTAATTTCTTCTAAGCCGGTTGCCACCGACTCACCAAAGCCACACACGGTAACATCGGGACAATACTTTTTTAAGTAATTAGACAGAATGTTGCGACTGTCTTTTTCGTCATCGATGATTACTGCTTTCATATGGGCCTTTCGTTTTGCAAGGGTAATGAAATGGTTACGCGTGTGCCTCCATCGGCAGGAAGATCCTCAGTGACCACACGATAACTGGTTTTATAGATGGCGTTTAGTATATGCAGTCGCTCCTGGATGTTTTTCAATCCGGTAGAGTTATGCTTTTTCTGATTCTCGGTTTTCAACTCCGTTGACTTCTTGCGGCCAATGCCATCGTCAATGATTTCTACTTTCAATCCTTGCGTATCTTTTCCGATATGCACATCCAGGGTTCCTTTTGATTCTTTGTAGCGCAATCCATGCCACACTGCATTTTCAATGTAAGGCTGAATGAGCATCGGAGGAAGTTCAATCGTTTCTTTGTTGAGATCGTCATCTACGCGAATCTGGTAATCAAACTTATCACGGAAGCGATAGTGCTCCAGTTTTACATAGAGCGAAATGATTTCTTCTTCTTTATGAAGTGGGATGAAATCTTCCTGCGAGTTCTCCATCACCAACCGCATCAGACGCGAAAACTCTGAAAGAAATTTGTTGGCCGTACGCTCATCGTTTTGTGAAATAAAATGATTGACAGAATTTAATGCATTAAAAATGAAATGAGGATTCATCTGACTACGCAGCGACTTGAGCGCCAGTAGTTGATTTGCGCGTTTGCTTTCCTGGGCATTCTTAAATATAAAATAAGATGTTACCATAATGATGGCGATGATTACCAGCAACCCGTAGATAATCAGTTGCTGACGTTGCAAGGTAGTTTGCTCTTCCTGCTGCCCCAACACCACACGATTGCTGAGCGCTTCAATTTCTTTTTGTTGTTTGATCAGGTTGGCTTTCTCTTGCAGGACGAGTTCGTTTTGCTTTTCCGTACGCGCCACGGCTTCGCTATACTTTTTAAATGTGCTAAGTGCCTGCGAGGGACTTCCTTTTTTTTCGTAAAGTTCAGCGAGATTCAGATAGGCATTGGCTTGTTCTTTCGGATTGTTGATCGTATCGGCCAGTACGGCCGCTTCCTCCAGTTCTAAAATGGCTTTGTTGGTTTCACCTTTGGCGACCAGTGATTTGCTGAGTTCAATTTTATCTTTGGATACTTCGCCTAAATTGTTCGACACCGTATTATAATCGATAGATTGTTCGCGCAGCGCGATGTCTTCATCATAACGTTTTTGTTCACGCAATGCTCCTGATATTTCTTCTTTTGCTTTTGATGATTGAATGGCAAGTTCTTCCTCGCGATCTTGCTTGGGTGCAGCATTGGCAGCCCGTAAGTTGCGCTGTGAGGATTGAAATAAATCATTGGCCTTATCCACATTATTCAGACGCGCGTAGATTTTTGCTTTCTGATTCTGGATTTTCCCTTCCAGTGTTTCATTACGAATTTTGGAAGTACTGCCGGTTTCTTCGATTGCCTTAAGCGCTTCGGGGTAGTTGCCCATCTGGTAATAAACTTCCGAAATATCGAGTTGGCGTTCTGTTTTCTCGACATCACTCAAGGGCATCTTTACCGTTTCCTGAAAGTATCGTAGCGCTTGTGCATAGTTGCCCAACTTTAAATAGGTGTTACCCAGACCTTGTAATGTATGCTGATATTCAATGGTGCGGGTATAACTATTAGAAAGTTTTTCATACGCGTGTTCATAATTATCAAGAGCAAGTCCCCATTCCTGAATATTTTCATTGATCTCTCCCAACAGCAAGTAACACTTTGCTTCGTTGAACCTATCACTCTGCGCGATGCTCATGCCGAGTGCATCCTGCACATTGTTTAATGCTTGTGCCGGGTTGGAGGTTTTCAACTCATTCGCCTCGCGCAACAGTTGCTCAATGCCTGTGCGTGATGATCGGCTCTTCAAGCTTTTATACGATTCCTTTTTTTGTTCCGGCTTCTGCGCATAACCATTCACCGCGAGCAATGCGCCAGTAAAAATGCCTATGATGAGGACCGTACGTTTCATTTTCTATTTTAATTTACCTCGATCTTTGTCACGCAGTTCGAAATTTGTAAAGGTTCACTTATTTCCTGCTATGCCTACTTCTCTTTCCCTGAAAGTTAATACAATAATTTATACGGTTTTTGAGAATGCATGGATGTTTGCGCCTTCTCACTCAACGAAAAGTACGTTTCACCCGATGACACCTGCCCCTCACTAAGTTGAGGTACCCCTTCGCAGGTTTTCGCGTAAACTTTACCAAAAAGAAACACTATGAACGCAACACACGCATCCGTAAGTAAGGTTAAGAACCGCATACTTACCCTCGTAATTGTTATCCTGTTTTGGCACCTGAGCGCCTTCACCACCGAGCCAACGCCTCCGGTAAAAGATCAGAGCATTCAACTCGCTTTGTTATTGGATACCAGCAATAGTATGGACGGCCTGATCGACCAAGCCAAATCACAACTTTGGAAAGTGGTGAATGAGTTAGCTGCCGCCAAATGTGCCGATGGTCAAAAGCCCACCATTAAAATTGCGTTGTATGAATATGGCAATGACAATCTCTCTTCAAGTGAAGGATACATCCGCCAGGTGAGTGGTCTTACTGATGATCTTGATTTGATTTCAGAAAAACTATTTTCCCTTTCTACTAATGGAGGGAATGAATTCTGTGGATATGTAATCAATTCTTCTTTGCGACAGTTAACTTGGAGCACTTCGCCCAACGACTTAAAAATGATATTTATTGCCGGCAACGAACCCTTTACACAAGGGGGAATAGCCTATCGCACAGCTTGTACACTGGCCCGTGAAAAAGGTGTAGTTGTGAATACAATTTATTGCGGACCATTCGAAGAAGGTATGCGCACCAACTGGAAAGATGGGGCCGACATTACATATGGTGCCTACATGAGTATTGAACAAAACCGTAAGACGGTGTATATCCCTTCACCATATGATGAACGCATCAGCGCCTTGAATGAAAAGCTGAATGAAACATATGTTTATTATGGCTCCAAAGGAGTTTCTAAAAAACAAATGCAAGCTGCGCAGGACAGTAATGCCGAAACATATGGGCAGGCTAACAAAGTAGAGCGAGCGATTTCTAAAAGCTCTCATGCCTATCGTAATTCCAGCTGGGATTTGGTGGATGCCTCTAAAGAAAATGAAGAGATTATTGCCAATGCGAAAGACGATGAACTACCTAAAGAAATGAAAGGTATGAGTGTGCCACAGCGTGAAGTTTATGTAAAACAAAAAGCGGAAGAACGTGGGCGGATCCAGGGAGAGATACAAGTACTTAATAAAAAGCGTCAGCAGTACCTAGCCACTCATACCTCCAAAGAAATGCGTGATAACACGCTGGACGCTGCCATGATCAAAGCAGTGAAAGAAAAAGCGGAGTTGAAGCACCTTAGTTTTTAAGCGCGGTGAGGAAGGTAAAGTGAAAGCCCCGGTGAGAGTCGGGGCTTATCAAGTGGGCTTTTATATAATAATGGTTTTGTAAGTACGAGATATTTAGATTTCGAAAACCCGGGAAAAGAAATCCTTTATTTCGTTTATCGAAAGCTATTTTCTAATTAGAACTTATACTGCATTCTTATAGTAAGGATATTATTTTTTAAGTCATTAGTATAGCCAGGGATTTGAGTCTTTTCATGGATACTATGTTGTAATAAAACATGAATTTCACTTCTCATCATAGTAGTCAGGCCCAAGTGCCGTGTATTTTATGTCTCCTAGTTTAAGTCAATATAATCCATTTAGATCAGATGCTGATAATGTCTTATCTGGGTCGAGCCATTCGTACTTCACCGACTGCTGGCCGGCCACGTGTTTACACCTATTTTTACCAGTGTTTTTTATCTGTAAATGGTTGTTTCTTAAACTATATAGTACAGAGGGAGGGTCTAATAAAACGGCCTTTACCTATAATGGTAGACCCCCAAAATCCGGATTCATTCCTACCGAAAGAAGTATCTTCGCCATCCTGTAATTTTTTTTAAAACTGATGGGCAGCAAATTTAAAGCACGATTGTTGAACGGATACATTGGGTTTGGCCTGAATTTTAGTGTTTATTTCTAAAATCACGCTGAATTTGTTTGTCGCAAGTTTTATAAATTTTTAGTTGGGTTACATTTAAGCGTGCCAATTAATTCATTCTTACTTTATAGTTAGCTTAGGATCTTATTTTATAATGGATAAAGGGATGGTGCTACGGGTTTGGGTTTTGCTTTTCGGGCTAGTGCTCATCCATTTCAATTTGGCCGCTCAAAATTATGATAGTTTATTGAAGGAAGTATTGGCCGCCCCTAAGGACAGTACACGAGTTTTATTACTGAATGAGGCTTCGTTGGCAGTGCGGGATACAAATGTGAGTTTAGCCCTACAGTATGCTGAAGAGGCCAGGCAACTGGCGGAACGACTAAAGTACAGAAGAGGTCTTGGCATCGTATCGGTGAATCTCGGGTGGATATATTTTCGGAAAAGTGATTATCTGAATGCATATACAACGACCACCGAAGCTTTAAAAATCAATCGGGAATTTGATAATAGGAAGGAGATAGCCAATTGTTATATCAACTTGGGATTACTTGACTTCAGACAAAAAAATCACCAACAAGCTTTAAGTAATTATAAATTGGCCTATCAGGGTGCAAAGGAGTTGAATGACAGCAAAGGAAAAAATCGGAGTTTATACAACTTGTCCACTTGCTTTTTTGCACTTCATCATCTGGATTCGGCCAGACATTTTGCGCTTCTGTCTCTTAATGAAAATGTAAACAACCCAATTCGTCAACTGCTTTCAAAGAGAATACTGGGAGATATTTGTTTAGATGAAGGTAATTATACTGAGGCTCTTAAATACTTTGAAGATTGTCTGGCAATCGCTACCAGCCAACACAATAATCCTTTAAAATCATCCTCGCGGTATAGAATTGGCAAAGCATATCTAAAGTTAAATAATCCTGACAAGGCTTTACTGTATCTGAATCAAAATATTCAACTGGCTAAAGTAAATAAAGAAGAAAGTAGATTGCGATCCACTTACCAGGTTTTATCTCAAGCATATGCAAGTAAGGGTGACTTTGTAAAGGCATATGAATACCAGTCTCTTTTTTATCAGCTAAATGATTCTGTAACAGATCAACGTGCTGTTCAGCAAATTTTAATGCTTCAAGCTAAACATGATTCGGATTTAAAAAATACCAAAATTGAATTACTTACCAAAGATTCGCTTCTGAAGGAGAGCGAAATAAGAAATCAGCGCTTACTTATTTATTTTGGGTTTGGGACATTAGTGATACTGAGTAGTCTTTTGTTAATCATACTGAGGGGTTTTCGGAAATCGAAGAGTGCTCATAATTTGATTAATCGACAAGCGAACGATTTGATGAAGTTGAATGCAACCAAAGATAAAATATTCTCAATTATTGGACACGATTTACGTAGTCCGTTGGCAGGATTAAGTGGGTTGATGAATCTTATCAGTCAGAATGCGTTAACACAACAGGAATTTTTAGAGGTTTCTAAACCGCTTAAAAGTAATCTTGAATACGTACATAGCGACCTCGATAATTTATTGCAGTGGGCTAATAATCAGATTAAGGGCATCAAGCCTTTTTTTACAAATACCTTGCTTCACAGCGTAGTGATTGAAAAAATTAATTTGTTAGGCGAGGTGGCAAAAGCCAAAGGTATTTCGGTTGAATATCAAGTGCCGGAAACCATTCAGGTTTTTACTGATTTGAATCATTTAGGACTCATCGTAAGAAATCTTCTTTCCAATGCAATTAAATTCAGCAACCCAGGGGGCATTGTAAAAATAGCAGCCATCCAGGATCATGAGATAGTAAGACTTACTGTTTCCGATACAGGTGTAGGTATGTCTGCTCAAGAGGTTGAGAAGCTATTTAAAATTGATAGCCATTTTACAAAACCGGGTACCCAAAAGGAAAAAGGGTTTGGGTTGGGTTTAATGTTGGTTAAAGAATTTGTAGAGATAAATAATGGAATGATTTCAGTCACCAGTCAACCAGGCCAAGGCTCATCTTTTACTGTTTCACTGAAGGGAGATTCAACGTCCACCAACTAATGTTGCTGTTTTTTTATAAAAAATAGTTTTGTGAGGCATCACTATTTTGTTTTGTAATTTTTGACCGTGCAGCCTATAGACATCATATTTTTGTAAGCCAAAGCGTTCTAAAGACTTTACGGTTAATAATTATTATATAAGGGTCATTAGGCCCACCCATGCGCCAAAGCAAACGGTGTAAGTTGTGCTGAGGCGTTAATATTTAATTTTTTGAAAATATTTTTCTTGTGGGTTTTCACGGTATGCTCTGAAATAAAAAGCAAGTCGGCTATTTCCAGACTGGATTTTCCTTTCACCATCAATTTGATGATTTCTATTTCTCGATCGGTAAGGTTCAGAGATGCCGTGTCATTCGCCTGAAGCCTTGGTAGGACAAAATCAAAATATTTTTTTTCCTGAAGCACACGGGTTATTGCTTCACGTAGCTCTTCACTTCCTTTGCTTTTAAGCAAGCATCCATCCGCGCCCACTTGAATCATTTCGTGAAATAGTGCAGGGTCGTTATACATCGTGAGGATTAGCACTTTAGTAGAAGGGAAGTCTTTTTTTATCAGTCGTGTGCATTGAATGCCATCAATACCCGGCATGTTTACATCAATGATTGCCAAGTCAGGTGGTGCCTGGTGTATAAGTTGTAGTAATTCAGTGCCATTATTGGCAGTGCTTGTAATAACAATGTAATCCATCGTTTTCAAAATTTCTTTTACCCCATCAATGACAATCGGATGATCGTCAGCCAAAATAACAGTGGTTTTGTTGGTCGTGGTCATAATGGAAATTCAATGATTACGGTGGTGCCTTTGTTAATCGATGATTCGATAGATACTGATCCCTCAAAACGTTCTACGCGAGCTTTAAGATTGTGCAGTCCCATGCCTGCTTTTATAATTGTGAGATCAAAACCGTGTCCGTTATCCTCATAAATGAGACTTAGATAATTATTGGAAACCTGAGTTAACTCTAAACGGACGTGAGTAGCCTTGGCATGTTTTAAGGTGTTGGTGATAAGCTCTTGTACGATGCGATAAATATTAAGTGTTAACTCAGATGACAATTCGATTTGAACCATCACCGAAGCAGAGACTTCAATTTTTTGTGTTTCACTAATCGACTGGCATAGTTCTTCAATGGGGACTTTTAGGCCTAAGTATTTTAATGACTGTGTGCTTAACTCATGTGAAATGCGTCTGGTTTCTACAGCGGTTAGTTCGGATAGCTCAGCGACTTTGGTGGCTAATCGTTGTGTTTCAGGATCTAGGCTTTTCTCACGCAGCAAGTCGGTGTAAATGCGCAGGGAAGCCAGCAGACTGCCCATGTTGTCGTGCAATTCTTCTGCAATTCTTTTGCGTTCATTTTCCTGTCCTTCCATAGAGGCGTAGGCCGATCTTAGTTCTTGTTTTTTTAGAAGGAATTCGATTTCGTTATAGGCTATCTTGCGTTTAATAAGTTTTCGTTGAAATAAGTATATGAATGAAACAATGGCGAATACCAGCATTAAAATCATGGTGCTACCCAGCAATAAAGTTGTTTGGGCTGTTAAGGCCGCTTGAGCTTCCATAGTCCGATAGCCATAATAATATTTTTCAACATGTTGGCGCTATTATGAAATTTCCAGGAAAATACTCCGGGCAGAAAATATTTGCTAAGAATAAAGGAGAAAAAGGCTCCGGCAAAGTACGTAAGAAGGGCTACGTTAAACCAAAACAAGGGTGATTTTTCAATAAAAATATCATCTTCATCCTTATAGAATTGCAGAAATAACATAAGAGAAAAACTAACAATGAATAGGCATTCAATAACTCTTGCATAAGAATTGAATGTACCGGCCTCCCAAGTAAATGAATCAATTGAGTAAAATATACCATAGCCGATGAGCAAGACTATTATTTTTGTCCTTGCATTTTTTAGTACTAAACTGTAGAAGTAAAAAAGTAAGCAGGCTTCTATTATACCATATAGCTGTAGAAAATGATAATTACCTCCTCTTGGATTAAAGATATACAAGGAGAAAAGATCAGAAAAAAAAGAACAGGCAATAAAAATCACAATGACCACTTGATAGCGATTCAGTTTTTGCCATGCAAAGAGTAAGGGAATTACTGGTGAAAAGACGGAACCATACTTAAAAAAATCATTTAACGCCATAGTATAAAATTTATTCATTACACTGATCTGGACAAGGCAAGGAAGTATTTAAAAGAGCATCGCTAGTTGTGGTCTGTGTCAGTGCTTTATTGAATAAGTCGTGGTAAGGCGTACCATCTTGTTTAATAGGCACCAGCATTAAATCCAAATAATGTCGTTTGGGTTCATTCGGTCTGGGTGTGAGTGTAAGGTATGCGCGCACACCGTATATTTTTTTGTCGGAATCTGTTTCCTGGCGGTTGATATTATCAATCTCCTTAAGCAAGTTACGTATGCGATTTTTTCCAAAGGCAAAACCATGTGGCTTGATTTTACGGATCAGGTTTCCTGTTTGTGTATTCCAATCCTTAAATTCTTTAAGTTTATGGGCGGCATCTACCGGTGAAAACGGAGTGCCGGAGGTCGAGTCCATAATGGCGCTTTTCTGTTTCCACAGGAGAAGTAGCGTAGAGTCCTCGACAGTAAGTGGGTCCATGAAGTTAAACAAGTCATTGACATCCTTTTGGGTGAGTGTAAAATTCTCGCCTTTTTCATTATTAAAAGAAGACTCGGTTTGTGAAGGTTGAGATAGGAAATATGCGTTGGATGCAACCATTGCAATAGCGAGGATAATAGAAAGCGTCTTGAAGTTCAAAGTTTTATTGATTAGCGTGGAGACTATAAATTTAACAAATGCAAGTAATTGTGAAAGATCGGCCTATAAAATACCCATATCGTGGTATTTTATCACTGGCTTATTCTGGCATTGCTAGGAGTGTGTAGGGAAAACACATATTGCAGATATACCCCAAAACATCATAACCAAGGAATTTTTACATGGCTAATGGGCCTTCTTCATGGAAGGTATATATTTAGGTGATGATTTTCTGTTCAATTACTAAAGGTTAAATAATCGGATGGAGTTTCAATCATAGATTCGTACATAATATGCAGTCCAAAAGTAAAAATTCTTCTTCTAAAATTTCCAGTGTTATTCTGTGGTCTGTAATTTCTGCCGCCTTCATCGGGCCGGGAACAGTGACTACTGCGGTTACTGCTGGATCACAATATCAGACACAATTATTATGGGCAGTAGCATTTGCCACTATCGCATGCATTGTATTGCAGGAAGCATCGGCACGCATAGTAATTGCGAGCGGGTTAACCTTTGGTCAGGCACTGGAAGATAAGTTTGGAAGTAAAACGGGATTTTGGATTAAGTGGGTTGTGGCTGGGCCGGTGCTACTGGGGTGTGCTGCCTATGAAGCAGGAAATATTTTAGGAGCCGTATCCGGATCATCAATTTTATTTGATGGTGACGGACGGGTTTACGCTACCTTTATCACAGCCTTAGCTGGATTAATTTTGTGGCATGGAGGCAGTCGATGGATTTCAACGGTCATGACTACTTTGGTAGGATTAATGGGAATTGCATTTCTTTTGCTTGCCTTACAAGGCGATTTTAATTTTTCATCCTTGATAAAATCGTCAGTAATTCCAACCATACCGGCAGGATCAGAATGGCTTACATTGGCTCTCGTGGGAACCACTATCGTTCCTTATAATATTTTTATTGGATCAGCGATCAGTAAAGGTCATACCATTCCACTGATGCGAATAGGTCTTACGTTGTCTGTTTTAATCGGAGGCATTATTACGAGTTGGATCATGTTGGCCGGAGCTCAAATCGGAAGTTTTTCATCCTTTGGTGAATTGGCCATGTTATTCCAAAGTAAGATAGGGGTAATTGGATCCCTGGCACTTGGGTTAGGATTATTTGCAGCAGGTTTTTCTTCAGCCATCACATCTCCCTATGCGGCCGCGTTAATTGCATCGACTGTTTTTGGAACAGAGAAAAGAAGTGTGGTTAGATTCGCCTGGATGTCAGTATTATTAACGGGTTTTATTTTTGGAATCAGTGGCATTAAACCAATTCCGGTTATCCTTGCGGTGCAGGCATTGAATGGATTAATCTTGCCACTGCTTACTTACTTTTTGATTTTGATTGTGAACGACATGAGAGTAGTACCAACTCGATATCGGCATGCAGCGTGGTACGATCTGGTTTTGCTAACGATACTTGGAACTACTTTGGTAATTGGATTTAATCATGTTGACAAAGCCATCATCAGCGCTTTTTCACTTACTTCAGGAGATCACTTTAAAATCATTTTGATGATCACATCCGCTATCATGCTGGTCACAGCTATTCAACTTATCCGGTTAAGGAAGAATCAGCAACGTATAAAGTAATTAAGTGGCAGTATTATTTTACCTGAATGTTGATTAGCTCTATTTTACTTAACTCATCCAACGCGCCTTTTTTATAAAGATCTTCCAACTCGGTGATTTGTGTATGACCTTTTGGTTTAAAATTGATGTAATCCAGAAAAAGAATTCCGTTTACGTTGCGAGCGTTATATGCTTTTCGAAAACGTAGTCCGATGCCATCACTTTCTTCATAGGAATAGGCCATGTATCCGATGGTGAAATCATTTTTATCAATCCAATATATAAAAGTGTCTTCAAAATCTTCGCCACCACCTTGCGGCTGAAAGGTTATTTTTACTTTATAATATTCTTTCTGATCGATGGTTGTTTCTCCTAAGAAATGTTTTATCACGGCAGGGTCGTTCAGCGCATAGGGAAGTAGCGCGAAATAGATCACCGAGTTTACTGAGGAGGTGTATTTTGTTTTCATGGTGTCAGCCACCGCTACAAGCTGGTCATTGATTTTTCGTTCGAATCCATTGTTGGTGACGAAATCGTGAATTGTGTTGGTGCTATCTTTAGTGATTCGTTCATAAGAAAATTTTCCGCCTTCGCGTTGGGCAACATAATGCCGTTCGCGGAAATCAAATTCAATCGTTGAATGCAAATACTTTTCGCCTCCGGAAGCTTTAATGGCTTTGTTAATAATTTTCTGCGGATCGTTAGATGGGTTGCAGGAGAAAAGGGAGATAGTCACCAGTAACGCAAAAAAAACTTTGGTCATTGTATTAAATTATTTTGGCTAATGTATTAATGTAACGTTCTGGCACTTCGCCCTTTGTTGCGGTTTGATAATCGGCATAGCTGCAAGGGATGATGCTGTTGCGTGCGTAACGCGCTCCAAGTCGGTGAAAAGTAATTTCCATCCACCACTTCTCTGTCACTTTGCTTTTATAGAACGTGAGTGTCTCCGGTTCCACAGGCATAGAAACGACAAATTTTAAAAAGTCATTACTCTTAAAACTGTTTTCGTTTTTACGATTATAAAATCCTTCCACAAAATACCAGATCATAGTAGCAACCACGGAAGCCGTTTTTTTATGCACATCATCAAAATCAGGATTGTATTCATAAAAACCGGCTGAGCTTAATTTTTCATTCTGTCCGGCATACCAACATAGTTGACACGCTTCCTCGCCCGTTAATCCGAATGGTTGTGCATTGGCATTGCCGGGAGCATCGGAAGATCGGATAGAAGTAACATCAAAGGATAATAAATCAGCATTGCGAATGGATGGTTCCACTTCCGTGATATCGGTACGTATCTGCCCAACCCGAAATGCTTCGAAATATAATTTTTCCAATATAGAAGAAGACGAAGTATCAATCAGGTACGATTGATGAGCAAGGTGTGTATAACTGAAAAGATAATTGGGCTCGTGCAATAAGACTTTATGAATGTGTTGACGTGAAGAGCTGGATTCTTTACTATCTTCCAGATCGAGAAACGCATCGATGTTTAAAAAGCTAACGAGCTTTTCCATTTCTTCATATCCTTTGTATTGACCATAGTCAAGATCGTGTGTGCCTCCCAGTATCACCGGCATCACGTTATTCTCTAAAAGTATCCGGCACACTTCACTGATTCGCACATACGTTTCATCCAAATCAATTCCCGGATTCAGATTCCCTAAATCAACAATGCGATAAGCGCCAAGACCTTTTTTGAGATGGTATAATTTCTTCCGGATTTCGTCAGGGCCTTTGGCACATCCTTTATTATTATCCGTGCCACGCTCTTCGTTCACCCCGAAGATGGCCATGTGTGCTCCTTTGTAGTCAGGCATGCTGTCTCCAAAAACTTTTATGTATTTGAAAAAGGTGTTGGCTGCATAAGGCTTATTGTAAATGGATTCGTCAAGTGGTGAGAAGAGAATGGTTAAGTCCATGGGTGAGGCTTTAAACAAAACTAAAAAAATGAATGTAGAACACCTATAAAAACACGAAAGGAGAGTGTTTAGCTCTCCTTTCAAATTAGTTTGGATTGATATTATCCACCAAAATCGTCAAAACGTATATTTTCTTTTGGAATGCCCATGTCATCGAGCATCTTCAATACAGCGGCATTCATTAAAGGAGGTCCACACAAATAATATTCTACATCTTCTGGTGAAGGATGGTTGGCGAGGTAATTATCGAAAAGGCTCTTGTGAATGAAGCCGATATACCCGTCACCTTCGGTGTCATCCAGGCTCTTATTTACTTTCCAGTTGTCATCAGGAAGTGGTTCTGATAGGGCAATATAAAACTTGAAATTGGGGAACTGCTTCTCAATTTTTCTGAAATGTTCTGTGTAGAACAACTCTTTCTTAGAGCGACCACCATACCAATACGATACTTTGCGGTTTGACTTCTCGGTATGGAACAAGTGGAAGATCTGTGCACGTAGGGGAGCCATACCGGCACCACCACCAATGTAGATCATTTCACGTTGTGTCTTATTGATATGGAATTCACCGTATGGACCGGAGATTGTTACTTTATCGCCTGGCTTGCGTGAGAAAACGTACGAAGAACAAATGCCGGGATTTACATCCATCCATTTGTTATTGGCACGATCCCAAGGTGGTGTTGCGATACGTATATTCAACATCACGATGTTTCCTTCAGCAGGGTGATTGGCCATGGAATAGGCACGGAAGATGGGCTCTTCATTCTTCATCTTCAGATCCCACAACTTAAACTTATCCCAATCTGATTGGAACACATCCTGCTTGTGACCAAGTTCAGGGTGAGGTGTGATGTCCATCGTTTTAAAATCGACTTTCACTTCTGGTACATCGATCTGTATATACCCTCCGGCCTCAAACTTCAAAGTTTCACCAGGAGGAAGTTTCACAACAAACTCTTTAATAAATGTGGATACGTTATAGTTAGAAACTACTTCGCATTCCCACTTTTTGATGCCAAAAATTTCTTCTGGAATACGAATGTCAAGGTCTTGCTTTACTTTCACCTGGCAGCCCAGACGCACGTGTTCTTTTTGTTCTTTGCGGCTTAAATGGCCCACTTCGGTAGGCAATACATCGCCACCACCAGACTCTACAACGCATTTGCACATGGCACACGTGCCACCGCCACCACAGGCCGATGGTAAAAAAATCTTCTCATTGGCCAAGGTAGAGAGCAATGAACTTCCTGCCGATACAGTGATAGTTTTCTCACCGTTAATTAAGATTTTAACCGGACCCGACTGAACCAGCTTTTTCTGTGCATAAATCAACAAACCCACCAACAGTAGGATTACTGCGGTAAAAGCGACAATTGAACTAAATATTAACATGGATAGACAAGATTAACTTGGGCTACAAATATAGGAATCACAGTTAAAATCATTCCATTAACTGTATCTTAAAATTATTGATAGGCTGCAATAAAAATGGCGACCGTACAGATCGCCAAAGTTTTGTTTAACCTTAAAATCAGGGAGTTACTGAAATCTTAATTTTTCTAGGCCGATATTCGCTCGGCTTTTTTAAGCTGGGTGCTACCTACCAGGTTGAGGGAGGGTGCTAAAATCACGCTTACATCATCCCATTGCGACCATTCCTTTAACCTTTCCAGGCTTATAGTGCCTTGTAAATATTGATGTCCTTTACCCTGATATCCTCCTTTGAAGTTTTCAAAATCACGATTAGTGATCAGTGAGCCTTCAGGAAAACTTACAATAACATCGATAAAAGCATCATTTGAAAAGGGTAATGAGTCGCCCTGGGTGAATTTTTTGTATTCGTAACGATAGTCAAAAGTAAGGGCCGAAATATCAGACAACACGGCTGATCCGGTTGGGTAGCTGCCAGCCCCCTTGCCGATAAACACCTGCTTTTCCGCGAAAGCGCCTTCAACCAAAACAGCATTGTATTCATTACGCACATTCGCCAGCATATGATCGGCAGGAATGAACTGCGGGGCCACAAAGCCATAAATGTTTCCATCGATTTTATAAGCACGCGCTACCAACTTGATGGTGAGATTGTTTTCTTTGGCATACTTCAAATCAATATCGGATATTTTTTGAATACCTACGTTGATAATGTTTTCGGGTTTAACGAAAACACCAAAGGTATGTGCGATGGCAATGGTAAGTTTAAATTTGGCATCGTAGCCTTCTACATCCAACGCAGGATCACTTTCGGCAAACCCCAAATCCTGTGCAGCTTTCAGTGCTTCGATATAACTTTTCCTTTCTTCAAATACTTTGGTAAGAATATAGTTGGTTGATCCGTTGAAGATTCCCTCAATGCTTGTGATCATATCATTGTCATAGTATTCTTCGAGGTTGCGCAAGATAGGAATACTTCCGCAAACGGAACCTTCATATAATATGGAGCGGTCGTATTTTTGCTGAAGCGCATAAATTTCATCCAGATGTTCGGCCAGCATTTTCTTATTGGCCGTAACCACATGCTTACCATTTTCAACGGCCTTCTTTACAATTTCAAAAGCGGCTTTTGCATCATCAATTAGTTCAACCACCACATCGATTTCTGAATCTTCCAGAATTTCAGAGGCTTCATAAGTGAAAAAAGAAGCATCGATCGGCCTCTGTTTATCGTGATTCTTTACGCAGATTTTTTTTATTTCTGCTTTTACTCCGTGTGTTTCATGGAGTACATGGTATAATCCCTGGCCTACACATCCAAAACCGAATAGTCCGAGCTTTAATTTCTTCTTCATAGAGTTACTTCTTTATTTACTTCTGTTTTTAAAAAATTTCTAACGATCGACTTAAACTGATCAAACTCCACCAGAAAGCCATCATGCCCATGCAAGGAAGAGAGCGTGGCAAACTGTGCGCCTTTGATATGTTCTGCCAGGTATTTTTGTTCGTGAATGGGAAACAGCAAGTCGCTGTCAATTCCAATCACTAATGTTTTTGCTTTAATTTTTTTTAATGCTGCTTCAATACTTGTTCTGCCTCGCCCTACATGATGACAGTCCATTGCTTTGGTGAGTGTCCAATAGGTGAATGCGTTAAATCGATTCGAAAGTTTTTGTCCCTGGTAGCGCTGATAGGAAGCGGCTCTGAAGTTATCGAGTGTATCGAAACTTTTTTCACTTTGTGTTTGCTGATAGGTGTCATACGTTCTGAAAGAGATCATGCCCATGGCGCGTGCTGCTTTCATGCCTTCGCTGCCGGCACGCGGATCATTTTGTTTCCACGTGCTGTCGGCTTCTATGGCCATGCGCTGTGCTTCATTGATCGCAATGGCCCAGGGTGAATGCAACGCGTTTGTTGCAATTGGGATGATGTGATCAAAGACGTCTGGCTGCTGAATGGCCCACTCCAACACTTGTTGACCGCCCAGTGATCCGCCCAAGAGCGTATGTATTTTATTAATGCCTAAGTTTTGACGTAACACATCGAAGGCGCCTACAATGTCGCGGTTTGTTATTGCCGGGAACGCATGAAAAAAAGAACGTCCTGTTTTTGGATTCACAGAAAGTGGTCCCGTTGACCCATAACAACCGCCAAGCGCATTGGCGCAGATGATAAAATAATCGCGTGGATCAAAAGGTGTGCCTTCGGTGAAAAGGTGTTTCCACCAGTCTGTAAAATCAGAACTGCCCGTGAGGGCATGACAAATCCATATAACATTACTGCGGTCTTTATTGAGTTGACCAAGGGTTGTGTATTTGAGTTGGAAGCCCGGGAGCGAACCCCCGGACTCTAACTGAAAATCACTGTCGAAGTGAAATATGGAGTCGATTTTTAACATCCGAATCTGGAAACTTATGCTTTACTAAAAACTTTTTCAAACGCCTGCTGGAAATCGGCCTTGATATCATCAATATGCTCAATGCCTGACGACACCCTTAATAGGGTTGGCAATACTCCCGAGGCAATTTGTTCTTCGTCTGACAATTGCTGATGCGTAGTAGCCGATGGCTGGATGATCAATGTTTTCGCATCGCCCACATTGGCCAGATGACTTACCAGTTTCAGGCTATCTATCAACTGGCTGGTGTGTTCTTTGGTTCCCTTCACCGTGAAAGAAAGCACGCCACCAAAGCCATGGCGCAAATATTTTTTTGCCAGGCGATGATAAGGGCTAGAGGCAAGACCTGGGTAATTTACACGTTCCACATTAGGATGTTGCTCCAGCCATTGAGCCAATGCTAACGCATTATCTACTGACCGCTGAACGCGCAAGGATAATGTTTCAAGCCCTTGTAAGAAAAGGAAAGAATTGAATGGGCTGAGGGCCGCTCCAAAATCGCGCAGACCTTCAACGCGAGCACGAATGATGAATGCAATATTTGGCAATCCCAGTGGGTTATTAATTCCAAACACATCACCGAATTTTAATCCATGATATCCTTCGGATGGTTCGGAGAATTGTGAAAACTTTCCGTTGTTCCAATTGTAGGTTCCTCCATCGATAATTACGCCACCAATCGAAGTGCCATGACCACCAATCCATTTGGTAGCCGAAGCGACTACTACGTGTGCGCCATGTTCAAGTGGACGGAATAAATAACCACCGGCTCCAAATGTGTTGTCAACGATCAAAGGCAGATCATGTTTTTGTGCAAGTGCTGCGATCGCTTCAAAGTCAGGAATGTTGAAGCCAGGGTTACCGATGGTTTCCAGGTACAAAGCTTTGGTTTTTGAATCGATCAGTTTTTCAAAGGCCGCCACCGTATCACCTTCTGCAAAGCGCACATCGATACCCAGTCTTTTGAAGGCAACTTTGAATTGATTGTATGTGCCGCCATATAAGAACGAAGTAGAAACGAAATTGTCTCCGGCCTGAAGAATGTTATTTAAGGCGATGAACTGAGCCGCCTGACCAGAACCAACGGCCAAGGCAGCAACTCCACCTTCGAGCGCAGCGATGCGTTTTTCGAATACATCGGTGGTGGGGTTCATGATGCGCGTATAAATATTTCCAAATTCTTTTAGTGCAAAGAGGTTGGCACCATGCTCTGCATTTTTAAATACGAACGATGAAGTTTGATAAATAGGCACTGCGCGTGAGCCGGTAGTAGGGTCTGCTTCCTGGCCTGCGTGAAGCTGAAGGGTTTCGAAACGTAATGTTGACATGATTTTATTGGTTTAAATGTTTTCTGCTTGTGAATTAATTTAAGGAAAAGCTGATTGGTGTTGTGTTGCGCAGGTTATCATTTACCGGGCAACGGTTTTCAATTTCCTCGAGCCATTTTGTCTTTGCCTGCTCATCAATGTCACTAGTAGTTTTTAGTTTTACTTCGATAGTTTGGTATCCTGCACGTTCTAGAAAAGAAGTGCCTAATAAGCGAGCTGGATTCAAGTCTCCTTCGATCGAAATTTGTAAATCTTTCAGGTCGATGTTAAGTTCTTTAGCTGTAATATGCGCCACCACATTAATGCATCCTGCATATCCAGCCAGAATATACTCGACCGGATTGGGTGCTTGGTTTGTTCCACCCAATTCAGTGGGCTCATCAACTATTAATTTGAATCCGCGTGTTTCTATTTCTGTGCGCGCTGAGGTTTCACTTTTAGATTGAATTGAAAATTTAAGTAAGCTTGACATGATAAATATTTTTAATAATGATTAATCCTTTTTAAGTCGGTTGAAAGTTGATTGGTGAACATAACCGTAGCCAAAACTGCCTGTCACGTGGCAGGGCAATAGGTTAGTCAGTTGCCGGCAAGCGATTCGCTTAACGAACGACAACAGCCATTAACAACAACACATACAAGACTGCATAGCAGGTGTATGAATTACTTTTGAATACGAAATAAGGATGGTTGAAATTTTCAGACGTTGAAAGTCTGATCGGTTTTTGAGAGAGGTAAGCTGATTTTTCATGTTACTTTACCGGTTTATAGTTCTCCTCGGCACCTTGCCGGGAGCAGGATTTAGCACCGTTTTCCCCGATTTGTCGGGGCTGGTTGCTAGCGCTTCTCTGAGCCTGTGCTCTCCACGCTTCTTTATAAATCGGTTGGGCAGATGCCTCACCGACTATGATGACACAAACCTAAAGTAGATTGGTAGAGTTTCCAAACTGATCTTAAAAAAAAATTAAAATTTAATGCTGACAGCTGTTTGGTTAAGCGAAAAAAACGTGAGGATTCAACGTTTGTCCACAAAACAGCTTAACTCTGACACGGCCACAAGCTATTCACTTTTTTGCCTGTGGCTGTGCGAAGGAAAATTGAATGCAAACAGTAGGTTGGAAAAGTTGATGATTGAGGAGGTGCTATTCGACTAACTTAGTAAGGGTTTTGTCTAAACAAAATTCGTATAACAGCAATCCACCATGAATACCGTATTAGGGTATTCGCACTCCGTGCTGGTACAGTCCGGTAGTTTTTGGTTACCCATTTAGCGAAGAGAATTTAATAATTAGGATTAACTTATGTGTAATTGTTTTGTTAACTGGTTAAACGAATTATCAATTTGACAAAGAGGTGTATTTATTTGGCATTACTTAATTTTTACGGGTTATTTCTTTATGCCCAGCAGCAGCCTATATATATACACTCCGTAAAATATGGTGCTGAATCCGGCCTTCCACAAAGTTATGTAACAGGTATACAGCAAGATAAAGATGGTTTTATCTGGGTAAGCACCATGGATGGTCTGGCCCGCTTTGATGGTTATGAGTTTCTCACGTTCAGATCAGAGAGTGAAAACCCGAACAGTATTTCCACAAGCAGAATATCCCAAATGTTCATCGATAAGAACAATAAGTTGTGGCTTAAACATGATATTGTTGATTTAGATAAGTTTGATCCTGTTAGTTTTGAGAACAACAGGAATTTGCAACCGCTGGTTACTGCCAGCTTGTTCTCTTCTAGTACATCGCCCAGGGGTTTGATAATTCGTGATATCAATGGGAATTGGCTGCTAAAGATGAAAAATTCAGCTTTGCTCGTATATCAATACGATGATCCCTTATTCAAAGAAGTCTTAACTGATGAGTCCACAATTAGAAAAGACTCAATCCACGATTTTCAATATGATAAGCCTGGAGTATTATGGGTCATCACAAAAGATAGTCTTATCTATTACTCTTCATTAAGGAAAGAGTCTGGCAAGTATGAATTACCCGCAGAGGTTAAGTATGTAGGCGAGTTTGTGTGTCTGGCTGATGATAATAATGGCAATTTAGTAATTGGTGGACTGACGAGGTTGTTCTTATTTAATAAAGAGTCGCGCGAATGGTCATTCATCCTTTTGCCACAACTACCCAATGTAGATCAATTACCTGCGCATGCTCCAGTTTATGATCATGAGAACAGGTTGGTTTTTGCGTTCCAGCGACATGTTCTTCGATTGGAACATAATGGAACAATTTCTGTATTATGGAAACACCAGGAGCCTTTCGATATAAGCCATATTTTAATTGACAAATCCAATGCCATGTGGGTGGGTACGAATGGAAGTGGACTTTATAAAATTAATCTCAATACACCTTCGTTTCATTCAAGGCTATACAAAAAGAATTTCTTCATTGATCTCTTCAATGAAGAGTTTGAGATAGATCACAAATCTCTGTCGGCATTTAAGGAATCTGACATGACATATAATGTACGATACAATTATGTAAGCGATAGTGAACTGCTTTTTTATATAAACAAGTCCTTGTATAAAACCATATATCGTTTAAGTAAAGGCAGCTTTGATCAATGGGCTGTTTTTGATTCTAATATTGAGGCTTATCATTCTGGCCCGGGGCAAGAAGGAGTATTAATCACAGATCGCTTTAATTTTTATCTTTTAAAGGGAGATAAAATAACTAAATCGGCTACTATTCCTCCACCGGATAAAGGACGTTGGTTTGTACAAGATATTCAGACAGATGAAAAAGGAATCTGGCTGATCAGCGAAACAAGGGGGTTATTCAGATTTGAAAAAGATTTTAAGTACAAACACATCAGGTTAAAATCTGATTCTGAACTTAACGTGATTAGAAATGATCTTAATAATCATGACATTTTATGGGTCGGTTCCCTTGGAGCAGGATTATTTAAATATGATAAGGTTAAAGATTCTGTATTAAGCACGTATACCATTGAAAATGGTTTGCCGAATAATACGATCAATACCATATCACAGGATGATGCGGGCTATTTGTGGATTAGCACCAATGCCGGCATTTCACGCTTCGATCCTGTAAAAGAACGCTTTTCAAATTACAGCACATCGGATGGATTAATTGAAAGCGAATTCAACAGACATCATGAGTTGAGGCTGCCAGATGGTCGAATTGCCATGGGAGGATTAAAAGGTTATTCCGTATTTAACCCAACAGAGTTTACAGACGATACCTTTGAACCGGAAGTTAAAATCGTAGGGGTTTCCGTTAATGGAAAGAATCTCCAATATCCAATTGACTCAGCCAAATTGCAGGTTCCGTTGAATTCATTATCAACTTTGGCGCTGTCTTACAATGAAAATACGATAGGTCTTTTCGTTTCCTCCGATCAGTACAATATGCCCGAAAAAATAAAGTTCCGCTTTATGCTGGAGGGCCTTGATAACAGCTGGATTGAGAATGGAAGTGAACGTGACATACGATTTAATAAACTGCCCTACGGCAACTATACATTATTGATTAATGCGTCTAATCCGGATGGATATTGGAGTCCACGTGTACGAAGATTGGATCTTATTATCCAACCTCCATTGTGGTTCACCTGGTGGGCATATCTAATTTATGTAACCGTTGTTGGGTTGGTTGCGCGTGCCTATTGGCGTGGTTACAAAAAAAGATTAATTGCCAGGCAAGAAACAGAATTCAATATTCGTGAAACTGCCCGCCTTCGTGAGTTAGACCAAACAAAAACCCGCTTCTTTTCTAATATCACGCATGAGTTTCGTACACCGCTTACATTGATATTGTCTCCATTGGAAAAGTACTTGAAAGATGATTCTCTACCACCAAAGGCACTCACGTTATTAAACAACAACTACCGACATGCAAATCAATTACTAAAACTCGTAAACCAGCTGCTTGACATTGCCAAGTTAGAATCAGGCCAGATGCGGGTGAATACTAAGGCAGGAGAATTTGACTTTTTTGCCATACAATGTGTGGACTCGTTTCAACCCTTGGCTCACGAAAAGAAGATATCACTTTCGATTGCGAATGCAAACGTGGCGGGCAATTATTTATTTGATCATGAGAAGTGGGAAAAAATACTATTCAATTTGTTGAGCAATGCTATTAAGTTCACACCTTCCCATGGTAAGGTAGATGTTTCAATAAGTTACCTTCAGAAAAAACCGAGTCAACCAAATGTCATGCGAATCCAAATACAGGATTCAGGGGTTGGTCTTGATGATGAAGAAATGCCTAAGATTTTTGATCGGTTTTATCAGGTAGATGACTCGGTCACGAGGGCACATGAAGGTACTGGCATTGGCTTGTCTCTGGTAAAGGAGTTGGTAAACTTAATGGGCGGCACGGTCCATGTAAGCAGTGTAAAAAATCAAGGCACTTTATTTACAATAGAAACGCCTATAGAACAACTGAAAGAAATTCCTTCTGCACGTGAAGTAACTTCTATTAATAATTTGCAGATCGCTTCAGCAGAGGCAATGCCTGGCATTGATCATGATGTGCCTGTTATTCTCGTGGTGGAAGACAATGAAGAGCTGCGTACATTCATCAGAGAATCGTTGGCAGGCAATTGGCATGTTTTCGAAGCTTCAAACGGCCTTGATGGCTGGTCAATTATTGAGCGGGAGTTACCAGAGATTGTTATTTCTGATGTGATGATGCCAGGAATGAATGGCTTTGACCTTTGCAGCAAATCAAAGCGAGACCCACGCACGTGTCACATTGATTTTATCATGCTCACCGCCAAGACGGCACAGGAAGCAATAATTAAAGGACTGGAATCAGGAGCAGATGAATACTTAACAAAGCCATTTCATCTTTATGAGCTTGAGTTGAGAATAAAAAATCTTCTTCAGGAACAACTTAATATGAGGGCGCACTTGCAGGATAAGCTTCTTCCTAAAAAGCCGGTAATTGAATTCCCTCTTGTGAATGATATTTTTCTGGCCAGGCTGCAGACCTACCTAACTAGTAATATAGATAACACTAAATTAAAAGTAGATGCGGTTGCATCGGCTATGGCCATGAGCAAAAGCACGCTGAACAGAAAATTGAAAGCGTTGCTCAATATTTCAATAAATGACTATGTAAAGCAATACCGGCTTCAGAAGGCCGTGATCATGTTATCTGAAGGTCAAAGTATAAGTGAAGTAGCCTATCGTGTAGGCTTTGAAAGCACATCTTATTTCGCGCAATGCTTTAAAGAACATTTCAAGCAAACGCCCACCGAATTTAACCGCGCACGAGATTGACCCAAAACTTGTAGTTGTTGATTCAATTTTGGTAATCCTTTCTTTTATAGGAAGGTATCTTGCAAATGAAATCCATGAGTAATTGCAAACTTTTCAAAGTGGATAATTTCAATTCGCCTTGTATCACAACAGCCTATAATAATGAGATTGTTAACCGTGAACGAACTTTTCTGTAAGAGATTACTATCGTTTCTGGACAGAAATCTGGACAATGTAGATTTAAATGCGGAGTTAGTTTCCAAAGCGCTGAGGCTAAGCAAAAGCACATTAAACCGGAGGCTGAAGGCCTTGGGTAATCCTACCATCAACGTGTTTATTAAAGCGTATCGGCTTAAAAAGTCAATGAACATACTTTCTGCCGGTTATAAGGTTCGGGATGTTACCCGCAAAGTCGGATTCAAAAATCCGTCTTACTTTACACAATGTTTTAAGGCGCACTATCATCAAACACCTACCGTATTTGCTAGAAACAGTCTGTTGACTCAAAATTGATAATGATTGACTCAATTTTGATATCACAGGAAATGGCATCGAAGTAATTTTAGAGTGATTGATTTTGACTGATCCTCATTATTGATTCTTAAACTATTGCTTATGAAGTTAAGATTTTACGCTCTTTTATTGTCCGTCTTTTTATTTACTGAAATTGAGGCCCAGGATTTTGGAACTGCCCTGAATTTTGATGGTGTAAATGATTATGTGGCTTTGCCGGCGGGAACCAGTTTTAATACACAGAATTTTACTTTTGAAGCTTGGGTAAGGTGGGATGGGCCCTATAGTAATTGGCAACGTATTTTTGACTTTGGTTCGAGCACCAGTAATTACATGTTTCTTACTCCTCAGAATAGTGTAAATGGAAAACCACGATTCGCGATTAAAACCACAGCCACTTCTGAACAGGTTATCGATGGAAATGCAAGTATGACTGATGGCGTATGGCATCATATTGCTATTACGCTGGATGATGCATCTGATACTGGAAAAATGTATATCGATGGAATTTTGGTTGGCTCCAATACAGCCATCACACTTCGCCCATTGGATTTGGGGTCAACAACAAATAACTGGATTGGAAGATCACAATTTTCTGCCGACCCATATTTTAATGGGGTGATTGACGAAGTACGGATTTGGTCAACAAGCCAATCATTAACGGAAATCCAAAGTAGTTTAAGTAAAATATTAGTGGGCAATGAGAGTGGCCTGCTGGCAAATTACAATTTTGACTATAAAGATTTGGCGACTTTGGCTGTTTCACAGGGAGACAACCGGGTTGGTGAATGTACGGGGTTCTATTTTAATCAAGTGAAAACATTTAATGGCAGCCCTAATTATAGCGATAACACTACGAGTGTAAATTATTCATGGAGTACAAATTCCCCGGTTCCGGGATTTATTAATGTCGATAACTTTACCGTTCGCTGGCAAGGTGAAATCAATCCTTCATTTTCTCAGACGTATACATTTTATACAGTAACAGACGATGGAGTTAGACTTTGGATCAATGACCAATTAATTATTGACAAATGGGTTGATCAAGGACCTACGGAGTGGACTGGGCAGATAACTTTAACAGCAGGCCAGTGGTACTCTATAAAAATGGAATATTATGAAGCAACTGGCGGAGCTTCCGCTTCCCTAAGTTGGAGCAGTACTAGTCAGGTCAAACAAGTGATACCATTTAACCAGGCACCATCATTAAAAGATAAATCTTTCAACCTCAGGCATGGTAAATATTATTTTTTCTCCAAGCAAGGTAAAACCTCCAATTTTGTCCCAGCTTTTGAAACCCCCATCTTTCCCTTAAACTTCTTAGTGGCAAAGAGTGATTTTGGGAATGCCCTGGATTATGATGGGGTTGATGATTTTGTACGAGTACCGGTCGACACGCTTCGAGAAACAGCAAATGGATTTACTATAGAAACCTGGGTAAAGTGGAAAACGGGTAGTGGCCCGATCTTTTATGTAGGAAGAGACTGGTCAGATTATTTTATTCTGGATGAAAGTGGTTTGCGGACATATGGAACAAATTATAATGGAGGCAAGGCATGGTCTATTCCTATGAATAGAACGATTGACAACAATTGGCATCACCTTGCAGTAACGGTTGATAAATTAAAAAATGAGGGCAAGATTTATCTGGATGGAGTAGTTTCTGGGAGCTTTCCAAATAATATTAATATTGGCAAGCCATTAGCCACTCAAGTATGGAGTTTACGTGATTTGCAAAATCAATTAACCTATAGTACGCTGGGGAGAAATGAATTTTATTCTACATATGCAAATATCCAGTTAGATGAATTCAGAATTTGGAATTATGCTAGAAGTGCTTTCGAAATTAATTTAACTAAAACAATTCCTCTATCCGGCAATGAACCTGGTCTAATATATTATGTAGACAACAACGAGGGAATTCCTTCTGGCGATAACAGATCAATTAAGTTTCTATCCGACAAGGTTGCAAATACACAACTTGAAATTTTTGGTTTTGCCAAAACGGGCTCATCATCTAATTTCGTCAGATCTCAGCTTCCTCAAAAAGGTAATTATCCAATTATCACAAAAGTATTTCCAACTTCAGCTACTGTTGGAAACGAGGTAACCATTTATGGTGCTAATTTTGGACCATCATCATCTTACAATAAAGTTTTATTTGGAACAAAGGAGACTCCGATTATTTCTGTTTCTCCAAATGCAATTAAGGTTAAAGTACCTGATGGCATCAATAGCCTTCAAAAGGTTTCAGTCATCAATTCTAATGGAAAATCAAATTTGCTTGACTTTACAGTAATTTCAAGTTTGTCTTTAAGGGATTTCACATTTACGCAAAAGGAGATTTATTCTCAGCTATTGAAGCCACAATCGGTGGCAGTTGCTGATATGAATGATGACAACCTCATGGATATTATTATAGGTGGTTCAGGCCCATTACAAATTCTCTACAATAGTGTGGAGGGTAACTACACCGCCTCGGCTATTTCAACCTCATCTAGCTTCGACTATATATCTGCTGCTGAAATGGATAATGATGGTGATTTAGACATCATATGTTTGGAGGGATCAAATTTGATTTTGTTTAAGAATCAAAATGGCTCATGGCAAAAAAATACAATAGCCGGCTCAATAACGGGTGACCTATTACTGGCAGATATGGACAGCGATGGTAATTTAGACATCGTGACGAAAAATGCAGGAAGGAAATTGGGATGGTTAAAGAATAATGGTTCCGGTTTATTTCCAGGTGGCTTTATTACTATTGACAACTCGAAAGAAATGGTCAGTATATATGCTGGGGAATTGAACGGAGATAATAATATAGATATTGTAGCTGTTGAAGAAGGCCCCGGTCAAAGTTATTATAAAGTATTCCGGTATATCAATAACGGCTCCGGAAGTTTTATGGGATATTTGGTAGGCGATGGTACACCATACGGTGATGCAGTGACAATTGGAGATTTTGATAATGATGGAAGAAACGATATCCTTCACAATGGGTATCAAGGATTTCAACCTACTATATTTTACAATGCCGGTAATAATATCTTTCAGAAAGTGGATATTAATGCTTCCAATGGAAGCAGAGTAACACAAATGGATCCCGCAGACATGAATGGCGATGGTCTATTGGATTTTTCACTTTCAAGAAATGATGCTTCAGATCAAATAAACTGGTTTATCAATAAAGGCAGATACAATAATCCAAACTTTACCAGACAACTAGTTAGTAATAATGTTTTTAGTGCCATGGATGTTAGGGCACTGGATGTTGACAACGATGGTGATCTTGACCTGGTTTCAGCTTCCGCTGACGATAACAGAATAGCCTTATATCTTCACTTGTTTTCAAACAATGATTTTGAACTATTTGGGTTGGATGATCAGGTTGCGGGATCAAGTACATCCATAAACACAATAACCCATAGCGTAGATATTACCGTTAATAACAAAGCAATTCTATCCAAGCTGGTTCCAGCATTTTCTTCTTCACTAAAATCAATTGTTAGTGTAGGGAATATCATACAAGTTTCAGGTGTAACCAGTAATGATTTTTCTGATCCAGGCAATGCGGTTATCTATACTATCACGGCTGAAGATGGATCAAAACAAAATTGGACGGTTAGTGTCCATCCGTTGCCAGCCATCCCGGTGTTGAATACAATAACTTCAGTAATGCAAACCGGAGCTACTGTTAGCTGGACTAAAGGAAGTTTTACCGATTCGGGATTATTGGATATTTCAACGGATAATTTTGTGACGTTCGTGGCCGGATATCAGAAAAAATTGGTGTCTGCAAACAATGAAGTTATAACAGGATTGGAACCTGGGAAGCAGTACCAGGTAAGAGTGGCAGGTAAAAATGCTTATGGTGAATCGGATGGGTTTTCAAATGTGATTACACTCATTACTTTACCGTCAGCATCAGAAATTACTGGAGTAACATCCATTACTCAAACAGCAGCCACGGTGGCATGGAAGGCAGTTGGTGGAGCAACATCTTACCAGATTGATTTATCAAAAGATAACTTCAGTACGTTCGTACAACCCTACAATAATTTTAATGTGTTGTCCAATAATGTAGTACTATCCGGGTTAACACCCGGAACAGAATATAAGTTAAGGCTACGCACGGCCAACCAGAGTGGAGCGGCTCCTAACTTTGTGGAGGCTTCCTTTGTTACCATTCCAACAGCACCCGCGGTGAGAGATGCGACATTGAAGACTTCTACTTCTTTTGTAGCTAACTGGGATAATGTTGCCACCGCAACCGGTTATACGGTAGATCTTTCAGATGATGGATTTATTACGATTCTTAAGGATGGCGAGACTATCACCAATTCATTCAGCTTTAGTGGTCTAAATTTAGGGAAAACGTACACATACCGGGTGCGGGCTTATAATTCATCCGGGATTTCTGATAACTCTAATGCAATGATTGTAGTGCCCGCCTATTCGGTTGCCATATCAGACCAGACATTTAATGCAACGAGCTTAAGTGCTAGTATAGTGGCTACCAGCGCAGCCGGGATTGATAGTGTAAAAGTCTTTTACAGAGGTATTGCTTCCGGTGATTATAAATTTAAAAATGTTCCTGTGAAATCCGGAACCACCTATGAGGCAACGATTGATGCAGCTATGATGGATGAGATGGGCACGGAATATTATTTCCAGGTGAAAGATGGATTGGGAGATAAGCGCATTGGTCCGGTAAATTATTATTACAAACAATTATCGCAGGTAACCAATCCGGAGATTCCCTTGCCAAAATCAGGAAGAGGAGCTGGTAATTATAATTTTTTCTCTATTCCGTATGTGCTGGAAGATCAGAATATCCAGAACGTTTTCGAACCGGTAATGGGCGCCTATGATAATACAAAGTGGAG
The DNA here is from genome assembly GCA_964349405.1 of uncultured Ohtaekwangia sp. GTDB lineage: Bacteria > Bacteroidota > Bacteroidia > Cytophagales > Cyclobacteriaceae > ELB16-189. The sequence continues at coordinate 59,106 of CAYGGY010000014.1, read as the reverse complement.
ACTAGTACATTATCAGGATGGCAAGAATGTAGATTATGGTTCCGGCCTTGTAAAGCTGGAGCCAGGCAAAGGATACTGGTTTGGATCACTTGATGCAGTAAAAATTTCCTTATCCAAGGGAGCTGTTGTTACAGCCAACCGTCAGCAGGATTACGTACTTAACCTCTCGCGTGGTTGGAATCAGATTGGAAATCCATTTCCGTTCAACGTATCATGGGCAGATGTATTACAGTTTAACACTGGATTAACAGGTGTTGGATCACTCTACGTTTTTGATGGAGGTGGTTTTAAGAAAGGAGATTTAACGACTTCAGGTGGAGGGTTTGTAAAATCCGAACGAGATGTAGCCGTTAAAATTCCAGTTGTAGTAAAAAGAAATTCTTCAGGGCGTTTTCTAAATCAGGAAATCAATACTACAGACCTAACTTCTTCGGAATGGTTGTTAACTCTTACACTTGAACAGGGAGCAATAATTAATCCATTACCAGGTATAGGGATGCATCCGGACGCGTCTTCGGGAAATGATGAATTTGATGAACAAACCTTGCCTCGATTTATTGACTACATAGAATTGAATTCGTATCACCCTGAATACTTCCTGCCACGGTTTATGCGGGACGTGGTTCCTACAAAGACATCTTATAACTGGAATTACGTTCTCGAATCCAATGAAACTGAATCCACAGTTACGTTACGGTGGAATGCTCAGGCGCTTGGTGTGAATGATGCGCAGTTGTGGCTTATTGATATGGACGGTCGTCAACTTGTGAATATGAAAGATCGCTCATCATATACATTGGAATATAAAGGGCAACGGAATCTTCGCTTTTCATTTGCAATCGATAAGAATCATTTCCAGCCTGATCTTGAAATGGCCGGATTGCCATACCCTAATCCGTTTACTAATGACCTCACCATTCCATATTTAACCCAACAGGAAAACTCGATTGTAGAATGTGTGCTGTATGATCTTCTTGGCAAAGAAGTTAAATCTATTCGGATAAATTCCGGAGACGTTGGATACCACGAACTGAAGTGGGATGGAACCGACAATCGTGGATTTCGGGTAGCACCTGGCTTGTATTTATATAGAATCATTTTTAGTAATTCTCATTCGCAAATGGGAAGAGTAACCCTTAACTAATCATTTATGAAGAGCAAAGTATTATTGATTATTCTGAGCGTAATATATACTGTAGGGTATACACAGAATTTTTCTGAGCGCACCAATGACATCTATTTGAATTTTAATTCACCGGTCGCTACAGTAACAGCCCTTCCAAATATTACATGGATTGCACCCCGGCTTGAATTTACAAACAGCCAGAATACAGCAATTGAAATCGAAGCATGGGTAAGCTCGGATGTGCCCTTGAGTTCTTTGAAGCTCGTGCTAAGTAATGATGGCAACGCGGGTGGAGAAAAGAAAATAGAATTGGTGGGTGTTCGTGAGCAACGGATTAAGCAAACAATTACTCTTTTTGATGGACAGAACAAGGTCAAAGTGGTGGCTGAAAACATCAACGGTGGAATTACCAGTAGTGATCGATCCATACTGGTTGGTAAGGATGCCATTGCGGACGCCATATCCATCGACCGAAAAGATTATGCGTTGTTCTTTGCCACGGACCAATATGATAACTGGTCGGATCTTGTAAACCCAATTGAAGATGCCCATAGCATTGGCGACTTGCTAAAGAAAAAATATGGATTCGAAGTGGAGATTGTAGAAAACGCCAATATTGAAGAGGTCTTTATTAAGTTGGGTGATTACTCTCAACGTAAATTTAAACCTCAGGATCAAATCATGATTTTCTTTGCGGGCCACGGCTATTTTGATGATACGTTTGGCGAAGGATTTGTGGTGGCGAAAAACTCGCTTGAGAATGACAAAGCCAAAACGACATACATCTCTCACAACCGTCTGCGCGGTGTCATTAACAATATTCCAAATGAACATATATTTTTAGCCATGGATGTTTGCTTCGGAGGAACCTTTGATCCCGTGATTGCAAAATCCCGTTCTGCGCAGGCATATTCTGAAACGTCTGAGACGGAGTTTCTGGTAAGAAAACTTAGTTACCGCACCAGAAAATATTTAACCTCCGGAGGTAAAGAATATGTGAGTGATGGTATTCCGGGTAAACATTCACCATTCACCTTAAAAATATTACAGGCACTTAATGAGCCAGGTACGGATCGAATTCTTACGTTGAATGAATTAAAAGGATTTGTTGAGAAGTTAATGCCCGAGCCAAGATTTGGAAGTTTTGGCGATGATGCCAATGCGAGTGACTTTGTATTTGTAGCTAAAAACTAAGCAAATGAAAAGACTACTATTATTAATCCTATTATCCGTTGGATTTCTTTCTGGCAAGGCACAACAATTTAATATTAAAAAGGTTGAGCTGGGTCCTGAAAAAATTTATGTCTATTATGACTTGCTAGACACTGTTTCAGGGCATAGTTATACGATGAGTCTTTTTTATTCCAAGGACAACTTTATTTCACCTTTGCTGAAAGTGCGTGGTGATGTTGGCCTGGAAGTAAGGCCAGGGGCAAATAAAAAAATAGAGTGGAGTGCAAAAGAAGAGTTGGGCCCTGAGTTTAAAGAAGGCAACATAAGTTTGGAGGTAAAGGGACGACTTTATGTTCCTTTCATACGCCTTGATGGTGAGTATGAAACCTTAAAGCGAGGCAAGAAATATGAAATCACATGGACAGGAGGCACCCAGCAAAACATTCTCAATTTTGATCTCTACCAGGGAGCGAAGAAGATCACCAGTTTCCCCAACATTGCCAACGTAGGTCACCACACATTCATCATACCTTCATCGGTAAAGCCAGGTAATGAATTCAAATTCAGAATCAGTGATACCAAAAATAAAGATCAGGTCGTATATACAAAATTGTTTTCTATCGATAGAAGGGTGCCATTGCTGCTAAAGGTACTTCCACCATTGATAATAGGAACGGGCGCATACCTATTTATAAAAGCAAGTCAACCGCAACCCCTGGAAGGCCCGCCCATTCCGGATGGCTTGGGTAATTAATATTGGCGGGTATATTTCCGTGTAAATCAAGGCCCTGAATTAATATAAAATGTCATTCAGGGCCTATAGAAAATCAGGTTAGCATTCCGCCATCCACCTGAATTACTTGACCCGTAATATAAGATGACATATCTGATCCCAGAAACACACACGCATCAGCAACATCTTCAGGTTTGCCACCACGCTTTAATGGAATAGCATCGCGCCAGGTTTGTACAGTTTTTTCATCCAGCTTGCCTGTCATCTCGGTTTCAATGAAGCCCGGAGCAATAGCGTTGGAGCGAATGCCACGAGATCCTAATTCAAGGGCCACTGATTTGGTAAACCCAATGATGCCTGCTTTTGAAGCCGCATAATTGGACTGTCCGGCATTGCCTTTCAACCCAACCACGGAAGTCATATTAATAATAGAGCCGCCTTTCTGTTTCATCATCGGTTTAGTGGCCGCCTTCACCGTGTTGAAGCATGATTTCAAATTCACATTCATGATTTTATCCCACATTTCTTCCGTCATGCGCAGTAATAAGTTGTCCATCGTGATGCCCGCATTGTTGATCAGAATATCAATCGAACCAAAATCGGTAACTACATCGTTGATTAGTTTGTCAGCTTGTGCAAAATCTGAAGCATCAGAGCGATAGCCTTTAGCCTTTACGCCTTTCGATGCCAATTCTGCCTCCAGCGCCTGGCCTTGTTCAACACTTGACAGATAGGTGAATGCGACATTGGCGCCTTGTTCTGCATAGCGAATAGCAATGGCTCTGCCGATTCCTTTCGAGGCCCCGGTTACGAGGGCGTTTTTACCTTGAAGTAGTTTCATCCGAATAAAAATTTATAATAATGAAGGTCCAAAGGTGAAGATTTTCGAAGCCTTTTCAAAAAAGACATTCAGGTGGAATTACGCACGTGAAATCTTCCTAAATGAATTAGTAGCCTTATATTTGAGCCAAATTTAAAGATTATATCTATGGCTAATTATGATTTGATTGTCATTGGCAGTGGTCCGGGTGGATATGTAGCCGCTATTCGCGCTTCACAACTGGGCATGAAAGTAGGCGTGGTAGAAAAAGCTGAGTTGGGCGGCATTTGCCTCAATTGGGGTTGCATTCCTACCAAAGCATTATTAAAAAGTGCCAATGTGTTTGAATATATCAAGCATGCCGGTGACTATGGAATCAATGTGAAAGATTCCTCAGCCGACTTTACTGCTATTATAAAGCGTAGCCGCGATGTGGCTGCTGGCATGAGCAAAGGCGTGCAGTTTCTATTCAAGAAAAATAAAATCGAACAGATTGCCGGTTTTGGAAAGCTGAAGAAAGGAAATAAAGTAGAAGTGACTGACGCTGCCGGAAAGAAAACCGACTACGAAGCAAAACACATCATCCTGGCAACAGGTGGCCGTTCACGCGAACTTCCTGCCTTACCGATTGATGGAAAGAAAATCATTGGCTATCGCGATGCGATGGTATTGCCACAGCGACCTAAGAAAATGCTGGTGGTAGGGTCCGGAGCGATCGGTGTTGAGTTTGCCTATTTCTATAGCACACTGGGCACGGAGGTGACGGTGGTTGAATTCCTTCCTCGCATTGTGCCGGTGGAGGACGAAGAAGTATCGAAGCAATTGGAGCGATCATTCAAGAAGGCAGGCATTGCCATTCATACTAACTCTGAAGTAACTAAAGTGGATACATCAGGAAAAGGATGTGTGGCCACCGTGAAAACACCAACCGGTGAAATTAAACTGGAAGCGGATGTGGTTCTTTCTGCTGTAGGTGTTGCCACTAACCTGGAGGGACTTGGTCTTGAAGAAGTTGGTGTAAAGACTGAGAAAGGAAAGGTGCTTGTAGATGATTATTACAAAACCAATATTCCGAATGTATATGCAATTGGTGATATCGTAAAAGGTCAGGCATTGGCTCACGTAGCTTCTGCCGAAGGTATTATTTGCGTAGAGAAAATTGCAGGCCATCATCCACAGCCATTGGATTACAACAACATTCCTGGCTGCACGTATTGCTCGCCAGAAATTGCTTCAGTAGGTTATACAGAAGAAGCAGCCAAGAAAGCAGGTTATGAGATTAAAGTGGGTAAGTTCCCATTTTCTGCGTCAGGCAAAGCAAAGGCAGGTGGTTCATCAGATGGTTTTGTGAAATTGATCTTCGATGCAAAATATGGCGAGTGTTTAGGCGCTCATATGATCGGTGCCAATGTGACGGAAATGATCGCGGAAGTAGTAGCCGTGCGCAAGTTGGAAACAACCGGTCACGAAATCATTAAAACAGTTCATCCTCATCCAACCATGAGTGAAGCCATTATGGAAGCAGCAGCAGCAGCATATGGAGAAGTAATCCATTTGTAAAGATTAAATTGCGCATAGCGATAAGCTGCGGGCCTTGAGTTACGGGTTATGAGATCACTCATAGCTAAAAACTCATAACTCGCAGCTTGTTTGCATTATAGGGGTGAAATCATAGTAAAATTCCTTAGTTTTAAGCTCTCATTAAAAACGAATGGCATAGGTATCATGTGGAATAAAATAGCTCAGTTTATAATCCGGTTTCGGTTACTCCTTACGATTGTAATAGGACTTATAACCGTTTTAATGGGCTACTATGCTTCGAAGGTTGAGATGAGTTACGACTTTGCGCGCACCGTGCCGCTCAATGATCCGGAAATGGTATTCTTAAATCAGTTCAAAGAACAGTTTGGTGAAGATGGAAACGTAGTAGCGATTGGCCTTCGAGATAGTGCGATTTATAAGACTGGAAATTTTGATAAGTTCCGTCAATTGAGCGACAAGCTTAAAGCGGTGCCAGGCGTTAACAGTGTGTTGAGTTTGCCTTCTGTAAAGATCATTAAAAAAGACACTGCCAATGCCCGCTTTATGATGGTGGATCTTTTCCCCAAGCAACAGTCAACACAACCTGAATTAGACAGCATTCTTGCGTTATTTCGCAATCAGAAATTTTATATGGGCCAGCTGGTGAATGAAACCAACGGTGCTACCATGGTGATTGTATCGATCAACAAAGACTATATTAACTCGAGCAAACGTATAGAAGTAACGAACGGGCTGGTGGAAGCGGGTCAGGTTTTTAGCGAAGAAACAGGAATAGCGTTACGCTATGCAGGGCTTCCATTTGTGCGCTCGGTAGTAGCGGTGCAGGTGCGTAAAGAGTTGCAGTTATTTCTTGCCATGTCAGCCTTGGTTACCGGGGTGATCATGTTCTTATTTTTCCGTTCATTTCGTGCTGTATTGTTTTCCATGATTGTGATTGGAATAGTGGTGGTGTGGGTGCTGGGCACGTTGGCATTATTTGGATTTAAAATCACGCTTCTGAGTGGGTTAATTCCACCGGTGATTGTGACGATAGGTATAACCAATGCCATCTATTTGTTAAACAAGTATCATCTTGAGTATGCTAAGTTTAAGAATAAGAAGGAAGCAATATCTTCTGTGGTTAAGAAGATGGGATTGGCCACCTTTCTCACCAACCTTACCGTAGCCATCGGATTCCTAACGCTGCTCTCTACGGATATTTTGATACTTCGTGAGTTTGGAATTGTTGCCGGTATCAACATCATGGTGCTTTTTGTGGTGAGTTTGATTATGATTCCAGGAATTTTTTCCTGGCTACCTGAGCCTAAATCAAAACACCTTCGTCATCTTGATTTTAAGATACTGGGAAAATTTGTACACGCTACCGACTTTGCCGTGCACCGTCATCGCATGGTGATTTATTCGGTTTCCATTGGGTTGGCTGTAATTTCTGCATTTGGAATGCTTCGCCTCCAATCGATCTCATTTATAGTTGATGACATTCCCGAAGAAAGTCAGATCAAAAAAGATCTTCATTTCTTCGAAGCAAATTTCAGTGGCATCATGCCACTTGAAATCATGGTGGATACAGGAAAACGTAGAGGAATTCTTGAGATTAAGAATTTAAGAACAATTAATGACTTTGAAAATTTTCTCGACTCGATCAAGTTTGTATCACGCCCCGTTTCTGTCATCAGTTTAGTGAAGGCTTCAAAACAGGCCTTCTACAATGGCAACCCTGATCGTTACGAACTTCCAACCAATCAGGAACGTGGCTTCATTTTGCGATACATGAAAGGTCAAACTGAGGCCAGCGGGCTTCTAAAATCATTTGCGGACTCCACCTTTCAGAAAATGCGTATCTCCTTGCAGATTGCGGACATTGGTTCAAAGAAACTGGATTCGCTCGTGAGCAAGGTCGTTGAACCGCGCATGCAACAGATTTTTGAGAACACGGGCATCACAGGCACAGTAACCGGATCAACAAAGATTTTCATTAAGGGAAATAATTTTTTGATTGCCAACCTACAGGAAAGTCTCTTGCTTGCTATTATCCTCATTACGTTATCGATGGCCTTCTTATTTGCCAACGTACGCATGATTATTATTTCGCTTATTCCAAATTTGCTGGCACTTATGATCACTGCCGGGTTGATGGGTTACTTCAATATACCATTAAAGGCTAGTACTGCATTGATCTTTAGTATCACTTTCGGCATTTCAGTGGATAACTCCATTCGCTTTCTGGCGAAATACAGACAGGAGCAATTTTCAAATAATTTCTTTGTTCCTGTGTCCGTGAGTGAGAGCATCCTGGAAACGGGTAAGAGTATCATCTATACATCCATCGTACTATTTGCAGGGTTTATCATTTTCGCTTTCTCTTCATTTGGAGGCACTATTGCATTGGGCATTTTAACCTCAACCACCCTGGTGATCTCTATGTTCACCAACTTATTTTTACTTCCAGCATTGATCATGACTTTCGATAAGCCAAGGAAGTTGAAAGATCGCTTGCCTATTGATGATTTTGACCCCAATTTTTATGGGGAAGAGGAGGATGAAGAAATTGATCTGAGCAGGATTAAAATCCACGACCGTAAAGGTTCATCGGAATAGGTACGGGAATCCACTTAAAGCCAACTACCCGTTGCTCACAATTTTTTAGTACACTTACCTAATCCAAAATCCTGATGCCCAATGGACAAAAAACCCTAAATTGCGGCCTTTATTTTTAAGAGAAGTGAGCAAATACAAAGAATTTAAGGATTTGAACCTGGCCCAGGTGGCCACTGAGATATTGGACTTCTGGAAACAGGAGAAGATTTTCGAGAAATCGGTCACCAATCGTGAGGGATCTCCCACCTTTACTTTTTATGAAGGCCCCCCATCGGCCAATGGAACGCCAGGTATTCACCATGTGATGGCCCGCACGGTAAAAGATATTTTCTGCCGGTTTAAAACATTGCAAGGGTTTCAGGTGAACCGCAAAGGTGGATGGGATACACACGGATTGCCAGTAGAATTGCAGGTTGAAAAGGAATTGGGTATCACTAAAGATGACATTGGCAGAAAAATTTCCGTAGAGGATTACAATAAGAAGTGCCGCGAAACGGTGATGAAGTATAAGGACCAGTGGGACGACCTCACCATGAAAATGGGTTACTGGGTAGACCTGGATAAGCCTTATATCACCTACGAGAAAGAATACATTGAATCACTGTGGTGGATATTAAAGCAGTTGTACGATAAAAAATTGTTGTACAAAGGGTACACGATCCAACCGTATTCACCAGCTGCGGGAACAGGATTAAGCTCACATGAGTTGAACTTGCCCGGTTGTTACAAAGACGTAAAAGACACTTCTGTTGTGGCTCAGTTTAGAGTGACACGTGATGCCAGGTCGGAATTTTTATTCAAACAGCCTAAGGGAGATGCGTTCATCTTGGCCTGGACGACTACACCCTGGACACTTCCATCCAACACCGCATTGGCGGTAGGAGATAGAATCAAATACGTTCAGGTAAATTCATTTAATCAATACACCCACAAACGGGTGAGTATTGTATTGGCGAAGGATCTTGTTTCAAAATATTTTTCTGATAAGAATAAAGATCTGAAACTGGAAGACTACAAACCGGGTGACAAGAATATTCCTTTTGAAATCGTTCAGGAGTTTGCCGGTAAAGACCTCGTTGGCATTCGCTACGAACAACTCATGCCTTATCTGCAACCCTTCTATGATGCGGATAAAGCATTTCAAGTAGTAGCCGGAGATTTTGTGACCACCGAAGATGGCACAGGAGTGGTGCACGTATCGCCAACTTTCGGTGCGGATGACTTTAGAGTGGCCAAGCAAAATGGAATTCCTGCTCTTACGATCAAAGATGAGTTAGATAACGAAGTGCCTACGGTTGATAGAAAAGGTAAATTCATTGCTGTAATAGGAGAACACCTGGCAGAAGGCGTAAAGAAGTTCGGTATCAAAACACATAAACCGCTTGGCGCTGATGACTTTTATGTAAAGAACTATACCAATGAAGATGAAAGCAATCCGGACTATAAAAATACGGATGTGATCATCTCCATCATTTTAAAGGAAGAAAACAAAGCGTTTAAAGTAGAGAAGTACGAACACACCTATCCACATTGCTGGCGCACCGATAAACCGGTATTGTATTATCCATTGGATAGCTGGTTTATTAAAACCACCGCATTGAAGGATAGAATGGTGGAGTTGAACAAGACGATCAACTGGAAACCAGAATCAACAGGTACAGGTCGTTTCGGAAATTGGTTAGAGAATCTTGTCGACTGGAACTTATCGCGTTCGCGCTATTGGGGCACACCCCTTCCTATCTGGAGATCAAAGGATGGTAAGGAAGAAATTTGCATCGGTTCACTGGAAACATTAAAGGGAGAAGTTGAGAAATCTATAAAAGCGGGGCTGATGAAACAGTCGATGGTCGATGGTCAGTGGACCCTGGACTTACACCGACCATATGTAGATGAAATTGTTTTAGTGAGTGACACAGGTCAGCCGATGTATCGCGAAACGGATTTAATTGACGTTTGGTTTGACTCGGGAGCGATGCCTTATGCACAGTGGCATTACCCGTTTGAAAATAAGGAGGTATTTGAGAAAAATTATCCGGCTGATTTTATTGCTGAAGGGGTAGATCAAACCCGAGGATGGTTTTTCACATTGCATGCCATAGCGGTCATGCTGAGCGAAAGCAGTGACGACATCAAAGCGGTAAATAAAAAAGTAGGCAATGGTGGGGTTTCATTCAAGAATGTAATCTCCAACGGACTGGTACTCGACAAGAGCGGCAACAAAATGTCGAAGAGCAAAGGCAACGTGGTGAACCCATTTGAAACCTTGAGCAAGTATGGGCCGGATGTAGTGCGATGGTACATGATGGAGAATGCACCTCCGTGGGATAACCTCAAGTTTGACTTTGATGGAATAGTAGAAACGCAACGTAGATTTTTTGGAACATTGAGCAATACCTATGCATTCTTTGTGTTGTATGCCAATATTGATGGCTACGTGAAGGATGAAATGAATAATGTTCCGTACGATAAACTTGCTCCACTTGATAAGTGGATCATCACGAAAGAACAATCGTTGATTGAAGAAGTAACGGCTGCGTACAATGACTATGAACCAACTAAAGCGGCCCGTGCCATTCAGGAGTTTGTTAATGATCATTTGTCTAACTGGTATGTTCGTTTAAATAGAAAACGTTTCTGGCAACCTACGGCCTCCGTAAAGGAAGATGCTTCTCAACTATTGTCGGAAGACAAGCGCGCTGCCTATGGAACCTTACATGAATGTTTGCTGGTAACCGCCCAATTGATGGCGCCTATTGCACCATTCTACAGCGAGTGGTTATATAAAAGCCTTACTGATAACATTCGCGATCGTGCCAAGCAGTTTAATACACCACTCCAATTCGAATCGATTCATCATACATTATTGATCCAAGCGGATTCAAAGAGAAAAGATGTAGAGTTAGAGAAGTCAATGGACTATGCACAACGCATTTGTTCATTAGTACATTCTATCCGCAAGAACAGTAAGGTCAAAGTCCGTACACCACTTCAGAAAATACTTTTACCAGTGCTGGATGAAAAATTCGCACAGCGTGTTCGTAGTGTCGAGGCGATTATTAAAGCGGAGGTGAATGTAAAAGAGATTCAGTATATCGATGATACGTCTGGATTATTAGTGAAAAAAGTGAAACCTAATTTTGCGAAATTGGGCAAGCAGTATGGTTCGAAGATGAAGGAAGTCTCCGCGGTGATCAATGCTTTCACGAAAGAAGATATTCAGGCAATCGAAAAGAGGGGAACCTTGAACAAAGGTGGATTTGAGTTGGTGCTGGAAGATGTACTTATTTCTTCTGAAGATATCCCGGGCTGGGCAGTAGCTTCTGAAAATGGATTAACGGTTGCGCTTGATATTACCCTTACTGATGAATTGAAGCGCGAAGGCATTGCCCGTGATTTTGTGAATCGGATACAAAACCTGCGCAAAGATATGGGGCTTGAAGTGTTGGATAAGATTGTCATTGAAGTGGAGAAAAACGGAGAAGCAATTACAGCAGCCCTTACAGAATATAAGGATTACATCAGTACTGAAACTCAGGCACTGTCATTGGAGTTAAAGACTTCGGTGGCAGACGCTACCGAAGTGGATATGGACGACTTTGTGTTGAAGGTAAAGATTAAAGTAAGTTAAACGAGATCACAATTATTGGATGTCCTGTGTGCCAGGAATGAATTATGAGTTATACAAAATATTTTTTAATTGCGTTGGTTGTGATCCTTATCGATCAGGCAAGTAAGTTGCTCATTCATCACAATATGTATCTCCATCAGGAGATCAACGTGTTGGGTGAGTGGTTCAGACTTCATTATTTACTCAACCCGGGCATGGCGTTTGGCATTCGCTGGGAAAGTGAGTTTGGAAAACTTGCTCTTACGCTCTTTAGAATTGTGGCCATGGTTGGTATTTCTTATTACCTGATTACCATGGTGAAAAAAAAAGCACACAAGGGCTTTCTGATTTGTTTGGCCCTCATTTTAGGGGGAGCCATTGGAAACGTAATCGATAGTACGTTTTATGGCGTGTTTCTAAACAATGCTCCGGTTGATTCACCAACCAAATGGTTTCATGGTCAGGTGATAGACATGCTCTATTTTCCTTTATTTGATTTTTACTGGCCAGAGTGGGTTCCTGTAAAAGGGGGTGAATACTTTGAATTCTTTAGTCCGGTATTCAACATTGCCGACTCCTCCATTTTTATTGGTGTGGCAACGATCCTGATCTCTCAAAAGAAATTTTTTGCGGATCAGTTTGAAGAGACATCAACCACTAAAGTTGAACCAGAACAACACAGTGAATCTGTATCAGCAGCTAATGGGGCGGTGGTGGCAACCCCTGAAGTTCCTACGCAACCAGATGAAGAAAGCAACTCCGGACCATCTTCAAATTGAGAGGACTAAAAAGGTATTTATGCCAACGGGTTGCGAATATCCTTCGATACAGCGATCTTATGTCATATGAAAAAAGCTTCTGCTAAACGCATACCCAAAGAAATACTCGATCTGGTTCGTGAACAACTGACTAAGACCGGTTATCATGAGTCGGCAGGCACAGGCCGATGGAGTTTTATCCACGGTCTTCAAAAGGCCGTCAGAGATTTTGTAAAAAATACGGCTACGCTCGACCCACAACTTTCGCTTAGTTATCCGCAAGGCCCTTCCGAAGATTTACTTCGCAGGGCATTCAACTTAAAAAGTCCGCCAGGGGCAACGCTAACATTACGCAATTTGCTTGCCTTGTTCGCTACACAAAATAGACTGGACTGGAATTCATTAATAAACGAACGGTTTCGTGATAAATACAAAAATCTATTAGATGAAGAGGAGGGCGAATCGGTAGAACAAGAGCAAATAAAATCACTAGGTAAGGAAAACATGGATTCCTTTGCCACCAAGATCGCCAACGTGCTCTTTGAAAAATTATCCAATAAGGAAATAGATATTCTAAAAGAGCAACTACAGGATGAGAAGCGAACAGATGCTTTTTCAGGTGAAGACATTGAAGGGTTATACATTCCTTCACTGAACGACCCTCAGAAACCAGAATTTCCACCGCGCCCGTTTTACGAACCAAAATTCCCCGCATCCAATACGTTTCAAATAGAGGTGCCGGGCTTTACCAATGTGTGGTTGAAAGATGAAAGCACCAATCCCACAGGAACACACAAGTCGCGCATGGCGTGGGAAGTACTCATCAAAGCGAAGCGATATCACATAAAAGAAGTTTCTATTATTTCTTCCGGGAGTGCCGCGGCAGCCATCCAACACTTCTTTAATTTATACAAAGTAAATACAAAGCTGAAGGTGCTGATGGATTTTAGTATCAGCAAGAATATTAAAGATTCGTTGCGCAAGATGGGCTGCGAAATTTATGAAACAGATTTGAGTAAGCAGTCGCTTACAGGTAATGACATCAAGGATCTGACGAATAATAAGGAAGGTATTGATATCACGTATCGCGAAATTCTGGATCGCTATAATGACAATTATTATGATTGGCTTTCCTATGAAGTGATTAACGAAAATCCTTCTTATTGTTTTGTGCCATTCGGAACGGGCGATTTGTTTATAAACATTTTAATCATTGCCGAGCGGGAATTTAATAACCGCATTTATAAGCACGATCCGCGTTTCTCCGGAGACATTCAGAAAATCAGTCAATGTAATTTTATGGGGGCCACCACACACGATGCAAACTCGCGTATGGATAAACTCTTCTCCTATTACCTGCCCTCATTGGATGATTACCAGTTTTACATCAACTCGTTGATTCAAAATGAACGCATTGGAAACCTCTCGGGGATTTTGGAAGTGGACGAAGATTTTGTTGAAGAGGCACTCGAAATAAGTAAGAAGCATTCTATCCGTTGCGAACCTTCTGGTATTGCTGGCCTTGCCCTGCTACTACAAATGAGAGATGAACTGCCTAAGGATGAAAAAATATTGATTGTCAATACAGGCTCAACAATATATCCTATCTAGGTGCTGAAGTGTTCAGGTGTGGACGTTGAGACAGCACCTGAACATTTCAACACTCATTTGATTACCAACTGCGTTTTTATCAATTTAGCGTCCTTGTATTTTCACTATGGCAGAAAACCTGATTATCTCACAGTCTACGGATAAAGTGGCGCGTTACGAAACTTTAGTACCTCAAATGGAGGCGCTCACTTCTGGTGAACCAGATCTCATTGCTAATCTTTCAAATATTGCCGCTGCATTAAAGCAAGCGATGAATTTTTTTTGGGTGGGATTTTACATCGTGAAGAATAATGAGTTGGTGCTGGGGCCTTTTCAGGGTCCGATCGCGTGCACACGCATTGCGTTTGGGAAGGGCGTGTGTGGTGCTTGCTGGAAAGAAAAGCAAACGATCATTGTGCCTAATGTAGATGAATTTCCTGGTCATATAGCCTGTAGCTCTGATTCGAAGTCAGAAATTGTATTGCCAGCGATAAAAAAAGGAGAAGTTGCCCTCGTGTTGGATATAGATAGCGATCAGCTTAACGACTTTGATGAGACCGATAAATTATATTTATCGCGTATCATGAGCATGATTGAAAAAATGATTTGATCTGGAAAACGTAATTATGCCTTCTTCCGAATTTTATAAACAACGTGAGCTTCAATTCAAATGGGAAGGCGAACGAATAGATAAAAAAATCAGACAATATTCCTGGAGTCGGGTAACACTGGTGCTGCTCATGGGCGTTTTGATTTACCTGGGATTTTCTCACACATATTATTTTTGGCTACTGATTGCTCCGTTGGTTTTGTTTGCGGTGTTGGTTAATCGTCAGTCGTTGCAGGAAGAAAAAAAACAGATAGCTAATTTTCAGGAGCAACTCAATCGAATGGAAGCGAAAAACATTCAATTCGAAAAAACTGATTTTTCTGAGGGCAGTCGCTTTGCAGATCCTCATCATCCCTATGGTCATGATCTTGATTTGTTTGGAAGTGGTTCTGTTTTTCAATACATCAATCGTTGTGGCACCCAGCTAGGCGAAGAGCGATTAGCCCACGACCTAAAAAATTTACCTTACGCTAATGAAGAATTATTACTGCGGCAAGAAGCGGTGCGTGAGTTGGGTGCAAGGATAGAATTTCGTCAACAGGTTTGGGCTGTTGGCCGACAGATCAATGACTTTTCGTTTAATCGATCGGCCCTGATTAACTGGCTTGCTGAAAAACCATTTGTCTATAAAAACCCGATCTTCTCATTGATACGTTGGATACTCCCGGCTATCACGTTATCTGTTTTGGGCCTTACAATTTATGATTGGAGTTATTTTCCGTTATTATTCGTCATGGCAATCATACAACTTACCATAGCCGGATTTCAAGCGAAACGAATAGGGGAGTTTCAGCGAGTGCTTAGCGTTGCGAAAAATGTATTGAAAAACTATGCGCGCATATTTGAATTACTGTCACAGCAGAAAGTTGAATCTGTATTGATGAAAAAACATCATGCGATTTCAGTGAATGCATTTGAACGGGTGAAGCAGTTTTCTGCGTTGGTCAATGCGCTGGAGTCGCGCATGAATCCGATTGCCATGCAATTTGGAAACGGATTATTCCTTTATGATTTTCATGCGGTAAGTAAGCTGGAAAAATGGCGTGAAGAAAACGCGAACGATTTGCCACATTGGTTAGAATCATTGAGTGAGTGGGATGGGTTGCTTTCACTGGCTACACTTCATTATAATTTTCCTCACTATGCTTTTGCAGAAGTAAATACAGAGGCAGAATTGGAAAGCCGTGATGTGGGGCATCTGCTTATTCCTGCTGCTATTCGGATAACCAATAATTTTGATTTGGGCAGGCCAGCAAAAATCTGGTTGATTACGGGAGCCAACATGGCGGGCAAGAGTACCTTTCTTCGCGCCTTGGGTGTGAATTTTGTGTTGGGCAGTATTGGGTCGCCAGTGTGTGCCAGCCAATGGCGAATGCCTTTGATTGCATTACGATCGGGTATGCGCACAACCGACTCATTGCAAGATCATCAGTCATATTTTTTTGCAGAACTGAATCGTCTGCAAAGCATCATGCACGAACTTCGCGCGGGCAAGCCTATGTTTATTCTGCTGGATGAAATATTGAAAGGCACCAATTCAACGGATAAACAATTGGGCTCACGCGAATTGTTGAAGCAGTTAAAAGATATGGATGCGTTGGTTGTGTTGGCTACGCATGATATTGCGTTGGGTGATCTTGCCGAGAAGCATCCGCGCCAAATTGCCAATGCTTGTTTTGAAGGAAACATTGAAAACGAGCAATTAACATTTGATTATACTCTCCATTCCGGTGTAGCTCAAAAAGCCAATGCAACTTTTCTTATGAGGAAGATGGGGATTATTCCTTCCGGTGAGTGAAATTTGAAATGGGTATTTCAATTTGGCGCGATTAAAAATCTTTCGCCCCTGCAGATACTAAGGATTGATTTCTATAGCCAATTTTTCTTCCCGATAGGACTTAAAGCCTCATAGAGTATAAATATTGGCAGATAAGGAAAGAATCAGTTCAACAAAGTTCGGTGGGAACAAAACCTATTTTGATTGGAATACGCGCTTCCACTTGATAGGCACCTGCTTTGAAATAATTCTTGGTTTTTTCATTGCAGGAAATTGATAACTTAGTTGCTTAATCAGAGAATCTATGAAAAAGTCAATTAATAGAAGAGATTGGTTTAAATCTACGCTGGCTTTAACAGCGGGAATGAGTATTACTCCAGCGCTGGTAAATAGTTTAATGGCTGGCCCGGTTAGTGAGGCTGAGCGCATTTTCTTTGATGGAAATAAAACCGCAGGTGCAAAGGTGCGACTCAATTCAAATGAGAACCCCTATGGACCATCGGAAAAAGCAAAAAAAGCGGTGATGAAGATTCTGGGTGAAGCGAATCGATATGCATTTAACGAGTTGGAAGAATTGAAAAAAATCATAGCGCAGAAAGAAGGAGTAGATCCTTCCTATGTTTTGCTAGGCGCAGGTTCAGGCGAATTGTTGTGTCAAACCGGTGTTGCCTATGGACTGGATGGGGGCCGTGTATTGTCTGCTTATCCTACGTTTACCTTGCTAATGAATTATGCGCAAGCAATGAATGCCACGTGGGACAAAGTTGACCTGAACGAAAAACTTGAGTTTGATTATGACAAATTATTGTCGGCTATTAAGAGTGATACGCGATTGGTTTTTTCCTGTAATCCCAACAATCCAACGGGCACCTTAGTGGACACTAACATTGTTAAATCATTTTGTGAGGAGGCATCAAAGAAAACACTGGTGTATGCCGATGAAGCGTACTTAGAATTTCTCGAACCGGCTCAGCAGAAGTCAATGGTTTCGCTGGTGCAACGAACTCCCAATTTGATTGTATCAAAGACATTCTCTAAAATTTACGGATTAGCCGGACTGCGCATCGGCTATATTGTCGCGCATCCGGATGTATTGAAGAAGGTAGCGAAATATGGCGACACCATTTCGCCAAGTCAAACGGCTATTGCTGCTGCGAAGGCAAGTTTAGGTGATGAGGACTTTATGAAAATGACACGCGAGAAAAATGCTGTGGCCAGAAAGGTATTAACGGATTATCTTGACAGTAAAAAAATTTACTGCGGCAAGCCGGTCACTAACGTGTTGCTTTTCCAGGCGCCCAAAGATGGCAAGACGATTCTAACAAAACTCGAGGAGAAGGGATTCCTCATTCGCATTTGGGAGTACCAGCAGAAGGAATGGTGTCGTGTAAGTATTGGCACTGCGGAGGAGATGAAAGGATTCATCAAAGCATTTGATGAAGTGATTGCGTAGGGCATCACCGTAGAAATAATCCATAAATCAATTTTACTTTTTTTATTCTACCTTGCTGGCCCTAAATGGTGATCTATGCTCAGGAGAATAATGTTTGTGTTAAAGCGTTTTGCGTGGTTCAAGCGCTTTAATGCTAAAGTAACGTATGAACTTTTAGCGAAAAAGGTGCCGGCTACCGATTGGCACTTTATGAATTATGGCTATGTGCCAACCGAATCTGAAAAGTCCATATCGATACCAGATGGAATAAGTATTCAAAAGTATCCGTTGCAGATGTATCATTACCTGGCCGCAAAAACTCCTTTGGAGGGCAAGCAAGTGCTTGAGGTTGGAAGTGGAAGAGGAGGAGGAGCCAGGCATATTGCGGGTTATTTTAAACCTGCTTATTATACGGGAATGGATTTAGCGCAGAGCGCAGTGGACCTTGCTAACCGTATTCATGTTTTACCAAACTTAAAATTTATACAAGGCAATGCCGAGTCAATACCGGTAGCCTCCAATAGCATGGATGTAGTAGTGAATGTTGAGTCATGTCATGCTTACGGTTCGGTTGAAAAATTTCTGAGTGAAGTAAAACGGGTATTAAAACCCGGGGGCTATTTATTGTTGGTCGACTTTAGAAGCGACAATACGATTAATGTTTTTAAAGATCAGTTGCGTAATTCTGGCCTTGCGCTGCTGGAAGAGGAGGATATTAGCAACAACGTAATTACCTCTATTGAACTTGAAGATGAAAGTAAAACGGAACGTATCAGGACATTGATTCCTGCCAAATGGCAAAAACTCTTTTCGGAGTTTGCTGGTGTGGTTGGTTCCCGTTTTTATTTGACGTTAAAAGACGGTTCCCGTTCTTATTACCGATTTGTAATGCGAAAGAATAGCTGAATTGATTTGTGTGAGCCTTAGCGAATAGCAATTTTTTCAGGAACGAGAATAGCAGAAGAAAAACTTTTGCGCAATCGTGTTAAATCCTGATACGCTTCCATCTTGCTATAATACTTCCCTACTGTAACTCTGAATTTGGGTTGCTGATATTGAAGATTGGATGTTAAATCGGGCAATTCTTTTGTCATTTTCTTTTTTGTATCCATGGCCTCTTCCCTGTTTTGTCCAGAGTAGATTTGAATAGTATAGCCATCTATCGATCTTCTCATCAGGTTAAAACGGTCAATACTATCTAATACGGCATCTACTTTTTTATTCACAGTTTTGGTGTAGGAAACCGTAGCTGGTTTGATTTCACTGATTTCAACGGGGGTGAGGCTATGAGCAGTATCGACAGGCGCTTTAACACGAGGTCTCACTTCTGAGAGATCTTCATAATAAGGCTTGTCATTCTTTTTCTGCGCCACACAACTCATCAGCAGATGAATTAAAAACACAGTAAGAATCATTTGTTTTCCTATTGTCATGCTTCAAGTTACAAAAACCTATTAATAAGACCAGACAGCGAGCTTAACCTTCAATCACAATACAACGGCCCGCCATCACATCTTCTTCGACTTTCTTGTATTTCACATCCTTAAGAACCCGGCCATCTGGGTATTGAACTGACACCTTATCATTTCTCCCAGCAATTTTTTCAGATTTAACGGGCATTATTTTTTCTTCAACAGGACGCTCAGCACCTTGTGGCGGTGGGCCTCCACCTTGTAATAACGAACGAGATTCTTCTTTTTGTTCGCTCAAGCGCTGGCGTTTTTGTGAACGTGCTTCTTGCACTTGTTCGGCTTCGCGCACAGGCACATCGGCTTTCATAAGGAAGGAAATAGTTTCCTCATTTACTTTTGCAATGAAACGTTTGAAGGCTTCGAATCCCTCAAACTTATAAATCAACAACGGATCTTTTTGTTCGTACACAGCATTTTGTACGGATTGCTTCAGGTCGTCCATGTCGCGGAGGTGTTCCTTCCACTGTTGATCGATAATCGCCAGTGTGATCATTTTTTCCATGGCTTTGATCAACTCAGTATTCTTTGTTTCCACGCACTTCTTTAACGAGGCAGCTACGCCAATCTGCTTGATGCCATCGGTGAATGGCACCAGGATATTTTCAATCGTTCCTCCGCGCGTTTTAAAAATATCTAATACGATAGGAAGAGACTTCTCTGCCGCTAATTTGTTTTTATGTTGATAATGCTTCAAGGCTTCTTCGTATAGACGTTCGCTGATGGCAGCCTGGTCTTCTTTGGAGAATTGCTCGGGTGTGATAGCAAAATCAAAACCCAGAAGTCCCAACACGTTAATCTTAAAGTTGTCTACGCTCTCTCCCGCTTTGCCATTGCCAACGATATCATCACAGGTATCATACAACATAGTAAGTATATCCAACTCCAATCGTTCACCAAAGAGTGCGTTTCTCCTGCGTTTGTAAATTACTTCACGCTGAGAGTTCATTACGTTATCATATTCAAGCAAACGCTTACGAATGCCAAAGTTGTTCTCTTCTACTTTTTTCTGAGCGCGTTCGATAGAATTGGTTACCATCGAGTGAGAAATTACTTCTCCTTCTTTCAGTCCAAGTTTGTCCATGATGCGGGCAATGCGCTCGGGCATAAACATGCGCATGAGGTTATCTTCCAGTGAAACATAAAACTGGGAAGTACCCGGATCTCCCTGGCGACCAGATCGTCCGCGCAACTGGCGGTCAACTCTTCGTGACTCGTGGCGCTCCGTACCAATGATGGCCAATCCACCGGCTGATCTTGATTCCGGTGTAAGTTTAATATCCGTACCACGACCAGCCATGTTGGTTGCAATGGTTACGGTGCCTGGCTTACCAGCCTCGGCTACCACTTCTGCCTCACGTTGATGCTGCTTCGCATTCAATACCTGATGTTTTATTTTCTTCAACTGCAGCATACGGCTCACCAACTCTGAAATTTCAACGGAAGTAGTACCTACCAGCACGGGTCTTCCTTGTTGCGTAAGATTGACTACTTCATCCACTACCGCATTGAATTTTTCGCGAATAGTTTTGTACACCAGATCTTCCTGATCTTTTCGGGTGATCGGCTTGTTGGTAGGGATTACGACTACATCCAGTTTATAAATATCCCACAATTCGCCTGCTTCCGTCTCCGCTGTACCGGTCATACCCGCCAGCTTGTGATACATGCGGAAATAATTTTGCAGCGTGATGGTTGCATACGTCTGCGTGGCATCTTCTACTTTCACATTTTCTTTTGCCTCAATAGCCTGATGCAAACCATCGGAATATCTTCGGCCTTCCATCACACGACCAGTCTGCTCGTCAACAATTTTCACTTTCCCATCTACCAGAATGTATTCGGTGTCTTTTTCGAAAAGCGTATATGCTTTTAATAATTGATTGACACTGTGAATGCGTTGCGACTTGGTCGTGTATTCGCGAATCAGGTTCTCTTTATTTTGAGTGCGTTCTTCGTCACTCAGGCTGGTGTCTTTTTCAATTTTATTTAACTCCAGGCCAATTTCGGGAAGGATAAAGAACTTAGGATCTTCGCCCTCACCGGTGATAAGATCAATTCCTTTTTCGGTGAGTTCAACGCTGTTGTCTTTTTCTTCAATCACAAAGTAAAGAGGAGCGTCTGCCTCCGGCATCATTTTTTTGTTATCCTGCAGGTAATAGTTTTCGGTTTTTTGAAGAATAGATTTATTACCCGTCTCACTCAACATTTTAATGAGTGGCTTATACTTGGGCATGGCGTGGTGTGCACGGAAGAGAGCTAGGCCACCATCTTTTTCATTGCCTTCTGTAATATGTTTTTTGGCATCGTTAAGATATTGGTTGATTAATTTCTTTTGTGCTTCAACTAACTTGTTGATGCGTGGCTTCAGATCATAAAACTCATGCTCATCGCCACGAGGAACTGGTCCTGAAATAATCAAAGGCGTACGCGCTTCGTCAATCAACACGCTATCCACTTCATCGACCATCGCATAATGATGACCGCGCTGTACTAATTCTTCCGGGTCGCGCGCCATGTTATCGCGCAGATAATCAAAACCAAATTCGTTGTTGGTGCCATAGGTAATATCAGCACGATAGGCATTTCTTCTTTCTGTGGAGTTGGGTTCATGCCGATCAATACAATCTATTGTCAAGCCATGAAACTGGAAAAGCGGAGCCATCCATTCGCTATCGCGTCTGGCTAGGTAATCGTTTACAGTTACAATGTGTACGCCTCGTTTTGCCAAGGCATTTAAAAATGCCGGGAACGTAGCTACCAATGTTTTTCCTTCACCGGTTGCCATTTCGGCCACGTTGCCCTGATGCAAGGCGATACCACCAATGATTTGCACCTCGTAGTGCACCATATCCCAGGTGATCATGTTCCCGGCTGCCATCCACTGACGACTCCAGTGAGCCTTGTCTCCGTTGATTTTTATGTTCTGGTATTTTGCGGCAAGAATTCGATCCTGTTCCGTTGCTGTTACTTCCAGGTATTCATTTTCTTTAAACCTGCGGGCCGTTTCACGCACGATGGCAAATGCTTTCGGCAGCACTTCCATGAGCACATTTTCAAGATCTTTATTACGTTGGAGTTCTAGTTTATCGATTTCAGCAAATAAGGATTCCTTTTCATGGATGTCCAGGTCTTGCTGTTCATTAATTCGGGCGTGCAGGGCGGCAATCTGATCATCAACCGGCTTTAATTGGTCATTGATGAAGCGTTGTGTTTCGGCTGTTTTTTCCCGCAATTGATCGTGTGAAATTGAGGTAAGTTGTTCTCCCTCTTTTTTAGTTAGCTCCACCAGGGGCATCATTTTTTTGATGTCCTTATCTGACTTGGTTCCGAAAATCTTTGAAATCAGTTTTAACATAGTACTGTAAAGTTTAACATCTAAAAGGTGGAAGCTATACGTGTTAGCGTAAATGTTTTAGGTAAAAACAATCGAACGCTTAACACTTATGAGCCATTACCCATTAAAGGGGCACAAATTTAAGGATTTCGGGGCGCAATTATAGTTCCAAATCACCCTCAAACACCATTTTGGCAGGGCCGATGAGGAAAATCTCATGAAATGTTATCGGAAGACTGCCAGAGGGGCCGGAGTTCACGACAATAAACTCTACAGAAAGTTCGCCTCCTTTGACTTTGACGTGAACGGGAGACGTATATCCGTGAAGGCTCGCGGCCAGGGCCGCAGCAGTTACACCTGTGCCGCACGAGAAGGTTTCATCTTCTACGCCTCGCTCATACGTGCGCACGGCAATGGTATTATTATCCAGAAGTTGAATAAAATTAACGTTCGTGCCCGCGGGGGAATAGGCTTCGCTGTAGCGGATTTTTCGACCTTCCTCAACAACAGGATAGGAGTTAACATCTTTTACAAAACGCAAATGGTGAGGTGAACCCGTGTTGATGAAGTATTCGTCTCCGGATTTTTTTACCACATTGACGTCATTCATTTTGAGTCTTACAATGCCGGTATCAAGTAGTTGTGCTTCATGTGCCCCATCATAGGCATTGAATTTAGTATTGGCCTTTAGTAGTCCAAGTGTCGCAGCCATGACCACTGCTGCGCGACTACCATTTCCGCAAAGACTTTGGGAACCATCACTATTGTAATAGATCAGGTTAAAATCCAACGATGGGTGTTTTTCGATAAGCATCAAGCCATCGGCCCCTACACCAAATCTGCGATCGCATAGTTGTTCAATTTGTTCTTTTGAAAATGAATATCCGTTGGTGCGGTTGTCTATCAGCACGAAGTCGTTGCCAGTTGCCTGATATTTAAAGAAATGGATTTTCACTTGTTGATTAATTAATTCTAGAATCCGTAAAGTTAACAGGAGATTGGAAATAAAAATTAAGGGACTGAAAAATCAAAGAGGTAAAGATGACAGGATGTCTTACTTTAAGTGATTAAAAATTTTCGAGCTTGTATTTTTTATAGGTTTCATTAGTGGGATCCAGCGAGATGGCTTTATTAACATCACGCATCGCCTCACTTTTTCTTCCAAGAAGGAGGTAGGCATTTCCTCTCCAGTAGTATGCTTCCGTATAATCGGATTTGACAGCGATAGTCTTGGAATAATATTCAGTAGCTTGCTGATACTCCTTTAAAACAAAAAGACTATGTGCCGTCATTAATAAAATGTAAGAATCATTTGGGTCTTTTTTTAAATAGGAATAGAAATCATCAAGGGCCTCCTGTGTGTATTCTACGTTGTAGTTGCATATTCCCCTCCAATATTTGTAAGTGAATTCATCCTTTGGTGACAGTTCTATGGCTTTGGTATAATCAATCCTTGCCTCCTTGTACTTTTCAAGCATGTAATAGCAGTTTGCCCTGCCCGCATAAGAATAACCTTCATTTTTATTTAGCTCAAGCGATTTAGAATAATCAATGATGGCCTCCTCATAAAGTTCAAGTTTATATTTTGCCTCACCGCGCCAACGATACATGGAAGCTACATCCGGATTCAGCTCAAGGGCTTTGTCGAAGTCAGGAAGTGTTTCCTTGTACGCTGCAAGATTATAGTTTGTTAATGCACGATAATAATAGGCTTCTGCGTTGTTAGGGTTTAATTCGATGGCTTTATCATAATCCGGAATAGCTTCTTTATATTGACTCAGCGCGTATTTAGCGCTGGCCCTCCAGTAGTAGGCTTCGTCATAATTGGGATTTACCTGCATGGCCTGCGTATATAACGCTATTGCCTTTGTATAATTTTTATCATTGTAAGAAGTGTGGCCTTCATCCAATAAGCCACTTGCTTTCTTTCTGCCCTCCTCACTAATGCCAATCGAGGTTCTATCAACAGCAGTGTTTTTTGTGTCAGTATTTTTAACTAATACTTCATTTTTAAGGATAGTGCCCTTCGTAATGTTAGCAGCAGCAAAATAAAAATCATCACCCGTCAGAGAGGTTGTCTCCCAGGGGACCTGTGCCCCCATAGATTTTTCTGTGACTTCGGTGCGTACTTTTTTAAATACTTGCTCAATAGTCAGTTTCGGGTCACCCAGGTGTTTTAACAAGGCACTTGTATATAATCCATTAGACCCTTCGCCATCAGAGGCAACCCGACCAGGAGCTGTAGCGTAGGCAATCAAGGACCCGGTGGGTGCATTCATCATAGCCAAACCATTGCCATTGGCACTTCGGTGCCAGCTTCTCTCAAAAGGATTATTGCGGCAAGCATCCATAATAATCACATTCACTTTTACCTGCGCGGCATCCATATAAGCTAAAACACGGTCAGCCGCTACGCAATCAAATTCGACTTGCTCTTCGGTTTGCAGATCGGCTTCTACGGGAATCATGTAGTTCATCCCTTTGTTTTGGATACCATGCCCGGCATAGTAAAACACGCCTACCTCATAGCCATTTAATTTCTTTCCAAAAGCATTGATAGCCATTTTCATTTCCTTTTGGGTGACATCCTGGTATTTCATCACCTCAAAACCTACTGATTGAAGAGCAGACGCAATGGCATTTGCATCATTTACCGGGTTTGGCAATGATCCACCATTTTGATAATTGGAATTGCCAATAACCAAGGCCAGTCTTTTCTGATAGGATTGAGCCCCTAAAAGAGACGGTAAAAGTATCAATGCGACTAGTACAAATTTTTTCATTGAACTGCCGTTTGACTATAAATGTATTAGAAAGTAACCGGAATATAAACCCGGTTATGAAAAGTGTTAAGTCAATTATTTTACTTCTTCGTAATCAACATATTCACCCCCTTTGATATGCCCATTCTTCTTGCCTTTTGAAGGGTCTGTATTAACAGAATTTTGAGGCTTTGGGGGTTGCTGTCGTAATTGTTGTGAAGCGGCACCTGCCTTGAAAAAGAATCCGCCAATCTTAAAGAGAAGATAGGTGATGATGGATAAGATGAGTAAAAATTTAAACATGATAATGATGCCGTAAAGTCTTAATCGGAAAGCAAAGTTAATGGTTTAAAACAAATACAGTCAGTCGAAAATGGTATACCGAGTGCATTTTTTTAGGGTCATTGTTCATTTTCATTCACAAAGGGCAGTATGTTTACGAAGTTTATGCAGATACCTTCAGTAGCAAAATATCCAAAATGGAACCTGGGAACATGGGCTTTGCTCTTGGTTACTCTATTGGCGAGTTCCTACTTTTCATATTATACCCGAACTTTTACTGATTCTCTTTTACTTTACCTGCCAACGTCTCTGGCCATTGTGATGGTGCATTGGTTTGGGCCGCGTGTTTTACTTCTTGCAATTATCAATGCGTTTTTTACACTGGTTTTATGGAAGGCACCCGGTGGCTGGGATCGAATTATTCTCCTGGCCTCACGCGAGCCGGTGATTGTTTTTGTTTCCTGGGTTCTATGCAAAAATCTGGTGTACACATCCCGGGGAATCTCCGACACAAAATCGTTTGGTAAATTTATTTTGCTGGGTATTGTTGTTCCTAATTTGGTCAATACTTTATATACCTATCATTATACTTTTGTGAATGGTGATATGGCCAAAGTTTCACATCTTTGGCTTTCCGATTTTATTACTATTTTCTCCATTGGGTTACCACTCTTGCATTTTTTTGTTCCGGTTAGAACAACCTATTTTTTTAAGTTAGCAACGATCGAGGGCAAACTCTTTGATAATAAATATGTGAGCAGCAGAGCGCTTTCAGAGTTTGTTGGTATTGCCACGTTGTTTATTGTTTTGGGTTTCTTCGTCACCTTTGATAAATACTGGTTTTTGTATGGCATTGGAGCTATGTTACTTGCTTTGCGCCATGGCTTCAATTATGTGGTGTTGGTCAATTCCATGATTTTTATTTTGAACTACATCCTGCCCTTTTTTAAGTTTGAAAAGCTGGTTCACGCATTGAATGTTTCAACGGAATCATTAGACGTTCATCTGGGAATGGGCACTATGTTTTTTGGTTCAGCGTTGATCGGTCGGGTAATCAGCGATTTGCAAAATTCTGAAAGGGAACTTACTATCCAGAAAAAACAAATTGAAGAGGTGAATAGCCGGTTAAGCAAAGCCAATCATGAAATGGATCGATTTGTTTATAGCGTTTCTCATGACATCAGTGCTCCACTAAAATCAATCAAGGGGCTTATTACGATTAGTAAATTAGAATCAGAAGGTAAATCAGAAATTCCCTATCTGTCAAAAATTGAACAAAGCGTGAAAAAGCTGGAAGACTTTACGGAGGAAATATTAGAACACTCAAGGACAAGCCGTAAAGATATTGCGATGGAAGAGATCAATCTTCAGTTGCAACTGGATGAAATTTTTGATAACCTGAAATTTATGAATGGGTATAGTGAGATTCAATTTGGAGTTCAATTGGATTACCCGATAATAAAATCAGACCGGTTTTTGTTGAAAGTAATATTAAGCAATCTTATTTCGAATGCCATCAAATATAAAAGACAGGAAGAAGGAGTGACACCTACGATTAAAATAAAATCGTTTGTAGGAAACCGATTATTTATAGAAGTGGAAGATAATGGGGAGGGTATTCAAGATTCCTATCAGGATCGGTTATTTGAAATGTTTTATCGAGCTACCACAAGTGCATCTGGTTCTGGGCTTGGGCTTTTTATTGCCAAAGAAGCTGTTGAGAGGCTAAACGGAACTATTTTCTTTAAGACAAAACAAGGTGAGGGTTCAACCTTTACAGTCGAATTGCCTCTCCATGGATAGCGGCAGTAACGATTATTACAGGTGATTTCATTTACCAAACCCTGAACTTCGTACCACGAAGTTATGGTCGCAGTTCAAAGCTCAGGGCTCAAAGAGATTACCGGCTCAGGTAAAGGTTCCTTTCTGAATAAATATTCATGAAGTAATCATCCATTAAATCATCAATAAAATAAATAGCTTCTCCGGTTGATTTCATTTCCGGCCCCAGTTCTTTATTTACTTCAGGGAATTTATTGAATGAGAATACAGGCACCTTTATCGCATACCCTTTTTTGGTAGGATTGAAAGCGAAATCTTTCACTTTCTTTTCGCCAAGCATAACTTTGGTCGCATAATTCACATACGGTTCATCATAGGCCTTGCAAATGAATGGTACTGTGCGTGAAGCGCGTGGGTTTGCTTCGATGATATATACTTTGTCATTTTTAATGGCAAACTGAATATTGATTAACCCTACTGTTCTTAACGCTACGGCAATGCGCTTTGTATAACTTTCAATTTGTTTAATGACGAAATCGCCTAGATTGTATGGAGGCAATACTGCGTAAGAATCTCCGGAGTGAATACCTGCGGGCTCGATATGTTGCATGATGCCGATGATATACACATCTTCGCCATCACAAATGGCATCGGCTTCTGCCTCGATCGCGCCATCCAGAAAATGATCTAACAGTACTTTGTTTTCAGGAAGGTGTTTCCAAATATCGATAATATGATTTTCGAGTTCTTTCTCGTTGATCACGATCTTCATGCTTTGTCCACCAAGCACATACGAAGGTCTCACCAGCAAAGGGAATCCAATGGTCTTGGAAACTTCAAGGGCTTCATCCGCATCGGTGGCTACACCAAATTCAGGATAAGGAATGTTTAGTTCTTTAAGAAGCGATGAAAAGCTACCGCGGTCTTCAGCCAGATCAAGTGCTTCGAAGGAAGTACCCAAAATCTTGATTCCATACTTCTGAAGTTTTTCGGCAAGCTTCAGAGCTGTTTGGCCGCCCAGCTGCACGATTACACCTTCTGGTTTCTCATGTTGGATAATATCCCAAAGATGTTCCCAGAATACAGGTTCGAAATAAAGTTTATCGGCAATGTCAAAATCAGTAGAAACCGTTTCGGGGTTGCAGTTAATCATGATGGCTTCATAGCCACATTCTTTTGCTGCGAGAATGCCATGCACACAAGAATAATCGAATTCAATTCCCTGGCCAATACGATTAGGGCCGGAGCCTAATACGATCACTTTCTTTTTATCACTCACTTTTGATTCATTCTCCACATCGAATGAAGAATAATAGTAGGCTGTTTTTGCGTCAAACTCGGCAGCGCAGGTATCTACCATTTTATAAACGCGGTTGATGCCCATCTCTCTGCGTTTCAGGTGCACTTCACTTTCTTTACAGTCGATTAAGTGAGCAATTTGTCTGTCGGCATACCCTTTTTCTTTGGCCGTGCGCATTAAAGTAGCCGGTATGGTTTCGAGCCGGTACTTTTCAATTTCTTTTTCAAGCACGATCAAATCCCAGATTTGCTCCAAAAACCATTTGTCAATCTTAGTAAGATTAAGAATGGTTTTCATCGATATGCCAAGCTTCATCGCATCATAAATGTGAAACAGGCGGTTCCAGCTGGGGTGTTCAAGGCTATATAAAAGATCGGCTTGCTTGGTCATTTCCTTGCCATCCGCACCGAGTCCATTTCTGCGTATCTCAAGCGACTGACAAGCTTTTTGTAGTGCTTCCTGAAAATTTCTTCCAATACCCATCACTTCACCTACCGACTTCATCTGAAGGCCCAGTCTGCGATCGGCACCCTGAAACTTATCAAAATTCCAGCGCGGAATTTTAACGATTACATAATCAAGGGCAGGTTCGAAATAAGCCGTGGTGGTGCCTGTAATGGCATTTGTGAGCTCATCTAAATTGTAACCGATGGCAAGTTTTGCTGCAATTTTTGCAATGGGATATCCTGTAGCTTTTGAGGCAAGTGCAGAAGAGCGCGACACACGCGGATTTATTTCAATACCAATGATGTCATCGTTTTCAGGATTTACTGAAAACTGTACGTTGCAACCTCCGGCAAATTTCCCGATGCCATTCATCATTTTAATGGCCAGGTTGCGCATGTTTTGATACACCGTATCGGGCAGCGTCATGGCAGGAGCAACCGTAATGGAGTCTCCCGTATGAATACCCATCGGATCAAAGTTTTCGATCGAGCATATAATAATCACATTGCCGATGCCATCGCGCAGCAACTCCAACTCATATTCTTTCCAGCCCATGATGCTTTGCTCCACCAGCACCTCGTGAATAGGCGAGGCGTGTAATCCTCTATTAAGGGCAGCATCAAATTCTTCGGGTGTATTGACGAAGCCACCGCCAGTTCCGCCCAAGGTGTACGAAGGACGTATAACCAAAGGGAAGCCAATTTCCTGGGCAATTTCTTTTCCTTCCAAAAAGGAAGTAGCGGTTGCCCCTTTACAAACCCCTACACCCAATTCAAGCATTTTCAGTCTGAATTTTTCGCGGTCTTCGGTGGTTTCGATGGCCTTGATATCAACACCAATAATTTTTACTCCATAGTGTTCCCAAATACCAGCCTTATCGCAATCGATGCATAAGTTCAGTGCGGTTTGGCCTCCCATGGTAGGCAATACCGCATCGACATGATGCTTTTCGAGAATTTCACGGATGGATTTTTTCTCCAAAGGCAACAGATACACATGGTCGGCTGTGACTTTGTCGGTCATGATGGTGGCCGGATTGGAGTTGATCAGGATCACCTCAATACCTTCTTCTCGTAAGGAACGGGAAGCTTGTGAGCCGGCATAATCAAATTCACACGCTTGACCTATTATAATGGGGCCGCTGCCGATAATTAGCACGGAGCGAATACTGCGATCTCTGGGCATAGTGACTGTTTAGGAATGGATAAATCGCGCAAAAATAATGAGTATTTCAGGAATTAAAGACCTAAAATCATTTTTATTCAAAGGTTATTTTCGCTTGTGCGTTTATGGCTTTATATGAATGATACGCAGGGCAACAAGCGTTAACCAATGAACTACTTGCAACTCCTAACTCATAGCTATTTATTGTTTTTGAATTCTTTGAATCTACGCATCATGGCCATAGAGAATCCAATCATCAATATTCCAGTGCCCAGCCAAAGTATGTTAATCATTGGCTTTTCCATCGCTTTGATGATTACCCAATCTTTCTGACGTGTGTTTATCCCCAGGCTGAATTCATTGGTTTCAGGATGAATGTTTAGCAAGGTGATTTTTACACCTAAATCATAAATCTCTGAAGATAGCCTTCCTACCTGTGCACGGTCTTTGATCAGGAAAATTGGTTCGGCATAATAGGTATCACGCTCACCAGAAACTTTTATTTTGGCTTGTACGGCTACATCTTCGTCAGCGAGTAGGATGCCTTCTATCTGATTAATTTTAGTAACACCTTCCAAAACAGCTACGAAATCGTTTACAAAAAATTGTTGACCAATGCGTACCCGACTTTCTTCAGTTTCACTCCATTCCGGTTCTTCTTCACGGTTCATAGGCAGTGAAACATGGGTGTATAGATCGCGCGAAAGATTTCTTTTAATATCCGGGGAGGCAACAAAACCACCCATGGATGGATTAATTTGTATGCGAGGAAACAGCACAGCTGCTACGGCACCATCTTTTCTAAGTTCTATTTCATAGTACGTGTTTTCCGGATTAATACTGAAGGTATCCTTTGCATTCAATATTTTTTTTCCTTGAAATTCGATGTCCCTTTTTGCTATAACTTTGAAAGGATCGAGAGTCAGATCAATATCATTTTTACTCACGTAGCCGCTCCCGTTTTTTGGCTCGACCCGTTCACCCAGAAATTCAATTTCGTAGCCAGCCATGGTGCGAGGCTCATTGATAAACAATAAGAGATTGTCACGGTTAAATTCGGTAGGAAGATCTTTGGAGATCAGCATGCCCGTATTATTTAGTGATACCACTTTTGAATACCCCGATGAGAACATAACACCAATTAACATCATGCCGATGCCAATATGGGCTAGCGCACCTCCTGACAAGGATGGATTTACTTTCACTACCGATGCCAGTACTTTAATGTTGGAAACGATGATGAAAACTCCGGCCAGTGTTAAGGCAAGGTAGGCAGGTGTGTATACCTGAGCGATTACAATGATCAGTGCGAAGACAACGAGGGAAATTAAAATTGGCAGGATAATTTCCTTTTTCAACTTTTCTTTTTCCATCCTCGTCCACCAAAAGAACTGACCTGTTCCTGAAATCAGAGCAATTGCTACAGCGAACCAGAGTTGGAATTTAGAATAGTATTGAACTTGTTCTCCCGGAACTGCCAATCGGAGATCGGCACCAAACCAACTTGCTATTTCATTGATTACCGGAAAAGACGTTGGGATGATTACCTGAAACCCTGAAAGGCAAAGGGTGGCGGCACCAAGGAAAATCCAAAATTCACGGGAATAAACAGACGACTCTTTTTCGGAAGTAGGAATCTCTTTCCAACGGACTATTGAAAGTATGAGGGCCGATACGGTGAAGAATAAAAGATAGATTAATAACTGACCAGAAAGCCCCAGGTCGGTAAAAGAGTGAACCGAAGCATCACCTAAAATACCGCTTCGTGTGAGGAAAGTTGAATAAAGGATCAAGACAAATACAGCAATGTTCAATATGATGGAGCTTTTTAAGGCGGCCTTACTGTTTTTGTAGGTGATCATGGTGTGGATGGACGCTACCAACACGAGCCATGGAACGTACACCGCATTTTCAACCGGATCCCAATTCCAGTAACCACCAAAGTTGAGTGTTTCATAGGCCCAGTAGCCACCCATTAATATACCAAGACCTAAAACGGCACCGTTCAACAGCGCCCATGGCAGCGCAGGTTTTATCCATTCGGTATATTTCTTTAACCATAATCCGGCAATACAAAAAGAAAAGGGCACGAGCGTCAGTGCAAAACCTAAAAATAATGTAGGAGGGTGAATCACCATCCAGTAGTTCTGCAAGAGAGGATTTAAACCGCTGCCATCTTTTGGGATAAAATCAGGTTGAAGTTTGAAGATAGGATCATCGATGGCGTCTCGCAGTAAAATAAATGGAGAACTTCCCAGTTTTACCTGAAGGAAGGGAATCACCACACCCAAAATCATGGATGCCAAAAATGCCTGCACTAACCCAAAGACCACCATTACAGGGGCTTCCCAATTGCGTTGCGTGTTGATTAAAATGACACCTAATAACGCTTGCCAAAAAATCCATAGAAGAAAACTTCCTTCTTGTCCATTCCAAAAAGTGGAAATCAGATAATGCAATGGAAGGCGACTGTCGGAATGACTGTATGCGTAATGGTATTCGAAATAGTGATTGTAAATAATAATGAATAAACAGGTTACAATACCAAGCACCGCGATGCCATGAGCATAAAATGATATGCGTGCATTTTGAAGCCATTGTTCTTTTTCTTCGGCTTGAGCGGTGTGGCCTTTCCAGTAGGCAAAAACACTAATCAACGAGGTAACAAAAGAAGCGATTACAAAGAGATGGCCCAGGTTGCCAATGAAATAATGCATTATAAAAGGATTATTGAAAACAAGGTTGGTGTTTAAATTCGCTCACGATTTGTTTGACGCCTTACATGCTCGCATTAATTTTTTCTTCCTGGTATTTGGAAGGACACTTGAGCAGGATTTTGTTTGCCACGAAGGTATTATTGTAATAGCTGCCAATGACTACTACTTGTTCGGATCTAAAAAAATCTGGAGGCATGGGTTCGTTATAATATACTTTTTGCTCCTTTTTATTTTCGTCAATCATGATAAAGGAAAAGGAAAGTTTGTCATCGCTTTTTTCGATGCCCATGATATTTCCCTGATCATCTTTTTTTAATGTTCCGACAACATGGATTTGATTTTTGTCTCCACTGGATGCCATTTGAAAGGCTTGATCAAACGAAACGTAGGTGCTGGCATCTCCTGCCGTGCTGATGATGATGGCGATGGCGATGGCGATAAAAAGAATGGCAATAATATAGGACTTCTTCATATTCTGATGGTTGTTTTGAAAAGTCTCCTAAAAAGGCGTACCTAAAGTTTCAGGACACTTTTAAAACGCAAAGGTAAATCCTAAAGTGCGAAATGGGCTACAAAAGTAAAATTTTAACAACTAAATCAGACTTTCTTTTCAGGTAGTTTTTTCTCAATTCGGGTTACTTTGCGATCGAGCATGACCAGGTAGATGATCAACCCTGCAAAAATGAGTAACAGAATAGCCACTACTACGTAAATTTTTCCTTCGGAGCGCATGGTATCTGCCATTTCTGGCTGGGCACCGGCAAGATGACAAAACAAAAAAGAGCCAACGAATACGATTATTGAAGTGAGCTTATTCATTTTCAAGTTCAATTAATTTTTCATCAATATTTCGAACGCGGATGCGCAGAGAGGCGATCCACACCCCCAGTAAAATCCATCCCGCCACCGCGGGATAAAACACCATTCTCATCGTACTGTCCAGGTCATACGTATTAAAAGCCGGGTTGCCACCGTTGCCCGGATGCATGGAGCTGGTCATGCGCGGAATGATGAAGATGAGTGGAATCATAGCCGCAAAGGCAAATATGTTAAAAACAGCACTCAATCGCGCCCGTTGTTCTTCATTGTCAATCGATCCACGCAAAACAAAGTAGGCCAGGTAAACCAATATAGAGATAGCAGCTCCGTTTTGCTTTGGGTCTCCATGCCAGGGTGAACCCCAGGTATAATTTGCCCAAATCATGCCTGTGAATATTCCCAACAGGCCTAACAGGAGGCCTGTGTTGGCAAACTCAACCGAGTTTATGTCTTTCTGAATAGATGGGTTTCTTAAATATTGAACGGCATAAACTGTAGAAACACAAAACAATACCACCATGCCAAACCACATGGGCACATGAAAATACAAGGCACGAATTGTTTCATTTACAATGTTGAGCCGGGGCACATCAAACAAAAGTCCTGCAACAATGGTGTAGGTGAGCAGAATGACGGTTGTTATTTTTAACCAGGTTTTCACGGTATATAGGTCTCAAGATTAATTTCGCCAAATATACGGGAAGAGGAGGTATGAGGTAGCGGCCACGAGGCAATTTATTGCCAATAGGGTCAGCAGGTCATTGGTGCTTACGGAGCGATCGAGTCCGTCAATACAATTTTTAGTGACTTTAATGACAACCAGCAAAATAGAGATCACCATAGGGAAGCTGAGTACGGCCATCAGGATATGGCTGTTATTCGCTTTGGCGGCAATTCCTGAGAGCAGTGTGAGGGAGGCAGCGAAGCCCATGGAACCAAGTACCAATAAAACAGCAAATAGACCTATGTCTGCCAGCGGATTTTTTAGTAACGTAATGAATAAGACAAATCCGGCAAACGACAAAAGCACGGTGAGTACAAAATTGTATATGATCTTGGATAAGATGATGATCTCAGGATTGGCAATCGAGTAATAATAAATGTCCTGACCTCGCTTCTCCCCAATAAAACTTTTGGCGATGGTGTTGATCACCGTAAATAAAATGGTGATCCAGAAGAGTGCGCTCCACACCAATGGCGTGATCTGGTTTTGTTTCAGACTAAACGTGAGATAGCAAATGAAAGTCGTGCTGAACAGATAAAGACCCAATCCTGAAATGACAGACTTGCGTCTGAGTTCGAGGGTGAATTCTTTTTTCAGTAAAGTCAGAACCACTAGGCGAGTTTGTCGAGGTATTTATTGAAACTGAAGAGAGCAACTATTAAATAACCTAGCCCAATGGCGATTAATGTAGCATAGGCAGAAATTCTTAACGGGCCATCGCTGGAAGGTTTACTGAATTCAGTAAAACCATCTACTACCTCAAAGTCATTTTGCAGGTACAAAAACCGATCGATGGATTGAATTTCATTGTAAAGAGTAATGTCCTGATTGAATATTTCAATGGGATTGGTCACCGCCTTATCGCTCAGGATCACATTATTAGAACCCTGGCGGCTTTGGGCGGCCATGTTTTGGTAGTTGGCATAAATCACCGCTTTGAGACTGTCCAGCTTTTTAGATTCTCCCATTAATTTTTGTTTCCGTGAAAGCATATTGGATTTGGTGATATCCACGCGCTTTTTCAGGTAGTCATTATTTTTTAAATAATTAACAAGGGCAATTTCAAGTTCGCGAACAACCGTTGGATTATATACACGTACGGTAATTTCAAAAGCATGACGATTTTCAATTCCAATTCGTTGTATTACCTGTTCAATTACCTTTTCATTTTTATTGTCAGTCTGCGCGTTTTTCAATTGTTCCTTCAAGAGTTCTAATTCAATAATTTCAGATTCATCAACAAAGGGTTTGGCCTCAAATTCATGAATATTATCCGCAAGCTCATTTGAAATTTGTAAAACTTGTACCAATCCTTTTTTATCATCTTCTTCTGCCAGAAGATTTAACTTTTCGATGGTATTGTCCACAATTCTTTTATTCAGGTATTCTGAACTCAGAATCATGGTGGTGGAGTAGAATTTCTTTTTCACGAATGTTGAGTACGAAACTCCTGACACCACTGCTACTACGATCAAAGAGATGAATAATATTTTATTTTCAAGCGGTATTCTTCTGAGCAAGGCGATGAAGCGCAGAAAACCTAGCCCCATATTTTTGAAGAAATCTCCAATTTTGGAGAACAGGACGCCCAAGTCAATTTCATCGGAGTTGGAGGCTTGCTTTTGATTCTCTGTCATTGTTGAATAGTTATCATTATGCTGCAAATCTAACGAGAATTGCCGTACTTTTGCGCCAAATTATTATTTTATGATGGCTGGACATGTTCTTGTTACGGGTGCTGCTGGTTTTATTGGGTTTCACCTTTCCAGGAAATTGTGTAGTATGGGTATTAAGGTCAGTGGTTTAGATAATGTAAATGATTATTATGAAGTAGGTTTAAAAGAATCAAGACTGGAGATTCTGAAGTCTCTTCCAGGGTTCACTTTTTATAAATTTGATCTTCAGGATAAACCCGCCATCGATCATTTGTTTTCCTCGCAACCATTCGATTATGTAGTCAATCTGGCCGCACAGGCAGGAGTACGGTATTCCATTACTAACCCGTATGCGTACATCGAAAGTAATATCACCGGGTTTTTAAATATTCTGGAAGCATGCCGGCATCATCCGGTGAAACACCTGGTATATGCGTCCTCCAGCTCCGTATATGGTGCTAATCGCAAAATGCCTTTCTCCGTTCATGATAATGTGGATCATCCATTGGCCATCTATGCGGCCACCAAGAAGAGCAATGAACTGATGGCTCATGCCTACTCGAACCTATATAATATTCCAACCACCGGATTGAGATTTTTTACGGTATATGGTCCTTATGGCCGCCCGGATATGGCGTTGTTCCTCTTCACAAAAGCCATCCTTGAAGGCAAGCCCATTGATGTGTTCAATCAGGGAAAGATGAAACGCGACTTCACCTATGTGGATGATATTGTGGAGGGGATTGTTCGCCTGCTGCCGAATGTGCCCAAAGCGAACCCAAACTGGAATCGTGAAAATCCGGATCCGGCAAGCAGCTTTGCCCCCTATAAGATTTATAATATTGGAAATAATAAGCCCGTAGAACTTCTTCATTATATTGACGTGTTGGAATCAACGTTGGGAAAAAAGGCGGTGATGAATTTTCTGCCTATGCAGGATGGTGATGTACCTGAAACCTATGCCGACATCGAAGAGTTAATGAATGATGTTGGATTCAAACCTTCAACTCCAATTGAAACGGGTATTGAAAATTTTGTGAAATGGTATAAACAGTATTATCGGATTTAATTAACATGGAGAAGATCGGGGTTATTGGATTGGGTTACGTTGGACTGCCCTTAGCAGTTGAGTTTGGGAAAATTTTAGAGGTCGTTGGTTTTGATATTAATCAGGCAAGAATTGAAGAACTGAAGAAAGGGATTGACCGCACCCTGGAGACGGATAGCGAGGAGCTGGCTTCCGCCAAACGATTATCGTTCAGCTCAAACCCGGAAGATCTTAGTAATGTCAATCATTATATCGTTACGGTTCCCACTCCCGTTGATGAATTTAAAACTCCGGATCTCACGCCTTTGCGCAAAGCCAGTGAAACCGTGGGCAAAGTGTTGAAACGTGGGGATGTAGTGATCTATGAATCCACCGTATTTCCGGGATGCACCGAAGAAGATTGCGTACCGGTGTTGGAAAAGTTTAGCGGATTGAAATACAACGTGGATTTTTTCTGTGGTTATTCCCCTGAGCGCATCAATCCCGGAGATAAACAACATCGTTTACCGAATATAAAAAAAGTAACGAGTGGCAGCAATCCGGAAATTGCGGAACGAGTCGATCAACTCTATAAAAAAATAATCAAGGCAGGAACCCATAAGGCATCCAGTATCAAAGTAGCGGAAGCAGCCAAAGTAATTGAGAATGCACAACGCGATATCAATATCGCTTTTGTTAATGAGTTGTCGCTCATTTTTGAAAAAATGGGCATCGATACGCATGAAGTATTGAATGCGGCAGGAACCAAATGGAATTTCCTCCCTTACAAGCCTGGCCTGGTAGGAGGTCACTGTATCGGTGTGGATCCGTACTATCTTACTTATAAAGCAGAAAGTTTGGGCTATCACCCGGAAGTGATATTGGCAGGAAGAAGGATCAATGACAACATGGGGGCGCACATTTCGAGCCGTGTGATTAAGTTGATGACACAAAATGACTTGCCGATTAATAAAGCCAACGTATTGGTACTGGGAATCACATTCAAGGAAAACTGTCCTGATATCCGCAACAGTAAGGTAATTGATGTGATCCGAGAGTTAAAAAGCTACGGAACGAACGTGGAAATATTTGATCCACATGCTGATGCAGACGAAGTGAAGCATGAATATGGATTGGCGTTAACACCATCCCTGAACAAAAAATATGCAGCCATTGTATTGGCCGTAAGTCATGCTGAATTTAGTAACATTGATTGGTCTGTTATAAAATCCGACAAGACGATCGTATATGATGTGAAGGGTTTTTTAGATCCAAAAGAGATTTCAGCACGTCTTTAAATTATATCAGCATGAACAAAGTAAATCACGTATTAGTGACCGGTGGAGCCGGTTATATTGGCGCTCACACGGTGGTGGAGTTAGTGCAAGCCGGCTTTAAGGTAACGGTGGTTGATAATCTGGAACGAAGTGATTATAAAATTATTGA
Source organism: uncultured Ohtaekwangia sp. (assembly GCA_964349405.1). GTDB lineage: Bacteria > Bacteroidota > Bacteroidia > Cytophagales > Cyclobacteriaceae > ELB16-189. The sequence goes on along the minus strand of CAYGGY010000014.1, from coordinate 20,409 downwards.
AGGCATTGAGGCGATTACAAAAACCAACGTTGATTTTCATAAAATTGATTGCCTGGACTTTTCCGCATTGGATGGTTTGTTTATACAAAATAAATTTTCATCGGTTATCCATTTTGCCGCCTATAAATCGGTGAACGAATCGGTAACAGAGCCAATCAGTTATTATAAAAATAATTTAGAGTCACTTATTACGTTGCTCGAAGTGATGAAAAAGCATCATGTGCGTGACTTGATTTTTTCTTCCTCTTGTACGGTGTACGGTCAGCCGGATGTTATACCGGTGGATGAGACCGCTCCCTTCAAGCGGGCAGAGTCTCCTTATGGGGCCACCAAGCAAGTCTGTGAACGAATTTTGGAAGATGCTGCAACGGTAGGATTTAGGGTTATTTCATTGCGATATTTCAATCCCATCGGAGCGCATGAAAGTGCATTGATTGGAGAACTACCCATTGGGGTTCCAAATAACCTCGTTCCGTATGTAACTCAAACCGCAGCGGGAGTCAGAGAAAAGTTAACGGTGTTTGGCAGTGATTATGATACCCCGGATGGTTCTTGTCTTCGGGATTTTATTCACGTGGTAGACTTGGCCATAGCGCATGTGAAAGCTATTCAATATGTGCAACAGCATAAAGAACAAAATCTTTTTGAAGCGTTTAATGTAGGTACCGGTGTGGGGGTTTCGGTGTTGGAATTAGTAAAGAAATTCATTGAAGTAACGGGCATGAACCTGAACTACACCATTGGCCCGCGCAGAGCAGGCGACATTGAAAAGGTGTATGCCAATCCAACGAAAATTAATAACGCTTTTGGATGGAAGACCCGGTATAGTTTAGGGGAGTCGCTGCTGCATGCCTGGAACTGGGAAAAGAAATTGAGGCAATAAAAAAAGCAGAGAGTAACCATCATAATGGTCTGTGATTGATCGTTATGATTAGCGGATGCCTATCCGTTTCTTCTGAGTTTTCCGGAACATTTTAAGAATGAACGGATATACGGGTTGGATGAGTTGTTGGATAGTTGTTTTTGATTAGAATGTATAACTCCTTCTGTTCTACCTGGTTTCTACTTTTAGGAAAAAGTTGGAAATTAGACGGCAAAAGAACGGCAAATGGACGGATCGTCAACGGCAAATACCTGGCGTATATCCGAATGAAACCCGAAGTTACCCTTACATAACCCGCTACTCGATGGCGCGCATTACCAGGAACAGTTTTGTTGAAAGCCTACAGGGCAGCATTGGAGATCTGATTTTTAAGAAATACAGCTATGGTACGGTAGTATCCAAACGCCCCGACCGGAGCAAGGTGAAGTTGAGTCTGAAACAAAAGGCTTCCAACCAGCGCTTTAAGAAAGCGGTGTATTATGCCAAACAGGTGATGAGGACTCCCTCGATGCAAACAAAATATAAGAAGCAACTCAAGAAGGGCAAGTCGCTTTATCACCTGGCCCTTGCGGATTATATGAGTAGCAAGGTATAGGATGTAAGAATTTAGTTAAATCGCTTTTAACTGATCTGAATGAAACCCTCCAAAATCTTTATACTCAACCAATCAGACTTTGGAGGGTTTGGGTTTAATCTTCATTCGTTTGCCTTCCGGAATTCAAATGGTTAATTTTGGGCGTAATCAAATATCTTATTCCATTCTGAGTTTCTATTCCTCCTGGTTAGTATGAACAAAATCCAAATGGTTGATTTGCACCATCAATATCTTGCTATTAAGGACAAGATTGATGAAGCCATTCAGCACGTACTCCATTCAACCGCTTTTATTCAAGGGCCCCAGGTAAAAGAGTTTGCTGAGGCTCTCGCGAAGTATTTGAATTCAAAAGCAGTGATACCCTGCGCCAATGGTACCGATGCCTTGCAGATTGCCATGATGGCCCTGGATTGCAAGCCCGGTGATGAAGTGATCTTGCCGGTGCACACCTATGTGGCTACCGCTGAAGTGATTGCACTGTTAGGGTTGGTTCCTGTATTCACTGAGGTGGATGAAAGAACTTTCAACCTGGATGTGAATCAGATTGAAAGTAAAATTACTCATCGAACGTTTGCCATTGTGCCTGTTCACCTGTATGGCCAGTGTGCAGACATGGAACCGATTTTGAATATTGCTAAAAAACATCATCTTCATGTGATCGAAGATGCCGCGCAGGCTCTTGGGGCAGAATATACTTTTTCGGATGGGCGGAAAATGAAAGCTGGTACGATGGGTACGGTTGGTTGCACTTCCTTCTTCCCATCCAAAAACCTCGGTTGCTTTGGCGATGGTGGCGCTATTTTTACCCAGAATGTTTCCCTGGCTGAAAAAATTAAAATGATTGCCAATCATGGTCAGCGAATTAAATATCATCATGACCTCATTGGCGTCAACAGCAGGCTGGATACGTTGCAGGCTGCCGTCTTGAATGTGAAACTGAACTATCTGAATGACTATGAAAAAAGAAGAAATGACGTTGCCGCTTTTTATGATCGCGCGTTGGCTTCTCTATCTTTCCTAGAAATTCCATTCCGGTCACCGAATTCTACTCATGTGTTTCATCAATATACCTTGAAGACAAAAGGAATCGATCGCGATCCGTTCAAGGCATACCTGGAAAGCAAGGGAATCCCGGCCATGATCTATTACCCGGTGCCCCTTCATCTTCAAAAAGCCTATCAAAGGCCTGAATATCCGGAGGGGACTTTTAAAGTAACCGAGCAATTATCTAAAACGGTTATATCCTTACCGATTCACACGGAGATGAAGGAAGATCAATTATCTTACATTTGCGATACGATTAAAGCATTCCCTGTTCATGCCTGACACCAAAAATTATTTTGCCCATGAAACCGCTGTCATTGATGAAGGTTGCGAGATTGGGGCCAGCACTAAAATCTGGCACTTCTCCCACATCATGTCGCATTGTAAAATTGGCGAGGGTTGCAACCTGGGTCAGAATGTAGTCGTTTCGCCACAGGTGGTGCTGGGCAACAACGTGAAGGTCCAAAATAATGTATCCATTTATACCGGTGTGATTTGTGAGGACGATGTGTTTCTGGGGCCTTCGATGGTATTTACGAATGTGATCAATCCACGCAGCGCCATCAATCGCAAAAGTGAGTATGCGAAAACAGTCGTAAAGAAAGGGGCCACCATTGGTGCCAACGCTACTATTGTATGTGGTCATGACATCGGCAGGTATGCATTTATTGGGGCGGGAGCGGTAGTGACTAAACCTGTTCCAGACTACGCCCTTGTGATGGGAAATCCAGCACGTCAAACCGGGTGGATGAGTGAGTTCGGGCATAAGTTAATATTTGACAAAAGCGGTTTTGCGGTTTGCCCGGAAAGTAGTCAACGGTATCAATTAAAAAGCGGACACGTAGAAAGGATTTAATATGAAAGATTTTGCTCTCATTGGTGCAGCCGGGTTTGTCGCACCCCGACATCTAAAAGCCATTAAAGATACCGGCAACCATTTGGTTGCTGCCATGGATAAATTTGACAGCGTAGGAATTATCGATAGTTATTTTCCGCTGGCAGATTTCTTTACGGAGTTTGAACGGTTCGACCGGCATCTGGACAAACTAAGAAGACAAGGTAAGAAGGTTGATTATGTGAGCATTTGCTCACCCAATTACCTTCATGATGCACACATCCGTTTTGCCTTGCGTCATCAGGCGGATGCGATCTGTGAAAAACCGTTGGTATTAAATCCATGGAACGTAGATGCGCTGGCGGAGATAGAAAAGGAAACCGGTAAAAAGGTGTACACCATTTTGCAACTACGTCTTCATCCAACAATCATCAAATTGCGTGAAGAAATAAAGGCCAGTGATCCTGATAAAATTTTTGATGTAGATCTTACTTACATTACCTCACGAGGTAAATGGTATCATCATAGCTGGAAAGGAGAGGAATCAAAATCAGGAGGCATTGCGACCAACATCGGCATTCACTTTTTTGATATGTTGCTTTGGATTTTTGGTGAAGTGAAAGAAGTAACGATGGAGAAGTATGAAACGGATCATGCGTCCGGATTTATTAAACTGACAAGAGCCAATGTGCGTTGGTTTTTAAGTATCAATGAGGCACACCTACCTGAAGCGGTAAGAATGCAAGGCAAGAGAACCTTTCGTTCCTTACAAATGAATGGTCATGAAATTGAATTCAGTGAAGGCTTCACTGATTTACATACAGCCAGTTACCAGGAGATTTTAAGGGGTAACGGATTTGGTTTGCATGAAGCAAAGCCTTCCATTGAATTGGCCCATCAGATTCGGATTTCTAAATAGCCATTACTTCTCCCCAATATTGTATTTTTGTGGTTTAATTTGATTTAAATGAAAGGAATAATTCTGGCGGGAGGATCTGGTACACGTCTTTATCCGCTTACGAAATCGGTTTCAAAACAGATTTTACCGATTTACGATAAGCCGATGATCTATTATCCGTTGTCGGTATTGATGCTGGCTAATATCCGGGAGATTCTCATTATATCAACCCCTCAGGATTTGCCCTCCTTTCAGAATTTATTAGGTGATGGTTCGCAACTTGGGCTAACGTTGGAATACAGAATTCAGCCATCACCGGATGGGCTGGCGCAGGCATTTTTAATTGGCGAAACGTTTCTTAAAGGCGATTCAGCTTGTCTTGTTTTAGGGGATAATATCTTTTACGGTTATGGATTTTCCGGCTTGCTCGAAGAGGCCAGCAAACTACAAAATGGATCCATCGTTTTTGGATACTATGTAAATGATCCGGAGCGTTATGGCGTGGTCGAGTTTGATGACCATGATCAGGTGATTTCCATTGAAGAAAAACCCAAAGAACCCAAGTCAAACTATGCGGTAACCGGGTTGTATTTTTATGATCATACTGTAGTTGAAAAGGCCAAAAAAGTAAAGCCATCTCCGCGTGGGGAATTGGAGATAACTGATCTGAATAGACTTTATCTGGAAGAAAAAACACTTACTGTTAAACAGCTGGGGAGAGGCATGGCATGGCTAGATACAGGAACGCATCAATCCATGTTACAGGCTTCCAATTTTGTCGAATCCATAGAAGAAAGACAGGGACTCAAGATTGCCTGCTTAGAAGAGATCGCCTATCGAAAAGGGTATATTACAAAAGATCAATTGGTAGACCTTGCGAAGCCATTATCGAAAAATCAATACGGCCAATATCTGATGAAGGTAGTAAATGAAAAAATCAAAAAGAGATCGATTGAATGAAAATTAGCACTACTGGATTTGACGATCTGTTTATTCTCGAACCAACCGTGCATGGCGATGAACGGGGGTACTTCATGGAGTCCTATAATTATAAAAAACTATTCGAAAAAGGGATCGATTATCAGTTTATTCAGGATAATCAATCGAAATCAAAAAAAGGAGTCTTACGGGGACTTCATTATCAAAACACACCCCATGCACAGACAAAGTTGGTAAGAGTTTTATCGGGCTTGATAATGGATGTGGTGGTCGATATGAGGAAGGAGAAGTCAACCTTTAAGAAATCTTTTTTATTGGAAATTTCTGATGAAAATAAAAAACAACTTTTAGTGCCCAAGGGCTTTGCGCATGGCTTTTTAGTTGTTAGCGACTTTGCGGAAGTGCTTTATAAGACAGATGAATATTACCATCCTCAATCAGAGGGAGGAATTAATTTTGCCGATCCTTCTCTGGGGCTCCAGTACCTTATAAAAAATAATGAAGTGGTCCTATCGGAGAAAGATACGAATCTTCCTTTCTTTGATCAGGTCCAATACAGATTTTAAAGACATTTAGCGTAATGAAAACAATTTTAGTAACCGGTGGTGCGGGATTTATTGGGTCCAATTTTATTCCTTACTTCCTGGCAAAATATCCGGAGTATATAATGGTGAATCTGGATGCTCTGACCTACGCTGGAAATCTTGACAATCTGGAAGAGGTTGCAAGTCATCGTAATTATATTTTCGTTCATGGTGATATTTGTGATAGACCATTTATCGAGTCTTTATTTGTAAAGTATAATTTTTCTGGGGTAATCCATTTCGCGGCTGAGTCGCATGTTGATAATTCCATTTCGGGGCCTGAAGCATTTATTAAAACCAATATCAATGGAACATTCACTCTATTGGATGTGGCCCGGAAAAACTGGATGAATGCTCCCTTTGAATTTAAATCCGGATGTGAAAGAAATCGGTTCTTGCATATATCGACAGATGAAGTGTATGGTAGCTTGGGCAAAGAAGGACTGTTTACTGAAACAACGCCATATGCACCCAATAGTCCTTATTCAGCATCCAAGGCTAGCAGCGATTTACTGGTAAGGAGTTATTTTCATACCTATGGATTGAATGTAGTGACAACCAACTGCTCCAATAATTATGGACCTAAGCAACACAATGAAAAATTGATACCAACCATTATCCGGAAAGCAATAACGGGTCAATCCATACCGATTTATGGTGATGGCATGAATGTACGCGATTGGTTATATGTATTAGACCATGCCAAGGGGATTGATCTGGCTTTTCATAAAGGGAAATCCGGGGAGACCTATAACATAGGAGGTAGAAACGAGCGAACAAATAATCAGATCGTAAACACCATTTGCGAAATATTGGATGGTAAAAAGTCACGATCCGATGGCAAATCGTATAAAGACCAAATCACTTTTGTAAAAGACCGAGCCGGACATGACCGAAGGTATGCCATTGACGCATCCAAAATTGAGAATGAGTTGGGATGGAACGCTGAGGAGAATTTTGAAAGTGGAATCAGGAAGACCATTGATTGGTATTTAACTCATCTTTAAGATCAGCGGTTATTTTTTATCTTTACATTTTTAATTTAATAACCAGACGTGAAAAAAGCATTAATCACCGGAATCACGGGACAAGATGGCGCTTACTTGGCTGAATTACTTCTTTCAAAAGGGTACGAAGTGCATGGCTTGAAAAGAAGAAGTTCCTTATTCAACACCGATCGCATCGATCATCTTTACCAGGATCCCCATGAAGAGAATGTGAAACTTAAACTTCACTATGGTGATTTGACGGATTCAGGAAATGTGATCAGAATTATCCAGGAAGTGCAACCCGATGAAATTTATAACCTTGGGGCGATGTCACACGTAAAAGTGAGTTTTGACATGCCTGAATATACGGCTAACGCAGATGGAATAGGGGCTCTCAGAATACTGGAGGCAATCAGAATTTTGGGGCTTTCTCAGAAGACCAGGTTTTACCAAGCATCTACTTCTGAGTTATACGGTCTTGTTCAAGCCGTTCCTCAAAGTGAAACAACTCCCTTTTACCCACGATCTCCTTATGCGGTGGCCAAGTTGTATAGTTACTGGATTACGGTCAACTATCGCGAGGCCTATAATTTATTTGCCTGCAACGGAATTCTATTCAATCATGAATCTCCTTTGCGCGGTGAGACCTTTGTTACCCGTAAAATAACCCGTGCCGCCTGCCGTATTGCGCTTGGATTGCAGTCGTCATTGTTCATGGGCAACATCGATGCAAAGAGGGATTGGGGCCATGCCAAGGATTATGTTAACGCGATGTGGTTGATGCTCCAGCATCATAAGGCAGAAGATTTTGTCATTGCTACGGGTGTTACCACTACGGTTCGTGAATTTATTTTCAAAACTTTCCAGAAATTGGGAATAGTGCTTGAGTTTAAAGGCAAAGGCATCGATGAGATGGCTGTGGTTTCAGAAATCACGAACAAAGAAGTGAAGGCAAAAGTAGGCGATGTGGTGATGAAAATTGATCCAGCTTATTTTCGCCCAACGGAAGTGGAGTTGTTAATAGGTGATCCTTCCAAAGCAAAACGTGAATTAAACTGGGAATTGACCTATGACCTTGATAGTTTAATTGATGATATGGTGAAGAGTGATATGCAATTATTTCAGCGTGATGCCTATCTGAAGGATGGAGGTCATCAAATTCTTCAATATCACGAATAATGGAGAAGTCATCCAAGATCTATGTGGCCGGACACCGGGGAATGGTGGGTTCGGCCATCGTCAGAAAATTGCAGGCAGAAGGGTACCATAACCTGGTTTTGAGAACCTCCTCTGAACTCGACTTGCGCAATCAGGCAGCTGTAGAAAACTTCTTTGCTGCTGAGAAACCTGAATATGTCTTTCTGGCGGCCGCTAAGGTGGGCGGCATTATGGCCAACAATACCTATCGCGCAGATTTTCTTTATGAAAACCTGATGATCGAGAGTAATGTGATTCATCAAAGCCATGTGCATGAAGTAAAGAAATTATTATTTCTCGGGTCTTCCTGCATCTATCCGAAAATGGCTCCACAACCATTGAAAGAAGAGTATTTATTATCAGGATACCTGGAAGAAACGAATGAGCCTTATGCCATCGCTAAGATTGCGGGTATCAAATTATGTGAAAATTACCGGAGACAATATGGTTGTGATTTCATCAGCGCGATGCCTACTAATTTGTATGGACCGAATGATAATTATGATTTACAGAACTCACATGTATTGCCTGCATTAATAAGGAAATTTGTCGAGGCAAAGAGCCTAAACTTACCTGAGGTTGAAATTTGGGGAACAGGGAGTCCACTTCGTGAGTTTCTTCATGTGGATGATTTAGCCGATGCCTGTTTCTTTTTAATGCAAAGTTATTCTTCTGTAAATTTTATAAACGTTGGATCGGGCCAAGAGATATCGATCATGGAACTGGCGTTTCTTGTAAAAAAAACCACTGGGTATGATGGTGAATTAAAATTTGATTCGAGTAAACCAGATGGAACTCCTCGTAAACTTATGGACGGCAGTAAATTGATGGAACTAAATTGGGAACCAAAAATATCCCTTGAACAAGGACTTAGAAGCGTGATTGATGAGTTTATTAAACAGATATAATTGATGGATTTCGATTATCAGAAGCCAGACACCTATGTTAATAAAGTAAAAAGACGACTATTTGTATTATGAATTTAAAAGAAAAGAAGGTCTTAGTAACAGGGGCAGACGGCTTTATTGGTAGTCATTTAGTCGAGCGCCTTTTAGAAGAAGGGGCACGAGTGAAAGCTTTTTGCTACTATAATTCATTTAATTCCTGGGGATGGCTTGAAACGCTTTCTAAAGATAAGTTGGATAATGTTGAAGTCTTTATGGGGGATATTCGCGATGCCGGAAGTGTGAGAAGCGCTGTGAAGGATTGTGAAGTGATATTTCACTTGGCTGCATTAATTGCGATACCCTACAGTTATTATTCTCCGGAAAGTTATGTAGATACCAATATCAAGGGCACTTTGAATGTTCTTCAGGCAGCTAAAGATTTTGATGTTCGAAGGGTCTTGGTTACTTCTACTTCCGAAGTTTATGGCACGGCTCGATACGTTCCGATAGATGAGGATCATCCAAAGCAGGGGCAGTCACCCTATTCAGCTACAAAAATTGGCGGAGATCATATGGCTGAGTCTTTTTATAGAAGTTTTAATACTCCGGTTACGATAGTTAGACCCTTTAATACCTATGGCCCTCGTCAATCCGCAAGAGCTGTTATTCCAACAATTATCACCCAACTATTAAATGGACAGACAGCTATTAAGTTAGGCGCAATACATCCTACTCGTGATCTTTTATTTGTTAGGGATACTGTCAATGGCTTTGTTTCCATCGCTAAGTCAGATTCAACTATCGGAGAGGAAATAAATATTGCAATGCAAGAGGAGATTTCTATTTTGGATCTGGCAAACAAACTGATTGAGCAAATAAACCCAAACGCCAGAATTGTCAATGATGATATTCGGTTAAGGCCTGAAAAGAGTGAAGTGGAGCGTCTGCTAGGAGCAAACGCAAAGATTAAGAAACTAACAGATTGGGAGAGTAAATTTACCCTCGATGAGGGATTGCAACAGACTATAAATTGGTTCAGAGACCCATTGAATCTTAGCCGATATAAATCAACCCTATATAATGTTTGAGAACATTGTTCAATTTATAAGGCAACACTTCAATAAGCCCGAAGGATTTATTCCGCTCCATGAGCCGCAGTTTATTGGTAACGAAAAACTGTATGTGGCAGATGCTATTGATTCTACCTACGTTTCATCTGTAGGAAAGTATGTTGATCGCTTCGAAGAAATGATAAGGGATTATACTGGGGCTCGCTACGCAATAGCAACCACCAATGGCTCATCAGCTCTTCATATGTCACTTATACTTGCTGGAGTGAAAAGGGATGAGCTCGTAATTACTCAACCGCTCACTTTTATTGCAACGTGTAATGCAATTTCCTATATAGGTGCAGAACCACTTTTTATTGACGTTGATATTCATACTTTGGGACTATCTCCTGCTAAGTTGAAAGAATTTCTGGATGAGGAGGCGATCATAATAAATGATGAGTGTATTCATAAAGGAACAGGTAGGAGGATTGCAGCTTGTATACCAATGCATACCTTTGGACATCCCGTAGAAATAGATACCATTGCTGATATATGTAATGGGTATGGTATAGCGTTGATCGAAGATGCCGCAGAGTCATTAGGAAGTACTTATAAAAAGCAACAGACAGGAACATTTGGTCTTCTTGGTACCTATAGTTTCAACGGTAACAAAACAATCACTTGTGGGGGCGGAGGTATGATTGTTACCAACGATGAGCGCTTAGGAAAGCTTGCTAAACATCTCACAACACAAGCTAAGGTGCCACATTCCTGGGAGTTTGTTCATGATCATATTGGTTACAATTATCGACTTCCCAATCTAAATGCTGCTTTAGCGTGTGCACAGATGGAGTTATTGGATAGATTTATTTCCGATAAGAGGAATTTAGCATCTAATTATAAACAGTTTTTCAAAGCAACTGCTATAAAATTTGTAGACGAGCCGATTCATGCCGTTTCCAATTTTTGGTTAAATTCAATTTTATTTCAAGACAAGGATGAGCGGGATAGTTTTTTAAAATTTGCAAATGATCAACATGTTATGACCCGTCCTGCCTGGACGCTTATGAACAAACTCCCCATGTTTAGTCATTGCCTAACAGGTGACTTGTCAACATCGAGTTACTTAGAAGATCGTTTAGTAAATATCCCAAGTAGTGTTAAAGTGATATAAAACAGAATCCGATTATGAAAGATAAGGTTATTATTATTGCTGAGGCTGGGGTAAATCATAATGGATCTATTGAGCTTGCTAAAAAATTGGTTGATGTAGCCGCTGATGCTGGAGCAGATTTTGTCAAGTTTCAGACTTTTAAAGCGGAAAAATTGGTCAGTGCCCAAGCGACCAAAGCATCTTATCAAAAAAAGAATATGTCGGATAAGGATGATACACAATTTGAAATGCTTAAGCGTCTCGAATTGAGTGACCAGGAACATTTCCAACTGGCAAATTATGCAAAGGATAAATCGATTAAATTCTTCTCCACTGCTTTTGATGAAGATAGCCTTGATTTTCTGGAGCAATTGGGCATTGAACTCTATAAAATTCCCTCTGGTGAAATAACTAATCTTCCTTATCTTAAGAAAGTTGCTCAAAAGAAGAAACCTACAATTCTTTCAACGGGAATGTCAACACTCGGGGAAATTGAAACAGCTATTTCTGTTTTACTTGCAAATGGATTAATCAGGAAGGACTTGACCATCCTACATTGTAACACAGAATACCCAACACCTTTTGTGGATGTTAATCTAAAGGCTATGCGAACTATACAGCAGGCATTTAATGTGAAAGTTGGATACTCAGACCATACCATGGGAATAGAAGTTCCTATTGCTTCTGTTGCTTTAGGGGCTTCCATAATTGAAAAACATTTTACATTAGATCGCTCCATGCAAGGACCTGATCATATTGCTTCACTGGAACCACAAGAGTTAAAAGCAATGGTGACTTCTATCCGAAATATTGAGTTGGCACTGAGTGGAGATGGTATAAAGAGACCGTCACCATCCGAAACAAACAATAGGGCCGTTGCCAGAAAAAGTATTCATATCAATAAAGACCTTTTACACGGTCATATCATTACGGTGGATGATATCGTAATGAAGCGACCTGGAACCGGAATAAGCCCCATGGATATGGACTCTGTCATTGGACGAAAAGTCAACCGGGATCTGATTGCTGATAGTTTGCTTATGTACAATCATCTTATTTAATTGATGAAAATAGGAGTACTCACTAGTTCGCGTGCAGACTATAGTATTTACTATCCTTTATTGAAGGCTATTCAGTCTGATTCTTTTTTTTCATTGAAAATAATTGCCTTTGGGACTCACATTTCACATCGACATGGGTTCACGTTGAATCAGATAATTGACGATAATTTTGAGGTTGAACATTCCTTGGACACGGCACCAGTAGATGATACCCCCAATGCTATTTCAGCTTCAATGGGAAAGACCTTAATCATGTTTTCCGAAATTTGGCATAGGGATAAATATGACTTGATCTTTTGCTTAGGAGATCGTTATGAAATGTTTGCGGCTTGCGCGAGTACTATTCCATTTGGGTTAAGGCTGGCCCATATTCATGGTGGAGAGCAAACCTTGGGCGCTATAGATGATGTATTCAGGCATTCGATTACTAATATGTCTGATTATCATTTTACGGCTTGTGAAGCCTATAAGAAGAGGGTAATTGAGTTGAAAGGATACGATAGAAATGTCTTTAATGTGGGATCACTTAGTATTGATAATTTAAGAAACCTAAAACTGTACGAAATTCAAGAATTTAAAGAGAGGTTTCACATTGACCTTTCAAAGCCAAGTATTCTCATCACTTTTCACCCAGAGACTGTGTCGTTTGAAAAAAATGAATTTTATATTAACGAACTAATTTTAGCATTAGAAGTAACAGAGGGCTATCAGTTTATCATCACCATGCCAAACGCGGATACAATGGGCCAACTTATAAGGAACAGATTATACGCTTTTATTGAAAGTACCAATCATGCATTTGGGGTGGAGTCATTCGGGACCATAGGTTACCTAAGTTGCATGAAACATTGTAGTTTGTTGCTTGGTAATACCTCAAGCGGTTATATTGAAGCATCCTTTTTTCCAAAATACGTTGTTGACTTGGGGAATCGTCAACTAGGCAGAATTGTTACAGACAACATTCATAGATGCAATATTAATAAGAATGAAATATTAATGGCGATAAAAAAATTCAAAGGATTCCTGAGCCTCCCGAAAATAGAAATTTACGGAAAGGGAAATGCTGCTCAAAAAATCACCGAAATCTTAAAGACAATAAATGGTTGACATTGCTTCACATATTATTTCCAGTGACAAGACCGTAACGGATGCCTTGGTCCAAATGGATAAGTTAGGTAGGCATCTTACATTATTTGTGGTAGATGAAGATAAAAGACTTCAAGGAACTTTAACAGATGGCGATGTCAGGAGAGGGCTTATCAAAAAGCTTAGTCTTAATGATCCCGTAGATGCTTTCATGTTTAAGGGCTTTAGTTATTTAAAGAAGGATTCTTACACGGTTAATGAGGTTGCCAAGATCAGGGACTGTGGTGTAATCCTTTTACCCATAGTGGATGACAATCTGAATATAATCAAGATCGTAAATCTTTCAAGTACAAAAACTATTTTGCCACTTGATGTTGTAATGATTGCTGGAGGTGAGGGGCAAAGGCTTCGACCCCTTACAGAACAAACACCGAAACCATTATTGCGTATTGGAAATAAGCCTATCATCGAGCACAGTTTGGATAGACTTATCAATTTCGGTATTGATGATTTCTGGATTTGTGTTCGTTACTTGGCAGATCAGATTGTTGATCACTTTGGAGATGGCACGGAAAAAAATGTCAATATATCTTATGTTAGAGAACAGAGTCCACTCGGTACCATCGGTGCAGTGAGGCACATTGAAAGTTTTAAGCATAACAACGTACTTGTTACCAATTCTGACATTCTCACGGATTTGGATTATGAGGATTTCTACATTGATTTCATGCAAAAAGAGGCTGATTTTTCGATTGTTACAGTACCCTATCGTGTTGGGATACCTTATGCTGTTCTGGAAACCAGCGATGGACGAGTGCTTAGTTTCAGAGAGAAACCAACCTATACATACTATTCCAATGGAGGTATTTATCTAATGAAGAAACAAGTTATTGAGAAAATTCCATCAGGAATCTTATATAATGCAACCGATTTAATTGAACTTTTAATAAGTGAAGGAAAAAAAGTAATATCATATCCGCTAACAAGCTACTGGCTTGATATAGGGAGAATGGAGGATTATGAAAAAGCAAAATCAGACATTAATCATTTGAAACTGTAAGTATCATGGAAGACAACAATTTATCATTTTTGGTCATTGGTCTCGGATCCATGGGCAAGAGACGTATTAGAAATCTGCAATACCTTGGCTATCGTAATATTACCGGGTTTGACTTGAAAGAAGATCGATGCAAAGAGGCAAGTAGCTTATACGAAATCCCTGCATTTAGTTCTTGGGAAACAGCATTGAAAGAAGCAAAACCAAGCGCGGTTGTCATTTCAGTACCACCAGACAAGCATCACATATATATCAATTGGGCATTTGATAACCAGACTCATTTCTTTGTAGAGGCGAGTGTACTGGATACCGATTATGATCAATTCATTAAGAAAGAATTTGAAGGTAGAATTGTTTCAGCACCATCATGCACACTTTCTTATCACCCCGCTATTGTCAAAATCACAGATATTGTAAGCACTGGCACTCTTGGTAAGTTATCATCAATCCTTTATCATTCTGGACAATACTTACCCGATTGGCATACCTATGAAAATGTAAACGATTACTATGTTTCTAATAAAGAAACAGGTGGTGCCCGTGAAATATTACCATTCGAACTCACCTGGCTAACTCAAAGTTTTGGTTTCCCGATGCAGGCAACTGGTATTTATAAAAAAACGATCTCAATTGAAGGGGCTCCGAATATTGATGACACATATATGCTTCTTGCAGACTATGAAACTTTTGCACTTAATCTAACGGTTGACGTTGTGTCTAGATATGCAACACGAAAAATGACAATTAATGGAGATAAGAAGCAACTTTCCTGGGATTGGGAAGATGGTAATATTAAAATATTTGATCCTATTCATAACCAATGGGAAGTCATTACTTATGATGCCATGCCATCACAGGAAGGATATAATAAAAACATAACTGAGCAAATGTATATCGAGGAAGTCGGAAATTTTGTCGATGCCATTAAAGGTAAAAGGCCGTTCAAAAACTCTCTTGCAAACGATTTGAAAGTTTTGCAGATACTCTATACTATGGAAAAATCCTACACGGAAAAGAAACCTATCAAATTACCATGGACGGCATAGTATTTATTGCAAGACTCGGTTCCACCAGACTTAGCAAAAAGCACCTCATAAAAGTGCTGGATTATACTTTTCTCGAGTGGATGATAAAACGATTCATCCATTCCTTTGCGTCAGAAATTGCAGCTAATAAAGTGCAATTAATTTTGGCAACTTCAGATGAATCTATCAACAAGGAATTTGAAGATGTGTTGAGATCACTACCAGTGAAAGTATTCTATGGCTCAGTCAATAATATTCCCCTTCGGCTTATACAATGCGCAAAAAAATATGACCTTCAAAACGTTATTTCAATTGATGGTGATGATATTTTATGTTCTCCGGAGGCAGCCAAGCAAGTGCGTGAAGAGTTGAGAAAGACAGCTGAAGGAAAATGGGTTAAGACAACCGGGCTTGCACTGGGAATGAATGTGGCTGGCTACAAGCGATCCGTATTGGAAAAAAGTTATAATCAAATTGGAAAAGGAAAATTAGAAACGGGCTGGGGTAGAGTTTTTGATTCCTTTGAATCGATAGCAATAATACTTGGTGATTATGATCGAAGGAGTGATCTTCGATTCACATTGGATTATCAGGAAGATGCTGACTTCTTTAGACGTATTATTGAGGGGTTTGGAGAGGAGATTATTAATGCTACAGATCAGGAACTCATTGATTATGTTATAAGCAATGATCTTATGAAAATCAATAAAGATATTAATGATATATATTGGAAGAATTTCAAAACTCAAATGAAAGCAGAAGGTTAATTATGTCAAACAAAGCTAGACTACACGAATTAATTCCGGGAGGGGCTCACACCTATTCAAGAGGTGACGATCAATTTCCAGATAATGCTCCTGCGATCCTTCAAAGAGGGGAAGGATGCTATGTTTATGATGAGGATAACAATAAGTTTCTTGATTACGGAATGGGCCTGCGTTCGGTAAACGTAGGATACGGTCATAAGGAAATTGCAGCAGCGGCCTATGAAGAAATTTTGAAAGGTAATAATCTTACCCGGGCTTCGATTACGGAACTCCGAGCAGCGGAACTAATTACCGAAATGGTTCCTTCGGCAGAAATGGTGAAATTTGCTAAACACGGTTCTACAGTAACCACTGCGGCCGTGAAACTTGCCAGAGCCTATACGAACAGAAAGTATGTTGCTGTTCCTGCCGAACATCCATTCTTCTCATTTGATGATTGGTTTATTGGCTCTACTGCATTGAAGCGCGGAATACCAGAAGAGTATTGCACTCTTACATTAAAATTTAACTACAATGATATTAAGTCGCTGGAGAAACTATTTAAGGAACATCCAGGTCAGATTGCAGCAGTAATGCTTGAGCCGGCTACCACAATTGGTCCAAAAGAAATGGAGGGTCCAAATACGAGGCAAGGAACCCCATACACTTTTTTACATGCAGTGAAAGACCTGTGCAACAAGAATGGTACAGTCTTTATTCTGGATGAAATGATCACTGGATTTCGATGGGCACTTGGCGGAGCTCAGAGCTATTACCATATAGAACCCGACCTGTCTACGTTTGGTAAGGCTATGGCTAATGGTTTTGCTGTGGCGGCTCTTACGGGTAGAAGAGAAATAATGGGTATAGGCGGGATTCTTAATGAGGGAGCCGAACGTGTCTTTCTTGCCTCAACCACGCATGGAGCAGAAATGAGTGCGCTTGGTGCATTTCTGAAAACGACAGAGATTCTTAAGAGGGAAAATGTAATTGATCATGTCTGGAAGTATGGCCGGGCGTTGATCGATGGGATGAACTCGATCGCAAAAGAGTATGGTATTGAAAAATACTTTAGTGTGGAGGGTTATAGTTGCTCACCTAACTATGTAACTCGTGATATAGAAGGTAATCCATCGTTTCCGTTTAGGACCCTATACGCCCAGGAAATGGTAAAACAAAAAATTCTTATGCCTTACGTGGCACTGTGTTATGCACACGGTGATACTGAGCTTAACATTACATTAGAAGCTGTAAGGGTTGCATTGAGTGTTTACAAAAAAGCCCTTGAGGGTGGGATAGAAAAGCATCTCCATTCTCGCGTAATAAAACCTGTATTCAGAAAGTACAACTAGCCCTATGCTGAAAGACAAGATTGTAGTAATAACTGGCGGGAATGGGTTAATTGGAAGTGCCCTTGTAAAACATGCAATTCTCATGGGGGCTACTGTATTAAACCTTGAAGTGAATATAGAAACCGATTGGGAGAAGGGAATCATTTTTTGTGACGTCACCAATCCGAAGCATATTCAGGAAGTATTTAGTAACATTGTCAATAAATTCGGTAGAGTGGATGGTTGGGTAAATAATGCGTACCCGCGGACAAAGGATTGGGGCAATAAGTTTGAAGACATTGAATTAGAATCATGGCAACAGAATATTGATTTTCAATTGAATAGCACTTTTGCCGCCTGCCAACTCGCTCTTGAGCAGATGAGGAAACAGCGAAGTGGAAGTGTAATAAATATTGCTTCAATTTATGGTGTAGTTGGAAATGACTTCACGGTATATGAAAATACGGGCGGGATGACATCGCCTGCTGCTTACTCTGCCATAAAAGGAGGCATTATTAATTTTTCGAGATATCTGGCATCCTATTATGGCCAATATAATGTGAGAGTAAATTGCGTTTCTCCAGGAGGAATTAAACAAAATCAGAACCCGGAGTTTATCAGAAATTTTGAGAAAAAAGTTCCAATCAAAAGAATGGGTACACCTGAAGACATTGCTCCAGCGGTGTCATTCTTATTGTCCGATGGGGCATCTTATATTACAGGACACAATCTATTAGTTGATGGAGGATGGACCGCTATATAGGTTTAAAATACTTCTAAAGATGGGAAGAGCTAAACCTCAAAAAACCCAAAATAATAGGCAAAGAATTCTAATAATGGAATTAAGTGGAAATAAGAAACCTTAGAACTAGAGCGAATCAACTCCTTAAAACGTACTCTTTTTCAGTTGTATCGGTTCTAAGTTTTGGGATCACTTTTATTCAGAATTTCATATTTGCGGCTATTTTAGAAAGGGAACTCTTTGGAAAAGTATTTCTGCTGTCCTCTTTATTTTCGGTATTCTCTTACTTATTTGTTTTTGGACTTGACACAGCGGTATTCAAATTTTATTATGATTCAAAATATGAAAACAAGAATGAGTTAAGAGTTTCTATTTTTTCTACTTGGCTGGTACTCTCTTTAGGGTTGTTTGTTTTTGTAATGGGGACGGGTTATATCGTGATTGAACAATTGGGTTATAACCTGATAAAATTCGATTTAGAGTATGTGCTATTGGTTGTGTCCGGAATGATATTTTCTTTTTTTCTAATATACCAGCAATATTTCGTAGCATCAAAGCAAATTTGGCTTTATGCCATGGTCACTTTGGGAATTAGGTTAACAATATTGATTTCTAATCTAGGGTCACTTCTCATGTTTGATGGAGATCTCAATTTCTTTGTTTACAGTTATTTTATTTCTACGTGCCTTATTTTTATGGTTTTACTATTTTATTTAGACATATTTAAATTGGCGAAAGTCAGCCGAGAATCGATTAAAGATGTGTTTTCTTTTTCTTTTCCTTTGGCAATTAATTCTTTGATTAGCATCAGCTTTACTAATGGATATAGGGTCTTAATATCCGCTATACTACCTTTTGGTGGATTAGCGTTATTTGGTATCATAAGTCAAATTGCGAGTGCTTACTACATAGGACTTAGTTCTTTGCTGCTCCCTCATAATCCAACAGCATATCAATATCTCAAAGAAAGAGAAGGAGTGACAAAAGTCATTCCATCGTATAAGAAAAAATGCCTACAATTGGGTTTTGGAGGTTTCGTTATTATTCTCGGAATATCTTTTTTTATTTTGAAGTATTTTAAGGGAGGTGAGTATTTTGACGGATTTATGATGCTTCCTATCCTATTGCTGGCTCAATTCTTTTTTCTCCTTTTTTCTCACGAATACATCGTGCTTTCAAATTATCAATTGACTTCCAGGATAACTCTCTCAACCGCTATCGGTATTGTATTAATGTTAGTTACCTTTTATTTTTTAATTACATTCTTGGGTATTTTAGGGGCATGTTTAGTATCCCTGATTGGGTATATGGGACAATATTTTTCAGCAAGAATATTCATACAAGGAATAAAGACATAACTGATGAATGCTATAATTAAAAATATTGGGAAGAAGGTTTTGTCGGAACTTAATCAGGTAGGACAATCGGCACTTTCTTTGATTCTCATTATAGTGTTTTCAAAGTGGTTCCTTAAGCGTTTAAAAAAAAATGACAGTAAAGAAGGTTGTATTATTTTAGGAAATGGGCCGTCTCTTACTACTCAGATTAGTGAAATAAGAAGACTTAGATATGAATACGCTCTTTTGTGTTTGAATGAGTTCCCTCTTTCCCTTTTATTTGACGAGTTAAAACCTAATTATTATACGCTTTTGGATCCACACTACTGGTTTAGGGTGGATGGCAAAGTTCCTGCTTTAACCCATCAGGTGTTTGAGGCAATTGCCAGTAAAGTTAATTGGAAGATTACATTGTTTTTGCCAACCGAAATGAGGTCTGTTGTAGCTGAGTCTGTTTTCAATAGAGAGAAAAATCAATTTATCTCATTTCTCTATTATAATCGAACACCGGTATCAGGTTTTAGGCTATTCAAGTTTAAGACATATGACATGAACTGGGGTATGCCTTTTGCACACAATGTTTTAGTTGCGGCCATCTATTTGATGATTGTTGTATCGTACAAAAAAATTCTTGTTTATGGAGCAGATCACTCCTGGCATGAGCAAATTATGATTACTAAGGACAATGTATTGCGCATAAAGGAAGACCATTTTAAATATGATGTAGATGGCAAATCTATCTCGGAAAGGGAAGAAATGTATGAGCCTATCTATAAGTTTGCTTTTACTAAAACAGGCGAGCGTGAAATTTTCAAACTACATGAAATTTTTTATGCCTATGCTAAAGTACACAAAGGATATTGGGTGTTGAAGGAATATGCTACCTATTCAAATGTTAAAATCTTTAATTTGAGTAATAAATCATATATAGATGCTTTTGATCGTGTTATAAAGTAATATACTAATAA
>CAYGGY010000013.1:0-109029 GCA_964349405.1 uncultured Ohtaekwangia sp. | reverse complement strand
CTTCAAACGGAAACACCGCTTCAAACACCCTGACCAGAACCTATGATAATACGCAACCTACCGTTGCAATTACTTCCTCAGCACCCAATCCTACAAACACAACCATTCCGGTAACCATCACCTTCAGTAAAAGTGTAACAGGATTTGAGGTAACCGACATCTCCGTAACCAATGGGACCGCGGGAAGTTTCGCGGGAAGTGGAACAACCTATACCGTAGATATTTCGCCAACGGGTGCTGCGGTATCCGTCAGCGTAGCAGCCAATGTCGCCTTAGATGCTGCTTCAAACGGAAACACCGCTTCAAACACCCTGACCAGAACCTATGATAATACGCAACCTACCGTTGCAATTACTTCCTCAGCAGCTGAGCCTACCAATATATCTCCTATCCCGGTCACCATCACTTTCAGTGAAAGTGTAACCGGATTTGTCCTGAGTGACATCTCTGTCACCAATGGTACGGCTGCAAATTTTAATGGCAGCGGAACAACGTACACCGCTAACATTACTCCATCAGCTGCTGGATCGGTAACGGTAAGCGTGGCCGACAATGTGGCTATGGATGCAGCCACTAACGGAAACACTAGCTCGCTTGCAAAATTTACTTTCGCTCCACCAACTATTACTGGCTTTAGTCCAATCAGCGCTGCAGCGGGTGCAATCGTAACAATTACAGGTACGAATTTCCTAACCACACCTTCAGTTTCCTTTAATGGAACTTTAGCTACAGAAACCACCTTCACATCAACTCAAATAAAAACAAAAGTTCCAATAAATGCTGTGACAGGTCCTATTTCCATTTCAGTAAATGGGATAATAATAACAAGTGGCTCTAACTTTACTTTATTGCCAACACCAACGATCTCTGGATTCAGTCCTGCCAGTGGTGCAAGTGGTACACCCGTAAACATTAGCGGAACAAACTTCTATAATATTTCTTCCATATCATTTAACGGTACTTCTGCTTCTATACCCACCTCGTTCACACCATTGAGTTTTGACACAAGTGTTCCTTCAGGCGCTACCACTGGACTAATTTCTATTGATGTAAATGGGATCACATTAACAACTTCTATTTTCACTGTGCTTCCAACACCGACTATTTTAAACTTCTCCCCTACCAGTGGTGCCATAGGAGCGACAATTTCCATCAACGGTTCCAACTTTGGTTCTACTCCGTCAGTAACTTTTAATGGTGTTGCTGCCATTGTAAATTCTTCCAATGCCACCAGTATATCTGTTACCGTTCCGACAGGGGCATCAACAGGAAAGATATCGATAAGCACCAATGGAATTACCATTACCAGTGCAACGGATTTCAATGTATTACCCACTCCTACCATTATTAATTTCACTCCTACCAGTGGTGCCGTGGGAGCCACGGTAATCATCAACGGCTCCAACTTTGATCTTTCACCAACCGTATCAATCAATGGAACGGTTGCCTCGGTTTCGTCTTCTTCTGCTACTAGCATCACCGCTATCGTCCCTGCTGGTGCTACTACAGGAACACTCGCTGTAACCGCCAGTGGGGTTGAGGTTTTGAGTGTGGGCACATTCACTGTTATGCCTACTCCAACAATATCTGGCTTTAGTCCTGTAAGCGGAGCAGTAGGTGCTACGGTCATTATTTCTGGCTCTAACTTCAGTAACACACCAGGTGATGTTATTGTTAAATTCAATAACA
This sequence comes from uncultured Ohtaekwangia sp., assembly GCA_964349405.1. Taxonomy (GTDB): domain Bacteria; phylum Bacteroidota; class Bacteroidia; order Cytophagales; family Cyclobacteriaceae; genus ELB16-189. The sequence goes on along the minus strand of CAYGGY010000013.1, from coordinate 107,340 downwards.
ACAAAACAGCCGTTGTAACTTCTTCTTCAATAAATAGCATCACCACTACTGTACCTGCGGGTGCAACATCAGGAAAAATTTCTGTAACTGTGAGTGGGGTAACTTTATATAGCACATCTAACTTTACAGTTTTACCAACACCAACGATAACTGGATTTAGTCCCACAGGTGCCCTTAGTGGCACAACCGTAACGATTACAGGTACTAACTTTGACTTAACAACAGCAAATAACGTTGTGAAGTTTAATGGCGTTGCTGCGGTAGTAACCGGATCAACCTCAACCAGTATAACAACTTCTGTTCCTTTAGGTGCGGGAACAGGGCCTATCTCTGTAACTACAAGTGGAGTAACCATTAATAGCACGTCAAACTTTACAGTATTCGGTACACCCTCGATTACAGGATTCAACCCAACCAACGGTGCATATGGTGTGACAGTAACCATTTCAGGTACCAACTTTAGTAGTGTGCCATCCGAAAACACTGTAAAATTCAATGGCATTTCAAGCGTAGTGACTACCTCGACAACAACCAGTATCACCACTACGGTGCCTGTTGGGGCAACCACCGGACCTATCTCCGTTACGTTTAATGGTATAACCGGTAATAGTTCAACTAATTTCATAGTACCGACACCTACAATAACGGATTTTACCCCAAACAGTGGAGCCGTTGGTGCCACTGTGATTTTAACCGGAACTAATTTTAACGCGACCTCTACCAATAATAATGTAACGTTTAATGGTGTAGCGGCTCTTGTTACTGCATCCTCTACCACTAGCCTAACAGTTATGGTTCCTGCTGGTGCAATGACTGGTAAGATTTCTGTTTCTGTAAATGGGGTACCGGGTGAAAGTACGTCTAACTTTACAGTGTTACCCACACCGACTATTACAAGCTTTAGTCCGATTAGTGGTGCAGTAGGTGCCAACGTAATAATTAATGGCACTAATTTCAGTACTACACCTGGCGATCATATTGTCAAGTTTAATAACACAACGGCCATAGTAAAAGCCTCTACAAATACCAGTATCACTACTACAATACCTGCTGGTAGCACCACCGGTTTGATATCTATAACGGTCAGTGGCGTCACTATAACAAGCATCTCTGACTTCACCATATTGCCAACTCCTACCTTAACCGGATTCACTCCAACGGGTGGCGCAGTAGGAGCAAGCGTAACCATTTCCGGAACTAACTTTAGTACAACACCGAATGATCTTATTGTAAAATTTAATAATACGTCAGCCGTTGTAACATCTTCGACTACAACCAGTATCACAACAACGGTTCCCTCAGGAGCAGTGACAGGACCGATCACTATCACAGTAAGCGGAGTCACCATTACTAGTTCATCAAATTTCAACATACTACCTTTCCCTACGTTTACAAGTTTTAGTCCTACTGATGGAGCCCCTGGTACTTCGATAACGATCACAGGTACAAACTTCAACGCTATTCCCGCAAATAATAGTGTGGCATTTAATGGTATTTCAACGGTGGTAACAAATGCTACAACCAACAGCCTCTCCACCACCGTTCCTGTTGGCGCAAGCACTGGACCAATTTCTCTTACGACAAGTGGAGTTACAATCACAAGTGCCACCAACTTCAATGTATTACCAACACCGTCTATTTTAACTTTAAGTCCTGCCAGTGGAGCCGTAGGCGCTATTGTAACCATCACTGGTACTAACTTTGATTTAACACCAACATACAATGTTATTACGTTTAATGGAGTTACATCCCTGGTTACAGCATCGACCTCAACGAGTCTTACAACGATTGTTCCTAGTGGAGCAACAACGGGAAAGATCGCATTAACCTTAAATGGTGTTACCGTTTCAAGTGGCCTCGACTTTACCGTAATGCCTTCTCCAACCATTACAAGCTTCAGTCCCGTTAGCGGTGTAGTGGGTACAGTAATAAATATCACTGGATCAAATTTTAGCTCAGATGAAACTGCCAACACCGTTACCTTTAATGGTATTCCTGCTGTGGTTGAAGCGTCTAGTTCAACAGTCTTAACCACCACAGTCCCTGCTGGCGCAAAATCGGGACCTATATCAATAATGGTCAATGGGGTAACGGTTACAAGTTTAATTGATTTTGAAGTTTTGACTATCGATACAACTCCTCCCGTGTTAGTTCTAAACAATACCGCCACCGAAGTAACACCCGGATCAAATTTATTAATCAGTGCACAATTCAATGATCCTGAATCAGAGGTAGTAAATGCCTCTGTGATTTTTGAATCAATAACCAATAGAACCGAAGCTATTAATATATCGCTAACCAAATCAGGGGATTATTGGGAATTTATTATACCCGCTGTGTTGATAGGAGAATTAGGTGTCGAATATAAACTACAAGCAACTAACAATAAAGGCTTAACATATATCAGCCCTTCTTTCATCCAGGTCAAAGTTCGGTTAACTGACAATGGACTTACTATTCCTTACAACTCATTCGGAACAAGCATCGGCAGTTATCGCATTATCTCTATGCCACTGAATTTGGATAAACCGTCTGTACAAGATGTGTTGAACGAATTACCTACGTATGACAAAACCTTGTGGAGAATTTCACATTATGAAAACGGAACCAACGAGAACCGCGAATTATTACCAACTGATCCGCTCCTACCAGGCGTTGGCTATTGGTTATTAATAAAAGATAACCCCGGTGTATCGCTTACATCCGGTGCCGGAACAACCGTAGATACAAATCCATCATTCGCCATTCAACTCAAAGCCGGATGGAATCAAATCGGCAACCCGTATGATTTCAATCTGCAATGGAGTGATTTGGTAGCGGCTAATGCTGGTCTCCCCGTAACTTTTAGAAGTTTTAACGGAAGCATCAAAAACTTTGAAGACAAGACAGTACTTAATAAAATGGAAGGAGGTTTCGTAAATGTTGCTTCAGCTATGCAACTCGTTTTCCCTACTAAGAAAAATACAAGCAGTCGTACTGCCACTTCACAAGGTCTACTTGAAAACTCCATTGATCAAAATGATTGGGAGGTAGATTTTAATGTAACCCAAGGTGATATATCGAATGTAATAAGTGGATTGGGGATGAGGCACGATGCTTCCAACGACTTTGATATTTATGATGGATTTTCAATGCCACACTTTACTGAGTTTCTTGATGTAAATCACCAGAGAAAATTAAATCAATATCATTATTCAAAAGATATCGTTGCGAGTGCTGATAACCACACATGGAATTTTGAGGTTAGCGCGTCTAATTCCGAACGACTGGCGACCATAACCTGGAATAACCAATATTTTGGAATCAATGATTTCAATCTCATTTTGTTTGATGAGAACGCTAATGTTTGGATAGACATGAAACAACACCATACGTATAGCTTCACCCCCCCCACTAACTTCAAGGTGATCTATGGAACAGAAAATTATGTGAGTAAAGAAATTGTCTATGGAAATGCCAAAATCATTGAAGTGTCACCCAATCCTTCCCATGGCCCAATAAAGGTTCACCTGTTTTTGCCTGAATGGCAAAAGTCGTTCCCCGTTCAGCTTGAGTTAAAATCATTAAATGGGATTTCTCTGGCTACTATTTATACGGGTGATCTGGTGTCTGGTTATCAGGAAATTGAATGGTTGGGAGACAGTAATCAAAAACTACCTTCCGGAGTTTACCTGGTGCAGATGAGAAGCAACCATACAGTACAAACTATAAGGGTTCTGTTATTGAACTAACCTGTTAACTGTGATTTATTAATAACGACTCGATAGCTCTCCGATTTAACGTTTATGTGGTGTTCTTACTAAAGCAACACCTCCAGAATGGTCAATACTTAACCTACCGATCACTACAAAATACCTATATAAGTATAATTGCCAGAAAATTATATCCAGATCAATTATTAGCAATTATTGGATACTTTTGAACTAATATAGTCAAATTTGGTTCTTTAATGGCGTGATTTTAATCATCATAAAAACATCGTGTGATTTGATATGGAAATGCGAAAAACAATAAATACTCAAAAAAGTAATTTCAAGACACTGCTTGAAAGAGATGGAATCACACTTCATACAGCCGAAAATAAAAGTGATGCCGAAATGATTTTCCCTGGCCAGGTAAATTGCAACATCATTCACTTTTACTTCTGCCTGGAAGGTTCCGGTGTTTTCGCCTTTGGTCCACACTACAGCCGTACCATTGAAAAACAGAAAAATTATTTCTTTTATAATCCCGACACTGATTTACCCTTTGAACTGCACTTGTCACCTCAAACCAGGTTAGTGGCCTTTTCTATCAAATTAGAAAATCTTCATAAACTATTTACAGATGATGCTCTTCCATTTTTAAAACCAGAAAATGTAAAGAGCAAGTTTTATGATGAACGTGACATTCCAACAAATTTGTTAGTAGTGCTTAACCAAATCTTCACCGTTCATTTAAGTGAAAGTGCTGAGAAACCTTATTATCTGGGTAAAGTATTGGAGATGTTGGGGCTCTATTTTTCAGAAAAAAAACCAGACACAGAAAGTTGTCCTTTCTTAAATGATCAGGAAACGGTTCGCAAAATCAAACACGCCAAAGAGTATTTGCTTAAGCATATGGATTCTCCTCCTAGTTTGAAAGAATTAGCCAAAACTGCCGGACTGAATGACTATCAATTGAAAGTTGGATTTAAAGAAATTTACGGAAACACAGTATTCGGTTATCTGCTTGAACATAAGCTGGACCATGCACGTGTACTACTTGATACGGCAAAATTTCAGGTGAATGAAGTCGCCTATCAGATCGGTTATGCAAACCCAAGTCATTTCATTGCCGCCTTCAAAAAGAAGTTTGGAGTTACACCCAAAAAGTACTTGATGAACATGGGACATAAAAAATTATAATTTTTGCTCGGCAACTCAATAGTGACAGGTGAGTCAATCTGTAAAGCATGAGCAAATACCCATAGAAACCCGAAGCCAAGGTAATCCTCCTACTATACACTACCTCCGAATGCGCTTATAGATAGATATTGCTGTCATCAGTACTACCACAAAACAAAGCAAGCCAATCATACTCCACAAAAGGCCCAATCCACTTCGCACTACTACTAACATGACAATGGCGACTAAAAAAATGGTGGCCACTTCATTCCAGAGGCGCAGTTGTTGACTGGTGTAAGTAAAAATATTTTTACTCTGCTGTTTGTAAATAATGTGTATTGAAAAATGATAAAGGAAAAGTCCAACCACAAAACTCAATTTAATCCAAAGCCATGTAGGGAAACTCTCATAATAAAAAAGTAACCATGTTCCGAAAACCAAAGTAAGTACTCCCGATGGCCACGTGATGCCGAGCCATAAACGTTTAATCATGATGTTTAATTGCTGCTGAAGTATTCTCCGTTCCTCTTCTGGCTTATCAAGTGCCTCGCGGTTATAGATAAAAAGCCGAACAATATAAAATAGTCCGGCAAACCAGGTGACAACAAAAATGATATGAATTGCTTTTACGTAGAAATAAGTCATGAGTGTATAACCTTCGTTAATTTTTCATTTGAAAAGGCTTCCTTAACTAATTCTGACAACGTATCGATCCACTCAGCGCGATCATTGAGACAAGGAATGACCGTGAATTCTTCGCCCCCATGGTGTAAGAATATCTCCTTGCCCTCCACTTGTATCTCTTCCAGCGTTTCTAAACAATCACTTACAAATGCAGGACACAACACCACCAATTTTTTTATACCCTGCTTCGGAAATTCAGCTAATTGTGCTGCGGTATATGGTTTCAGCCAGGCATCAGTACCCAATCGCGATTGAAATGAAGTGCTGAATTTTTCTTTTGGCAAACCAAGTGCTTCCGTTGCTAATTTAGTGGTAGCATGTACCTGATGGCGATAGCACGTTTGGTGTGCCTCCGAATTAACATCACAGCAATCATCTTTTATCAGGCAATGTGATTTGGTCATATCTGTTTTACGAACGTGTCGTTCTGGTATTCCATGATAACTAAATAAAAGATGATCGAATGGCTTCTCTAGAAATGGCTTGATACTATTCGCCAAAGCGGTAATATACTTTGGGTGGTTATAAAAAGGAGGAAGTACATTCAGCTTAAATGAATATTGTTTCTGGTTATAAACATGTTGCACCTGCACAACCGCTGTTTCATAACTACTCATAGCGTAGTGAGGATACAGCGGCACCAACACCACCTCTTTTAAATCAGGATTTTCATGGAGCAACTTTTCGAAGGCTGCCTCCGGGTTTGGATTTCCATAACGCATGCAAAGCTCCACCGGCATTTGCATTTTATGTTGAAGCAGGGTTTGAACTTGGTTTGAAATATGAATTAATGGCGATCCGTTTTCCGTCCAGATGGTTTTGTATTTAGCAGCACTTTTGGGTGCACGAAAAGGAACAATAATTCCTCTCACCAAAAGTAAACGTACCAAATAGGGGATATCTATGACGCGTTCATCCATCAAAAACTGATTGAGGTAAGTCCGTACATCTTTAACCTCCGTTGAATCGGGTGAGCCCAGATTTGCCAGTAATACTGCCGTAGTTGCCATTGACTAAAGTTAGATCAAATTGATTTACTAAATATCACCGCTGAATTACTCTTACGCCATAAGCGCGCATCCAATACAGCACAAATGTTTCGTATGAAGGTAGTCCCTTTATTGGTTACGGAAATTGTCGCTCCATCAAAGATAACCAACCCATCCTCTTGTAATAAATTCATCTGAGAAACAATAGAATCATAAAATTGTTTTTCGAGGCGCTGTTTATCAAGCGTGGTTGTATTGGTACACATCATCTCAAGAATATTTTTTCTGAGCATGAGGTCCTCTTCATTCAATAAGTGCCCCGTGATGATGGGTAATTCACCTTTCTCCACTTTATCTTCGTACACTTCCACTTCCTTTTCATTCTGAACAAATGCATTCCACGAATCACTGATGGAAGAAGCTCCCAAACCAATAATCAATTTATTTTGAGTGGTGGTGTAGCCCATAAAATTGCGGTGCATTTTCCCTTCACGGGCTGCTATCCAAAGTTTGTCGTTGGGCAAGGCAAAGTGATCCATGCCAATGGCGCTGAAGCCTTCTTTGGTAAGCAACTCTCTACCCCGGTTGTACATCTTCCATTTCGATTCGGCAGGTGGCAGGTCTTCTTCCGTATATCGCCTCTGGCCTTTACTCTTCCATGGCACATGTGCGTATGAATAAAAAGCAATGCGATCGGGCATTAATTTCTTTATTTGCTCAACGGTAAATTCTACATGAGCGACCGTCTGCCGCGGGAGGCCATATACCAAATCAATGTTTACACTGTCGTAACCTAATTGCCTCGCCCAATCCACCACTTCCTTTGTTTTCTCAAATGATTGAATCCGATTGATTATGTATTGCACCTCAGGATCAAAATCCTGAACACCGATACTAATTCTCGTAAACCCTGTATTCCGTAAAGCAACCAGGTGTTCTTGCGTAGTATAATTGGGATGAACTTCCACGCTGAACTCATGATCTTCTGGCACAACACAATCTTTTATGATAGATTCTATTAACAACGTAAGGTTAGCCGGACTGAAAAACGTGGGGGTCCCTCCGCCCAAATGAATTTCTCTGATCACCGGCCTGTCTTTCATTAAGCCGCGATAGATACTCCACTCTTTCAAAACGGAAGCAATGTACCTTTCTTCTACTTTATGGTTTTTTGTGATGCGTTTGTTGCACGCACAAAACGTGCAAAGGTTTTCGCAAAATGGAAGATGGATATAAATACATAACTCTCCATTTTCCATTTCATAGGTAGTCGTTACTGATCTCTTCCAGCTATCCGAATTTATCGATTCCGGCTCCCAATAAGGAACCGTGGGATAGCTGGTATAGCGAGGCACGGCTGTATCATACTTAGCTAGAAGACTTAAGATATTCTCATTCATAAATTGCACCTCCGTGTTATATTAAAATAGAGGAAATAAGATGCGTGTACCAAAATTTTATTTTTTGTTGTAAAAAATTAACGTGTCAATTATTGTTACGAAAAGAATGAGTAGTCATTAAACCTTTCCATGATTTCAGGATCAAAGGCCCCATAAACTCACAAACAAAATTACCAAATGAGAAAACCAGAAAAAATTGTCAATGGCTTATTTACTCTTTTTATTATTGCCTTATTAGGGATTTCCCTTGTTAACTGCTCTAAAGACGATCCCGCACCCGTTACCACAGGTAAAGTAACAGGTAAGGTAACTGATTTAGCTAATAGTAGTGCTCTTTCCGAAGTTTCAGTTTTTGTGTTCGATGCTACTACCAATGCTCCGGTCAACACGGTAAAGACGGACGCTAATGGGGATTTCACGATCGACTTAAATGAAGGAAATTATTTTCTGAAATTTTATAAGCAAGGGTATGACCCGATACCTCCGCAAGGAATGGAATCTATTCCTTTTGCTGTAACTGTAGGTCAATCGGTAACCCAATCAGCCATAATGTCGGCAAGTAAAGTAACTAATACGGGTTATATCACCGGAAAGGTGTCTGTAGGAACCACCGGACAATCCGGTGTTTTAGTAATTGCCGAAGGAAGTGGTGTAGCTTATTCCGGGGTAAGTGATAAAGACGGAAACTTCACCATCTTCAATGTTCCGGCTGCCTCGTACAATGTGAAAGGTTATTTGGCTGAGTATTCTTCCACTTCGGTATCAGCTTCCGTTACGGCCAGCACAGCTACCAGCAACATCAATGTTACTCTCACTAAAAATGCAACAGGCACTGTGACCGGAACATTCAAAGTGATTTCGCAGACAACCATCGCTACCCCGCCAACCAATATGGACATTGCTTTGGTGAATCCGATAACGAAAGAAACCATTCCCGGGCTATCTCAAAAAGTTGCCTATTCTTCATCGTTATCTTATTCATTTACAAATGTTCCTGATGGAACGTATGTAGTGAGAGCTTCCTATTCAAACGATTACATCGTAATTGACCCGGATTATGTAACTAAGTTCGGTGATTATAAAGTAACGATTACCGGAGGAACTCCATCACCGGCCAGCGTGGACATTGTTGCTACGAGTGCCGTGATTTTAACAAGCCCTACCAACGCCATGACCAGTATTGTACCTGTTGATGCTACCACCACTCCTACATTTCAATGGTCGGCATATGCCAGCACCAGCGATTATGTTATTGAAGTAATGGATGCCACTACCGGACAAGTGATTTGGGGTGGTTTTACCAATAGCGGTGGCGTTATAACAAAAAACATTACGATACCAAGCAGCACTACTTCCATCGCCTTTAACTCTGATGGTAAAGCTAGCGCTTCACTTACTGTTGGAAAGATCTACCGCTGGAGAATATATGCCAGCAAGAACAACAACCAAACCGCAACATGGAACCTGATAGCAGCCAGTGAAGACCAGGTGGGATTGATTAAAGTGAAGTAATTGTTTTGAGTCTGAATAATAGATACTTCTATATTTCAGAATCCACTTTCTAATCTTGATGTAGGGGTTCCAACATTTACGTTGGAACCCTTATTGAAATTTGGAGGATTTACTAATCACAATAGATACGATTGAAGATCCCCTTGCAAATCGAAATGAAATAGTTCTCATTAGTCAAAAACAAAAAAAATGAAATGTAAATCAGGTTTAAGGTTATATTTAATTATAGCCACTCTTTCTTTTTTTTCAACGCTACAAAGCGAAGCACAAGCCATACGGAGGCAAAGCATAGGAGGTTACGGGTCTGACATGATCGATGGAGTATTAATCCAACAAACCACGGGACAACCTTACGCTACCACCGCTTTTTATAGTAATGAAATCAGCGTTCGCCCTGGTTTTCAACAACCTTCAAAATATACGTTGGAATTGATTCACTCTGACCTCACTATAAGTTTAAATGTTTATCCCAACCCGGCCACTTCTTCCGTTACCATCCAAAGCCCGGAAGCTATTTCGAATGCCCTGATTCAGGTGAGAGACATGGATGGCAATTTATTATTAAATGAAAAAGTTGCTGAACTAAAAACCTATGTGATTAACAGTGAAACCTGGCAAAAGGGTTTCTATTTTATTAATCTCTATGATGGGCTAAATAATAAGTACTCTTCAAAATTAATTATATCTAAATAATAAGAACGATGACAAACTATACAAAAATTTTATTGCTGTCTCTGGCATTTATATTTATTAAAACATCAACGATGGCACAATCCAGTATCACGTTTGATGCTTCACAGGTATTTTCAAATTTCAGGTTCACTGATAGTAAAGGCACTCTGGATAAAAATTATTCCAGTAATATCTCAGGCAGTTATAATTTAGGTTACCGGTACTCAGGCACAAGTGGTCTTTTGCTGCGATCGAGCATAGGCATGCGCAAGGCGGGAGCTACACTGGTATATGATGGTTCAAATTATGCCTGGAATTTACAATATGTCGATATAAAATTAGGCGCTGGATATCTATATGATGCAGGTCGTTTTAGTCCTTATTTAACGGCATCTCCTTATTTTTCATACCTGTTAAAAGCCAATCAAATATTGAATAACTCGAATTATGATATTAAAAAATCCAATTCAATAAAGGATACTGATTATGGTGTTTTCATCACTCCGGGTGTTCAAACGAAAGTCTCTGAAAACATTTCTGCTTACGCTGAATTCAATTATATCATGGGGTTACAGAATATTGAAACCAGTAGCAACGGACAAAAAGGTTATAACCGGGCATACGCAGTAACGGTTGGTGTTTCTATTTCATTGAGTGGTAAAAAATAATAACGGTAAAAACTGAAAATCATGAAAAAGTTTAAAATCATATACATTGTTCTTTTCCTGGTAACATTAGGCAGTCAGGCTACGCTGGCTCAAAAAATTGGTGACCTTAAGGGAATCAACTATCAGGCTGTTGCTATTGATCAGGATGGCAAAGAAATCATTGGGAAGGATGTTACAGGAAAACCACTCTATGAAAAAACGATAGGAGTTCGATTTTCCATTTTAAGCGGAAGTAGTACAGGAGCTGTTCTGTATCAGGAAACCCATACCACCCTTACTGATCAATATGGTTTATTTTCGTTGGTGATTGGATTGGGTACGAGTACGGGCTCAGGCCAATTTTCTAAACTAATGGACATCCCCTGGATAGATGCCAACCAGTTTTTAAATGTTGAAATATCCATTAAAAATGATGGCAACTATAAACTGGTAAGCTCACAACAGTTCATGTCTGTACCTTATTCATATTATACCGATGATATTGCCGATAATGCGATAACGACCGATAAGATTTTAGATGGCACGATACTCAACGCAGATGTTGCTAATAAAACGATCGATCTTACAGCAAAAGTAACCGGCATTCTTCCTGTCGCCAACGGAGGTACTGGGACTTCTTCTTTAACAAATGGAGGTGTATTGGTTGGTGGCGGAACGGGGCCTATCACCAGTCTTGGAGTAGCGCAAGCCGGACAAATCCCTGTAGGAACAGGCACGGCTGCACCTGCTTTAACAACCTTAACCGCTGGCGCTGGCATCGTTATCACAAACGCACCAGGCTCGATTACCATAACATCAGCTGTTACAGGTATTAATAGCCAGGTTGCTGGTAATGTTCAAATCGGCAGTCCTGGTACAGGATCATGCTCTGGCGCAGGAAGAGAATTACCTGCAGGTACCACCTGGATTTCCCCTTCCATTCCTCTTACAGGGGCAACGTTGGGAAATATAGTGATAGGTTCTGTAAACGATTCTTTAAATGGCTGTATGATGTCAACCTATGTTCGTTCAGGTGGTCAAATAGAAGTATCTATCTTTAACGGAACACCGAATAAAGTATGTTTTATTTCAAACGCTCAATTGAAAGTTTTGATCGTTCAATAAGGCAAGCAAGTATTATTGAAATATCCTTTTAATGAAGGAAGCCAGGTTAAATGGCTTCCTTCTATTTTTCACAGCAGATACGATTGACTGCTAAAAACGATCAACTGCATCAATGGTGTTTTGAATGTCCTCATCAGAAAGTGCAGCGCTGATAAACCAGGTTTCAAAAGCAGAAGGAGGTAGATAAATACCCTGCTGTAGCATGTGATGAAAGAATTTGTTAAACAAATTATTATCGCATGCCTTGGCACTTTCAAAATCAATCACCGGGTGATCTCCAAAATGAACACTCATCATACTACCCAATCGATTGATGGTATGTGTTATACCTTTCTTCTTAAGTACTTCATGAATGCCCTCGCACAACCTTTTGGTCTTTACTTCCAACTTGGTATAGATCGATGGATTCTCATTCAATTCATTTAACAACGTAAACCCTGCGGTCATCGCAATCGGATTTCCACTTAGCGTACCTGCCTGGTAAACATTGCCAAGAGGCGCAATCTTTTCCATGATTTCTTTCTTTCCACCAAAGGCTCCCACCGGCAAGCCGCCACCAATTATTTTTCCGAACGTAACCAGATCAGCATCGATATCAAATAACTCTTGGGCTCCTCCTTTCGCCAAACGAAATCCTGTCATTACCTCATCAAAAATAAATAGGATACCCTGTTGTGTACATAATTCGCGTAATCCTTTCAGGAATCCAGCTTGTGGCAAAATGCAACCCATGTTTCCCGCAACCGGTTCAATAATGATCGCTGCGATTTCATTTGGATGCGATGCTACTAAGTTCTTCACTTCATCAAGATTATTATAAGCGGCAGTCAACGTGTCTTGCGCCACGTGTGCCTGTACACCCGGAACGGATTGAATACCCAGCGTGGCCACGCCACTTCCTGCCTTTACCAAAAAAGCATCCGCATGACCATGATAGCAGCCTTCAAACTTGATGATCTTATTTCTACCCGTATATCCACGGGCCAGTCGCACGGCACTCATGCATGCTTCCGTTCCACTATTCACCATACGAATAAGATCTACATTGGGAGCCATCTGCTTGATCAATTCTGCCATTTGTATCTCTAATTCAGTAGGTGCCCCAAAAGAAGTTGAGTCTTCCGCTTTCGCGCGAATGGCATCCACCACCGGTTGATAGGCATGCCCCAGAATCATGGGGCCCCACGAATTGATATAATCGATGTAGCGATTTCCATCTTCGTCATACATATACGCACCTTTCGCCTTCTTAATAAAAACCGGAGTGCCACCTACACTTTTAAATGCTCGCACCGGTGAGTTCACTCCACCGGGAATATGCAGTTGTGCTTTTTCGAATAGTGATTGACTTTTTACTTGCGTATATTCTTTCATTTGATTCATCTATTTAATTGCTTCGAGCTATGAGTTGCGGGCTGCGAGCAGTTTTACAACATCTTTTGCAAAGTATGTGGCAATCAAATCTGCTCCCGCTCTTTTTATACCTGTTAATACTTCAAGAATGGCTTGTTCCTCATTCAGGTATCCTGCTTTTGCTGCCGCTTTAATCATGGCGTATTCTCCACTTACGTGATAGGCACTCACCGGCAAACTCACTGCATTTTTCACTTCGCGTATGATATCCAGATATGCGTGAGCCGGTTTCACCATAATGATATCAGCGCCTTCTTCTACATCCATTATAACTTCTTTAATCGCTTCGATACGATTAGCCGGATTCATCTGGTATGTTTTTTTATCACCAAAACCAGGTGCGCTGTCTAGTGCATCTCGAAACGGTCCATAAAAACAGGAAGCATATTTGGCTGCATAACTCATAATACCGGTATGATGAAACCCTTCTTTTTCAAGTGCCTCACGAATGGCTTTGATCCGTCCATCCATCATATCGCTGGGCGCTACAAAGTCTGCACCGGCCTTGGCATGGCTCACGCTCATCCGCGCCAACACTTCCACCGTTTTGTCATTTACAATTTGTTTCTTCTCCACGATACCATCATGGCCGTAAGATGAATATGGATCAAGTGCCACATCGGTCATTAACACCATACCGGGCAACTCATGTTTTATTCTTCTGATACTGCGCTGCATCAACCCATTTTCGTTGAGTGCTTCTTTTCCAAAATTATCTTTTAACTCATCCGGCACTTTTACAAATAACAAAGCACTGCGCAACCCTAACTCATAACAAGACTTTAATTCTTCCAGGGCCAGGTCAAGCGAATAGCGAAAATATCCGGGCATTGAAGCAATTTCATCTTTGATGTTTTCACCTTCCGTTATAAAAACAGGAACAATGAAATCAGTTGCCTGTAAAGTGGTTTCTTCCACCAGGCTTCTTATAGATGCTGATTGTCGTAGGATTCGGTTTCGTCTGATCATGATGGTGCTTTATTTATTTGCAGCCAGTCTTTTGGATGCAAGAGAATGTTCACTAATTTCTCCTCTTCACTTCCCGGTACAGGTTGATAATTATATTCAAACCGCACCGTTGGCGGAAGGCTCATCAAAATACTTTCTGTTCTTCCATTGGTTTTGATGCCAAACAACGTACCGCGATCGTGTAATAAGTTAAATTCCACATACCGACCTCTGCGTATTTCCTGCCAGTATTTGTGATCGGCTGTATAAGGAATGTCCTTGCGTTTCTGCACAATAGGAAGATAGGCATCCAGAAAAGCACAACCATTTGCTTTGGTGAAATCTTTCCAGAATTCAAGTGATTTCTCCTCCGTGCCACGGCAGTGATCAAAGAAAATTCCGCCAACGCCTCTTCGCTCACCATCGCGATGATGATTACAAAAATAGTTGTCGCACTGCTCCTTAAATGTCGTATAGAGTGAACGATCAAACGCATCACAACATTCTTTCTGTATAGCATGAAAATGGATCGCATCTTCCTCAAATGAATAATACGGAGTAAGGTCAGTACCTCCGCCAAACCACGCATCGCTTACTATTCCTTTTTCGTCATACACTTCAAAGTATCGCCAGTTGGCATGCACGGTAGGCACAAACGGATTGAATGGATGGATGACCAGTGATAGTCCACAAGCAAAAAAAGACTCACCTTTTACCTTAAGTTGCTGTGCCGCCTGGGGTAATAAAGCGCCATGAACAACAGAAATATTTACTCCACCTTTTTCAAAAACATTGCCTTTGCTTATCACACGGCTTTCACCTCCACCTCCTCCGGGCCGCTCCCATCCATCGGCAACAAAACTTGCTTCCCCATCTATTTTTTCGAGGGCCCGGCAAATCGTGTTTTGCAACTCCTGAATATGTGCCGTAAACTGATCTTTAATTAACAGCGCCATTTTTGTACTCTTTTACCGCATCCACAAATGCTTTTGCATGATCTACCGGAATGTGTGGCATAATGCCATGACCTAGGTTGGCTATGTATCCTTTCGTTCCGAATGCATTAATCATACGATTCACTTGCTTTTTTATTTCGGCAGCTGGCAACAATAATTTACTAGGATCAAAATTTCCTTGTAGCGCCACACGATGATGCGTTTCCTTACGAGCCTCAGATGGCCGTACTGTCCAGTCGATTCCAATGCCAGACACGCTCTTATTTTGTGATAACGAATTCAACGCATAATTGCTTCCTTTCGGGAAGAGAATGACAGGAGCATGCGGAGCAACTGCTTCAGCAATCTGTAGCAGATAAGGCGCGGCAAAGCGATCGAAATCGTCCGGGCTAAGTAACCCACTCCAGCTATCAAACACCTGCAAAACATCCGCTCCGGCTTTTGCTTGTCCGATCAGATAACTAATCGTTGCCTGTGTAATTTTATCAAGTAGACGGCCTGCCAATTCTGGTTCTGTAAAACAAAATGCTTTTGCTTTTTCAAATCCTTTGCTTCCCTTGCCCTCAATCATATAACATAGCAAGGTGAAAGGTGCTCCCGCAAAACCGATCAACGGAATTCTATTGTTCAATTCTCGTTTGGTAAGCGCAAGCGCATCAAATACATACTGTAATTGGTCGTTTACATCCACTATCAAATTCTCAACATCATTCAATGTTCTAATTGTCTGTGGAAGCAATGGACCCTTACCCTCCTCCATCAGCACTTCCATGCCCATGGCTTGTGGAATTACCAATATGTCAGAAAAAATAATGGCAGCATCCACCCCAATTATATCAACCGGCTGAAGTGTTATTTCACAAGCTAATTCCGGTGTTTGCACACGTGTAAAGAAATCATACTTCTTTCTTAGCTCAATGTATTCTGGCAAGTAACGACCCGCCTGGCGCATCATCCAAACCGGTGGGCGCGATACTTCTTCTTGACGGAGGGCCTTTAACAACAAATCATTCTTTAGCATGCGCTGGAGTTTTTGAATAATGGGTTATAATCGTTTTCAATAGTATCTCTTCTGACGGAGCTTCGGCTATAAAAGTATGTTGATACCCTTGTTTTTCAGCATGATCAGCCGTGGTTTTCCCTATGCAAAAACAGGGCACTTGCTGCACCATGTTAAGGGAGATAAAACTATCAACAGCACTCGGACTAAAAAAAATAATGGCATCATAAGAATGGTCGATGGCTACTGGTGTGAATTCGGTGCTATATGTGATCACATTATGTACAACTACACCTGCGTTAATCAGTTTCTCCGATAATTCATTTCGCCTTAGATTGCTGGAAACATGCGTTACTTCTTTTACTTCCACATCCTTTAAAATTTCATCCGCCAAGGCGGAAGCATGTAATGCAGTAGATTTAATATTCAACCCTGAAGCCAAGGCATATTCCTTTGTTCCTCGTGAAATACAATACACATCATACGCTGATACATCCAGCTGTCGTTGATTGATGATTTGTATAAATGCTTTTACCCCTGTCATGCTCGTAAGCACAACATGTTTATGTATAGCATGTGGGTTAAGATCCGCTGGAATATCAATTACCTTACTGATAAAATCATGACTTGTAAACTTCCATCCCTTTGCCTGCCATTCAATTACTTTATCGGATGTAAGCTTACGGGTGGAAAGGATATGTGGCGAACTACTCATGAAAGCCGGAATGTTTTGATGATTTCATCAGCACCACGTTTACGAATTTCCTTAGCAGCCATTTCACCTGCCTGGTTTGCCTGGTCCACATTGAATGACATCTCCACTTCAATTTTTTGCTTTGCATCCAGGCTCATAATGTTTCCTTCGAAGAATAATCTATCCTCGCGAAGTTGGGCATGTGCTGCAATAGGTACTGAACAACCACCATGAAGTGCTGCTAAAAAATCACGTTCAGCGGTCACGCACACATTTGTATCGTTATGGTTTATGGCTTTGCAAATTTCTTGCGTCCGTTGATCATCTTCGCGGCACACAATACCAATTGCTCCTTGTGCAGGTGAGGGCAACATCCAATCAAGGGTAATCCGTTGATGCGAAGCGATCTCCAGTCGCTCCAAAGCTGCCTGCGCGAATATCGCACCGTGCCATTCGGATTGATCCAGTTTTTTTAATCGTGTTTGGATATTGCCGCGTAAATTTTCAGTGGAGTGATTCGGATGGCGATGTAGCCACTGTAATTTTCTGCGAAGACTACTAGTGCCGATGATGCCACTTATCGATAGATCAATTGACGATTTTCGAGCTGGCAAAACCAGGCAATCATAAACTATCGCTCGCTCAAGCATTGCACTCAATGCAAGACCTTTTGCTTGTTTGGTAGGCACGTCTTTCGTTGAATGAACTGCAATGTCAATTCTATTTTGTAGAAGAGCAATATCAAGCGACTTAGTGAAAATACCCTGAATACCCATTTCATACAAGGGGGTTACCAGGTCTACATCACCATCAGAAGTTATCTCTATAATTTCAGTTTGTACCCCCAAAGCCGAAAGCCTGCGTTGCACATCTTTTGCCTGAAATACGGCCAACGCACTTTCGCGCGTACCTATACGAATAGAACCGGGAGTTATCATTTTTATGCTGGAACCAAGGTGCTCATTGCCTCTATCATCGTGCAGCCGGCATAACCGTGTGCCTTAATTTCTTTAATCAAACCAGAAAAAGTCTTTTCAATTTTGTTGGTAGGATCGTCACCTACCATATCAGCATGTGTTGCCTGATAATTGTCAATGAGACTCTGCATTTTTTCTTTATATTCTAGAATGACATGACGATGTCTATAAATCTGTTGCCATTCTACGAGGCGGTCAATAAATACTTCGACAATTTTTTCGGCCCGAGGAATTTCGAGCTTCCGCTGTTTTAATAGCTCATTATGGAATTCTGAAATCTCATCTACAGAATAAAGACTTACACCTTCTACTGACTTGACGTCCGGGTTAACTGCCTGCGGTATACTCAAATCAAGAAAAAGTTTCTTACGCGTTGATTGTAGATGCTGTGGTTGTATAAGATAGTTGGGCAAACCTACGACCGTGATAACAGCATCAAAAACATCCAGCTTTTCAATGAAACTTTCGAAGGGTATAACACTTGCCTTAATTTGAGATGCAAGCTTTTCCGCTTTTTCTCTGGTGCGGTTAGTTACGCTAAGATTAATATCTGGAAAATAGTGACGCAGATTACGCGCTACAGTAGATCCAAAATCGCCTGTGCCTACAATCAATATGTTTTTGATGGCATACTCATCACGTTGATGAAACATCAGTTCGGCCGCGGCATAGCTAACCGAATATTTTCCACTGCTCAAATTTGTGTGCGCTTTTACTTTCTTGGAAGCCTGAAAAGCAAAGTTGGTGATCCGATCGGTGATCGTGCCCACCATACCATGTTGGCGCGATTCATCCAACGCTGCCTTCACCTGGCAAACAATTTCATAATCGCCAATGATCTGGGAATCCAACCCGGAAACGACTCTGAAAAAATGACGTACCGCTTCAACCCCAGTATGGATATAGAAATAGGTATTAAAGTCTTGATCCTGAAGATTCAACTGATGACAAACCAACTCTTTAATAGCTTGAATTGTACCGCAAGCATAAAATTCCGTACGATTACAGGTTGAAAGCAGGAGAAAATCTGTAAGGCCTCTTTTTGTGGCTTCTACATAGACATCTTGTGAAATGGATTTAGTGATAGCAAACCGGCTGCGAATTTGGCTATCAGCTTTCGTGAAATTGGTGCCGATGACCATGAAATTTTCAAAATGCTTGAAGAAAGGAGTTGCTCTCACTTTTTGTTTTATATCCGTCTGCAATATCCATCAATGTAATTCGTAAAAATACCCAGATAGGTATAAAAAATCACCTCAAATTGATATAAAATCAACATAATCCATTTAAAATGCCCAAATGGGCAGGTTTTCATTAAAGGGTGATAAGAATCATAAAATCCGAATAATGAATGGAATAACGCAAAAGGCTACAGCTGATCATTTCAGAAATTATTATAACCACTTACAAAATTCAGTCTGCCAAAATTGAATTTACCTAACAAAAGGCAATAAGATGACTTGACCAAGTCATCTTATTGCAACAGATTGAACAATGATTACTTCATTCTAAATCCCAAGGTTACAAAGAATGTTCTTCCATCCGCAGGCAACACACCAGGACCTGGATATCCCCCTGCTCTTCGGGTAAAGTATTTTTTGTTTTCAAGATTATTTATACCTGCTTTGATTGATGCTCCTGACTTGTGTTTGTATCCTGCAGTAACATCGATAATGGAATAGGAAGGTACCAATCCATTTTGACCATTGAACGAAGGAATCACCGTATTATTTGCATCGGTAAATAATTGGCCAGTATAGCTGTATTGAATACTCGAGAATAAACCTTTAAAAGAATAGGTAATGCCCGTCCTTAAAATATTCTCAGGTGCATATTCCACCTTTTTATTTTTGTAGTTGGTTTCGCTCAGCACATTGTTAACTACGCTAACTGCTTTAAAATTATTATACCGTGCATCATTATAGGCATAGGATGCAAACACGCTTACCTCACCAAAATTTCCTGAAAATGCTGCAGCCTTTGTAATGTTAAGTTCTCCAAAAGCTTCTACCCCTTTGGTCGTACTTCCACCAACATTGGTCCGTAAATTGTAAAATGATCCATCTGCTCGTTGTTGTTTTATAGTACCTACGCGATTGTCATATTGTAAGTGGAACACACTTACATCAAACACAAAATATTCTTTTAAGTTACCTCTATAACCCAAATCGATGTTAAATCCTTTTGCATCCGATAATGTAGGATCGATTACATCAGTCGTTGGAGGGGTGGTCAGATCCGCAAACTGAACCGGACGATACGATTGAGTTACATTTGCATAAAGTTTGGTTGTATTGGAAACAGCATACTCCAACCCAACGCCACCAATCACAAACCCCCTGCTCCTTTGTTGATTTTGTAAATAGATAGGGTTGCCATTAGACAGACCACTATATCCACTGGCTTTGGCATATAAGTATTCATAGCGAACACCTGGTATCACAATAAATTTTTCAGTGATGCTGAACAAATTTTCAACAAAAAGTGCAGCATTTTTACTTCCATAGTCTATATCTCCCTTCCAGGAAGTTCCATTTTCCAAAGCGATATCGTAATTTGTTCCTGTGCTTCCTATGCCACCACGATATCGCAACGTGGTTCCTGAATATAATCGAATGCCTGCACTTAAATTATGCCCCAATCTTCCTGTTTGATAACTATGTAGGTACCGTGCTTCCATACCATAATTTCTATAATCATCAACATCAACAGTGCGTGGATTCAGTTGGCCAGTTGCAAGGTTAATTTCATCAGCAACCGTTATTCCTCCACTTGGAAAAAAACCAACGCTATTACGATCTCCGGTGATATTAAACAATTTAACATTTAAACGTTGATGAGAATTGATCTTATAATCTCCAGTCATGGCAACAGTTTGCCAGGTGAGATCAAACCAATTTCTGCTTCTTATACTTTGCCGAGGATTGATTTTAAATTGATCATCAGTAAGCCCGCCTGGTTGCTGGCTTAATGCATGCCAACGGGTAAATTCTGTTGTAAGAGAAAAACGATCCGAGAAATGATAGGTAAATGTACCCGATCCGGTGTTGCTGCTATAATCATTGTTTGCGCGCCAACCATCGGCATTTCTATGATCAAAAAACGCATAATAATTTATCTTGTTTGTTTTACCACCGATAGCATTATAGGTGTTAATCAATCCATTGCTCCCTATTGTTTGATAGGTTTCTACTTGAATAGGCTTTGTGAATTCGCTTCCATTCTTCAGAATATAATTGACCATACCACCAATCTGCGGTCCATATTGCAAAGCACCATGTCCTCTCACTATTTCAATTCGCTGAACCGATTGCAATTGTGGATTATAATACGCTTCTGGATAGCCATATGGATCGGCTGAAATATCATAGCCGTTTTGGCGAACATTAAATTCCCACGAGCGATTAGGGCTTAATCCCCTGGCAGCTATATTGATTTGAATTCCGCTGCTCTCATTTTCCCAGACAAAAATACCAGGCACTTTTGCCATCACCTGACGCATGGTGTTGGTCACAACATTGCCTTTTACATTATCCAACACTACGAGCGCACTTTTCTTTCCTGCATAAATACTTGTTCCAACTATCTCTGGAAGTTGATGAATGTCTGATTTACTTCTTTGGCCTACAATCGTAATCTCTGAAAGTATTTTGGTTGAGATAGAATCTTGCTGATGAGCGCGTAAATAATTAACTATCAGTATATTAAATAACAAAAGTGCGTATTTCATGGGTTTAGAATGGGTTACTTAAGCATTATTTTTATTTAGACTTATTATAAATAATGATGCAAATATAATTTTACCACCCTAAAATCAAAATGATTTTCGTCCAAAAATCGATTCTACTGCGATATTAATATCGTCTACGTGAAGTAGTTCTTCTTGGTGCCGTACCGAACAGCATTCCAAATACACCGCGCACCAATTCGCGACCAATCTGTTTTGTGACCGGTGAAGAGAGAACTTCATCAAAAGTGCTTTTTTCTTTGCGTGCAGGTCGTCCAGCAGATTTAATTTCCTCCTCCTGACGTTGAATTTTTTCTTCCTCCTTGCGTGAGGCATTCATTTTTTCTTCGAGCATTTCAAATGCACTACGTGGATCAATGGTCTCCTTATACTTTTTATTAAAAGATGATTCATTCAACTGCGATTGGTATTCTTGTGGAGATAACGGTCCCATAAATGAAGAAGGAGGTGCCAAATGCGTAACCACGGTTTCGGTGGGTATTCCTTTTTCATTTAAAACAGTAATAAATGCCTGGCCGGTACCCAATTGGGTAAACTGTTGTTCCATCTCATAATATTCTGATCGGGGAAAGGTTTTTATTGTTTCTTTCAACGCCTTTACATCGTTCGGTGTAAAAGCACGGATAACGTGGTGCACCCGATTACCTAATTGAGCTAACACATTGGCCGGCACGTCTTGAGTAACCTGAGTACAGAAAAAAACACCAACTCCTTTAGATCGAATGAGGCGGATAATCTGATCGATTTGATCCATAAAAGCCTTGGGTGCATCCTTGAAAAGCAAGTGTGCCTCATCAAAAAAGAAAATCAATTTTGGTTTATCCAAGTCACCAGCTTCTGGTAAATTTTGATATAATTCTGCCAGCAAAGCGAGCATGAAAGTAGAAAAAATGGCAGGCTGACTCTGTACATCTGATACGTTCAAGAGGCTAATCACCCCGCGACCATCTACTTTTTCAAAAAGATCTTCGATATCAAATGATTTTTCACCAAAAAGCTGATCGACACCTTGCTGTTCGAGTGCTACAATTTTGCGTAGAATTGTACTGGCAGTTGCTGAAGAAATTTTTCCGTAGTCATTCTTTATTTCTGCGGCACCAGGGCCATCCGTAAGGTAGTTCAGCACTTTTTTCAAATCGTTCAGATCAACAATTGGTAGATCTTTATCGTCTGCGTATTTAAAGAGTATCATTAATACGCCACTTTGCACCTCATTTAATTCAAGTACTTTACTTAATAATACAGGACCAAACTCAGTGATGGTAGCCCGCATTTGTGCTCCCAATTTACCACTCAATGAATACAACTCGACAGGGAAACCCGAAGCTGAATATTGAATGCCTAAAGCAGCCGCTCTTTCATTGATTCTATCGTTTACAACGCCTTCCTTTGCCATACCTGAAATATCCCCTTTCATATCTGGCATAAATACAGACACACCTGCAGCAGAAAGTTGTTCGGCCAGTAATTGCAGTGTTCTTGTCTTTCCAGAACCTGTTGCACCTGTTACTAAACCGTGGCGATTCATCATCCGTAAGGGAAGATTTACTTTGGCTTCTGCTACGATCTCGCCCTGATAGATACCAGCACCCAAATAAATAGAGGAGCCTGAAGTAGTGTATGACTTTGTTATTGATTCTATAAATTTCGCTTTTGACATACCGCTTTTTTATTTTAATGTAAGACCTTTTTTTGTAACCCTACACAGCTTTACAATTTCTTTTTTAACAGCCAATCCGTCTGGGGATCATCGCCTTGCCAAAAAATGTGTTCAGAAAATTTTTCAAAACCCCACTTTTTATAAATACGCTGGGCTTTTAAGTTTCGCTCCCATACACCCAACCAAATCCATGTGTAGGCTTTGTCCTCGGCATACTGTAATGCCTTTTCCATCAATAATTTTCCAACAGATTTTCCCTGGGCTTCAGTAAGAACATATATTCGTTGAAGCTCAACTGTATTGTTTCCCAAAATATCACGCACTTCATCACTTTCGCGCAAGCGGGCAAATCCTATAATGTTGTCACCTTCACAAGCAAGAAACAATTTTGAATTTACTTCCTGAAGCTCATTGGTCAGTGTATCTAAATTATAAGCCTCCTCAAAATAAGCTTTCATATTTTCTGGAGTATTAAATGCAGCAAAGGTATCTTGATAGGTGGATATGGCTACCTGACGCAACGCTGAAACATCATCTTTAACTGCTTCCCGAACCACAATCATAATTTACGAATATAAAAAAACCCCGTGTTGGCGGGGTTTTTTGCGGAGTGGAATATCTTATTTTTTATCATCAAAATTTTGAAAGGCATATAAAATACCGAGTGAAAACGCCTGACTTAATTGAATGCCACTATCCTGATCATAATCATAAATGAGTATGCCTCCCATGCTTACATTGACAAACTTATTCACCTTGGCTGTAAGGTTAATATCCAATCGGTGATCGATGGTTTTAGGTGCTATCGTTTGATAGTTGGCAAACATCATGTATCTCCATTTTAAGTTCACATTTTCAGCCAGGTTTTTATTAAACTCAGCCTGCAATTGAAACGCCAGCCACTCAAATCGAGTACTCTCTCCTACGGAAACACCGTAAGGCTGAATAGGATCGACAGAAGCAAAGCGACCATTATTATCCGAAACAATGGTGACACGAGGAGAAAACGGGGATAGCGTAAGTTTAAAATAATCTACCGGATGATATTCAAATCCCCAGGCAGAGGTAATGAAGGCTGGGGCAAACATATCTGAAATAAGGGTAGCAACTTCCACTCCATTAACATCTTTATCGTATTTGTAACCGTTCGAAAACTGCGATAGGAAATTTACTGAAGTGGTTAAACTCCATTTTTTATTAATATCCCGACCAACTTTTGATTCCATATAAATCCGATCAAGAGTCTTGCGATACCCTTGCCCGGCATTATTTACCATCCCATATAAAAAGTCAAATTGGTTATCCCAGAAGGTTTTGTTGCTCTTATAACTGGCCTTATAATTAAGTAATGCATTAAACCCTAAAGAATTCACACCACCTGCTTTCCAGTTGGAAGTAAATGAGGCCTGGTTAATATTTAGTCCGCTCTTGAATGATTTCTTCCAACGTGTGGTTGAATCTATCCGGATCACTTGTGCCTGTGTACATGTAACTAGAAAGGTGAACAAAATCATCAAACCAAATCGCGACATAAGTTTTGATTTCATAAAGATGAATGTTTTGGGAAGGAAGTACTAGATATTATTTAGTTTGATTTCATCCAATGCCATCTCTGTAAGCGGCTTGGTGATAAATTTGATAACGTGATTGTTGTTAACAATTTTATCAATATCACGCTTATTATCCGAACTAGACAGAATAATTACTTTACTTTTATTTTTTACCAACTCATTAAATTTTTCAAATTCGTAGAGAAACACAAATCCATCAACGATTGGCATATTGATATCTAAAAAAATAACGCTTGGAATTTGCTCCGGATTATCCTGATGTTCGCGAAGGTAATCAAGGGCTCCTTTACCTGAACTTTTCACCTCCACACGCTGTGCAAACTTTGTAATTTCAATGATCCGTTTACTGATAAAATTATCAGTATCATTATCATCTACTAGCAAGACAAGATCGATCGATTTCACTTCAAATTGATTTAAACTCTAATACCGTCAAATAATTATAAAATACAAAATTATTGTTTTTTACCACTTCTTAAACTTTTTCGAACTCCACACTCGGCTCTCAAAATTGGATTTTATAAAAATAGCTGTAAATCAAGGATATTTGGTCAAAATCTTTAATCTTTCACCACGAGAAAGTGAAAAATCAGTTTTATTATTCCAATCCATAATCTCCTTAATAGAAACATTATATTGACGAGACACACTATACAAGGTGTCAGAGGGCTTTACTTCATGGGTAACCCACGCCTCACTTTTTGCATTCGATCGTTGGGTCTCAACAGATAGCGATGGAACATCTGTGGGATTAATCGTTCTGATTTCCTGCCCGGGTTTAATGCCTTGTGTTATTTCCAACTGATTCCAATCCAAAAGTTGAGTTACAGCCACATTATATTTCTTTGAGATGGAATACAATGTTTCTCCCTGCATAACCACATGAGTAGCAGGCATCATAATAGTATTAGCATTAACATCCTCCTTTACACTTGTAGGGACAACTGTGTCCTCCTTGACTTTAATTTCAACAATCACTGGTTCTTTTTCAGGAATCGTTTTTGGTGGCTCCGGTTTCACTTCCCAATCAAAAAATTCACTTTCATCTGTTTGAGCAATGGCTATTTCCGCAACATCTTCAACACGCTGATCAGCAGGTTTCTTTGCACCCAACCAAATAGTATCTCCTGTTTTCAGGTTTTCATCACCATTCAGGCGATTCAATTTTAGAATTCTTTTTAACGTTACTCCATATCGTTGACTCACTAACCATAAATCTTCACCTTCGGCAAGGCTATGGGTAAGCGTTCCGGATTTATTTTTCTTTTTACTTATAAAATAAAAATCTCCACCCCTGATCGAATTACTGACGGAAATGTCATTGAATTTCAAAAGATCACTCGTACTTATACCCGCACGTGAAGCAAGTGCCGTAGGATCTTCATTCGCCAGTGCCTGAATTGCCATTACTCCATTGATTTCCTTTTTAATAGTTTGTTCTTTGACATTAGAAACCGATGATTTATCAGATGAAACAATAGCCGAGACCGGAGAAGACACCATCAATGTATTAAAGTCTGCAGTGAATTTTCCCTTTGGCAAAATCAATGCATATGTTCTGTCACCAGGAATTGTGCCCGTGCGAATCCATTTATTATTCTCTTTTAGTAATTCTTCATCAATTCCCAATTCCTTTGCCAAATCACTCAATTCTTTTTTTTGCATTAATTCATAAACATGAGCCGTAACCTGAGGCTCACCCTTCACAGCATCTTCAAAAGCAACTTTATGAGCAATAAATTTTTTAACATACCAATAGGTATCTGGAGTAATCTCCATGTGCTTTACACCATTGAACTCATCGCCTACAACACGTTTGACTCCCCCCGCACCCATTTGATATGCCTGAAGGGCAAAAATCCAATTATTAAATTGATAATTACTTTGCTTAAAGTATTTGGCGGCCCCGCGACTTGCCGAGATGATATTCATGCGCTCATCAATTTGGCGATCAACACGCAGGCCCATTTCCATAGCAGTAAAATCTTTAAACTGCCAAAAGCCAACAGCATTTGAAACTGATACGGCATCTGCTATTAAAGCGCTTTCCTGTAATACCAAATACTTAAAATCATCAGGCACCCGTTCTTCGGCAAATACTTTTTCAATTAATGGAAAGTACGTTCTGGCACGCTCCACCTTGATTCCAAAATATTTGGGGGACTTTGTAAGTGCATCTACATCTTTTTGGATTTCGCGCCTGGCATCATCACGAATAGTGAGTGTCATATCTGCGAAATGCATCTTATGCGGCACTTCAGGAGTTTGTGCATATGAGACAGTAACTCCGAGAAAAATGAGTACACCTGCAAAAAATCTCATCACGAGCAAAGATAGTAAAAGTAGCCTAGTAGGTAAATAAGTCGGGTTCAAATCTTCCTGATCATCATGATGCCGTCCCGCAAAGGCAGCAACAGGCATTCCACACGTGGATCATTCCTTACTTTCTGATTGAATTCCAACAGCGCACGGGTATCCTTATCCGGTTTGGGTTTTATTACCTTTCCACTCCACAGCACATTATCGGCAAGTATTAATCCTCCTGACTTTACTTTGTTAAAAACCAGGTCATAGTATTTCGAATAGTTTTCTTTATCGGCATCTATAAATACTAAATCAAAAACTAAATCTAGCGAGGGAATGATCTGTGCTGCGTTACCAATCCGGTAATCAATCTTTCGGTTAAGTCCTGCTTCCACAAAATAATTTCGTACACGACTTTCCAGTTCTTCATTCACATCGATTGTCACCAGCTTACCATCCTCACGCAGTCCCTCTGCCAAGCAAATTGCCGAGTAGCCGGTGTAGGTACCAATCTCCAAAATATTTTTCGGTTGGATCAACTGGCTCATCATGGAAAGGAATCTCCCCTGCACATGACCCGACAGCATACGAGGCATCAACACTTTAGCGTGAGTATCGCGGGTTATTTTCTTCAACAACTCCGATTCGATGGAGGTGTGATCCTCCACGTATTTTTCCAGATCGTCAGGAAGGAAATCCATACTATTTATTTGGTTCCATGATCAGGTAGCTCAATCTCTTTTCATTAAACATTTCGTTGGCCAACTCTTGAAGTTGTAATGAAGTGGTGTTTTTTACACGCTCAAATATTTCCTCTAAGGAAGTTACCCGTCCCTGATCCAATAAATTACGAGCCATCATCATCATGAAGCTGATATTATTTTCCTCAGCCATCGCAATCTGACCCAGAATTTGTTCTTTACTGGACGAGAGCTGCTTTATGCCTAACGGTTCGTCACGAAGTTTTTGTAATTCCAATTTTACTAATTCAATACTTTTCTTCATCTGCGAAGGTTCGGTACCAAATGAAATTACAAACAAACCGGTATCCGTGAAGGGGACAAACTGCGCACCAATTGAATATACAAATCCATGCTTTTCGCGAAGGGCAAGATTTAAACGTGAATTCATACCCGACCCACCCAAAATGCTGGTAAGCATATAAAACGAACTTCTCTTATCATTCGTAAAGGAATAGGAAGCGCGCCCCATAGCACACCGGGCTTGCTTTACCGGTCTTTTCAGTGTAACATGTTTTGGTGTATAACCAATAAATTTCTCTCTCTTCTTCTTCGATTTTGATGCGGGTATTCTACCCAAATGTTTTTCTGCCAGTTCAATCACTTTCACCATGGGTATATTTCCTACACATGAGAACACCACCTTGCGTGTATCTAAATGTTCCTTTACAAAATCCGTGAAGTCTTTTCGCTTGAATGACCCAACTGTTTTTTCTGTCCCCAGGATATTCATGCCCAGTGAATGGCCAGAAAAAACAACAGAATCAAATTCATCCTGCAGTGAATCTTCCGGATCATCGTGATACATGGACATCTCTTCCAGAATCACCTGTCGCTCTTTTTCAATTTGTGTTTTTGGAAAGATTGAGTCGAATGTAATATCGGTGAGAAGTTCCAGGGCACGCTCAAAATATTCATCGCGCAATGAGGCATAGAAAAGAATTTTTTCCTTGTCAGTGAACGCATTTAGTTCTCCACCTATTGACTCTAACCTATTCAAAATATGAAATGACTTCCGCTTGTGGGTGCCTTTAAATGCCATGTGCTCCCAAAAGTGAGCAATGCCCTGGTTTTTAGTGGTCTCATCGCGACTGCCAATATCGAGCATAATGCCACAGTGCACAATTTTAGTTGTGGTGATGTGATTATGAATGACCCGTATGCCGTTCTTCAGTGTATAAATCTCGTATTCTCTCATAGTAGGCCACAAAATTAACCTTAATAAGGAATTAATTTGTTTCAACCCCGAACAGAAATGACCGCAGGCGGGCACGATGGTTGACAACTACACGTTAATTTTTGTAAAATCACAGATAATCACGGCACCAATATTGAAACATACACATTCATAATTTCTACACAATGGACACGCAAAAAGTAAAAACCTGTTTTACAATCACCTTTTCGGATGATCAGTTTAATCACGCAAAATCATATGTGGAAGACATGAAGCGGCATCCGCAACGTGTGTTTTGGAGAGGGAAAGAAGGTAAATCGGATGATGAATTAATCGTAGAGCAAATTGCCCATCGCATACTTTCTGGCTTTTATAATACCGATGTATACAATGCCAGCAAGCATATTGTAAGGATGGAGAGCATGACGGCTTCGAGGTAATTTTGAATTCAAAATCCGTAATCTACAATATTGAATTATACCCGATCCAACACTTTTTTAATCAACCCATCCACGATCTTGTGAGGGTCTTTTGAAAATTTAGTTTTCATGCGGTTGGCAATGATGGCGTTTGCACTCAACACTTCATGGCCCATCAATTTACCAAAGGCATAATAGGCTGATGTTTCCATCTCAAAGTTGGTAAGCCAGAAGTCGCCTTTGTGAAAGTAATTCAGATCTTCGAGTAATTTAGGAAACCGAATGGGCAAGCGAAGCACTCTTCCTTGTGGTGCATAAAAGCCAGGGCAGGTAACCGTGTTTCCTTTAATCATATCAGCACCAGCAATCTGATCACGCAAAGTTTCTGAACCCCGCACCACATATGGCATAAAAGGAAGTCCCGTTTTACGGTGAATATCATGAGCCAGTCCCGCCTCTACATCATCCATGGGCAAATCATAAAAACTCATCAGGTTATCAAGGCCTACGGCATAATCCGAAACCAGGTGTGTTCCTACCGGAATATCTTCCTGCAACGCCCCCGAAGTGCCTATGCGTATGATCTTTAATTTCTTCTTTCGTGATTTTGGTTCGCGCGTTTTCAAGTCAATATTTGCCAGTGCATCCAATTCCGTAAAAACAATTTCTACATTATCCGGACCAATGCCCGTACTAATCACGGTTATTCGTTTGCCTTTGTATGTGCCCACGTGCGTAATAAACTCACGCTTGTTCATTTCAAATTCTACTTCATCGAAATACTGACTCACCGAATAAACACGGCTCGGATCGCCCACAGCAATGATGATATCCGAAATGTGTTTGGGCAACAGATTCAGGTGATAGACACTCCCATCCGGATTTAAGACAAGATCAGTTTCGGAGATTTTTGCCATAACTGAGTGCAGGTTATTTGATGATGGATTCTTGATACAAGATGAATGAACTAAATTAACTCTTTATTTTTTGAGCTGGATTTCCAAAGACCGTTTCTCCTGCTTTTACCGGAGCTATCACCACAGACCCCGCACCAATGCGAGCCCCTTTCCCTACTGTTACACCCGAAACAATAGTTACACCAGATCCAATGAACACTTCGTCTTCAATACTCACACCTGCATTAATATTACTCCCCGCGCCTACCTGAACAAAATCTCCGAGCGTAGTAGTAACTCCAATGGTTGTACGTGCGTGTAGAATGCAATGACTGCCTATTATTGATCCAGGTGCGAGATAGACACCGTAATCAATAAAATTACCGTGACCAATGGTAGCCTTTAAAGAAATCACAGACTGTGAGTGAATAGCATTCACCGGTTGCATGTGTCTTACTTCCTGCAACATCTGCACTAATCCCTTTCTAAGCTTATTATCATCAACCGCTACGAAGGCTTCACATTTCTTGCCGATGAGCTTCAGAAAGCCATCATTGTCGGTATCGCCCAACACGACTACTTCATCGAGTTCGGTGTTATGAAGTTTTTTATCATCATCTAAAAAACCATATACCACTACACTATTCGTTTCAAAAA
Source organism: uncultured Ohtaekwangia sp. (assembly GCA_964349405.1). Taxonomy (GTDB): domain Bacteria; phylum Bacteroidota; class Bacteroidia; order Cytophagales; family Cyclobacteriaceae; genus ELB16-189. Next base: position 76,286 of record CAYGGY010000013.1, on the reverse strand, counting down.
TTTCTTTGGCGGCACGCCCCAGGTGATTTGCCCCAAAAATGATTACCGGATTTTCCATGATGCAAAGGTAAAGAAATGTACGATCTAAGGCTTCAGAAACTTAACCCTATCCGATAAATACACAAACAATGGATTTCCATAAGAAATAATAAAAATCAGGAAAGGAAGAAACCCCACCCGATACCTTGAAAGACTACCAAAATTGGGCGTTGACAAAGCAAGAAAAATACAAAGCAGGGTTATATAAACTATTGTAGAAAGCAAAAGAAGTCGGTGTGCATGCTCTTTCATTAACCCTCTCAGCGAGGATATCAACAAAATCGCAATTACTGAATTTTCCAAGGAAGCCAGGATTGCTGTTATTCCAGAAGCCTCCCAAACAAACGGACGGAGTAACCCTGAAAATAATGCCCAGGGAGAATTAAGAATGACACTACTCCAACTGGCATGAAGATTATAAAAGTGAATCAACCCATCATTGTCTGATATTTTTATAAAATCATTGTGATTGGTAATGAGCACTTCCAAAAACCGATGAAGGTAAAAGTTAGGATGTAAAAGACTTGCACCCCCACACAAAAAAACAAAAATGATAAGCCAGCTGATGGTTTTATGCTTTTGAATAAACGAATAACGCCTGCTTATGAAAAATATAAATACATAAGTAAACATAACCGCACCAAAAAGTCCGATCCAATAATATTTCAACTTCCAGGCTATCCAAAAACCATACAGTGCTATGACCCATTCAAACCACCCTGTTTTTTGCTGATCGATAAATTTGAGAAAGACTCCTGCGATAAAATAGATTCCAGCGAGGGCTAATGTTTCTTTTACCAACCCTGAACTCCAGAAGGCAACAGATGGAAAAAAGAAAAAAGAAAAAGAAGCTGCCTTCCATGAGTTTTCAAACATACGGGTGACCACAGAAAACAAGTACCAGGAAGCCAGAAAGGAAATGAACGAAAAGTAAGCCGCACTTATCCAATAATTATTGCCACCTATCCATGAAAACACACTCATAAACTTGATCAGGAAAAGCGTCCGGTCTTGACCATTTACTAATTGCTCAACTAATGAAACAGGAGCATCATTCGTAAATAGAAATTTTAAATAGGCAGCAAAATCGCTTTTACCAAATTGTGCCAATACATTGGCATCCTGAAAAAAGAGCCAGGTATCATTAGCCGAATAATAATAAAGATAGACCAGACCCAACGCAGCACCCATAAAAATCCTGAAGAGAAATGCAAACCAAAAAACACGTGGATACTCCTGACCACTCCTTTTAAAAAAAAACCAGGCAAGACCTAGCAATATCATGACGTGAACAACTCCTATCATGTATCGAAGGTAGACGGTTTTAAAATGGAAGAACCAATAACGCAATTCAGACATTGCCTCGATTGGCAAAAATTCTGATACAGTTCAATTAACCCCTGAGAATCAAAAGCACTTTTACTGGTATATCCAAGATCTTTCCAAAGAGTTACAACCCGGTTTTTCTCGGTAGGAACCTGCTGCAAAATATTTACAGCCCGGTCAACAAAACTCCAGTCATCGTTGGATCTTCCATACGCAACCAACAAAGGCACCACGGAATTAATAATCACTGTATTCGTACTCTCTTCCCCAAAGTTATAGACCAGTCTCTTTGCTTTCTTACCAAAACGATAATGTGTTTGCCAATAGGCCGAAGGTGTTAGTTCAAAGAACTGTTGTAAATCCTTATGACTCACTACCTCAATAAGATTTGAAAAAATGTTTTTTCTCGAATGAAGTAACGTTGCAAACTGAGCAAGGCGCAAGGTGGGAAAATTAGCAGGACGCAGACGTAAATATTTCCATTGGGCTGGATTCATTTGAGAGGATTGTAATGAATACTTCCTACTTAAGAATTCATACTCCCTAAAAAGTTTGGTGATGTATTCATCTTTATTCTTTGTTACCAAAAAGCCTGCCTGACCAAACACCAGCGCTTCTATTTGTAGCGGTTGATCACGATGTTTCTGAATGATCTTGTAGGGAAGTGCTTTAGCCAGTTGAAGAAAAGGTTCTTTATTTACTTTAAATCCAAAATTTGCAGCGAGTAGTTGGTAGGCAGTTTCTTCCCAATCACCATTATTTTGATTCAACCAACTACTTACACGATTGGCTTTATCTTCCAGACGCTTCATTAGTGCTTTATCTATCATCGAAAGTTTCAGGAGGCTATCTGTTTTCCTGAATGAATGTTCGCAAGGAATCACCGAAGCATTATTGATTAACTTCTGATATTTAGTCATTAATTGTTCATCCACTCGCCCCTTCAATGCTAACGTAGGAAGGCTAGTTCCATCATTACGATAGATTGGCTTATCCTCTTCCCACACTACATGCAGTACAACATTTTCATATGCCTGATCATGATGATGACCATGATCGATCCAGCCTGAGGACATGATGTGAATTTCCACACTGCCTGCCCAGTCAATTCCATCCACGTTTAATTTTGCTTGCGAAAAATCGGGACCTGCATCTGAGTTAAGTATGCCTGATTTAAATATGACCAGGTTATCACCAGCAGTCGTTTTTAACTCCTTCTTATCAAAGTATTGAAATTGCCACAAATAGTGTAAGAAAGATTCACTCACTTAATGACTAATTAATATCTCCTGAAATTGTCAACCTACTGCATAAAGCTTTGCAAAAAAGTACTCATCTCTTTTTGCATCGTTAAGGCTTCCTTTCTTGCTGCTTCCGCAAAATCTTCTCCCGATGACGCATAAATAATTGCACGGGAGGAATTCACCAATAAACCACATTGTGCATTCATTCCTGCTTTTGATACAGACTCCAAATCACCACCTTGTGCGCCAACACCGGGCACCAGAAAAAAGTGATCAGGTGCAAGCGCTCTGATCGTTCCGATTTTATCAGATTTCGTAGCGCCAACCACGTACATCATCTGATCAGCCGTGGCCCATCGTTGTGAAGCAAAGATTACTTCTTCGTATACATACTTTCCATCACGTGTTTCCAGTTGCTGAATATCCACACTGCCTGGGTTGGATGTATGTATCAATAAGATCACCCACTTCTCAGGGAAATCTAAAAATGGTTTTACCGAATCCTCACCCATATATGGTGCCACGGTGATGGAATCAAAATTCATCAGTTCAAAATATGCTTTCGCGTAAAGCGAAGAGGTATTGCCAATATCGCCCCGCTTGGCGTCAGCGATCGTAAAACATTCCTTAGGAATATAGTCAAGTGTCTTTTGAAGGCTTTCCCAACCCACAGGGCCCAATGCTTCATAAAAGGCGATGTTGGGTTTATAGGCAACGCATAATTCCCTGGTGGCATCAATGATTTGCTTATTGAATTCAAACACAGGATCGGATGTTGAAAGAAGATGCTTGGGGATTTTTGTTAGGTCCGTATCCAACCCCACACAGAGGTATGAGTTCTTCTTTTTTATTTGCTCGAATAGTTCAGGCCTCGTCACAGTAATAATTATTAAAAGTTTGAAGGTATAAATATAACCATTTCGACAGGTTTGAGATTGGGTTAAAAAAAATGTGTGTATGACGGTTTTGTAAATAAAGGTTTAGGTATGCGTAAACGGGCAAGGGATTGTAGTGGAAAGCCCAGTGGCCATGCCCCAACATCGCAAACCTGCAGTACAATAAAATAAGCCATCCCGAAAGAATGGCTTATTTGACTTGGTATGATTTAATGTTTTTATCTCAAATCAATCACCTCCACACCGGGGTACTTTTTCGGGTCGAAGGTAAACAGGGCATCATCTGCTTTTACGTTAGGAATAAATTTGGTGATGGTGTATTTGTAACGATTGCCTGATTTATCAAACATGGTCCAGCTTTGAATGCTCTTATCTTTCTTGATAATCATCATTTTGATTTTAAAATACTGAGCATCTTTTTTTTCAGGCACGAGGTCAATTTCTTCCAACACCACCCCAGCTTCCGTCTTATCGGCCAGGTATAGATACTTAAAGCCTTTTTTATAAATATCAAAAATCTTGATTGGATTTATATCATCCGAACCCGGATCATAATTATCAATGTTCACTTCTTTGGCGGATGGTAAATAGGTCCACACGGTAGTTCCGTTATTGATGATCTCCTGATCTTCTAAAGTCAAGCGAAACTTTTCTCCTTTCACCGTAATTTTCCCTTTAAACTCCTCCTTTATCCCTTCCGATTCATTGGTAAGCGATGAAGTAAGGCTGGCTTCAAAGGAGGGGATTGATTTGTACTTTTTACTCATGGCCTCCAAGATTTCGAGAGCCTTAGGGTCATACTGTGAATACGATGCTGTGCCGAGAAACATCAAAATAGCACTAAAAACTAATTTTTTCATTATAATAAATTAAGATGACGTGTGTTTTTCTTTCAACTCACTCAATAATTGTTCCAAACTCATCGGATCCTTAATTAAAACTTCTCTTGCTTTGGATCCTTCAAACGGGCCCACAATTTTAGCGGCTTCCAGTTGATCGATCAAACGACCGGCCCGATTATAACCGAGTTTTAATTTACGTTGAATCAGTGAGGTGCTCCCCTGCTGGTGCCCAACAATAAGACGAGCAGCTTCTTCAAATAGTGAATCACGATCAGACAAGTCTACTGCAGACGCGCCACCCTCATCTTCACCTTCAAACTCAGGCAATAAATAAGCAGAATCATAACCACGTTGTGATCCAACAAATTCACATATCCTTTCAATCTCCGGGGTGTCTACAAATGGGCTTTGCAATCTCACTATTTCAGAACCAGATGAAAACAACATATCACCCTGACCTATGAGTTGATCAGCACCTCCTGTATCCAAAATTGTTCTTGAGTCTATTTTAGAAGTTACCTTGAAGGACAAACGTGCCGGAAAGTTTGCCTTGATCACACCCGTGATTACGTTTACCGAAGGACGTTGTGTGGCCACCACCAGGTGTATGCCAATAGCACGGGCCAATTGCGCCAGTCGTGCGATGGGGGTTTCAACTTCCTTACCAGCCGTCATCATCAGATCGGCCAACTCATCAATCACCAACACGATGTAGGGCAGGAAACGATGACCTTCTTTTGGATTGAGCTTGCGGGCAACAAACTTTGTGTTGTACTCCTTGATATTTTTTGCTCCGGCATCTTTCAATATCTCATAGCGGTTCTCCATCTCAATACAAAGTGAGTTGAGGGTGTAAACCACCTTCTTAGTATCCGTAATAATGGCTTCTTCACTATTGGGCAACTTAGCGAGATAATGTCTTTCAATTTTACTAAACAAAGACATCTCCACTTTCTTGGGATCTACCAATACAAATTTAAGCTGACTCGGATGTTTCTTATAAAGTAGTGACGCGAGAATGACATTAAGCCCTACTGATTTACCCTGACCGGTTGCACCTGCCACCAACAAGTGAGGCATCTTGGCAAGATCAATCACCATCAACTCATTGGAAATTGTTTTGCCTATAGCTACTGGCAATTCTTTATCCGTCTTTTGAAACCGTTCACTACTCAACACAGAGCGAATGCCCACCATCTCACGGTTCTTATTTGGCACTTCAATACCAATCGTGCCCTTTCCGGGAATAGGTGCAATAATACGAATACCTAAAGCGGAAAGACTGAGCGCTATATCATCTTCAAGATTTTTGATACGAGAAATTTTGATGCCTGCTTCAGGCACTATTTCATATAAAGTAACGGTAGGCCCGATGGTAGCCTTTATGCTTTGTATGCCAATCTTGAAATTGGTAAGTGTATTTAAAATGCGATCCTTGTTTTGATTTAACTCTTCTTGAGTCACCTGCACCTTGCTGGTTTCATACTCGTTAAGAAGTTCCAGGGTGGGGAATTTATAACTGCTCAAATCCAGTGTGGGGTCATATACACCCTGAGTTTCCACCAATTGTTCTGCTAATACATCCGTATCGCTTTTCGCTTCTTCAATAGTGAAAATAGGTTCGCTTGATTTCTCAGTTTTAACCGGCTCCGAATTTTCAACTTCGAATTTTATTTCATTCGCTGCTAATGGAGTTTCGGTTGCTGGTTTCACAATCAGTACCGGCTCTGGAATATCCTCTTCTTCAGTATTAACAGGCCAGTTGTCGCTATCTTCAGTATACGTAGGTTTTATTTTCAGGTCATCGTCACTCATGATTGCCTCAAGTCCCATCGGCTTAGGATCTTTTACCTGAAACGCATGGATTGCAGTAATATTGAAATAATAGATAATGAAAATAAAAAGTGTGAGCACAAGAATCAGAAATGTACCCCATCCGAATAATCCATCCGAAATTTTTGCGAGTTCATAACCCAAGCCTCCACTTAGGAAACCAATTTCATTTACACCGGCCATGCTATGCGTAATGTATCCGAGTAATAAACTCAACCACAGCCCGGCAAATACAGAAAAAATAAATGCAGAGAATAACGATATCAAGTCGCGTTTGAAAACCAGACGGAAGCCAAGAAAAAACAATAGTGGTGGAATAAAGAAGGCAGATATTCCCATCCACTTGAAAATTAAATAATGAGAAATGATTGCTCCGAAAAGTCCAAGCCAGTTCTCTGCTTCTTGCCCGGAAGCCACAATATCATTCATCCAGGATTCTACCACACTCTGGTCGGCTTTGCCGGTGAAGAGGTATGAAATAAATGCAGTCAATAAAAAAAGTGATGTGATCAACAAAAAGAAACCAAGAGCAAGTGTAAAGCGAGGATCTTTAAAAAACGAAAACTCAAATTTGAATTTCGCTTTGGTGGATTTCACTTTCTTTTCCTTGTCAGGTTTCTTAAAAGTGTTGGATTTAAAGTTGTTTTCTGCCATTAGTTTAAAAAGTACTCAAAATTAAGGAATCTATGTTAATTTCTTAACCCTATGGAAGTTCAATGAGATGAGGTTCTTCGTGTACTTATAAAATTATGCTAATTAAAATAACGCACCAACTACTTCTTCAATATGCGCTTTAAAATTGCTTTCACTAATCCTGGCCCTTCATAAATAAAGCCTGTATAAATCTGAATAAGATCTGCACCTGCATTAAGTTTTTCGATGGCGTCTTGTGCATTCATGATTCCGCCCACACCGATGATCGGAAAATCTGAACCAAGTCTTGATCGTAAAAATGAAATTACTTCTGTAGATCGTTTCATTAGTGGTTTGCCACTTAGACCGCCATTTCCGATAGCAGAAACTTTTTCTGGTGATGTGCTTAATTTATCGCGTGATATGGTCGTGTTGGTTGCAATTACACCGTCTGTTTTCGTTTCCAATAATATCTCCACCACATCATTCAATTGTGTGTCATTCAGGTCAGGTGCGATCTTTAATAATATTGGTTTGGGTTTATCCTTCCCCAGGCTCAGTGCCTTCACTTCCGAAAGCAATTTCTTCAATGGTTCTTTTTCTTGAAGCTCGCGCAAGTTGGGCGTGTTCGGAGAACTTACATTCACTACAAAATAATCTACGTAAGGATAAAGTGCTTCAAAGCATTTGTTATAATCTTCAAATGCCTTTTCATTGGGAGTAACTTTATTCTTACCAATGTTGCCACCCACCATCACCCTCGACTTTCTATTCTTCAATCTTTCAACAGCTACCTCCACACCCTGATTATTAAAACCCATCCGATTAATTACCGCTTGATCTTTTGGCAAACGAAATAATCGTGGCTTATCATTGCCGGGTTGTGGTTGGGGAGTAAGCGTACCGATTTCAATAAAGCCAAATCCAAATGTGGCTAATTCATCAATCAACTTTGCGTCTTTATCAAAACCAGCAGCAAGGCCAACTGGATTCCTGAACGTGAGACCGAATAAATTTCTCTCTAACGATTTATTCTCAACCGCATGAATCAAACTCAACAATTTTAATACGCCAGGAATTTTTCCGGCAACTTTTAAAATATGAAACGTGAGATGATGAATAAATTCCGGAGGGAAGAGGAATAAAATGGGGCGAATTATAAACTTATACATTGCCTGGCTTGGCGTTACTTATTTTTGTTTTTCTTTTTCACTTTCACAGGTTTTGCAAACTGCTTAAACCCCTTCTGCACGATCTGATCTACAGTACGTTCACCGGCTGGCCCTGTCATGTCAGAGGTCGAATATATTCTCCATACACGAAAATCATTCGTATCATTTAAATCAATAATCAAACTTCCCTGCCGATAATCACGCATATAGGTTCTTTCCATTGAACCGGGAGTCAAGCCCATAGGCCCCAGATTACCAGCATCACTCCGTTCGAGTGTACCAACGGCATACGACACGACCAGATCAGCAGCAGTATCTACATGATGAAGACCTTTCATTTCCAGTTCTAGCGTTACCGCGGTCTTTATCCATTTATGCACATCCTTTTCATTCACCTGCTGTTGATCTTTGGGAGTAATGATCTCCCCTTCTCCAAAGCGAAAGGTTTTGTATTGCGTGTAATCACGATGATTGTCAAAGTCTACTTTAATCTCCTGACTCCAACCTGTTGAAAAGCCAACCAGAAGCGCAAAAAAAATGAATAGCTTATCCATAGCGCAAAGGTAATGAAACTTGCATTGGATAAACGAATCGAATACCTTAATTAGGTAGCTGGATCAGAGTCCATGGTTGTACCTACTTATTGATAACCGAATTTGAATTATGAATCAACGAGAGGTTTCGCATAAAAACAGAGCACCAGACTTTTCAAGCCTGGTGCTCTGTGTAAGAATGTTTTTAACTATTTATCAGAATTTGTAGGTGATACCAAAGTTTCCACCCGTTCCGGTTCCACCGCCAAACTCAAGGTTAAGACCAAAGTTCTTAGTGAAGAAATAACGAACACCAATTTGAGCATCAAGACCCAGTGTTGATGCGTTAGTCCCTGTTATAATGGTTCCTCCAGAAGAAACTTTTGCATCCGACCAAAGGTAATAGCCAACACTTAACCCTGCATATAAGTCCCATTCGCTAGGAAGGTTCAATACTTTATTAAAGTGATAGTTACCATTAAACGAAAGTACAAACAGAGATTGTGAATAATTATAGAAAGAGGAACGATAATTGTAGTTTCTGTAAGACACTTTAGGGCCAATGGTGATGCTCTCGTGAACTCCGAAATCAAGGCCTGCATAAATAGGCACACCCCAACTTGAAAATCCCACGCCAGCATTCAACTGTTTGCCTCCCTTGCCCAAAGTACCTTGAGCCAAAGCAACCGTTGAGGTAAGAGTGATAAAAAGGATAATAAAATTCAGCTTTTTCATTACTATAGAATTTAGTGTTGTTTATTTAAAATTTTTGCAAGTATAGAGGTAAGTTTCATCTCGTGCAAGACAATTAAGCTGTACCGTGGTTAACTGTCGATTAATTCATTAACTACGTGGATGAAACTCCTGAATTACCTGCCGTAGGTAATCGCGGTCGAGGTGCGTATAAATTTCCGTGGTAGTGATTGACTCATGCCCCAGCATCTCTTGCACAGCACGCAAATCGGCTCCTCCTTCAATTAAATGGGTGGCAAATGAATGCCGAAAGGTGTGTGGACTGATCGTTTTATGAAGTCCGATGGTCACTGCCAGATCTTTAATAATCATAAAAATCATAACCCGCGATAATTTCTTGCCTCTCCGATTAAGAAAAACATGACTTTCTGATCCCTTTTGCACTGGCACATGCACACGAATCTCTTCTAAATATATCTTCACAAATTTTAGAGCATCTTTACCCACAGGAACCAGTCGCTCTTTGTTTCCTTTTCCTATAACGCGCAAAAAGCCAAGATCAAAATATACATTGCCGATTTTTAAATCCACCAATTCAGAAACGCGTAGCCCGGAGGAATAAAGCACTTCCAGGATTGCACGATTGCGGCCTCCTTCAGGCTTTGAAAGATCGATAGCATCCAGCATTTTTACAATCTCTTCATAGTCGAGTGTGTCGGGCAATTTCCTCCCAAGTTTGGGCCCTTCAATCAGTGCCGTAGGATCTTTTTCAATTATTTCTTCAAAAAGCAGATACTTGTAAAATGCTTTGATGCCAGAAAGAATACGGGCCTGACTGAAAGCACTCATGCCCAACTCATTGATATATTCTAAAAATCCCTGAAGGTGTTTGGATGAAATGATCAATGGACTGATGCCTTCAAATTTCATTTCAATAAATTGGGCGAGTTTCTCTACATCGCGCACATAGGCCTGTACGGAGTTGGAAGAAAGGGATCGTTCCAACTTAAGATAACTACCAAAATGCTTGATATGAGTTTCCCAATTCTTCACCTCACAAAGGTGCAAAATATTTTATTGTTGCCGATGACTTCAATAATCTTCACTCTTTCAGAAAAATTTTAATCACTCTTATCGCTAATACTATTTTTGGGATTACCTTCGAAGCATGAAGCTACAAATCATCAATGGCCCCAATCTCAACCTGTTGGGCAAACGCGAACCCGAGACCTATGGAAAGCAATCGTTCGAAGAATATTTTAATCAACTAAAATCACGCTTTCCCGATGTTGAACTTCACTACTATCAATCCAATGTAGAAGGTGAACTTATCAACAAAATTCACGAAGTAGGTTTTAGTTTTGACGGCATCATTTTAAATGCAGGCGCCTACACGCACACATCGGTAGCGTTGCACGATGCCATTGCCGCCATTAAGACACCCGTCATTGAAGTTCACATCTCCAATGTCTATGCGCGCGAAGAATTTAGACATAAAAGTTTGATTACATCCAAGTGTATCGGATTGATTACCGGTTTTGGTATGGACGGGTATGCCATGGCCATCCAGCATCTGATCAATAAAAATCAAAAGTAATTTTTGATTCAACTAAAGTGAATAAACTACCGATGCTGATCAATTAACTCAAGTCGATTTACAATGGATTTTTTTGGCAATAGCGTGCCCGGTGAAAGCACGGCATTAGCTCCGATTTTAGAATGATCTCCTATCAGTGACCCAAACTTATCTACCCCGGTATCAATTACATTGGATTGATATACAACAAAGATTCGTTTATCTTCTCTGTCGTTATGATAATTAGTTGTAATGGCACCAGCTTCAAAATTTACATGATTGCCAATAATACTATCGCCAACGAAATTAAAATGGGCTATGCTACTTTTCTTGCAGAGGAGGCTCGACTTGATTTCACATCCTGGGCCGATCACCACACCCTCACCCAGATATACACCCCCGCGTAGGTAAGCATGGGCCCCGATAAAACTATTTGCACTAACAACAATTGGAGCTTTTAATACTACCCCTTGTTCTATGGTTGCAGACTTATGAATGGCTACACCATCGTTGACAATAAAATCCTGATCCAATTGAGCCATCATATCGGTTAATAAATGCGAGAGCATATTGGTGATATGCCATGGCGGTTTATTTGCCAGTGCTTCAATCGGGAAATCGTGAATAAAATCTTTTACTTTTATCATGATATGTTTTCGATACATTCCTATACAAACACTAGTTAACTTTGTACAACATCTTCCGTGTTATCAAGTTGCAATTTCATTCTCCACATTCCTTTTAGTTCTTCTCTGAAATAGGGAATATCCAACCTGATTTTATCATGAACTTCAAATCCCATTCGCTTATAAAACAGAATCGCATTTTCGTTTGTGTCAATTACACCAAGCCATATCATCTTCCTTCCCAATGAAATCCCAATATCTATCGCAACAGCGATAAGCTTTTTACCAATCCCTTTCCCTTGAAACTGAGGTCTGAAATAAACTTTTTCAATTTCCAATCCTAAATTTTCGGAATATCCTGGCAGCTTAGAATTCAACTGTAACTTCATAAACCCAACCGGTTCTGCGTTGAAGAATACTATAAAATAATTTATGTCTGGATTTTTAAGATCTGATTTAATTACCTCCTCCCCATATACTTCCTCCAGGTACCAATTTAATCCACCCTCAATCCAGTGATGGGCGAAATTCTCTGTGTAGGATTGTCGGCTTATCTTAAATAGCAAATCGAATTCTTTGATCGTGGCTTTTTTAACAACAACCGCATCGTGCTTAGTCATAACTTTCTTTACCAGGAATTTTTAAAGTGAACGATTGAAGTATCAATATTGAGTGCCTGCCTGGTTTACCTTTCTCGAAATTCTTAATCTACGATTGACTGGTAAACATATTGTCTTAACTTTTGATGATATGTAAAAGTGAACGGATTTAATTGCGTCATCCATATGGCTATGATTTTTTCTTTGGGGTCGATAAAGAAATGAGTGTTAAAGGCACCAGCCCAATAGAAAAGGCCAGTCGATCCTAACCCCTCGCTTGCTGCCACATCGTTGAGCACCGCAAAGCCTAACCCAAAACCTTCACCCGGCCGATCAAACAATTTACCTGTGTGATTATACGTCATCAACTCTATGGTTTTTCTACTTAAATATTGTTTACCATTCCACTTCCCACCATTCATCAACATCTGACAAAAGACCATATAATCGGATGCTGTAGAATACAACGCATTCACTCCACTCCATACGGTGTTGCCTTCCATCGTTGGTTGTTTGGCACTGTTCACCAGCACACCCTGATCATTCTTTTCATGCACTTGTGCCACGCGTGCTTGTTGCGACTTCGTCAGGTTATAACCAGTGTCTTTCATACCAAGTGGTTTAAAAATCCGCTCCGTAAGGAATTGATTTGTGCTCATACCTGAAAATTTTTCTATCAACACAGAAAGCACATCAGGCGCTGCGCTGTAATACCATTGCTCACCCGGATGCCCAACCAACGGCAAAGTAGCAAGGTTATTTACCCGGCTTGCTATATCCACATATGGTTGACCATATTGTTCTTTGGCGATGTCATGATCTAAATTACTGGCACCAATTCCATGAGATAGCCCTGCTGTATGGCTCAACAAATTTGCAATAGTGATTGGTTTATTGGCCGGCACAGTCACTACATCTTTTCCATCGTCTACATTTTTGGCTACGCGCATGTCTTTGAAGACCGGTAAATATTTTGATACCGGATCCGAAAGCTGGAAGTAACCTTCTTCATACAACATCATAAACGCGGCAGTGATAATCGGTTTGGTCATAGATTGAATGAAAAAGAGATCATCGACTTTCATGGGTGTTTTATCTGCTACACTGCGATAGCCAAAAGCAGCCTGGTGCACCACTTCGCCTTTACGCACGATCAAGGAAACAGCACCCGGAATACTACCCTTATTAATTTCGTCTTTGATAAAATTCTCATATCGCTTTAACCGATCGGTGGAAATGCCCGCAGTGATTTTATCAGTAGTTTGAGCAAAACTGTGGGTGTTTATAAATGTGATGAGTAAGATCAGCAGTAATCTTTTGGTACTTTTCATGGAGTGAGTTGTTTGGTGGAAGTTAGTAAATATTCGGATACCCGTGAGCGGTGGGGTGCCTCTTAAATTGAGTGAACGATTAGAACATATGGCACTGGCAAAGGAAACTCCTTTGTGAATCTATACAATGACGTCAATATTTTTCTTTTAGGTTTAAGATCCATCAAGCCAAAACAATTATTCTTATACCAATTATCATACTTTTGCTAGATAATTCTTGACCTATGATTTCATTTTACCCTGGTCCTTCTCGTGTTCACGAAAACATTCCTGGCTATGTAAAAGAAGCATACCAAACAGGAATATTGAGTATGAACCACCGAAGCGAAGAGTTTATGGATCTTTGTGAGACGACTATTTCTTTGCTTAAAGAAAAACTGAACATCCCTAACACCTATACCATTTTCTTTGCCTCATCAGCTACGGAATGTTGGGAGATACTCGCTCAGTCGTTGATTAAAAATGAAAGCCTTCATATCTATAATGGCGCCTTCGGTGAAAAATGGTTTGAATACACGAAACGACTTCAGCCTGGCGCAAAGGCATTTTCTTTTGATCATGAGAAAGAAATCAATCTAAAAGAAGTGCACCTCCCTAAAAGCGAATTCCTCTGCCTGACTCAAAACGAAACAAGCAATGGCACACAAGTAAGCAACGAAATAATTGCTGCCATTCAGAAAAAATATCCGAAGTCATTGATCGCTGTTGATGCTACCTCCTCCATGGCCGGCATTGCCTTGAATTTCAAAAATGCCGATGTTTGGTTTGCTTCTGTGCAAAAATGCTTTGGGCTTCCTGCAGGATTGGCGGTGATGATTTGCTCACCGAAAGCAATCGACCGCATCAAGTCCCTTCACGAAACCAATCACTACAACAGCCTGGTGTTCATGAACGAGATGATCAGTAAGTGGCAAACACCCTGCACACCCAATGTGCTGGGCATTTATTTGCTGATGCGTGTTCTAAAGCATACCAAGAATATTCGTTCGGTTGATAGGAAGATAGTGGCCAGGGTTGATGCCTGGCACGATTTCTTTAAGGATGGGAAAAATCTAAGGCTATACATCCAAAATCAGAACGTCCGTTCACACACGGTAATCACCATTACTGGAAAGCCGGAACTACTCGCCAAAGTAAAAACCAAGGCCAGGAAAAAAGGATTCCTATTAGGCGAAGGGTATGGGAAATTTAAAAGTGAAACCTTCCGCCTTGCCAACTTTCCGGCATTGAAAAAAAATGAAATACAACGCCTACAAAATTTTCTCTCATCCTATCGGTAAATCGTACGGATGACAAAATGACAAAACAACGTATGTGAACTTGACAAAAGTCATGGCTGCGCGGCAAATATTCATTTGAAATAATAGGGATAACTTGTATATTTCCTATGAATGGAAATGAGATCAAACAGGTTTTTGAAATTTTTCGCCACCATACTTTTTCTTCTTGAATTTCTGTCTCCGGCCTTTCCGTTAGGAGCTAATTCTTTTTTCGACCAAATTGATCAGGCATCTCAGATAAATACATCTAACCATCCCGGTTTTATTCTCGGTTTGTTTGCTGATCAGTTAAATGAAAATGAAGAAGGACGTGCTACCTATAAAAGTATATCATCCAATACTGAATTAGATATTGATTTCGCTTCCTACCATACGGAATATATTATTAAGTCCCGATTACCTCAAATAGTTGCACCTTCATTTCGATTCGTTTTACAGGTACCTCTATTCAAACTTCATCACACCTATTTGATTTAGGAGACTATTGAAGCAGAATTAACTCAGCGTTAATCCTGCTTCAATAGTTTTTACCTATTTAATTATCATTCATCAAATTCTTATCCTAATCAATGTTGACTTTCTCATTCAATTAAAATGAACTCATTACTATGATTGTCCTAATTTTCAAAATCGCTTTACTTCTATCCTTTGGCATGTTCTTCATTCCAAAAAAAGTAAAATATGCGTTTGGCCTGGTACTTCATCTTTTGCTGATAGCCACGAGCACGACCTGGGCTCTGCACGTGCTAAATAACGGTACGCTCACACTCGACCTAGGTATAACCACCTGGAGTGGCCCAATAAACTTAACGATCGATCAACTAAGTGCCTACTTCATGTTGATTATCAATCTTATCTGCTTGTGCGGCATACTTTACGCGGGCGGATATCTTAAACCTTATTTACCTAAGAAAAGATCGGTGTTTATCTCCTTGCACCTGTTTAGCTTTTTATGGTTACACGGAGCGATGCTTTTGGTAGTCTCCATGCAGGATGGTATTGCTTTCCTGCTTGCCTGGGAACTAATGTCTTTGTTCTCTTTCATCCTTGTCATTTTTGAAGCCCAAAAAGAATCCACCTTAAAAACTGGTATAAATTATTTACTACAAATGCACCTTGGTTTTGCCTTAATCATGTTGGGCTTTTTAATTGCAGGCAATCAAACTGGCGCTTTTAGTTTCGAAGGTGTAAAAACATTTTTTTCTAATTCTACCAACACACCCTTGTTTCTCATCTTCTTTGCCGGTTTTGGCATAAAGGCCGGTTTCATTCCATTTCACTCCTGGCTCCCGCGTGCACACCCTGCAGCGCCTTCCCATGTGTCAGGTGTCATGAGTGGTGTCATGATTAAGATGGGTATCTACGGAATATTCAGAATCAGTTCTTTACTTCAAAATAACCTGCAAACAATCGGCATCATCGTGCTCGCGGCAGGAATTATTTCAGGATTGTTAGGCGTGATCATGGCGATTATGCAACACGATTTGAAGAGACTATTGGCGTATCACAGTATAGAGAATATCGGAATCATTGGCATAGGAATAGGCGTTGGTCTTTTAGGAAAAGCAAATGGTGAAACAATACTGATGATTCTCGGGTGGGGAGGCGCTTTACTTCATACACTTAATCACGCCCTGTTTAAATCGCTTCTCTTCTTTACAGCAGGCAATGTGTTCTATTCTGTCCATAAAATAAATATGGATGAATTGGGTGGGCTGGCTAAAAATATGCGGTACACGTCAATGGCTTTCTTAATCGGAGCATTGGCAATAAGTGGCATCCCCCCCTTCAATGGATTTGTTTCAGAATTCCTTATTTATAATGGTATTATCACGCAGATGTCTGGATCGCTTTTTTCAAACTCCATTTTAAGCGTTGTTAGTATACTCAGCCTTGTATTGATAGGAGGACTTTGTATTTATTGCTTCACGAAAGCCTTTGGCTTAAGTTTTCTTGGCACGCGCAGGGAAACGCAAAGTCACCCCGTGAAAGAAGTGCCGGCAATTATGTTAGTGCCTGCTTTCATACTCATCGTTTGTATGCTGGCAATTGGATTAGCTCCGGCTTTTTTTGTTGATCAAGTAGTAGGGATTCTCCAAAATCTCACGCAGACTTCAATAAACATGGACCCCTTACTACACTCCCTCAACTCAATAAGTCATGTGAACATTATTCTCATTGTAGTGATTGGAAGTATTGTAGCGTTACGGGCATGGCAACAATCGTCTGTAAAAATAGCACACGGCCCTACCTGGGGTTGCGGATATACTGCAGGTGATTTTCGACATCAATACACTCCCACTTCCTATGCAGACAGTCTTCGTGAATTAGCCGATCCCGTAATAGAATATCACAGAGTATATAAGTCATTTGAAGAAAGTGAAATTTTTCCACCACCTAAAACATTTCACACAGAAAATAAAGATCTGATAGAAGAGAAGACTATTTTGAGTTGGGTACACCTGCTGGTAAATCACTTGCCAAAAGCGGGAATAGCACAATCCGGATTAATTAATCACTACCTGGTTTATCCCATGCTCTTTTTAATTCTCATAGGGTTCTTAATTGCAATAAACATCCTGTAATATGCTGTCACTCATTTTAATATTCATATCCGCCATTTTTTTTCCTGGCGTGATTGTAAAAACAAAGGCCTTGTTTAGTGGAAGAAAAGGCCCAGGCATACTTCAGCCGTGGTACGACATCATTCGTCTTTTAAAAAAAGGAAGTGTCTACAGTTCTTCATCCAGTTTTGTTTTTCAAATTGGAGCACCCATCTATCTGGCCACCGTAATTGTTGCTGCGTTGTTAATTCCCTTCGAAGAGAATAACGCCATATTCTCCTTTTCCGGTGATTTTGTGTTTTTTGCTTATGTCTTGGGGTTGGGTCGTTTCATGATTATAGTTAGCGCATTGGATGTTTCCAGTGGATTTGAAGGAATGGGTGCCAACCGAGAAGCATTTTACTCGATGTTGATGGAGCCCGCATTCTTTATTCTATTAGGATCTCTTGCCATGTTTACAGGCTACACCTCGTTTCACGATATCTTTGCCAATCTTCACTATGACTCTTATTTCTCTTTCATTATTGCGATCATAGCAGGTTATGTGTTGGCGAATATTACGATGGTAGAAACCAGTCGCTTGCCGATTGATGATCCGCTCACTCACTTAGAACTAACCATGGTGCATGAAGTGATGGTGCTGGATCATAGCGGTTTTGATTTGGGGCTTATTAAAATTGCCAACAACATAAAGTTTATACTTTTTAGCATGCTCAGTGCAAACTGCCTGATTCCTCAATCACTCGATATCTGGATACGTGTCAGTATGTTACTAGGTTTGCAAATATTTTTCGCTGCGGGTATCGGATGGATTGAATCGTTCAGGGCCAGAAATAAAATGGCAATGAATGCACAGTATATACTTTCCATCAACGCGGTAGCGATGATCCTGATTTTTGTTGTGATGATCATTAAAAATAAAATATAAGTCATGATAAATTTTTTAATTGTACTCTTCATTATTTCGCTCATTTATCTGGCAAAAGTAGAAATGGTAAAAAGCTATTTTACCTTAATGGCTTTGCAGGGCATCTTACTATTTGGCCTTGCTTATTTTGAATTGAAGGAAATCGACCTGGTCCACCTGGTCTTTATATTGCTGGAGACCCTTGTGTTTAAGGCCATCTTTGTTCCCATCTTTCTGCAACGGGTTACAAAAAACAGAATACATCGGCATCACAATGTTCCTATAAAAGGATATTACTCTGTATTGATTACAGCCATTATCGTGATCGGGTGTTTTATGATTTCCTATGCCATTCATGATGAATTGACCAATGATGCCGACCATCAGGTAAAATATTTTACTGCGGCCATTTCTTCTATACTCGTTGGATTATTCATCGCAATCAACAACCGCGATCTGGTCACCCATCTCATCAGTTATCTGGTAATCGAAAATGGTATATTTCTTCTATCCCTTGCACTGGGTGCTGAGATGCCTATGTTCGTTAACTCAGCCATCCT
Organism: uncultured Ohtaekwangia sp.; assembly: GCA_964349405.1. Classification (GTDB taxonomy): domain Bacteria; phylum Bacteroidota; class Bacteroidia; order Cytophagales; family Cyclobacteriaceae; genus ELB16-189. The sequence continues at coordinate 57,632 of CAYGGY010000013.1, read as the reverse complement.
CCTGGACATTTTTACCAGTGTGCTGATCATGGGTATCTTCTTCAACAAGATGAAAGATTACTTCACCAACGTGGATGCCGGTCAGTTATCCCAACTTAAAGACTAACCTTTATGATTTACTTGTTTTTTATTCTTACGGCCGTTCTTGCGCTACTTACTTATTTTATCAGAATAAGGATGATCAGCCACGGGATGGTGTTTATTTACGTAGCTATGATGACGGTGCTGGCCATTAATCTTTGGCCGCAAGCCGGGCAAACGTTAAACGAATATTTCTATAGCGATCGGCTTGGATTAATTTTCTATTTCATACTCATATTGGTAAGCTTATTTTCAGCCATCCACTATGTAAAATTTGTGGAAGACAGAAACGTGAAGATTAAAGATGTAGCACTTCATAATGCCGGAACAATCTTTTTTACAGGTGCTATTATTGGTGTATTATTTACTTCACATTTTGGCATACTCTGGGCCTTTATGGAAGCAACTACATTAGGCGCCTCTGTACTCATTTATCACAACCGAAATCAAGATGCGCTGGAAGCCACCTGGAAATACTTGTATGTATGTTCCATAGGTATCGCAATTGCTTTCGCTGGTGTTTTATTTTTAGGGTTTGCCGCACAGCAAGTTGGTCATGTTGATTTTTCCTTTGCCACCATCAAAGCAGAAGCAGGCAGACTTAATGCCGTCTGGTTAAAAGCGTGTTTCCTTTTGATTGTAACAGGCTTCAGCGTAAAGATGGGATTGGTTCCCTTATTTAATGTGGACATCGATGCCAAAGATGCTTCCCCATCACAAGTTGGCGCCAGTCTTTCTTCGGTGCTGATGAACGCTGGCTTTATCGCCATCTATCGCTTTTATGAAGCTTTTTCGGGCACGTCCATTTTACCGTGGATGAACAAGCTTCTCATGATTGTTGGTTTGCTTTCATTATTCTTTGCTGCGGTATATGTGTTGCGTGTGAAAAACGTAAAACGCATGTTTGCTTACTCCAGCATGGAACATGCCTCGTTGGTTATGATTGCATTCTCGTGTGGCGGACTGGGCTACTTCGCAGCCATTTTGCATTTAGTGATGCATTCACTGGTAAAGTCGAGCTTATTTTTTCAGGTATCTCAGATGCATAGAATTTACGGCAGTAAATTGGATGAAAAAATCGGTAGCTATTTAAGAGTAAATCCACTAGGTGGTTTAGTCATGCTATTGGGCTTCTTGTCAATCATCGCCATGCCGCCTTCTGGCATGTTAATATCCGAACTTTATATGTTTCAGGCGCTGATCGCAAAAAATTATTGGTGGGTAGCCTTGATCGTATTGTTGCTGGTCTTGATCATTATATACGGTCTTGCCGTAAAAATGCTAGGAATTATATTTCTAAAAAAGAACACAGCCTCCATTAACATGAAGGGAGCATCGCCATACGAATCGATCATGCAATTGGCTCTTATCGTGATCGTGTTCTATATAGGTTTGTTCAGGCCTTCCTTTATAGTCGATACCATTCTTATCGCCATCCAAACATTACCCACTTAATTATGGAAACCATGTCAACTCACTCCTATATAACCATTACCAATCAAGAGACTATCCGCATCTCCAAAATACCCGTTCTTGCTTACGGAAAATTTTATACGGAAGTAGTCGAATTAGTAAAGCAACCGCACATCCATTGCGTGAATTATTACGCCTATTGGCAAGGGGATCGGCTAAAATTTATTTGCTGCCTGGCGGATGATATAGCCAAGGACATTAAAGTATTATCACACGAAATGTCTAAAAAGGAAAAGATGCAACTTACCTCTATCACCCGCGAGGTATACGCATTTCATATTTTCGAGCGAGAGATCACCGAAAATTTCGGAATCGAATTTATCTATAGTCCCTGGTCAAAACCCGTTCGATATGCTTTTAACCGTGCCGATCGAAACAAAGTCATAAACGATTATCCATTTTATAAAATACAAAGTGAAGAATTACATGAAGTGGGTGTAGGCCCTATCCATGCAGGCGTGATTGAACCAGGTCATTTTCGTTTTTTATGCAATGGAGAAACTGTATTGCATCTCGAAATACAATTAGGATGGCAGCATCGCGGAGTGGAAGATTTATTTCTTAAAAAACCAACACTACTCCAACGTACTGTTCTTTCTGAATCAATAGCAGGAGACACTGCGGTTGGTCATTCCTACGCCTTTGTAAGCTTGATGGAATCGATGGGGCATGTGGCTATTAATAAACGTTTAGAAATTGAACGAACTATTGCGTTGGAGTTAGAGCGCATTGCCTGGCACGTGGGTGACTTAGGTAATATGAACATAGGACTTGCCTATCAGCTAGCTTCCTCTGTATTTGGAACTCTGCGCACACCGGTAATTAATTATACACAAACCTGGTGTGGCAATCGATTTGGAAAAGGTCTTAACCGGGTGGGTGGCACTCATTATCCATTTACTAAAGAATTGACTGAAAAGCTCGTTACGTTACTCGATAAATTTGAAGAAAGTTTTAATCCCATGAGTGAGAGACTCTTTTCTCTTCCAACGGCTTTGATGCGCATAGAGAATATAGGTAAAGTGACTAAAACCCAAATGCAGTTGATCGGTGCCGTTGGTATGGCGGCACGCATGGCCGGCATTAATAGGGACGTTCGTATTTCACATCCGTTCGCAGCTTACAAAGATTATTCAATCACCAATGAGACGCTTGAGAATGGTGATGTATGGGCAAGGGCTTACTTACGCAAACTTGAAGTTCAAAAATCCATTGATTTTATCAGGAGTTTAATTAAGGAACTTAAGAATCTGAATGAGCCATCTTCAAAGCCTTTGAATGCAAATGATTTAAAATTATCCCCCGATTCTCTGTGTCTTTCATTAGTGGAGGGTTGGCGTGGAGAAATTTGTCACTGTGCAGTGACCGATTCTAATGGAGAAGTGATTCATTATAAGGTGAAAGATCCTTCGGTGCATAATTGGATGGCCCTGGCACTTTCACTTCGCGATTTGGAAATATCCGATTTCCCGATCAACAACAAAAGCTACAATCTCTCTTATTGCGGTCACGATCTATAACATTAAACAGTCAGCTCATTATGATTATCGAAGAGATCCAAATATTAAATCGGTTAGGAAAACAGTTTATTCCTGATGTTACTAAGCCTCAAGTTCCAGGTCCTTTTAAGGGAAGGCCCGAAATTTCTTTAGAGAAAATAAATGAAGATGCCTTAATGGCACTTTGTCCAACCGGTGCCATTGGAAAGGCGCCCGTTCGCATTGACATGGGAATATGTGTCATGTGTGGCGAATGTGCTTTTGCCTATCCTGATAAAATTAAGTTTACTCCTGATTATAAGATAGCTACTAATGTGCGTGAACGATTAATTATTAAAGAGGGAGACAGTAACTCCATCATGATAGATGAAAGTAAAATACGCAAGGAAGTAAGATCAATGTTTGGGCGATCATTAAAACTCCGTCAAATCTCGGCAGCCGGCTCGAATGCAGATGAGGCTGAATTAAATGCCTGTGGAAATCCCAACTTCGACATGGGACGCTTTGGAATTGAATTCCTGGCATCACCTCGCCATTGTGATGGGATTGTCATCACAGGACCAATATCCGAAAATATGGCTGAAGCCGTGCAGGTGTGTTATGATGCCGTGCCCGATCCGAAAATATTAATTCTGGCAGGAACAGACGCGATCAGCGGAGGAATCTTTGCAGGCAGTGGTGCCCTTAACAGAAGTTTTCTAGATAAATATCCGGTCGATCTTTATGTTCCCGGAAACCCGCCCCATCCACTCACATTCGTAAATGGTGTATTAGAATTAATCCGTAGCAAGAAAAAATAAGCGTGGTCTGTTCTGATACAAACCACGCTTATTAATCAAATTAATTGTTTACCCTTATGATGAGCGATACGCCATTTCATAGATTGACTTGACGTGAGGGCCCAGGAAAATCCGTGCATACATTCTGATGATGGCAAGGCCGTCAATGATGAAGGTTAACGAAACAATCAATGCCAGCATAGGCTGATCTTCGTGAATATGAGTAAAGATCAAATCCTCACCAATAAAAGTAGGTGTGATTGGGAAACCGGATACACCCAAACAAGCAATCAGAAATACGATAGCAAATTTGGGATGTTTATAGGAATGACCATGAAACTGATCTAGGTCAATACTTCCTTCATGAGACCGTAACCACCGCAGGCAGAGAAACCCCAAGATTCCGGCCAACGCCACGCCACTCAAATAGTAATGAACCTGGTTGAAACTAAATTCTTCATTAAAGGAAATGGCCAAGGCAATCCAGAAATGATTCATCACTACCAATAACCAACTCATCCGTGCCTGCTTTCTCTCTGAAAAAGATTTAAGAACAGTGACCAATCCAATAATAGAGAAAAAATAGGGCAAATATGTTTTTATCTGTTCTGGCACTAACTCTCTGTGATAGACAGAAAATAAACCAACTAAATAAATCGGAATGAAAAAGTAGATTACCCTATTGAGTGTAAGAAAATCTAATTTCTTACCCAATACTTTCAATGGGTTCCATAGATACCGATACATAAGAGTATCCAAATTCCATTCTTTCACACACAACATGTATAAAGTATATTCCATTTTTTTAGGAAACGAATCCTCAATTGTCTGCTGGCGCGGAATGAAATTATAAAACTGCTCACGAATGAGATAACTCACTACCGAAGGAGAAACCAAAAGTTGATACGTTCTTAAAAATGCATTTCCCGCAAAATGAAACAAGGCCAGGTTTTCAAATCCCGCTGCTACTTCAATAAAAATTAAACCTATTTGCGCTATTGATGCATAGGCAATTTGACTTTTTACTGATGACTGAACCCGTGCTATTCCTGTAGCAATAATACTTGATGACAAGCCGAGCATTCCAATAATAATCCGAACGGACGTCTGATGATCCCAAAACGGATATGTTCTTAGTAATACAAAAACTCCTAAATGAACAGAAAGTGATCCGTAAAAAATCGCACTGGAAGGTGTCGGGCCTTCCATGGCACGTGGCAACCAGGAAGAAAAAGGAAGTTGTGCCGACTTGGCCGCGGCAGAGAGCAGAATCATCAGTGATATAAAGATACCGACCCAGCTATGAGACATAAGATGACCATGCACTAATTCATAATTATTTAATTTCAAGAACGTAATGTTCTCATGAAATAAGTGATGAGCCATCCACATGGCCAACAGCAGGCCTACGTCTCCAATCCGATAAATTGAAAATACTTTTACAGCATTTTTTACAGGAAGGTAGCGATCTCTATAAAAAGCAATCAACAGAAAGGATGAAAGACCTAGTATTTCCCAACCAATAAAAAGCGTTTCCATATTGCCCGAAAAAACGGCTATGTTGTAACCCAGATAAAAGAAAAGAATGGTGTTAAAAAAACGTTTATAACCACTTTCGCGGTGCATATAATAACGGCTATAAATAGTGACTAAGAAAGTAAGGAATGAACCCACCAAAAGATATACAGCCGTGATCTTATCAAAATAAAAATCAACAAAAAACTCATAATTCGTAGTGCGATAAAGAACGATCTCTTTATAATCAAGAATGGGATGACCGTGAATTAGCCAATAAACAAGAAAGACTTGAAAAGCTACTAAATGCAAACCAATCGTAATGAACGCATTCCCTGAAATAAAATTTTCTTTCTTTCCGGGAATTAATAGACTCACCCCATAGCCTAATAGAGGCAGAAGTATAAAAAACTGAAGTATGTATTCCATATCTTAATTAGGCGATTGAGTAAACAGGTAAATTTTCATCATGAGTTTCCAGGACTTCCGTCAAATTGGAAATCCTCTCGACACAATCTTTTAGTGGGTGATACGGCAAAAACTCACCCTCCCTAAAGACAAAGAGCTGTTGTGTTTCAGGATGAATGGCTACGAGATGAACCCATTCATTTATAAACCATTCATACGTTTCAGCTTGTTTTTTTATTGTCTCCAACACAACTTCAGGAAAGTGTTCAACCACGATTAGTAACCGAACAGGATCATGCACCTCAATCATCTGGCTTGGCAAGCCAGGCCTTAAATCCCCATCAATACCATTGGCTACTCCAAAAAGCCCCATCACGTTGTGAGGAAGTTTTGTACCCGCTCCTAATTTTTGATTATCCACTCGTGAGAAAAAATACTCAAGATTAATTCCTCCGCATACCGGGCCAAGCGGTCTTATTATACCTAGTAATAATTTTCCGTCCAGATCAGTTGTATAATCATAAGAGTTCAAAAATGACCGTCTGTCTAAAAATAAATGCTTCGTGAGATCTCTACGACCTACAATACATAACGAGTTAGTGGCATGATTTAACTCTGGTCGTGGTTCAAACAAAGAAACCGAACGGGTTCTGATCTGCTCATGAATTTCTTCAGCGCCCAGCTGAGTATTTATTGACTCAAACCTTCTTGAACGTTCCTTTGCATTAAAATCCAGTGCATTTTTAAATACCAGTTCATTTTTAATATGCAGCGCTATATTCGTAGCTGAAAGAGAATGTACATCAAAAAATATCACCTCATCGCGGGTGGTGTCATGCAAACCTCCAACAAATTGAGTCGCATCCGGAATAATGATACCTCTGCTACTTAAAATTGCTCGCACTTCCGCACGATTGGCCATATCACATACAACGCGTGAATTCACCGAACCCGCGCGACCTGAACAAGCGCCACAATCATAGGCTGCAAAGTGTGGGTTGTTGACGCTGCTTGAACCATGACCCACCACATAGACGAGGTTAGAAAAATTCTTAATCAACCCGATACTTCTCAAAAGACCCTCCACCCGGTTCGCCATTTCATCAATAGTAAATCCAACCTGGAGATCATTTTCACGATGCTCTGGTTTTTTGTTTTCGATAGTCAGTTTAGAATACTGATCCATGTGCTTGAATGACGAAGCAGTAGCCGGGCCCATAGAAGGCTTGAAAATATTTATAAACAAACGTAGGGCAGACCAAAAACCTAACGTCTGTGTAATCAACCAGCCTCTAAAAAGTGAATGGGAGTGTTTGGTGAAGTGGGCATCCTTTTCGTTTTTTCTTTTAACGCCTACCTCTTTGATGAGATATTTTGGATTGACTGGCGCTGGACAAAGTTTTGTGTAAAACTTTCCATGGTCGGGCTGAAAATAAAACTCGACTCCAAAAAATCCAGGTGTTCCAAATGTCTCACACGCAGGATCCTCTGTTTCCAGGTGTCTCCGCAGCGAACACTCACGATCATCAATACAAAACATTGCCTGAAAACTACCGGTAGCTACCCGTGTTTCCTTCTTTGTTGCCTGTAAGCCCGCAAGTACTTCATCGTAATAACTCCATTCAAAAGCTTCTTGCCATAATGACGTGACTTCATCAAGTTCGGTAGTAGGTATTTCAACAAAAAGATTTTGAGGTTTATCGCTAATTACATGATCAAGTGGCTGCCATTGCTCACCAAAATGTGAATCCATTGCATCTATTTCCAGGAGCAGTTCAAAAATGATTAAATCATGTAACGTGATTTTCTTATGATCCAACAAGGTTTGAGGTTGATCCTCCACCGTGGCGACCATCCCTGACCAACCTTGGTGAGAGAATTGCTGATCAAAAAGATAATGTTCATAAAGTGATTCATCGTCACCCACCAGAATTTTCAGTAAAGATTTAATCCCGCAATGTTGGGTCAGTAGTAAATTTCTCGCCCGTTTCGTTTTAAAGAAACTGGAAAAGCTATTCTTGTCCATTTCTCTTATAGAAGTGAGAAACCCTTTATCCCCTACGGGAAAACTCCACATCGAAATACCCTGATCAAGATAGGAACAAAGAATTCTAAAAAGCAACGGATGCACCAATGAATCCAAATCAACCTGATAATACCGCTTCCAATTAGATCGTAAAGTTCCAATCCGGGGAGCATCTTTATGATAATGACCATGCAGTAGTTTATTCTTCCATGCATCAACAAGATCAACTCCTTTGTTTTTAGTTATTACCTGATCAAGAATCGCGGAGTTTATTCTACCTGTATGATAGTGAGATCGGTATTCGGCCAACGACAAAGAAACACGATACCCGAAAATGGCGGAGGCGCTGTATATCGCCTTATTGAACTTCAGGTTTTGAAATCCATGAAGTGTATTGTGATGAATAAAATCTTTAAGCGGAGCTTGCGCTGGTAAATAATGCTTCATTCTGTGAAGCACATGATGTTCATCAAAAGAATGATTATTCGTTAATTCCATTATATTAAATAGGCGATCGCCTTGGTTAATTGACAATTAATAAGACCGTAAAAATGACTTAGAAAAGTCACGATGAGGCAAGAAGGATCAGATAAGCAGACTTCGCTTAGTCAGGTAAATAGGCATAGAGCCTGCTACCGATTTTGTACCGCCATGATATTTGGTAAGGCTTGCATGGGAGCTCCACACAGATAGTGTACTAATGAGATAAGTAAAGAGCGATGGGGAAGGATTGTCACAAACATTCTCTTCTTCCCTTTCTTCAAAGGGTAATTGAACATTTGAACCTGCTGAAACTCCTAACGACTTTATAAACGAGATTTCTTTGGTGCCTTGATTAGTATTTTCTGCACCAAGTATATGTGGAATCACCGAAGTGAGGAAAAAGAATATTACCAGCAAATAGGTAAAAGCCTTAAAGTAATTCCGATACATGTGACAAAAGTAAAGAATTCAGGATTCTTCTTGCAATTTTTGATAACAATGGTTTATAAACGTAATAAAACTGTTTAATGTTTCTATTCAAAGGATCTCATTATTAGCTAAATAGCAACCGATTGAATAAGTTAAAAAAAGGGCATGTTAGATTTTTTAAAAATAATTTAGACCTTTGAGGCTTATCGTACGTAGAATGCCCTTAAGAATGAACAAGGCTTTGAAGTATCTAATCATCCTTTTATTCTCATTTGAGGTGCTGGCTCCGGCATTTGTCCAGTCCTATGAAGAGGACACAATTGAATCTTCTAATCAAAAGCACTATGTTGATTTAACCGGATCCTTTGATTGTCTTGCTCATTTGTTTTTTGAGGAAAACAATAGCGAAGAACGTGAAGGCAAAGATTACGACAGTAGTTCCTTTTACTTTATTGAGCTTTTTAGTGTCCTTGAAAAATTCAAACCCATTGAAATCACCTGGTCCATTGCGAGAGATCGGGTTGAGTCTCAACCTTCCTTATATACCCTGCACAGGGTTTTGCGAATCTGATTTTTTTCTATCATCATAACAGGTTAACTGTATATGATCATGTCGACAATGCTTCCTGGCAAGTATTGTATCTATCTCCATGTACTAAGAAAAAAATCAGATCAATTCCTTACATAAAAATATATTATGAAGACTTTAGAAATTCCCAAGGACGGACTCGAGGGGTTTAAACAAAACTGGACCAATGATGCAGTATCCGGTTTTCTAGTATTCCTTCTTGCATTACCTCTTAGCTTAGGCATCGCCAAAGCCAGTGAGTTCCCTCCCGCGATGGGCGTGCTTACCGCCATGATCGGTGGCTTGTTTGTTAGTATCTTTGCTGGCTCACGCCTCACTATTAAAGGCCCTGCTGCCGGACTTATTACGATTTGTGCAGGTGCCGTTACCGAAATGGGCGGAGGAGTTGAAGGATGGAAACTTGCCCTTGGTGTGATTGTGGTAGCCTCGCTTATCCAAATCATTTTTGGTTGGTTAAAATTCGGATCGTTGAGTGACTTCTTTCCTCATTCTGCTGTACATGGAATGCTAGCCGCTATTGGTTTAATAATTTTCTCAAAACAAATACACGTACTTCTGGGTATCGATCCTGCAGTCTTAAAAGGAAAAGAACCTATTGAATTATTTGAGATGATCCCAAGTTCGATCATGCACGAAGACATCAGAGTAACGCTGATCGGACTCCTCAGCCTGCTGATCATCTTTGGTATGCCTCTGCTTAAAGGAAAGTGGGCTAAAAAAGTGCCCGCACCCATGATTGTGCTTTTAGTAACTATACCGTTGGCGTGGATCATGGATTTTAAACATACCGAACCAGCTTTTGATATGGTTAAAATAGGTGATTTCTGGTCAAACGTAGGTCTTAACGCAGATTTTAGCATGATTGGCTCTTTTGTGTTTTGGAAGTATGTAATCATGTTCCTCTTTGTTAACAGTCTTGAATCCCTACTTACCGTCAAGGCAATTGATGGCCTTGATCCATGGAAAAGAGTCTCTAATCCCAATAAAGATCTGATGGCTGTAGGTGCAGGAAATGCACTCTCTGGATTATTAGGTGGCTTACCCATGATTTCTGAAGTGGCGAGAAGTTCAGCGAATATAAATTTCGGGGCACGCACACGCTGGAGTAATTTTTTCCATGGCTTCTTTTTACTTGTGGCCATGTTGCTATTTATCCCCGTGATTGAAATGATACCTAACACAGCGCTAGCAGCCTTGCTTATCGCTGTTGGTTACCGTCTTGCCTCACCAAATGAATTTTTTAAAACTTATAAAATAGGCGCAGAACAGTTAGTAATTTTTGTGGTGACCATCATTGTCACTGTTTCCACTGATTTGTTGTTGGGTGTGGGAGCTGGTATTTTGATGAAATTTATCTTTCACCTTCTCAATGGGGTTTCTTTTACAAACCTATTTAAAGCCAAATATGAATTTAGCCATCAAGGAGATGAATACTTTATTAAAATTAAAGAGTCAGCCATCTTTTCAAATTTAATAGGCTTCAAAAAAGTGTTTGCTCCTATCGATCATAGTAAAAAAATCATTGTTGATTTTTCTGATGCACTTCTATTGGATCATTCTTTCATGGAATATTTGCATCATATTGAAGAAGAATGTGCTCATGCCGGTGGTTCAATTGTATCAATAGGATTTGATCGATTTAAACCATTTTCAAAGCATCCTTTGGCTGCACGCAAGTATTCACCTGACAATGTGAACAAGTTTGAAATCAAGTTAAGCCCTCGTCAGTTGGAACTGAGAAGTTTTTCTGAAAATAATGAATGGGCGTTCTTTCCTCAAAGAATTCGCAGTGTTTCCAAGTATAAAGATTTCCCTATAGAGAGTGGAAACAAGATTCCATTTGAAGAAAATATCCTTTCACGTTATAGCGATTTCGGTAAACTGGAGTCGTCTGACATCACGTTGCAGGAAGGCGCTCTTCAGGATAAAAAGGAAACACACATTACTATTTTCCACGTATCGGAACTTAACCAATTAATTCCTGATTTTGCCTTAGAACCCGAAGGTCTTTGGTCAAAACTTTTTGAAGGTGTTTCAGGCAAGGATATCGACTTTGACAACCACCCAGAATTCTCAAAGAAATATTATCTGAGAGGATCCGATGAAAGTCAAATTCGTAATTTCTTCACAGAAGCACTTATTCAGTTTCTTGAAAACCGGGAAGAAATGCATGTAGAATGTCATCGTAACAGGTTGATTTTCTATAAAAAACGCGACCTGTTATTGCCTTCAGAAATTTTATATGTAGCAAAATTTGCTGAGGATTTTGTTTCAACGCTTAATCAAAAAGCATAATACAAGGTAAGAATAGTTAGGTTTGGGTGTTCATCCAATACTAACTGTTTTTATACATCATGAAAAGAACATTAAGCAATACCCCGGGGTTACTTGCTGTCCATTACATTGGATCTTAAACTAAAAATATTAACTAATGAAAATAAGTATTGCCTTATTGGCTTTGTGCTGCTTTTTTCAAGAAGCATTAGCACAAGAAAAGCCCAAAGAAATCAATGAATTAAAGTTGAACTTGAACGAAAATGGTAGTCACTATATTAAGGCTACCTTTTTAAACCAGGTTTGGTTACGTTACAATCAAAGTAATCCAGGTACGCACGTGTTGGGCGAACCTACTAATCAAACTTTTGATATTGGTCTTCGAAGAACACGATTTCAATTGTATGGCCAGATGACTGACCGCGTATTTTTCTATTTCCAATTCGGACAAAACAACTTTAACTACCTGGCTCAAAATGCAGGAAACCGAAAGTTTCAGGCATTCTTTCACGATGCTTTGGGGGAATACCGCGTTACCAAAGGAAATGAAAAACTGATTCTCGGAGGAGGCCTTACTATCGCCAATGGTTTATCACGATTTAGCCAACCTAGTGTCACGTCCATTATGACCATGGATGTTCCTGTTTTCGCCCAAGCCACCGTGGATCAAACAGATGAGTTTTCCAGAAAGTTAAGCATCTATACCCGCGGACAATTAGGCAAGCTGGATTATCGTTTGGTATTAAGTGATCCATTTCCGATTACCACCAATGGCCAAACACCTCCGGCTTTGTCAAGCAATGCTACCTTTTCACAACGTGGTCATCACAAGCAGTATCAGGGTTTATTTATCTATAACTTCTTTGATAAAGAATCGCATACCACACCATACATGACAGGCACGTATCTGGGTAAAAAGAAAGTGCTGAACCTCGAAGCAGGCTTCATTAAGCAAGCGAATGCCACCTGGACAAAAGAAGCTACAGACACCATTTATCATTCCTTAAACTTATGGTCGGCAGCGATCTTTTATGATGCGCCAGTTAATACAGAAAAAGGGACCGCACTTAACGCCTATGCCGGATATTTTAATTATGATTTCGGGCCGGGATACCTGCGATACAATGGCATTATGAATCCCTCCTCCACGGTCAGTGGACCATATCCGGGAAGTAGCCAGGGAAATTCGTTCCCTATGTTTGGCACAGGAAAAGTTTGGTACACGCAGGTTGGCTATCTGTTGAAGAAAGATTTGTTGGGCGAAGACAATGGAACCTTAATGCCATACGCCTCGCTGATGAGTGCCAATTACGAAAGACTTGATAGACAAATGAATGTAGTGGCCGTTGGCGTAAACTGGTTGTTGAAGGGACACAGCAGCAAATTCACTCTCGATTATCAAAATCGACCTTATTATTTACAACAAGGCACCGATTTGCTCAGAAACGGAAGAAAAGGCCAGGTTACGCTGCAGTATCAGATTTTCTTTTAACAGTGCTAAAGAGTTCTATACCGCGAAGGTGTAGAACTCTTTACCTTTGTTTTTTTATAATTCAATCTTTAATTATAAACTTAAATAAGCCTACCCCCAGCGATATAAATATCAACAACAACGCCAGCACAACAATTGTGAATTTAATGATAGCAAAATAAAACGCCATCGAAACAGTAAGTTCATTGATGGTGGAGAGGGTAAACAGCATCGCAAAATTTTCAATCAAGTCACAACTGCCTGCAAACCAGCATGCCAGTGAAAAGAATGTTCCTGCCATAATCAGTTTTTCATTAGATGAAAACGCGGTTGATAGTTTACATCCTAAACCGATCGACCAGGCGTATAAAAAAACAAACACGAAGTCCAGGTAAATGCCTACCCGTGCTTTTGACACACCATCCTCGCCCCACGCATCAATAATATACTGAGCTGATTCCACGGTTTTCGCCAATTCAAACTGAACAATATTGGGGGGAGAGAATGGTCGCATTAAAATAAACCAACCGATGGTGCCCAAAGTAACAATCCAGAACAATTTTGTTTGTTTCTCCATAGCAACAACAAGATAAAGCACACCACGGAATTTCTGCTAATTTTGCAGTTCATTTTTACGCATGGATTTAAAAGAAATATTTTCCGTATCCCTCATTCTTTTCTCGGTCATTGATATCATTGGCTCTGTGCCATTCATTATCCTGATCAAAAAACGGGAAGGCAGAATCTATGCCGAAAAGGCTACCTTAATTTCTGCTGTGTTGATGGTGGGCTTCCTTTATCTGGGGCTTTCTATTCTAAAGCTTTTCGGGTTGGATGTGGCCTCCTTTGCCGTGGCTGGAGCGATTGTCATTTTCATCGTGGCCATGGAAATGATTTTAGGGATCACCCTTATTAAAGACGATCCGCAGGCAAAAGGCACAGGATCAATTGTTCCACTTGCCTTTCCTCTCATTGCAGGAGCTGGCACACTTACCACTATTCTTTCCTTGCGGGCTGTTTATGAAGAAACGAACGTGTTGATAGGAATTCTTTTAAATCTGGTGTTCGTTTACATCGTGTTACGCTCATCATCATGGCTTGAACGTGTGATTGGCACTTCTGGCTTTGCCGTTTTGCGAAGAGTGTTTGGCGTAATCTTACTTGCCATTGCTGTAAAAATATTCAAGAGTAATGTACTGCCTTCATGATTCGGATCTACACGGACGGTGCTGCACAAGGTAATCCCGGCCCTGGAGGGTTTGGTGTTATCCTGAAATACAATAAGCACGAGAAAGAGCTTTCCGATGGATTTCGCCTTACTACCAATAATCGGATGGAGTTGTTAGCGGTAATCTCAGGACTAGAGGCAATAAAAAAAAGTGGTATTGCGGTCACCATCTATTCCGACTCAAAATACGTTGTGGATTCGGTAGAAAAAGGTTGGATCTGGGGATGGCAGAAGAAGAATTTTGCAAAAAAGGCAAACGCTGATTTATGGCAGCGATACATTCCACTTCACCTAAAGTACAAACCAAAGTTTGTATGGATAAAAGGTCATGCTGGCCATTCAGAAAATGAGCGATGCGATCAGCTTGCTGTGCAAGCTGCAGAAAGCAGAAATCTGCACGTTGACCGTTGGTATGAACAAAATAAGAATAAAGAAGAAGTTTGATATTTCGAGAATGATGTATATTTATTTCTAATAACTAAACCATTTTGTCAGAAACCGTCTCCATACATTTTTCTTCGGGCAGCCTTACGGCCCTGAATATTTGCTTAGCTGTAATCATGTTTGGTGTAGCACTGGACATAAAAGTGGAGCACTTCACACAGTTGCTCAACCAAAAAAAAGCAGTGCTCACCGGGTTGTTTACACAATTTATAATGCTTCCACTTTTTACTGTAATTCTCGTTACCCTATTACCAATAAGCAATGGAATGGCATTAGGCATGTTACTGGTGGCAGCGTGCCCTGGAGGCAATGTTTCTAATTTTTTTTCTCATATGGCGCGCGGTCATGTCGCCTTATCGGTTACACTTACTGCGTTTTCATCATTGGCAGCCTTTATCATCACGCCACTGAGTTTTCTGTTCTGCGTATCATTGATACCCGCACTGTCGGGTGAATTAAAATCCTTTGAAGTTGATTTTTTGTCATTGATGATTAACATGGTGTCCATTCTGTTGGTGCCTTTGTTATTAGGTATGTGGGTATCTAAACACTTTATGTTATTAAGTAAAAAGATTGCCGGCCCCATCAGAATTCTATCGATGATTATGCTTACTGCGTTCATTGTAATTGCCGTAGTTAATAACATGGAAGGGTTTGAAACTTACCTGACAAAAGTATTCTGGATTGTGTTGTTGCACAATGGAAGTGCACTCATGATGTCTTATTACTTCAGCGCCATGATGAATAACGGTGAAGCCATAAATCGCACCGTTGCCATTGAAACCGGCATTCAAAATTCCGGGCTTGCGCTGATTTTGATTTTTAATTTTTTTGACGGAAACACCGCCATGGCCGTTGTGGCCGCCTGGTGGGGAGTATGGCATCTGATATCAGGATTTGTTTTTTCGGCTGTCATGCGCAAGCGACCTTTAGTAGAAGCCATTCAATCATGATGTAAGATTATTTTCTGATGCCGAATATACTTTATCATTCTCTAAAACAATATTGTAACGCAGCGCTCACATTTTATTTCAGTCGTTGGCAGGTTCAGGAAATCGCACCGATTCCACGTGGTCCGGTAATTTTTGTCTCAAATCACCAAAATGCTTTTTTAGATGCCGTGTTAGTGGCGTGTAGCACCTCTCGCAACCCGTGGTTTCTAGCCCGTGCCAATGTCTTTAATAATAAGTGGGCAAAGAAAATATTAACATTGTTGCAAATGAGTCCCGTGTATCGCTTTCGCGATGGGTTTAGCACACTTCGTAAAAATGATGAGATCATTGATAACTGTGTAAAATTACTATCAAACCAGAAATCTATTTTGGTTTTCGGTGAAGGCAATCACAACGACCAATGGTTTCTCCGGTCGTTACAAAAAGGATTTGCCCGCATCGCGATTGCCGCAGAAGAAAGAAACAACTGGAAGCTGGGCGTTACCATTGTGCCGGTTGGTCTTCAATATGAATTGCATACTAATTTCCGTTCACGCGTGCTGGTCAGTTTCGGCAATCCAATCTCTGTAGAAGAAAATTGTAACAACGAGTTAAGCACACAGGAAAATCTTGATATCCTACTAAAAAAAACCAGCGAAGGAATCAAGCCCTTGATTCTGCACATCGATCCTGATCACTACGAAGATAAATTTAACTTTTGGCGCACACACAGGATTGAAAAAAAAGATTTAGTAGAACAATTAAAAGAGGATCAAACTGTCGTAAATAATTATCCATCATCGGATATTATTCCTCCTAAAAAAGAACTTCAAAAAAATAAATGGAAGTGGAATCCAATAAGAATCTATGAATCAATCAACCATTTCCCGCCAAGGTATATACTCCGGTGGATATTAAAACACAAGATAAAAGACAGTCAGTTTGTTCCCTCTCTACGATTTACCATTGGGATGCTTTTGGTGCCGATTTTTTATTTCATTCAAACCGGTTTGTGTTATGCTATTTCACAATCATGGCCAATCTCCATTGCCTACTTCATCTCACTACCGATCAGCATCTTATTCAGACGTTAGTGGATATTACGTTCAACCAGGTTAATTCCAAATTGACTTAATTCTTTTAACACAGGATCATAAATATCTTTACCTACAGGTATAGCAACCCCTCGCGTTTTAATTTTACCTTCCAATAATAATTTTGCTGCGATAGCCAGAGGAAGGCCCACTGTTTTTGCCATGGCCGTATTTACTTCATCATCCCCTTTTACTGTAAGGTGTGCCTGAATTTCTTTTTTAACATGTTCAATTTCATAAATGAACCGATGCCACATCACAATAAAATCTTTATCCCCAGCTCGAAGCTTCCATTTTTTATTAAGAATATGTTCCAGAACCTGTGCAGGTGATCCTACAGTTTTCCCCACCCGTTCGTCTGAAAATAATCCACTCCACCTCAGCCGTGTCATCTCCTCACCATTGGGCGAAAGTCGAAAACACGACATCAGTTTTTCTTCCACTGATGTTGAGGTATGGTCGTCAAGAAAAGCATCAATAAATTCTGCATGGGACATATTTTCAACGCCTTCCATCATATAACTATCATCGCAGCATCCCAGCTGCACCAACACATTCCAGGCATTGCAATACCCTTTATTTCGAAGGGTGCCACGCTGCATGGTTTTAATGCCTCTTAAACCATAGGTCTCAAGATATTTTAAAGAATCGCGGTTGGCATAACCTTCATATTCACCATAACCAGGAACAGAAACGGGAGTAGTTCGCAAGAAAAGTTGTTGATAGGGAATAAACTTATAGCGCCCTTCTTGTAAAAATTTGGCAGTTCCTTGTCCTGCCATTACCACATTACGAGGATTCCAGGTGAACTTGTAACGCCAGGGATTTTCAGGATCGGTTTCCGGTGCTATGAGTCCTCCTGTAAAAGATTCGAAAGATGTAAGGGTTCCTCCTGATGCTTTTATCTTATCAATAACCTGCATCGCGCTCATATGATCGATACCAGGGTCTAATCCACATTCATTGAGAAAGAGTAAATCATTTGACTTGGCCTGACCATTCAATTCTTTCATCTCATCGGACACGTAGCTGGCCGTGAGCAAATGTTTTTTTTCTGCTAAGCATATCTTCGCTACCATCAGGTGTAAATGCGCAGGTACCATTGAAATAACTACATCGCTGGCAGCAATCGTTTTACGACTTCGCTCATGTTCGTCAATATTGAATTGAATGGGTTTTCCAAATTGAGATACTCCTACTCGGTCTTGCGCAGCCTGAAGCGAAATATCCCCCACTGTAATAGTCCAGTTTTGTGAGGGTGCTTGCGTAAGTAAATAAGAAATTAAAGACGAAGAAGATCGGCCTGCGCCAATAACAAGAATAAACTTATGTTCCATAGTGAAAAGAAGATCTAAAATAATGGAATTATCTCTTAATATTTCATAAGAATATTTGAGTTTGCTATCTTTCTACGCCTGCATTGGATTGACCAAGACGAATCCCCAAGCTCTCAAATAAAATTTCACTTTTATGAAAGAATTCGAAATATTTCATGACATCGAAGAACTTGATAACGAATCAAAGTATCTGATACATAAAGCAAAAGAAGCCGCCAACCTTGCCTATGCGCCTTATTCCAAATTTCATGTAGGAGCTGCCGTTATTCTGGACGATGGAACTTTAGTTACTGGCTCTAATCAGGAAAACGCATCGTATCCGTTATGTGTGTGTGCCGAACGGGTTGTGCTTTACACGGCAGCGACACAACACCCAAACAAAAAAATAATGAAAATGGCTGTTATTGCATTCCGCAAAAACCATAAAGAACTTTCACCAGCTACCTCCTGTGGCGCTTGCCGGCAGGTAATGAGCGAATTTGAAGAACGCCAGAATAAGTCCTTTGAAGTAATAATGTTAAAATCAAAGAACGAATGGCTCAAGTGTGCTACTGCCGAAAGTCTATTACCTTTCGTGTTCAAGAAAGATAACTTGCACGAATAGACAACATAAAATAATAATACTACCGTGAAAAACCTGGAAATAATTGGCACTGAAACAGCGCCATCGCTAAATTTTAGTCAACAAAACAATCAATTTAAAATTGAAGGAAGATCAATTATGGAAGATGTTGCCGTATTCTATAAACCATTACTAGAATGGCTTAAAGAATATCGGAAAAAGCCAAATCCGAAAACTGAATTGAATATCCAATTGGAATACTTGAATACCGCGAGTTCAAGACAATTTTTGGATCTGTTTAAATTACTTGAAGGCCTACCTGACGCTAAAATTATTTGGCAATTTTCAGATGAAGATGAAGATATGGAAGAAATGGGTCAAGAATTGGCTGAATTAGTTAGCATTCCTTTTGAATTCAGAACTTATTGATTCTCTGAAAGGTTATTTTTAAGAAATAATAAATTGCTATAGAATCAATTTCCTATTCTAATGGTGTCTTGCATAGCTGTTGTGGGCTATCTCAACCAAAGGGAAGTTTACTTGATGTTAATTAAATGACCGTCAGAACAATCAGCACAAAAGGCTTGTCAGGATAGACATAAAATCATTTCTGGTGACGATGCTTTACAATACAAATCATTGAATTTTACATTAAAATCGTTGATTTTAAAATCGCTTAGCAAAATTATAATGGAAGACTTTCTGTTTTGGTAACGAAGCCTTAATTACTAAATTTGTCATGAGACCAACTTTTATACGATGAAAATTTTTGTCATTGGAGTACTAACTGCAGTTTTAGTCAGTTGCTCATCAGAAAAGAAACCTGATGATCAGGAGTTCCTTAAGAGCCTTGAGGCAACAGAGCAAAAAACAGGAATTGATGAAGAGGTGATTAACGCTATCCTTGATCAGATACCAAGTCCATTGGAAATCTCTGTACTGCTGAAAGAATCAGGCTCAAAATACAATGGTTCATTGCTGAACCAATCTGAAAATCTATCCAAATACAACACTAATTTCAAAAAAGCCATCAATTTAGGTGTTTATGGGACTGATCTTGGTTACACAAATATTTATGGACAAAATCAGGA
Organism: uncultured Ohtaekwangia sp.; assembly: GCA_964349405.1. Classification (GTDB taxonomy): domain Bacteria; phylum Bacteroidota; class Bacteroidia; order Cytophagales; family Cyclobacteriaceae; genus ELB16-189. The sequence continues at coordinate 37,917 of CAYGGY010000013.1, read as the reverse complement.
TGGCATTAAATACATTTCGACTATCAAATCATTGGCCGATGACCTTAATATAGGCCAGTTCTTTGATATTGAGACGATTGGTAAACTTGCTGCCAACAGTAAAAACCTTGACTCGCTTTTATTAATAACCACACTGAACTTCAATCATATAAACCACTACTTACAAACCCAAGGTAGAGGTAATTTAAGTGTGTTACTGTTAACAGGTGGATGGCTGGAGGCTATGCAGATTACCTGTCAGGTAGCCACTAAAAGGCCTAGCAAAGAGTTATTTGAAAAAATAGGTGAGCAGAAAATTATTCTTGAGCAAATCCTGTTACTTTTTTCGTTCTACACGGATGATACTAATATGGCAGGATTATTGAAAGACCTTGAGCAATTAAAAACAGTTTATGATAAAGTATCCATTAACTACACGTATAAAGAATCAACCATGGAAATTGTAAATGGAGTTGCCGTAATAAAGGATAACAGCACCACTACCATCGATATCACAGATAAAGACATAGAGGAAATTAATGCTATTACAAACTCCATTCGAACTAAAATAATTAGCTAACACAGTAATTAAGTATTATGAAAAAAATAATTTTCGTCATTTTATTCTCTTCTGCTCTTGGCGTAGGAGCTGGTGAATTAATAGCCGACCAGTGTAATTCTGATAACCTCGCCAATGAGTGTATTCCAAAGCTGTCCGAAGGGTTTAACTTTCTTAAAAGCTATAAAGTAGATGGCGCAACAAAAGATAAGGTAGAGTATAGCTACGTATTCATGAAAGGAACGCAATACATGATCAATATATGCGCAAGTGGTTCTGCTACTGATGGTGTGGTGGTTAGCATTTTGGATAAAGAACGTAACAAAGTTGCCTCCAGTAAAATAAATGGCCAGTTCGTTTCAGCTATTAACTATCCGTGTAATGCCTCAGGCATCTACTATATTCAATATACCTTTGATGAACCGTCCAGCCATTGTGGAGGCAGTGCCCTTGGTTTTAAAAGATAAGTAATATGTTATTCTTCAAAAACGGCTATTGGAATTCCAATAGCCGTTTTTGTTATCGATAACCTAAGCATGAAGGAACAAGAATTACATTTCAACTATAAAGCACGGTATTACACACAGGGAGAACTCAATCCAGCCAGCAAAAAGATTTGGTTTGTCCTGCATGGTTATGGCCAACTAGCCAGGTTTTTTATACATAAATTCAAAACTGCCGCTGATGCAGGAGTATATGTGATCGCTCCCGAAGGGCTTTCAAAATTCTATTTGGAAGATATCACCAGCCGATCACAAACCGGCAACAACCGGGTAGGTGCCACCTGGATGACACGTGAAAACAGGATAACTGAAATGGAGAATTATATCACCTATCTCAATTCGATATATAAAAGAGAAGTGCCGCATGATTTTACTGGAGAGATTACCATTTTAGGTTTTTCTCAAGGCGCGGCCACTGCAACCCGCTGGGCCATTGAAGGAAATAATCATTTCCATCAATTGATCCTATGGGCAGGAATTCTTCCTACTGATATGAACGTTGAAAAAGCACATGAAATCCTTAAGGATAAAAAAATAATTGAAGTCTTCGGAAAAACAGATCCATACCTCACTGATGAACGCCTTAAAGAAGTTACTTCACTCAACACACGGCTTAACATCACCCCAATACTATTTCAATTTGAAGGTGGTCATGAAATTAAAGAAGATGTTCTGATTGATTTACTTAAAAACCGATAACATATCTTACACACCTAAATCACCGCCTTCTGAAATATCTATTAAGAGTATTTTAACCTCTTCCGCCTTGGCGTGTTCACCCATCTTTTCAAATGACATTGTCAAGTTTCTCAATGCTCTTCGTATAATTTCAAGATTGCTGCAAGGTTCAAAGAAAGAGGCCTGCGGCACCAGGTGTAATTCATTGATGTAGTTTTCAATGTCTTGCTTGGAAAAAATCAATCCTCTATTAAATGGATTAATGTAAAACTGATGGTTTTCGTCTTTATATGTTAGAATAAAGAGATTGGGGAGATTAACACCTGACACCGGTAATTTTAATTTCTGTGCCACTAACATATAAATTACACATAACGTGATCGGGTTACCCTTACGGGTTTCTAAAACAATATTGATCATTGAATTTCCAGGAGAATGAAAATTCTTAGTGTTTGAGCCAAACTTAAGCTTGCCAAAGATTACACTATTGATCACTTTAACCTGATCGAAGGGATACAAATCAGGACGAAACTCGAGCCACACTTCGTAATATATTTGTTCCAGCTCTTGCTTTAATTTTTCAATCTCGATGTCTGGATATTGATACGTGGCAATGATCCACATTCCAACAAGCAAGTCGTGATCATTACTTTCATACCAATTTTTAAGTCGCTCTCTTGTTAATTCATATTGAAGGGTATGAATCAATTCTTCGATTCTATTTTGAACAGTTGGATTCATATTACTCTCCCACTCCTTCTCCAAAAAAGGAATTGCCTCTTTCCCTAATGACAAAATCCTTTCCTCTACGTGCGTAGCAACTTGATGATCCTCATCGTCCAGAAGTGAAATCAGTGCTTTTAATTCATTCTCTGTCATCGCTGCAAGGATATTAAATTATTTTTTCATGAGCACCATTCGTGTGTTTTTTATAATCACATCAGGTTTGAATAATTCCTGTACTAAATTTTTCAACAGGAGCATGGTTCGATGCAGCTATGCCCATCGATATTACCTTTCTGGTTTGTAATGGATCAATTAATCCATCAACCCATAAACGGGCTGCTGCATAATAGGGACTTAACTGTTCATCATATCGGTCCATGATTTCTTTGAGCAATTGTGCTTCGTCATCTTTGGATATCGTCTTGCCTTGAGATTTCAATGCACTAACGCGAATTTGAAGCAAGGTCTTTGCTGCTGCGTTTCCACTCATCACGGCTATTTGTGCTGTCGGCCAGGCGTAAATTAAACGAGGGTCATAGGCTTTTCCACACATGGCATAATTGCCCGCACCATACGAATTCCCCAAAATAAATGTGAACTTAGGCACGGTTGAGTTTGCCATCGCATTCACCATTTTAGCACCATCTTTAATGATACCTCCTTGTTCTGCCTTGCTGCCCACCATAAAACCACTGACATCCTGCAAAAAGATTAACGGTATTTTTCGTTGGTTGCAATTCATTATAAAGCGCGCTGCTTTATCTGCTGAATCGGAATAAATAACTCCTCCCATCTGCATCTCACCCTTCTTTGTCTTCACCACTTTTCGTTGATTCGCCACAATCCCAACCGCCCATCCATCTACACGGGCAAATCCACAAAGAATTGTTTTACCATACAAAGCTTTATATTCATCAAACTCAGAGTTGTCAACGATACGCTTGATAATCTCAAGCATATCATACGGTTTCCCCCGATCGGCCGGAAAAATGCCATAGATTTCTTCGGCATTTTCTTTTGGTTGATGAGCGCTAATGCGATCAAATCCTGCTTGCTCAAATGATCCCAGCTTGTCGAATAACTTACGAATGTGATCAAGGCATGCCTGATCCGATGAAAATTTATTGTCGGTAACTCCGGAAATCTCACACTGTGTAGTAGCACCTCCCAGTGTTTCATTATCTATATCCTCACCAATAGCCGCTTTGACCAAATAGGACCCTGCCAGAAAAATAGAACCGGTTTTATCTACAATCATTGCCTCATCGGACATGATTGGAAGATATGCTCCTCCGGCTACGCAGCTACCCATAATGGCCGCTATTTGAACAATGCCCATAGAAGACATCTTTGCATTATTTCTAAACTGTCTTCCGAAATGTTCTTTATCAGGAAAAATCTCATCCTGCATGGGCAGAAAAACCCCGGCACTATCTACCAGGTAAATAATCGGCAACCGATTTTCCATGGCGATCTCCTGAGCCCGAAGATTTTTTTTTGCCGTGATCGGGAACCAAGCTCCCGCTTTCACCGTGGCATCATTCGCAACGATTACACATTGTCGGCCTTGCACAAAACCAATCCCTGTTATTACTCCTCCTGAAGGACAGCCTCCTTGTTCCTGATACATTCCTTCACCAGCGAAAAGGCCTACTTCCAGAAAATCCGCATCCGGATCCGTTAAATACTTGATACGCTCACGTGCCGTGAGTTTGCCTTTCTGATGTTGTTCTGTAATTTTTTTCTCTCCTCCACCAAAGGAAATCATTTCAGCTTTTGATTCTAATCGGGAACAAAGCTGCTTAAGCTGGTCCTCATTTTTGTTGAATTCCAGATCCATCAGGCTTTATTTATTTATTATAAATCAAAATCAATTTTTCTTCTCAATCGCCTTTCTTCGCTCTTCCTCTTCACGTCTTCTTTCACGTTCAATTTTTTTACTGCTCTTACCCAAGGGTGCAAGAAAATGACGGGGGTTATGATCAAAATGATAGGCCAGTGTATCCAGATGCATTAGTAAATTATTAAGATTTACATATAATGAATCTTCTGTCATTAATTTGCTGGCCGTATTATCGCCTTTATTTAGTTTGCTTAATGTTTCATTTAACTGAGACAACGTCAACTGCGTTTTCACAATTGTTTCATTAAGCTGTAATTGCTTGAGTGAATCGGAAATTGTTTTGAAGTTGGCCAATGTCGGCTTAAGCTGGTTTAACGTGCCATTCAGATTAACAGCTACTTCTTTGAAATTACCGGCCACATCCTCCACTTTACCGTTGGCGTTTCGTAAGGTTGCATTGATCAGATCCGGAGTCACAACCAGTTTAGCAAAAATAGTTTCAAGTTGCTGCGAGTTTTTGGTGAGATTATCAATAATTAAATTGAATTTCCGCAAGGTTGTCTGAACATTATCCGCTACCGGTGTTGCCGTCTCGGAAAGCATATCAAACATACCTTTTGCCACCTCTGCCAACACCGTATCATACGGTTGCAGCGGTTTAGTGATTTTCCCTATTGACAATAAAATCGATTTACTACCAAGAAAATCACTATCGAGAATTGCTTTCGTTGAATCTCCTAAAATCACGTCCGAATCAATATCCAATTCAACTAATATTTTATTCTGTCTTTCTTGTAAGATTTTTATGTTACTCACTCTGCCTACAGCAAATCCATTTACAAGAATCGGATTAGAGACAGCCAGTTGATCAACCTTATCATAAATAGCATAATATTTATTTGTAGAAGAAAAAAAATCAATTCCCTTCAAATAATTAAAGCCGAGGTATAATAACACCAGGGTGCTGGCAACAAATAGGCCTACTTTAAATTCTTTATTCTTCACAAGTGTTAATTTATGGATTCAATTTCTGCTTTATATTCTTTAAAGGCACGATAAATACCAGAAGCTATCAGATCCTGACCGTTTTCACTGCCTAAATATTTTTCTTCATTCATATTGGATAGAAATCCTGTTTCAATCAATACACTGGGCATAGTGGTTTTCCAAAGCACCATAAACCCAGCCTGCTTTACGCCTCGACTTGATCGGCCAACCCTGGTTTTAAACTGACTTTCAACCTTGGCCGCAAATCTCAAACTATTTTCCTGATACGCGCTTTGGTTAATAGCAAATAAAATATAAGATTCTGGACTTGAAGGATCAAACCCTTCATAGCGCTCTTCATAATTTTCATCCATTAAAATTACGGAGTTTTCTCTCTTGGCCACCTCAAAATTGCTTTTGTCTTTGTGCAAACCCATTACATAGGTTTCCGTGCCATGAGCAGGGGCTCCGGGGAGAGAATTAGCATGAATACAGATAAATAAGTCAGCTTTGTTTTTATTGGCTATTTCAGCCCGCTCATCCAGAGAGAGATAACGATCATTCTTCCTGGTATAAATCACCCTAACATCGGGTATATTTTTCTCAATATAGGTCCCTACTTTTAACGCAATTTTCAATGCCACATCTTTTTCTTTCAGGCTTTGCCCTGAAGTGCCGGGGTCATGGCCTCCATGGCCAGCATCAATTACGATCACATCTACCTTTGTTTCTGGCGCAGGACTCTTGCCTGAAAAGTTTAGCAAGGTTATTGTGATCAAGATGAGTTTAAATCTGATATTCGTCACAGTCTTACGTATGTCTGAAGTATTTGCAATAACTTTGTGTAAAGTTGTGAATTTTTCACTAAAAGCTAAACCCCTGAAATTCAAATCAGAGCCCGTATTTACTGTGTTACGTTTCATTTTTATCCCCCTTTTAATAATTAGTAGTTTTATCATGAGCGCCCAAGGGCAGGTGGAAAAACCTTTGCGTGTGCCTGTGGGTAACTTACCTATAAAATCCGATACGGCTACTAACAAAAAAGATACCCTAAATATAACTAGCAAAGCAGATACACTGAAGACACCACCAAAAAGTGATATTGAGAGTACGATAACCTACTCAGCACAAGACTCAATCATTTCTAATTTAAATAAGAAGATGATGTGGCTTTATGGAGGTGCTATTGTAAAATATGGGATAATTGAACTACAAGCCGAAGAAATTGTAATCGATTATGAAAACTCTACCATTACCGCCAAAAGCAGTAAAGATTCGACCGGTCGAACGTATGGGTATCCAATATTCATTAACGGCAATGAAAAGTATGAGACCAAAGAAATGGTTTATAATTTCAAAACGAAAAAAGCAAAAATATCAGAAGTCGTTACCCGGCAAGGTGATGGTTTTTTACACGGTGACCTGGTTTATAAAAATGATAAGAATGAACTTTTCACCGCAGGCAATGCCTACACTACTTGTGATCTTGCCCAACCACACTTCAGAATCATTTCAAGTAAAGTAAAAGCTATCCCGGGCGATAAGATGGTGTCAGGGCCATTTTACATGGAATTTAATGGCGTGCCCACGCCACTTGGTTTTGCCTTTGGGATTTTTCCTTCTCCTAAGAAAAGTGCTTCCGGCATTATTGTTCCCACCTATGGTGAAGAGCGTAGGCGGGGTTTTTTCCTCAGAAGAGGAGGATACTTTTTTGACATCAATGAGTATATAAAACTTACCATCACGGGTGATATTTATTCAAAAGGAGGAAGTGCTATCAATGTGAACACCAATTATAACACACTATATAAATACACCGGAGCTTTCAACTTTTCCTTTACCAACAACATCAACAACGATAAAATAGAAGCCCCTACCAAATCAAAAGACTTTCAGTTAAGCTGGAATCATTCACCTCAAAGCAAAGGAACAAGTCGGTTTTCAGCGTCCGTTTCGGCAGCAAGTTCTACCTACAACAACAACAACTACATGAACTTGAATTCAAATATGCTGTCGTCACGCATGGACAACCTTACACAGAAATTAAGTTCCAGTGTTAATTATAGTAAAACTTTCCCCGGCACTCCTTTCAGCCTCGGTGTCAATTTGCGTCATAATCAGGATCTCCGAACCAAGCAGGTGGACATGCCGCTACCCGACCTGAGTTTCAATATGAACAACATCTATCCGTTCAAGAATGTTGAAAAAAGTTTATTTCTACAGAATATAAACTTTCGATATACCATGACTGGAACAAACCAGATTACAAATAATCTTGGGAAAATTGCCTACGATGCAAATGGTAATGCGATCGATAGCATTGCCCCTTTTACTTTCGATAATTTTTCAGTCTTTTTTAAAAATTCACGTAAAGGTGTGCGGCACAGTCTGCCCATTAGCACTTCCTTCAAAATGCTGAAGTTCTTTACCGTGAGTCCAAGCATGAATTATGAAGAGCGCTGGTATTTTGAAAAATTAAATTGGAATTATAACACCACTGACGAACGCTTCTATGCCGATACCATTCATCAATTCAATCGCGTATATAATTATTCGGGTGGGGCAAGTTTAACCACACGTATTTATGGAGGTTATGTGTCCAAAAATCCCAAGTCAAAATTAAGGGCGATACGACATGTTATTAATCCCTCGGTTGGATATAGTTACCAGCCAGACTTCAGTGATCCCAGCTATGACTACTTCCAGCGATTTACCATAACCGATGGTGCCGGACACGACAATGTCGTTTTGAAAGCCAGGCATGAAAATTTCATTTACGGCACAGCAAGCCCAGGCAAAAGCAGCGCAATAAACATGGGCCTTAACAATAACATTGAATTGAAAGTGCGCAATGAAAAAGATACGGTGGATAGAAAAATAGCTTTGTTTAATACGCTCTCCATTAGTGGCTCTTACAACTTCCTGGCTGACTCCGTTAAGCTGTCGAATCTTGGCCTTTCCGCTAATACTAATGTTCTGAACGGTAAAGTCAATCTTAATTTTGGTGCCACCCTTGATCCGTATGAACATCGAAAATATGTAACCGATTATGATAAAAGTGATCTACCTATTTATACCGAGAAGCGCATCGACAGGCTTGTGTGGAATTCAGGACAATTAGGAAGAATTACGCAGGCTAACTTTGCCTTTAGCACAAACCTAAATCCTAAAGGGCAGGACAAGGATAATACAACCCGTGATAAGGTTGGAAAGTCGGAATTACCCGATGCTGAGAAAAAGTTTCTTCTTAAAAATCCAGATGCGTATGTGGATTTTTCAATACCCTGGAATCTGAGAATAAGTTATAACATCGATTATCAACACACTATTAATTCAACGCCTAAAATCACACAAACCATTCGCTTCAATGGAGATTTTTCGCTATCGGAAAAATGGAAGATCATCTATAATTCGGGATACGATTTCGAGAACAAAGCATTTACCATGACCCAATTCAGTCTCAGTCGCGATTTGCATTGCTGGCAAATGAGTTTAAGCTGGACACCCTTTGGAAAATATCAATCGTACAACTTTTCGATTGGCATCAAATCGAGCATGCTGAAAGATTTGAAGTTGGACCGCCAGCGCAACTTCTTTGATAATAATTAATCGAACTAGTACCCCAACACTGGCTTTATTATTGCGTTTGGCGTAACTACCTGAATACTTAACGTTGTTTACCAAATACCATTTAGGTAGTTTCAATTAATATAAACCCAATGCATATGAAAACAAAACTTGCTTTTCTTTTAATATTGGTTAGTGGTTATTCCTTTAGCCAGGATTTGCCCGATCTTAAAGCGTATTCTAAGGATATTGGATTCAATACCAACTTTATATTGAATGGAATAATCAACTCTTCAGGCAGTCCATTCGATATCATGCTCAAAAAACAGAAAACTTCCAATACAGCAATTCGCTATGGAACTAGCTTTTATGTGAATCTCTCAACGAACACAAACACTGGTTCCAACTCTTTTTATCAAACTAATAGTTATTCTCTTAGTGTTTCGATTGGAAAGGAAAAACAAAATCAATTGAGCAAAAAATGGATTTTCTATTATGGAGGCGACCTGGCACCGTTCTATAATAGTTATGAATTGAACTATTATAACTCCGGACAAATTCAAAGTAATAATAATAATAATGATTTTGGACTTAGATTGTCGCCTTTTCTTGGCATACGCTTTCAAATCACTGATCGCCTTTATGTAGGCACTGAAGCATTACTAAGACTGTCCTTCAGCAGAAACGAAGCAGGCTGGAAATCTTACAATAATGCCACTGTTACGGCTGAGTCAAGTAATAGTTTCAACAATCTTCGATTTCACGCATTACCTGCCAACGGCATTTTTATCTTTTACCGTTTTTAAAAACTATTTCAACCACCCTTCAATCTCCTGGAGGGTGGGATTTTGTACACCTTCCATCTTTAACTTTTTACGCATCCCCGGAATGTCGTTAAAGAGTTTAGTTGCCTTAATCTCTTTTAGTTGAGCGATCGATTGTATCCCTAACTTATGAAGAATAGGAATCAATTCAGCCCGCACCCCAATCGATTCAAAATCACCGGCCGCACCAGCTTCCGCATGTTTCTCGGGTTTCATCTGCGGAAAGAAAATCACATCCTGAATCGAAGGGGAGTTAGTCATGATCATCGAGAGACGATCAATACCAATACCTAATCCTGCGGTTGGTGGCATACCATATTCCAATGCGCGCAGAAAATCTTCATCCAGCGTCATTGCTTCTTCATCTCCGCGCTTGCCCAGTTCAAGTTGCTCTTCGAAGCGCTCACGCTGATCGATCGGGTCATTCAACTCAGAAAAGGCATTACAAATCTCTTTGCGATTGCAAATAGCTTCAAATCGTTCCACCAATCCTGCATGGGTGCGATGCTTCTTTGCCAACGGGGACATCTCTAGCGGATAATCCGTAATAAATGTTGGTTGAATCAAATTCGGTTCACACTTCTCACCAAAAATCTGGTCTATCAATTTTCCTTTACCCATGGTGTCATCCATAGGTACATGAAGTTTTTTGCATGTGTCGCGCAAAGCAACTTCATCCATTTCTGAAATATCAATACCGGTAAAATGTTGTATTGCTTCGTACATGGTAAAGCGTTTCCACGGACGCTTGAAATCGATGAGGTTCTCCCCTACTTTCACTTCCGTTTTACCATGCAAGTCGATGGCGGCTTTTTCAATCATCTCCTCCACCAGGTTCATCATCCAATTGTAGTCTTTATAGGCCACATACAATTCCACTTGCGTGAATTCAGGATTGTGATAGCGCGACATCCCTTCGTTGCGAAAATCTTTGGAGAATTCGTATACGCCATCAAATCCACCAACAATCAATCGCTTCAGGTAAAGTTCATTGGCAATGCGCAGATAGAGCGTCATGTCCAATGTATTGTGATGTGTTTTAAAAGGCCGTGCAGCTGCACCTCCATAGAGTGGTTGCAAAATAGGTGTCTCTACTTCAAGGTAACCTTTGTTGTTTAAGTACTCACGCATGGAGTTAACCATCTTCGTGCGCTTCACAAAAGCATCTCGCACGTGTGGATTTACGACCAGATCGACATAACGCATTCGATAGCGTTGTTCCGGATCCGTAAAGGCATCGTGCAACGTCACATTCCCCTGCTCATCTTTTGTTTCTTTTACTACCGGCAGTGGCCTCAGCGATTTCGATAGAATTTTAAAGCTCGTAACGTGTATTGATATTTCACCGGTTTGCGTAGTGAACACAAATCCTTTCACACCAATGATATCGCCAATATCTATCAGTTTTTTAAAGACTGTATTGTAAAGTGTCTTGTCCTCACCCGCACACAAATCGTCTCTCCTAAAATATAATTGAATGCGTCCTGTTTCATCCTGTAATTCTGCAAAAGAGGCATTGCCCATGATCCTGCGCGACATGATACGACCGGCAATAGACACATCTTTATAGTCAATCTTCTGATTTGGATAGTGCTCATGAATGTTAGCAGCAGAAACATTGATTTCAAATAATTCGGCCGGATAGGGGTTGATACCCAGTTTTATTAGTTCCTGTAAACTCTCTCTGCGGATGATCTCCTGTTCACTTAATTGCATGACGATGGCGATTTATTAATAATTGAGGGGCAAAAATAATGAATACAGTCGTTAGTCCACAGTCCAAAGACTATAGTTACCAGTTTATACCAATGCAATCGACTACGGACTTATCGTTTCCTTCGCTCCAGCTCTTTTCTGATCATGATAAGCTCGCGACTACTTTGCCCGGCTACCGAAGTATTCTCTTCTGCCCTGCGTATCAAATAAGGCATCACCAACTCCACCGGTCCATAGGGAACATATTTCACCACGTTGTAGCCAGCTTTGGCAAGATTAAATGAAATATTGTCACTCATACCCAACAGTTGCGCAAACCAAACATGTGGATCATTCGGTTTCATACTGTGTTTTTCCATGAGCACCGACAGATATTGATTGCTGTATTCGTTATGTGATCCACACATCAAACTCACGCGTTGCTTGTTATCAATACAAAAAGCCAGGCCTTTATTAAATGAATCGTCTGTGGCCTGTTTGTTAGGGTGTATCGGGTTAGGGTAACCCATTTTCTCTGCTCGTTCGGCCTCCTTTTCCATATACGCACCGCGCACCATTTTTACACCTAAATAGTAATTGTGCATAGCCGCTGTGTGATGCGCATTGCGGAGGTTATCCAACATATCCCTGCGATACATTTGATAGGTATTGAATACAATAGCACTTTGCTGATTATATTTCTTCATCATCGCATAGGAAAGCTCGTCAATCGGGTTTTGAATCCAGCTGTCCTCGGCATCAATCATTACCGGCACATTATACTCGTAAGCCCGGGCGCAAATTTTTTCAACCCGCTGTTGAAAATGCGAAAAAGCATCTTGCTCCTCCGAAGAAAGTGTTTCATTTGCTTGAACCTTGGTGAGCAAATCAATGCTCACAAGGCCCGTACTTTTAAATACAGTAAACGGAATGGATGGATTACCCTTCGCTTTATCAAGGGTTTTTAGAATCTCTTCCGTGGTTTTGTCAAAGCCCGCTTCGTCATGTGCTCCTTCGGCAGAAAAATCCAAAATGGTGCCGACATGAAACCTGCCAAGGGCTTGAATGGTGCGTTCGCTTTGATCGATGGTTTCCCCTCCGCAAAAATGCTCAAAAACGGTGGCTTTTATAAGCCCCTTCACAGGCAGATGCAAAGCCAGTCCTACTTTTGCAAGGGCAGTAGCGATGCTGGATATGGTGGGGTTATTAACGATTGAAAAGATGAAATTTGCCTTTCTCAGTTCCTTATCACTTTTATAGGAAAAGGCTACTTCGGTATCATCAAAATGTACGTTGGGCTGTATTTGCATAAGGTAGAATTGCCGCACAAATATAGTAGTGCAGCGCGTTATAAAAACGACTGTTCGTAAGATTGGTGAGAATGTTATTAAACCAATCTGCTATTGACTGATTATTCCTTTATTTTGCCGGAGTTGTTCCAAAATTTTATAATAATCTGATGTCGTCCTCCTTCATTTCAATACAAAATAACCCACACGAATTATTAAATGCCTTTTTTACTAACAGGCAATATTCTTCTACAGCCGTGCTTACGGATGTCAATACTTATAAATATTGTTACCCACTCATTCAATCGTTATTGCCTCCTCACTCGGTTTTTACCATACCTGCCGGGGAAGAACATAAAAACCTGGAGTCGTGTGAACTGGTATGGGAAAAACTTACAGAACTACAATTCGACCGTCATTCGTTATTGATTGTACTGGGTGGAGGCGTGTTGGGTGACCTGGGTGGATTTTGTGCTGCAACCTTCAAAAGAGGAATCGACTTTGTATTAATGCCAACCACCCTGCTTGCCCAGGTAGATGCGAGTGTTGGTGGAAAGCTCGGTATCGACTTCAATCAATTTAAAAATCATATCGGTGTTTTTTGTGAACCTGCTGCTACGCTGATCTGTCCGGCTTTTTTAACAACTCTCCCCGAAAGGGAACTGCGATCAGGTTTTGCTGAAATCATAAAGCACTGCCTGATTTCAGATAAAGAGATGTGGGATGTTGTCAGCGCTAAATCATTGAGCGAACAGGACTGGAGCACGTTGATTCCCCATTCCGTTGCATTCAAAAAGCAAGTAATTGAAACCGATCCACGTGAAAAAGGACTCCGTAAGATTCTCAACTTTGGTCATACCGTGGGCCATGCTGTGGAGAGCTATTTTTTGAATTCGGAGAAGCGATTATTTCATGGAGAAGCGATTGCCGTAGGCATGATTGCTGAAGCTTTTATCGCAGAAGCTAAAAACATGATCACCAGAACCGAATTAACAGAGATTAGTGCTTATGTGAAACAGATCTACCCAAAAGTAGTATTACCCTCCGCTTCTGATGCGCTGATTAAACTAATGGCTCAGGATAAAAAAAATAAAGGGAATAAAATTTTGATGGCGCTTACCGAAGGAATTGGAAAGGCCCGCTGGGATGTTGAGGTTAGCCCGGAAGAAATTGAAGAGTCACTGAATTATTATCAGTTGGTTTACACATAGTGTATATCAGAATCTTCCGATTCAACTTTCACTTTCTTGTCTTTCTTCAACGTTTGCTTCAGGTCTTCAGCTTTCTTGGTTACAAACTCTTTGGTTTTCTTTCTGCGATCACCACTGAGCAGCCAGGCAGCCAGCAAGGCCCCGCCTGCTAAGCCTAAGCCAATCACAATTTTTTTCGTTGTTTTCATAATGCTCTCAACCTCTTTTTAAATTAAAATGTTTCAAGTGCTTTAAAAAATCCTTGAATAAAAATTACTTTTAACACAAACTTAACACACGTACTCTTGGCATCCTCTCTCGCTATTTCAAAAACATCTTCTGTATCAGGCATCGTTCATCAATTATCCTCATCGAAGAGTATAAGTAACCGTGCCTTATTATTACAAGCACTCAGTGGCAACCAATCAGTTGTTAGTAATTTATCGGACGCACGCGATACCCAACTCATGAATCGATTGGTCGGCAGCGATGATAAACTTATTGATGTACTTGATGCCGGCACTACGATGCGATTTCTTACCGCCTATTATGCCGTATCCGGAAAAAATAAAATCATCACCGGCACGGCCCGCATGAAAGAGCGGCCCATTGGAATTTTGGTCGATGCGCTTCGTAAACTAGGCGCCACGATCGACTACCTCGAAAAAGAAGGCTTCCCATCTATTGAGACAAAAGGATTTGCAAATCAAAAAACAGACCGGCTTGAAATTCCGGGCAACGTGAGCAGTCAATATATTTCTGCTTTGATGATGATTGCCCCGACACTTCCGATGGGATTAACCATCACCCTTACGGGGAAAATTGGCAGTGTGCCTTACATACAAATGACGGCCGCGCTCATGAAAGAGTTTGGCGTTGTTTGTAGTCTCAATTTCGACAAACAAATTATTCAGGTTCCATCTACTTCCTACAAACCGGCCAACGTTACCGTTGAAGCAGACTGGTCGGCTATCAGTTATTGGTATGGGTTTAGCGCATTGGCAGAAAAGGCCAACATCGTTTTACCTAACGTGTCAGAAAAATCATTGCAGGGCGATCGGGTGATAGCCGATATCATGGTGCTGTTAGGAGTGCAGTCGACTTTCGTGAACAACACCTTAGTTTTGACAAAGAAAAATCACGCAGATAAAATCAGTTGGGATTTTAAAGATTGTCCTGATCTGGCCCAAACCGTTTTACCCGTGTGTGCAGCGAAAGGAATCAGCGGTGAATTTACTGGCCTGGAGAGCTTACGGATCAAAGAGACTGATCGCATCGCTGCATTGCAAAATGAACTAGCCAAGATTGGTGCCCAACTTACCGAACCACACACAGGCAAGTGGATGTTGACTCCAGGGAAAATAACCAATGAGACCATCACCATCGAAACCTACCATGATCACCGCATGGCAATGGGGTTGGCACCATGGGCAACCTTTACTAATCTGATCATTCAAGAACCTTCAGTCGTTAATAAATCCTATCCCGGATTTTGGGAAGACATGAAGACCGTGGGCTTTGAAATTCAAGAAGGAAATTGAATCACTCATCATGGCTACTCCGATTTCAATATTACTCACCCCCAAACTCCGCTACCAAAAAGAAGAAGTTTAATACAATACTTCACGGAATGCTATCGCTTACGTCCATTAAAAATTTAACCATTACTTCCTCGCATGAAACCATCCAATACATTGCTCTCAGTTCTCCTTTTGCTTGTTCTTACTTTGCCGTCTTATTCGCAAGAAGAAGAAGCTGGCACCGAATCCAAAGCATCTACACAGTATGTTAAGGAAATTGAAAAACTAGGTAAAAACAAAAAAATAATCAACGCCTTTAAAGTGATTGTGGATCAGAACGAACAATCCCGTAAGGAACTGATCATGCTTAATGAAATTGCAGCACCCCCGTTCAAAGAATCCAAGCGCGCAAAGAAATACGCGACCATGCTCAAGGAAGCAGGCGCTGACTCCGTGTGGATTGACAAAGAAGGCAATGTGATTGCCCTACGCAAAGGAACCAAGCAAAATAAAACGATCGCACTCGATGCGCATTTGGATACTGTCTTTCCTGAATCCACTGATGTAACAGTAAAAATAAAAGGCGATACGTTATTTGCCCCCGGTATTGGCGATGATACCCGCGGACTTATTATGGTTGTATCAATTTTGCGCGCTATGGAAGCAGCTCAAATTGAAACGATGGCTGATGTGTTGTTTATAGGATCCGTTGGCGAAGAGGGGTTGGGTGATTTGCGGGGAGTGAAATATCTCTTTAGCGAAAACGGACCTCGTATTGATTCATGGATTGGTATTGATGGTGGTGACCTTGGTCGTGTAAATAATAAAGGGTTGGGATCGTATCGTTACCGCGTTACCTTCAAAGGCCCGGGCGGTCATTCGTGGGGTGCTTTTGGCTTGGCCAACCCGCAACATGCTTTAGGCTCTGCCATTCATTACTTTTCAAAAGAAGGAGATGAGTTTACGCGAACAGGTGCACGCACCAGCTACAACGTAGGTCGCATTGGTGGTGGCACTTCGGTTAACTCCATCGCGTTTGAATCATGGATGGAAATTGATATGCGTTCAGAAAGCCCTGAGCGACTAAACCACATCGAAGCAATTTTAAAATCATCGGTTCAGAAAGCGTTGGAAGAACACAACGCTATGAAACGCAGAGGTCCTGCACTCACGGTCGATGTTGTGAAAATTGGTGATCGTCCTTCGGGTGAATTGCCGACCGATCTGCCCCTTATTCAGCGATCGATGGCAGTAGCATCATTCTTTGGTGAACGGCCACAACTTACCCGCGGTTCAACTAATTCAAATATCCCTATTGCGAAAGGCATCCCTGCTGTTACCATTGGCCGTGGAGGCAAATCGGGTGGCGCCCATTCGCTGGGCGAATGGTGGCTTGATATCGATGGGTATAAAGCGATACAATTAGCTCTCTTAACATTGGTAGCTGAGGCTGGGCTGAGTAAATGATGCCTCGTTAAACTGCTCAATAAATATCCTGATTAAAAATCCGGCCCGCGATAGACGGGCCGAATTTCTTTATATCCTTTACGTTTCAGATTACTTGATGTATCTGAAATCATGACCAGGCTTCACCTGCAACAATACCTCATAAATAAGGTTAATCACATTTTCCACATCCTCCTTATGTACAGTCTCCACAGTGGTATGCATATATTTCAATGGAAGCGAAATCAACCCTGAGGCAACGCCTTCTGCCGAATAGGCGAATGAATCTGTATCTGTACCCGTTGAGCGTGAAACCGCTTGTCTTTGAAAAGCTATTTTCTTTTTCTGTGCTACATCAATGATCATCTTAAGTACATTATTCTGTACGGCAGGACCGTAGCACAACACAGGACCAGAACCACACTTTAAATTACCACTTTCCTTTTTATTGTACATCGGTGATTGTGTATCGTGTGTTACATCGGTAACAATCGCCAGGTCAGGTTTTATTCTGCGCGAAATCATTTCAGCGCCACGCAAACCAATTTCTTCCTGAACTGCATTTACAATATATAAGCCAAAGGGTAATTTCTTTTTCTTCTCATGCATCCTGCGTGCTACTTCGGCAATCATATAACCACCCATGCGGTTATCCAGTGCGCGACCAGTTAGGTAATTCTTATTCAATTCCATGAGTTCATCTTCGAAGGTGATCACGGAACCAACGTGCACCCCCATGGCCTCTACTTCTTTTTTGGACTCTGCTCCAATGTCAATAAAAATATTTTTTAAGCTTGGAGCCTCCTCCTTGGCTGCATCACGCACGTGTATGGCGGGCCAACCGAACACACCTTTCACAACACCTTTATCTCCATGAACATTCACACGCATAGATGGAGCAATCTGATGATCTGAGCCGCCATTTCTACGCACATAGATATAACCTTCTTCGGTTATGTAATTAACAAACCAGGAGATCTCATCAGCATGGGCTTCAATCACCACTTTATATTTTCCCTTTGGGTTAATGATCCCTACCACTGTTCCATACACATCTACGGTGTAATCATCGATATAGGGCTTAATGTAATCGAGCCAAATCTGCTGGCCCGTATGCTCAAACCCAACTGGTGACGCATTGTTTAAATAATCGAACAGGAATTCTTTACTTTTTTTGTCCATAACACTTTAATTGAATTTTACAGAAAACCACTTTATTCATCAAATTAATATATTTCTAAGATTCCTACATGAGGATTTGGCACAAATGATTTTATAGCAGCTTCATTTTGAAGCAATTTAGAAGTTAACTTCAAATTAGTAGTGTTCCCAAAACGTAGCCAAACAATTTTTGGAGGATAGCCTTTGAGTAGTTGAAGATCATAAAAATCTTCATCATAGGTGACAATGGTGAAATTATTAAGTTTTGCATATTCAAAAATTTCACCATCAAATCTTACTCCTGTTTCAGATTTTATTACATGAATACTTCCCGGGAAAACAGAAGAAATAGAATTGAGAACACGAAATGATATGTTTTCATCAAGCAGCAATTTCATACAGACACCATTGACTTACGCTCCTTGTCGGCAGAAAACGCAAGACAAGCAAGAATCTGTTCTTTAGTTAATTGAGGGAAATCAGAAATAATATCTTCTATCGACATGCTAGAAGCCAGCCAACTTAAAACATCATAAACTGAAATCCGTGTTCCTTTAATACATGGCTTCCCAAATCTTATTTGTGGATTAATCTCAATATAATCTTGATAGTTCATACCCAAAGTTAATGATTTTCCATCTCTTCAAAATCAATATCCATGACAGGAAATTTTTGCCAGCCCACATAGTCAAAATGCCACCATTCGGATGAATTTACTTTAAATCCGTGCTTTTCCATCGCATTAATTAACGTTTGACGGTTTTTCCGGATAACAGGATCAGCAACGGGAGTAGAGGGCCATGCCTCCTTCTTAAACGAATCAAACTCGGTTGGCATAGGCAGCTCGTTACCTGTTTTCAAATCAATGATCGTGAGATCCAAAGCACATCCCCGATTATGGCGCGAACCTTTATAGGGTGAAGCAACATACGTAGTATCATGATAGGTCTCATAAAACAACACCGTGGCAGCATAAGGGCGATACCCATCAAAAATCTTTAGGCCCAATCCCTGCTTCTTTAAATCGGCCTGAATTTTTTTCAATGCTTCGGCTACCGGTTTTCGCGCATATGCCCGGGCAAGATTATAAATTTTTCTGCCTGTGAAATTATTGAGAGTTGTATAACGTATTTCCAGTGTAAGTCCAGGGATAAATTTTTCAAGGTTGACCAATTCATTCTCAGGATTAGTTTTTATGCTGGCTTTATAATCCTTCATTTTCATCGGATTGAGGCCGTATTTATTTTGGGCTGCTCCATAGAAAGAAATTATGGATAGCAAGATGATGGCATAAGCTTTCATTTCCTTTTTGTTTTTTTGAAATGTAAAAAGCAAATAGTTATAAACAAATTAGGCCCAGTATAAAAACACTGAGGCCCAATAGAAAACTATACTTTTATTGGTAATAAAAATCAGGCAGTACCTTTCAAAACCTTATTCCGATACTGCCAAGGCAACACTCTTTTTTTCAACTGATACATGCTCCATCTTTCTTTACCTTGATCGACCGGGAATGTCTTATTTAGAGGCAAATGAGAAATCACATTCAGCCAGTACTAATTTATCATATCATGTAATTAAACTACCACCTGCAAACCAGATGGATTTATTTAGTTCAGTTGGATTCAAAGTGTCCAAAGTTCCTACCCTGATTTTCTTCTCTACGTTCTGCATCCTCTTCGCATTTCACATAACACCTTACTCCATCTTCGTGCAGTCCCACCATACTCACAAAGTAGCCCCGTTCCCAAAAGCGATACCCCGAGTAGGGGTTCTTCTACAAGACAGGATAACTCTTGAATAATTTTATCGCAAGGTTACCCTTCACTGTACCCATCAATGCTGATACCGATACTTTCAGAGGCATCGCTACCATAACGGGAACATTCAACTCCTCCACTTCACATCCTTACCATTTGAACAATAATTGAATGTCTTTAACAACCATCTCTTTGACCGAATCTTTAAGAATCCGAAATCGATATTTCGGAACCCGGACAATGTGGTAGTCGCATTTTTAAACAACATGCGACAACCCCTTACATTTGCTCATACCCTAAGTTAAGAAGGCATAGCCAGTACATCACCACTTTCAAAGACGTTGCGCTGCTGAGCTGAACTAAATTTTGCTTATCACTTTGCAGGTCAACCATAAGAATTGATTCCTAATTATGACCTCGTTCGGATCGTTACAATCAAGGATAGGTGACTAATTCGAATCTCCTTACTATGTGATTTACCCGAATTAAGCGTATGGATATTGATTGCCTTGAGGGGAATTGGTTAACTTTCGTATTCAATTTACAACCATGAAAATCATCAAACGAGTTTTAATAGGTTTAATCACCCTGCTAATCCTAATTGTCATAATCGGATATTTTTATCTTCAAACCACCAAGCCTGCCTACACGGGCGAGCTTATGCTTTCAGGACTGAAAGAACCCGTGGAAATTTTGTACGATGATTTTGGTATACCACACATCTATGCACAAAATGATGAAGACGCCTATTATGCGCTTGGTTATGTGCATGCACAGGACCGGTTATTTCAAATGGAAATGATCCGCAGGGCAGCCGGAGGGAGACTGTCTGAAATATTAGGACCCGATTTAGTAAAGACTGACAAACTTTTCCGAACACTAGGCATAAACAAATTTGCTAAAGAACATGCCGAAAAATTCCTGAATGCTGATACTTCAGCTTTTCAAAAAGCAGCGCATGCCTATCAAAAAGGAATTAATCAATTTATTAAATCCGGAAAAACTCCGCTAGAATTTACCATCATTGGCATACCCAAAGAAGAATTTACACCGGAAGATATTTACCTGGCCATAGGGTTTATGTCGTTTGGTTTTGCTGAAGGGTTACGGGTGGATCCGGTTCTCGAAAAAATTCGTAACGAGTTAGGCGAAGAATATCTCAAAGACCTGGCAGTACAAACTCCGGTTAATGCTGAGGTTATTAAAAATTTCAACGGACCAGCCAGAAATAGCACTTCGGATTCTCTGATTTCTTATTTCAGTGATGCGTTAGAAAAAATCCCTGTGCCCCTTTGGCAAGGTAGCAACGGTTGGGTCATTGCTGGAAACCGAACGGCATCAGGATTTCCTATTTTAGCCAACGACACACACATTGGTTTTGCACAACCAGCCGTGTGGTATGAAGCCCATATGGAAGCACCCGGGTTCCGTTTTTATGGTCACCACATAGCAGGCATCCCATTTGGTTTATTAGGTCAAAATGATTTTTGTGGATGGGGCCTTACAATGTTTGAAAATGATGATACTGATTTCTTTACAGAAGAAACCAATGACGAAGGCAAAGTAAAATATAAAGGGGAATGGGTAGACATCCAATGGCGCAAAGAACTTATTAAGGTGAAAGGACAAGTTGATGAAGAAATTACGATACCGGTTACACCCCATGGCAACATCATCAATGAAGTAATTGATTTTACTGCTGAGAGCAAGCCAACGGCACTTTCCTGGTTATTAAATCATCTCACAAACACCGCCTTGCAGGCCTCCTACGAATTGAACCATGCGAAAAGTTTCGCGGAAGCAGAGCATGCTGCTTCCTTATTTTCTTCACCTGGCCTCAACTTGATGTATGGGGATGTGCAAGGGAACATTGCCTGGTGGGCAGTCGCTAAATTACCGATACGACCAACACATGTAGCCTCAAAATTCTTTTTGGATGGAAGTAGTGGCAACGATGACTATTTAGGGTTTTATGATTTCGCTAAAAATCCACATGCCGTAAATCCACCATGGGGTTATGTCTACACAGCAAACAATCAACCGGATAGCGTTGATGGCGTGTTGTATCCCGGATATTATTATCCCCGTAGTCGGGCGGGTCGAATTGTTGAGTTAATCCGTCAGGAAAAAAAATGGACGATGGACGATATCAAGACAGTAAACCTGGATGTAACCTCAAGCATGCATGCCGATATCGCTCATGAAATTGCTTCGATTCTAAAGTCCATAAACAAAAGCGAATTCAACGTCATTGCCTCACAACTCGAAGGCTGGAATGGCGAACACCAGGCTGACCAAACTACTCCGTCTATTTATAACAACCTGCTCGCACAAATCATGCGCAGAGCGATGGCTGATGAGATCACTGACAAAGGATTTGAATCACTGGCAGCTACATCATTACTTAAAAACAGTTATGAACAGTTTGTCAAAAACGAAAACTCACCGTGGTGGGATAATAAAAATACAGAGAAGAAAGAAACCCGCGCCCTCATTGTAGAAGAAGCGACTCAAAAAACAATTGAACTGCTCACCCTGATCAGTGGAAAAAATCCAGCCGACTGGACGTGGGGAAAAATTCATACACTCACTCATAAACATCCATTGGATGCGGTAAAGCCACTCCGAAGTTTCTTCAATGTGGGGCCCTTTGAAGTAAGTGGAGGTAGCGAGGTGATCAACAACCTCCACTACAAATTAGATACTACCGGATATTTTAGTGTGGATGGCGGCCCCGCCTTGCGCAAGATCACTGACTTCAGCGATATCGAAAAAGGTGAGACCGTTTCTCCTACCGGCCAATCCGGTAACGTGATGAGTGCCCACTATAGCGATCAGGCCGAAATGTATGCTACCGGAAAATTCAGAAAGATGCTGATGAACCGGGATGAAATAAAATCAAAAGCAACTTCGCTTCTGCTCAACCCTGCGAGTAACTAAACACGCGAATGAAGCTTAACGCCATGGTAAGCTACCAGTTTCTCTCGATGAGAGATAGCTCCTGGCTCGTGACTCGCAGCAATTTTATACCCGTCAGACCTTAATTTCATTAAACATGAATATCATCAACCTTCGAAAGCAAACGCCTGGCTGTAAAGAAAAAATTCACTTCAACAATGCTGGTGCCTCGTTACCGCCTCAACCCGTGATTGATGCAACCGTTGAGCATATTACACTGGAAGCAATGATTGGTGGCTATGAAGCGGCCGATTTGAAAGCCAAAGAAATTGCCGGTTTTTATGAGTCAGCGGCACAGCTTCTTAATTGTAAGTCTTCCAATATTGCCTTCACCTCCAGCGCAACCAATTCATTTTCCAGAGCGCTGTCTTGTATTCCATTCCATGAAGGCGATTCCATCCTGCTAGCCAACGAAGATTACATCTCTAATCAAATTGCCTTTCTATCGCTTCAAAAAAGATTCAAACTAAAAATCATTAGAGCGGCAAGTTTACCCACCGGTGGCGTTGATGTAGCAGACATGAAACGACTAATGGATACTCATAAACCAACGTTAGTTTCACTCACACACGTGCCCAGTAATACAGGGCTAATACAACCCGTTGAAGAAGTAGGAAAACTATGTGAAGAACGAAATATCTATTACCTGGTAGACGCATGCCAATCGGCAGGACAAATACCCGTAGATGTTACTAAAATCCGTTGCGATTTTCTTGGCGCTACCATGCGTAAATTTTTACGGGGTCCTCGTGGAGCAGGCATTTTGTACGTGTCTGATAAAATCATTAACCAAAAATTAGAACCACTATTCATTGATATGCGTGGTGCCGATTGGATTTCTGCCGATGAATATACTCCCCGCATGGATGCACGCAGGTTTGAAGATTGGGAACTGCCTTATGCCTTGGTGCTAGGCAGCAAAGCGGCCATCGACTATGCTAATAACATTGGTCTTGAAAAAATAAAAGAGCGAAATATTCATTTATGTACTCGCATACGCAAAGGGATTTCAGAAATCAACGGGCTTCGGTTACTGGATATTGGCCCTGAACAAAGTAGTATCATCACGATAGAAATCCCAAACCAAAAAGCGCACGAAGTACTTCTGTCATTGCGAAAGGAAAATATCAACACTTCCGTGGGACAAAAAAGTTTTGCTTTGATTGATTTCGAAGCTAAGAACGTGAATTGGGCGCTGCGCATCTCTCCACATTATTATAATACGGAAGAAGAGGCAGAAACTATAATTCATGCTTTAAAAAAGTATGAAATTTAAGGATGCCTTGCTAAGCACGTTGATTATTGAAGTGGGAGTAGCCCTGCTGGCGGTAATCAATTATGGAGTAACGGTAGAAAGTTTGCAGGCAGTAACACGTTTTTCAGGACGAGTATCACTGGCCATTTTTAGTTTGATATTTCTCTTTCAAAATCACCGTTACCTTAACGTGAATAAAATTTTGTCAGAAAAGTATTTCGCCATTTTTGCCATCGCTCACGGCATTCACCTGATACAATTATTATCATTCGTATTTCTTTCCGACAATGTATTGATTCCGATTAGACTCCTTGGGGGATTTTTTGCCTACGTGTTTATTTTTGTAATGCCGTTTGCACAACACTTGTTTGAGCAGAATAAACTTTCCCCTAAACATTTCTCCACACTCACGTTGATTTACCTGTATTATGTTTGGTTTATTTTCTTTATGAGTTACCTGCCACGGGTGTGGGGCGAGTTACCCAATGTAGGTGGCTCTTTCAGTAAATTTGTTGTCCTGCTGGCATGGGTATCGCTGATGATGGGAATGAAATTACAGCGTATACTCTTGAATAAAATTTCATTCAAAAAATAACAAGTTCGATGTATTCCTATTTATTTTAACAGAGATATAATTTCTTCTGAGTAGGCAGGAATTGCACCACGGCTACCCGCGACAAATCCTCCTACTTTATTCGCGATAAGTGCAGCTTTCTTTTCGTCATTATTTTTGAAATAAGAAGTCATAAAAGCAGCGCTAAATGAATCGCCCGCCCCAACAGCATCAACAAGTTTTATGATTTCGGCAGACACATGGGTAAATACGTTATCTTTTAAAATATAACACCCCTTATCCGCAGCAGTAATAATAATGACTTCTAATTTAAAATCCTGCGCAATTTTTTTGGCGAAATCTTCAATACTTAAGAATCTGTTATAAAATAAATTTGAAATGGTTTGAGCTTCTGCATCATTGATTTTAAAAACAGTACAATGGCGTAACGAATACTCCACGATCTCCTTCGAGAAATAATTCTTTCGTATGTTGATGTCGTAGAAGACGTGTTTAAACTTCACCGTATCCAGAATCCACTGCAACGATTCTCTGGTTTTGCTGTCTCGTTGTGCCAACGATCCAAAATAAAAAACATCAAAAGAATTATTCTGAATACGTTTCACATCAGGTCGTGCGATGGCATCAAAGGCTACCTCTTCATGAATCGTATAATCAGGCTGACCATCTTTTAAAAAGACATCTACTGTTCCGGTTGGCTTGTCCGGCAAGGTTGCAATCAACGACACATCGACTCCCAGCATCCTTGCTTCTTCGATAGCTAGTTTACCTAATTGATCATCTCCCACTGCTGAGATAATGGCTGATTCACCTCCACATTTTACTACATGTGCAGCAAAATTAAACGGAGCTCCACCAAGATGATTTTCACCTTCAATGATATCCCACAGTATTTCTCCAAAGGCCAGTACTTTCATTCTAAAATTGATTTTAGGTTTACTATTATTTCCCAATCAAATTAAGATATTTCTCCCACACCTTGTTAGATACACTGCGCCCCAATCGCAACCCCTCTACATTATCAACCTGAATATGATAACCACCCAACACCCTCGACATACCCGCCATCTCGGCCGTTTGCGTAAATGTTGGAAAGTTTATCGTAACGGTATCTCCGATATGATTTGGTTCAGTTAGCACCCCTGGCACTAACTTAACTGAGGTTCCAAACTTATCATCACCAGTAAAAAGTCGTAGTGACTCAGCACATGCGCCACTCACACAACTATGACCTGATACATAACTCGGAAACGGAGGGCATAAAAATGTTTCGGGTGAATACGGTCTCCATTCTTCTCCTTTCATTGCCTTCATGCCTGATTCGGGGCCACCCCAGGCTTTGATAATCTGCCCCTGATAATAATCATGCACCAACGCATAAGGCCGTGCATAGTCATAATACATTTTCGTTTCCCAGGAAGCAATGAAGGCATCCATGGCGGTAGCCTGAACTAAAAAATACATTTTAACATCCTCATCCAGCACATGTTGATCACGGATTGAAACTTCCTGTGCAAATACCAACCAATGACCGGCTTGCTGCACCGACTTAGGTCCATCGCGCATAAACTCGACCAATGCTTTTTGATCTGGTGTTAGATTTGCCTGTCGTTCTACTACTTCTTTAACTTCTTCTGCTAATTGTGTTGAACCTATGGCAGGCGGTGGACCTGGTCGAAATTGATTTGCAGAATCTAACATGAGCGGTTTTACATGACCCCATTGAGGAGTTAAACAACCAGGCGCAAACTGTCCGCCTATGCCATCAGAAAAATACTTCGGTTGCCAACGGGCTAAATCTTTTAAAGTATCCGCAGAATTTACCGGTCGGTAACCGGTATAATCCGAATAAGCTGATCCATCAGAATTACTATGTGTACCATACTGATTGGCCCCATCCTTGTGTCTCGCTTCAATAACCGCCAATGCAGCAAGGTTCCCAATGCCTGCGGGGTCAGCTGGATCAATAGATTTATTATCAGGATCGAAGCCCATCCCCTTCAAGTAGTTTCGTAACAAGACTGAATCAGCATAGTAATACTCTAACAATGCACGATAAGCAGCATACGAAATAGCTATCTCCTTATTCTTCAACGTGTGCTCACTGGCAGGTCTTCTTTCAGTCTTTAAGTAAACCGTATTTGCTTTTTCATCATATCGGCTCCAGGCATCAAACACGGCTGTCCAAACCAAACCAAGAATCCGTGACGTAACCGTTGGTCGCGGCTTGAATCGTTCCGTGTCATTGGCTGTTGCCTCCAGGGAAATTTTTCCCCATTGGTAGGCAATATTTTCTGCTCCTTTTTTATCAGGCACTTCCGGCACAGGTTGACTACATGAAAAAAGAAATATCAAAACCAACGCAACCGACCCAACACGAAAAGGGTGCGACATAAATACCTTACTCAATAAAAGACGTCTATCCATATAATTCTTATTTATGGCAAAACTTGTTTACCTGGCTCCTACATTATTTTTTAATTTCATTAACGCAAAGGCATCCGTTACATTACTTACCGGATATTTACAATACCCCTCTGAGCAAACATAGATCAGCGTTTTGTCAGGCATCAACTTATCATTCAGGATTTCTAAAGAATCATCGGTTACCCCGCCCAGCATAATCTTGTATGGATTATACATCCGCACAAAATCTTTTGAAAGATCGTGACATCCGTTGCCTACTATGGCCACTTCATAAAAATCATGGGTAAACGCACCAAACAATCTTAACCAGTTAGCATAAAATACAGGCGTTGATGCCGCTTTTTGTTTTATAGCAATGAGCATTTTCTTGCTTTCGTTTATTAGGGCGGCTTTACCTGTAATTTTACCTAGATAAAATTTCGCCAGTGCCAATTGTGAGTTTGAGGAAGCCATTACATCATCCAACACTTCTATGTTTTCCACGATCAATTGCGATTCCTGTATGGGCGAATAATTATAAAGACCCGACATGTCTGATTTAAAGTTTGTTTCAATCATCAAAAGCACTTCATTCGCTCTATGCAGCCAGTCTATTTCGAAGGTATGCTCATACAATTTAATATAGGCAAGCCCTACGTTTGCATAATCATCCAGCAATCCGGTATTACCCGTTTTTCCGTTCTTATAAACACGATGAATCTGATCCTTGCTCTTTTGATATTTCCAAATAAAGTTAGCAGTACGTTTGGCCTTTTCTAAATAGGCAATATCGCCAAACGACTCATACGCTTCCAGGTAACCCAGTATCATCCATGCATTCCACGAGGTAATGATCTTATCATCTTTGCGCGGGGACTCGCGGGATTCCCGAATCTTTAATAACTTTTCAGAAGCCTTCTCAATTTTCTGTTTTATCTCCCCGATGGGTTGATGATACTTTTTCGATAACTCATTGAACTCAACCCTTCGCGTCAATACATTGGCCCCTTCAAAGTTTCCACGTGACGTGATTCCAAAATAATCCATTACGACTGAATCGACACCAACGGCATTATTAAAATCGGTTGTCTCCCAAACATAAAATTTCCCCTCTCCTTCGCCACTTTCTGAATCGATAGAACTATAGTAACCACCTGAAGAATCCAGCAACTCTCTTTCCAGAAATTCACTAATCATCTCGGCCACGCTGCGAAACTCCTCATCTCCATAAACTCTATAGGCATTGGAATAGACCGCTAACAATTGAGCGTTGTCGTAAAGCATTTTTTCAAAATGCGGAACGGTCCAATTTGGATCAGTGGCATAGCGTGAAAAACCTCCTCCTAACTGATCAAATATCCCACCCCTTGCCATATTTTTCAACCATACTTGTAATGCAGAAGTCGCCTTCAGGCTTTTATGATGGTTGGTATATTCAAACAACAAAGTAATGACAGCCGGCATCGGGAATTTATTGCTGGCACCAGCAAGACCACCCACTTGCCAATCAATTTTATCGATCATATCCAGACACGCCTGCTCATAATCTTTCAGCACAAAAGTGGTGTCTGCAAAATTGGTATTAAAGACAGCATATTCCTCCATCATCCCCTTAGCAAGGTAATCGGCATATTGGTTAAGTTTTCCAGGCTCTTTTAGAAAGGTATCTATCATTCCCCTAAGGACACTCTTCCATTTTTCTTTTGATAAATAGGTGCTTACATAAACGGGGCGTCCATCAGGAAGGGCTATGATATTCAATGGCCAGCCGCCACCACCTAAGGTTAAGGTAGCTGCCTTCATGTAAGTCATATCGACATCAGGGCGTTCTTCCTTATCTACTTTTATAGAGACAAAATGAGTGTTCATTAATTCAGCTACCGAGGTGTCACTGAACGATTCCTTTTCCATAACATGGCACCAATGACAAGAAGAAAAACCGATACTGATGATCATCAGCTTTTGCTCCTGCGCTGCCTTATCTAAGGCTTTCTTATTCCACGGGTACCAATTAACCGGATTATACGCGTGTTGCAACAGGTAAGGACTTGTTTCATTGATCAATTCATTGCTTTTGCTAATGGAATCATCGTTGCTGCTATGATTGCATGAAACACTGATGCTAATGATAAAAAACAGAATTACATATCGTTTCACAAAAATCAGCATCACAAATACAAAAGTAACTATTAATTCAACGTTGACGAGATCACTAAAATATTCATCTGCGGATTCGCTTTCTCCAACTTCACCTTGCTGTAGGGTTTGGTTGGAAAAACAATTTCCGTCATCACCCGCTCACCTTCGTTGATGAAAATTTCTATCGAGGCTAAATCAAGGTATACGCTCACCTTTTTAACATCTATTTTCCCAAGATCCATTTTATGTACGGATGGAAACACGTCACTAAAATTGATAATACCAGAATGTTCCCTGTCAAAAGAAAGAACCCCTTGCTGGAAGGAAATGGTTACATGCTCGTTCCCTTCATTGGTAAATGTTAAGAAGAACGCCTTTTCATCTTCCGTCAAATTAAACGTTATTAATGAAAGTGGATGATCGAGTTTGGTGCTGCCTGCAACCATTTTCGACTCCCCTTGAATACTATCTAACTCCGCTACTGGTTTGAATTTTAATTCCAATGCCTGTTCGGTTTTTATCAATGTAACTTCTCGTGGCAAGGTGGTGGCACTACGCCATGCCTTTGTAGGTACGACATTCGCATACTGCCAGTTGCTCATCCATCCTATAAATAATCTGCGTCCATCCTTCGCGGGAATATCTGACCAGGTGACACCTGCATAATTATCGGCTCCGTAATCTATCCACCGCGTTTCGGTATCCTGAGGTAAGAAATTCTTTCCATCAAAATCCCCTACAAAATATTGTGTTGCCGATCCTCCTTGAGGTCCGCCCGGATTGATGCTGACGAGTAATACCCATTTAGTATTTCCTTGTTCATCGTTAAGAGGAAATAAATCAGGGCACTCCCACACACCGCCATGTGCACCAATGCTATTACCAAATTCACTTAACTTACTCCAATTCTTTAAATCAGGTGAGCCGTAAAATTCTATGTGATCTTTCACCGCCAGCGTCATCACCCATTGGTTACTCACTTCATTCCACGAAACTTTGGGATCGCGAAAATCGCGAATGCCCGGATTGGGCAACACGGGATTCTTATCATGCTTTTTCCAGCTGCGTCCTTTATCCACACTATAGGCAATACCTTGTGTTTGAAAATCATTGCGACCAGCACGATCACCTACGGGATCGTGGTAGGTGTAGATTGTCACGATTGGTGGCGTTTGTGCCGTGCCAAAACCACTGGTGTTTTTCCAATCCACCACCGCGCTTCCGCTGAAAACATACCCAAGGGAATCCGGATATAATGCGATGGGAAGATGCTCCCAATGAATCAGGTCCTTACTAACCGCATGCCCCCAATGCATGGGACCCCACACGGTGCTATCCGGATAATGCTGATAAAATAAATGATACTCACCATCATAAAACACCATGCCATTCGGATCGTTCATCCAGCCTGCCTGAGGTGTGAAATGATATTGTGAACGAAACGCTTCATAGGTTGGCTGCTCAGTTGTTTTCCCCGAGCCCTTATCCTGTTGACAAGCACTAAGAATTATTAGCGCTAATAAAAATAAATTGACTCTCATTACGATTAACTAAAGGATGAGAATTTTTTATAGGAATGAACCTATGCCGGTTTACCTTACACTACTTTGAAGCCCAATAGTCAATCACCGTCACTTTATCCAGGTGAGGCTTTAATACTTCCACAAACGCCTGATGATCGGGATGCACCAGATAGTCATCGCGGTCTTTGTCGCTGTGAAAGGTAACAAAGAAGCAATGGGTAAGTCCCTGATTTAAGTTTTCAGGACTGCTATTGGTGCCCCATTCAAAATCCTTGATCAAGTTAATCTTGCCAGCTAAACCGATAAAAGCATCTTCTACTTTCTTTACCTCTTCCGGTGTTGATGCATCAGTAAATTTAAACATGACCACGTGGCGTAGCACTTTTTGGGGTTCGTTCTGCTGTTGCCTTGGTGAACAGGAATAAAAAAGTGCCATTGAAAAAAGAATGAGATTGAATAGTTTCATAATTATAGGTTTTTAAAAGGTTGAAATTATGATTGTTCAGGGATTCACTCAATGCCCATCGTGTAATAATCTCGTTATATTTTTCCTTTTCCTGCCCAATTTTCAAAGAAGCTATAAAAGTCAGGTGATCAAATCCTTGATAACCCATATCATATCCGTTGGTACGTTCGAATAGCGACAACCACTCATCACAGGTGATGGCAATAAAGTAAACACCTTCTGATTCTTCCCTGCCCTTGTTGGTGCTCTTCACACCCTTCCAAGTGGAGTCTCCGCCTCGGTGCACCACGTTATTGATAACCATTTATTATTTTCATTTGACGCAAATCATAACAGATTACGGTAATAACAACACCGTCTTATTCTGACATTAGTTTATTTATATTCATAGGTTTTTTATTCAATTCATCTTCTAAACAACTATATTTCTATTGATCAGTTTCAGCTTTCACTTTACATAGGTGTCCCCGAGGCGGGAGACTGCTGGAAAGGGATTTTTCCACCCATGTTCACCATGAGCAGCAAACCGACACACATCGTATATACCCCGGTGATGCTACAGCTACATGGAAACAGATCATCACAAAACTAAAAAAATACGGGTGGCACTACAGAGTTGTACCTGGAGTTGTTCAATAGAGAGTATTGGAAACTGGATGTCTTAACAATAGCCAGGACGGGATTAGAAAAAGTGAAAAAGGTGGTGTCTTCTGCGGCTATTTAATTTACTTGTGAGATTGTAAGAAGTAATGTTTGATCTTGCTAAATTGAAAATCCATAAATCAATTCGTTTGTATGTATCGGATCGTATCTACCACAACTCTTTTCTTCATTTTAACAGTGCTCATTTGGTCCTGTAGCCCATCTGCTTCAACCGATGAAAACGCTGACAAAAAAAACATCATTAACCCGACATTAGGTTTTCGCCCCAACATTTTGTGGCTGGTTGCCGAGGATCAAAGCCCGAACATTCCTTCATTTGGAGATAGTACCATCGCTACCCCAACACTCAGTTGGCTGGCTTCTCAAGGGGTTTGCTATGATAATTTCTTTTCTGCACACCCGGTGTGTGCTCCGGCAAGGGCTTCCATCATTACCGGCATGTATGCCAATCATATTGCAGCAAGCCATATGCGAACAGGCCCCTGGTCTTCACATGATGTTACGCAGAAGGCGATTGATGCCTACTCCCAACGCTTGTCGCTGGCCGGAATAAAAGCGTACGAAGCGATGCCACCAGCAGAAACAAAAATGTTTACTGAGTTTTTGCGTACAGCCGGGTATTACTGTACCAACAATGCAAAAGAAGATTATCAATTTAGAAAGACCATGACCGCATGGGATGAATCATCAAAACAAGCACATTGGCGCAATCGGGCGAAAGGGCAACCCTTTTTCGCTGTATTCAATTTTGAGGTTACGCATGAATCCCAGATATGGGCAAAAGCAAATGACTCTCTTTGGGTTGATAAAGATATTAACGTACCAATTCCTCCCTATTTACCAGACACGGAGGTGGGTGTAACCGATGTGAGACGAATGTATTCAAATATTGTAGAGATGGACGCGAAGGTTAGCAAGGTGCTGGACCAGCTAAAAGCGGATGGATTGCTTGATAGCACAATCGTAGTTTGGTACACCGATCATGGAGGCCCGCTCCCGCGCCAGAAGAGATTACTTTATGATGCCGGCATCAAGGTGCCGATGATTATTCGATTCCCGAACGGGCAGTTTGCCAGCATGCGAGACGATCGCATGATCAGCTTTATCGATCTCGCTCCTACGATGCTTTCCCTCGTGGGGATAGAACCTAAAAAATATATGGACGGCAAAGCCTTTCTCGGACAATTTATACGGACAGAGGAGCCAACGTATGTTTTCGGTGCTGCCGATCGATTTGACGAATTAACCGATCGTAACCGATCTGCAAGAGACAATCGTTACAAATATATTCGCTATTACATGCCTGAAAAACCAATGATCATAAATGTAGCGTACAGGCAACAAATGCCGATCATGAAAGAACTTCTTCGTCTTTATGATGAAGGAAAGCTGACCGAAACGCAGTCATTGTGGTTCCGTGAAACAAAACCGAAGGAAGAATTTTTCGACACATGGAACGATCCGCATGAAATCCATAACCTGGCAGGAGATCCAGCTTACGCGGAAAAGTTGACTGAGCTCAGCACTGCGATGGATCAATGGCTGCAAAGTTTTGACGATACCGGGTTAAAAGATGAAAAAGATCTCCTGGCGCAGATTTGGCCAAATGGAAAACAGCCCGTAACCACTAACCCGGTGATAACTTTAAATAATGGTAAAGCACAAATTACCTGTACGACAGAGGGGGCGTCCATCGGATACAAAATCGTACGTGAAGGGGATGATGGTAAGGCAATGTCCTGGAAAATTTATACCAATCCTTTTGAATTACCTGCTGAAGTGAAACTAATTACCGTTGCAGATAGAATCGGTTATATACGCAGTGAAGAGGTAAGTTATAAGTAGCGATGATTAATATGAAACGCCTTGAATGTTATTTCCGCAGACATCAACCTTTCACAGAATTATAGCAATTATCAATAAACTAAATCCTTACTAAAGCTAACTCTGATCGTAGAAA
Source organism: uncultured Ohtaekwangia sp. (assembly GCA_964349405.1). Classification (GTDB taxonomy): domain Bacteria; phylum Bacteroidota; class Bacteroidia; order Cytophagales; family Cyclobacteriaceae; genus ELB16-189. Next base: position 4,246 of record CAYGGY010000013.1, on the reverse strand, counting down.
TCGCCACAATCGATATTAAGAAAGACTCGAATACTGAATTTGAAAAAGCCTTGGTTGAAGGACAACCTATACTTCGCCAATCACCGGGATACATCAGCCATCAGGCGCATAATTGAATTGAGCAACGTACTCGTTACATTTTGCTAATTCGCTGGCAAACATTGGAAGCCCACACAATAGGATTCCGTGAATCCGATTTATTTAAACAATGACGCGCTTTGATCGGACCGTATTTTGAATCCGCCCAAGTAGTTCAGCATTATGAAATGAAATTTGAAATGTAAACACAAAAAGATTCTCTGATGGGTCCTCAAAAATTATTTCTCGTTATCATCAACTTACTCGTAGCTGTTTTGATTTTTGGATCTTGCTCCCAAAAGGAAAAGATAAATCAACAACCCAATATTATTTTCATCATGTCGGACGATCATGTCCGAGAACAGCATTGACCTGTTGCGCTATGGATATGCGCAGGGGTGGTTATAAGTAAAACGAATTAATCAACACAGATGCGGTCAAGCATCGTCTCTCAAAGGACGATGCACCAGAAATTACGCATCCTCCCGAAACAGAGACGATGCTTTACAGCTAACGAAATTAAGAAACGAATACCAAATACCAATCCACAAAAAAATCATCTACGCTATTTTCCTAAATTTGATGTAACCAAATCACTTTATTCTATAGGTTCCAATTATTATTGGAGTGATAAAGCAACCAATTCCCCAGGATGTCCAACAGCACCCAAAGCGATAACAATGAATTGCTTGCCATTGATAGAATATGTCATCGGTATCCCAGCTTGATTCGCTGGTAATTCAATCGTTGAAATAATTTCACCGGTTGCTTTGTCGTACGATCTGAATTTGTTCCCTCCTCCTCCATTTGATCCATATAATCCTGATCCTTCACCAGCAAACAAAAGAGTTTTAGTCACTAACATTCCTACCCGGTCTGGCGTGCCTGTGCGAGGAATATCAATTCCTTTTAATGCTGGAATATTTTTTACCCAATCCGGTGTATCTGCATTCGCTACCATCCATGTATGATTCCCCGTATCAAGATCAATTGCCGTGATTCTCCCATACGGTGGCTTTACCAATGGCAACCCGAAAGGCCCAATCCTGGAACTACTCTGGTAGGCAATATAATTCATGTCCGAAATTTCAGGTGAAGACTCTAAACTGATGGGCATTAAGACTGTACTTGAAGAGACATATAAAATATTGGTTTCAGGATCCAGCACGGCACCTTGCCAATTAGCACCACCTACCGCATCAGGAATCATTAATGAGCCTAAATTTTTAGGCGGATCATAAACACTTATTGGAGTAAAGAGAGGACCTTTTGTATACTGACTTGCAATTTTTAATGCTTCCTTTTTTATCTCTGGTGTAAAGTCTACCAATATATCATCCGAATAATCTTGCCTGTCGAAAGGGGCCGGCTTGGTTGGAAATGGTTGCGTTGGAGATGTCCGTTCTCCTTTTACATCACTTTGAGGAACCGGTCGTTCTTCAATGGGCCAGACCGGTTTTCCAGTTACGCGATCAAAAACAAAAGCAAATGCCTGCTTGGTAACTTGAATAACTGCTTTGATAGATTTCCCGTCAACATTAATATCCGCTAACACAGGTGGGCATGGTAAATCATAATCCCATATGTCATGATGTACTAATTGATAGTGCCAGATTTTTTTTCCTGTCTTAACATCCAAACAAACTAAACTTTGAGAAAACAAATTATCACCAGGCCTATGACCTCCATAAAAATCACCGGTTGCTGCTTCTAATGGAAGATATACATATCCTAATTCGGGATCAGCTGTAAGCGGGGCCCATGCTGCCACATTACCTGTATATTTCCAACTCTCATTCTCCCAGGTATCATTGCCTTCTTCACCTTTCTGTGGTATGGTATGAAAAATCCACCGCTGCTTACCGGTGCGAATATCATATCCCATAATATCTCCCCGAATTTGATTTTTAGATGCTGGCGCCAAACCAACAGGGAACGTTGACCCCATAATGATAACATCATTTACAATGATAGGCGGTGAAGTTGACCCGATAGTCGCAGTTATAGGATCAACATGCGAACCTAATCCTCTCTTTAGATCCACAACTCCTCCATTACCGAAATCAGAAATCAAATTTCCTGATTGAGCATCTAAAGCGATTAGCTGAAACCCAGGGGTAATATAGATTACACGATCTTTTCCTTTTACCGGTGATGTCCAATACGCCACACCTCTTCCTGAATTCTGGCGGGGAACATAGGGTTTACGCTCACGCTCATCAAAGCGAAAGGTCCACAGTGTCTCACCTGTTACTGCATCTATTGCAGCTACTGATCTATTCAAACCAGCGGTGGTATATAAAATACCATTTACCATTAATGGTGTAGCTTTAAAATAAAACTCTGGACTAGGCCCAAAGTTGTCGGTCTTCCATCGCCATACAATTTTCAAATTCTTTACATTCTCTTTGTTTATCTGGTCCAATGAAGAATAGTTCGTGCTGGCATAATCACCACGATGCTGTTTCCATTCCGCATCAATCGTGTGTGGCTGTGTGTCTGTTATTTTTGGAACAAACTGCAAAGCTTCTCTCGATTGTGCCGGAGGTGTTCCTATTGTAATAGTTACTAATTTATTTTTATCTGAAGGCAATTCAGCAGTACCTATTGGAAATTCATTAGCGTTAAGTATAAAAGCAAGCAGATTGGAATACGATGCATCATCCAATGAATGTGGATTAGTTTTGGGCATCGTTGACCTCGTTACTTCAAACAACTCACCTAACGATTTCTCTTTCCACTTGGTTATGAAGCGCTCACCAATCAAGGCACTCCCACCTTCCGTCCCCTGCAAGTTATGTCCATGACACGATGCACAATTATTAGTATACAAAATGGAACCTGATGCTACTTGCTCCCTGGTGAATACTCCCTCGTTTGCAGTAAAGGTTACTTCGCGAGACAAGGTCTGATCTTTTTTTGAACATGATAAAAAAAGCAAATTGACTATTACCAAAAAGGATAAAGCATTTATGTTTTTCATCTATACAATGGAATGGGGTTAACAAAACTATTTTAATATTTGAATAATACAATACTTTTTGTGTCTTGTTATATCTTTAGATCAATCGTATAGATCCTTGTTTTCGCAATAAAAAAACTTCTTTACGGCATCATTCGTATTGCGATGTAAGATGAGATTGATGTTGATACTCTTGAAAACAAAATGAACACCAGCAAATAAAGGAACTTTATTCTTTATCAATGGAAAGTATTGTTTGGAGCAACACATTTGCACCATTGACCATATCTACCGTTTTCGTAAACTCATTAGGGGAATGACTGATACCACCCACACTTGGAACGAATATCATAGCCACTGGAGCGATTGCTGCTATTTCCTGCGAATCATGCCCGGCACCACTTTGCATTAATTTATAGGTTAACCCTAAGGTCTTTGCGGACGCGACAATCTTGTTCTGCAATTTTTTATCAGTTAAGGCAGGTTTTGATTCGTTGGGTTGCCGCTGAAAACTGATTTTTGTTTTTGAATCAGCGGCTATGGTTATGGCTCTTTTTTCTATTTCACGAAACAATAGTTCAATTTTATCAGAAGATAAATCCCTGATTTCTAAACCCAATAATACTTTGCCCGGAATTACATTATAAGCACCCGGCAAGGCGGCTATTTTACCAATAGTGCCTACTTGATTTCCTTCTACACTGTTGATTACTTCATTTACAGCGATGATTAATTTTGAAGCTGACAGCAAAGCATCCTGCCGCAGATTCATAGGTGTAGTGCCTGCATGATTAGCAAACCCTTCAATGGTTACTTCCCAGTGCACAATCCCTACAATACCTTCCACTACGCCAATCTGCAAGTTTTCCTTTTCTAATATACCACCTTGTTCGATATGCAATTCCAAAAATGCTTTGATGTCACCTTTCTTTCTAATGCCATGCTGTATATTCGAAGGGTTACCGCCAATAGCTTTGATGCCATCTGCCATGGTTAATCCACTCTGACTTATTTGTTGTAAGCCATTAGCCGTTAATTGTCCTGCCATTGCCATACTACCAATCGTGCCACCTTCTTCGTTGGCAAATATGATTACCTCCAGTGGATGCTCTGTCACTATTTTATTTTCGTTCAGCACTTCAATGACTTCCAATGCGCTGATTGAACCTAACGTGCCATCATAGTTGCCTCCATCGGGCACCATGT
>CAYGGY010000012.1:4413-111863 GCA_964349405.1 uncultured Ohtaekwangia sp. | reverse complement strand
GTAGTCCGTACGGGAATCGAACCCGTGTTACCAGAATGAAAATCTGGTGTCCTAACCCCTAGACGAACGGACCGTCTTAAAATTTGGAGGTGCAAATATAAAGCGCGGAATTGCATTTGCAAACGTAACCGCTAAAAAAGTTATTATTACCTTATTCTTTTCATTGGTTTTGGCTGACAGGAAGTCTATTTTTGGCATCTCAATTTTAAACCTTATATCATCATGACAAAAGTTGGAATAAATGGATTCGGTCGCATCGGTCGACTCGCTTTCAGAGCTGCCATGTCACGTAAAGACATCGAAATAGTAGGTATCAATGATTTAGTAGAGCCTGATTACATGGCCTACATGTTAAAATATGATTCTACCCATGGTAGATTTGATGGCACGGTTGAAGTAAAAGATGGCAACCTGATTGTGAACGGTAAGAAAATCCGTGTTACAGCAGAAAAAGATCCAGCCAATCTGAAGTGGAATGAAGTAGGCGCTGAAATCGTTATCGAATCAACCGGTTTATTTCTTACTCAAGTCGATGGTCAAAAGCATATTGCTGCTGGTGCCAAGAAGGTTGTATTCTCTGCTCCTGCTAAAGACGATACTCCTACCTTTGTAATGGGTGTAAATCATAAGAAACTTACTGCTCAACATACCATTGTTTCCAACGCATCCTGTACTACGAACTGCCTTGCCCCTATTGCCAAGGTATTGAATGATAATTTCGGAATCGCTGAAGGTCTAATGAGTACAGTACACGCTGTAACTGCAACTCAAAAAACTGTTGATGGTCCTTCTGCTAAAGATTGGAGAGGTGGCCGTGGTGGTTTTTCAAATATCATTCCATCCTCTACGGGTGCTGCCAAAGCGGTAGCGCTTGTCATTCCTGAATTGAAAGGAAAACTTACAGGTATGTCTTTCCGTGTACCGGTTGCTGATGTGTCGGTGGTTGACCTTACTGTGAAATTAGATAAAGCGGCTTCTTATGAAGACATTAAGAAGGCTATGAAGGATGCTTCAGAAGGTGAGTTGAAAGGAATTTTAGGATACACGGAAGATGATGTTGTGTCACAGGATTTCCTTGGTGACGCCCGCACTTCCATCTTTGATGCAAAAGCAGGTATCGCGCTAAATGATAAGTTCGTAAAAGTAGTAAGCTGGTATGATAATGAGTGGGGATATTCCAACAAGCTTATTGATTTGGTTCAGGAATTGGCCAAATTTTAATTAGTTAAATCTATAATACATGAAAGACGCTCAAAAGGGCGTCTTTTTTTTGTTCCCCGTGGCAGGTAGCCACTGCCAAAATCCAACTTTTCCATTGAGTATTGTAGCTTTGCTATATGGATTATAGTAAGGAAACATTTCTACATAACCTGGCGCAAACTTCACCTTATCCTTTTCTTATTTCAATCGAACGAGCAGAAGGCGTATACCTTTATGGTCCGGATGGAAAAAGCTACATGGATATGATCTCAGGTATTGGGGTAAGTGGCATTGGCCACCGGCATCCACATGTAATCAAGGCCATTAAAGATCAGCTTGACAAACATTTACATGTGATGGTGTATGGAGAGTTTATTCAATCTACTCCCAATGCACTGGCTAAAAAGTTAGTAAGCCTTCTGCCACCTACACTCAACTGTTGCTATTTTGTGAATTCCGGAACGGAAGCAAATGAGGCCGCATTAAAACTTGCAAAGCGAGTTACCGGCAGAACTGAAATTATCTCCTTTAGGAAATCATATCATGGCAGCACGCATGGTTCGTTGAGTGTTTCGGGCAATGAAATAAAAAAGCAAGCCTACCGTCCCTTATTGCCCGGTGTGCGTTTCATTGATTTTAATAACCCTAACGATCTCAAACACATCACAACTGACACTGCGTGCGTAATCATGGAAACCATTCAAGGTGACGCAGGCGTTCGTATTCCTGATCGCGCCTATCTGCACGCTGTAAGAAAGCGTTGTGATGAAACCGGGGCACTGTTAATACTAGATGAAATACAATGCGGCATGGGACGCACAGGAAAATTATTTGCCTTTGAACATTTTCAAATCGTACCCGACATTCTCACAACGGCCAAAGCATTTGGTGGCGGGTTACCAATTGGAGCGTTTATTTCCTCAGAAGAGAACATGAAAACGCTCACACACGATCCCATATTAGGCCACATCACCACCTTTGGTGGAAACCCCGTATGTTGTGCCTCTGCCCTGGCTACATTGGAAGTAATCGAAAATGAAAACTTGCTCGCACAGGTAGAAAGCAAAGGTCAATTGATCGAACGCTTAATCCAACATCCAAAAATTAAAGAGATAAGAAGAATTGGATTGTTGTTTGCCATCGATTTTGACAATGAAGTTATTGTAAATAACATCGTGAATTATGCAAAGGAACATGGTGTAATCTGCTATTGGTTTTTATCGCACCCGTTTAGTTTTCGCATCGCTCCGCCACTGACCATTACTGAACAAGAAATAAAAAAAGCCTGTGCTGTAATTTTAGATGCCATTGAACAGGCGTAACTTACCAACCATGAACCCACAAAAGAGTCATTTTAACAGACTGGATTATACGTACAAAGTGTTAATGGTGACGGCACTTTTGATTGCCACAATAATACTGGCACAAGATATTGTGACACCGATCCTGATCTCAGGAATTCTCACTATTGTTTTATTACCGTTGGTTAAACGACTTGAACAGAAAATTTCTTCCACGTTGGCCATCACGATTGTACTGCTGAGTGCTTTTATTGTATTTGTACTGGTGGGCATTTTGATCGTAAATCAATTTACATCGTTGGTAAAAGATCTTCCGAATCTTGAAACAAAGTTTAACTCATTCATGGATCATATCAGCAATTCCTTGCAAAGTGAACTGGGCATGAGTGTGAAAGAACAAAATCAATTATTAAAAAATAGTCTTGCAACATTGGGCGGATATGCTACCGGGTTGTTATCAGCAACCACTAATGTACTATCACTGCTGATACAGATACCGATTTACATTTTCTTATTCCTGATTTACCGCGATCGATTTAGGGCATTTTTTATGAGCCTGCTATCTGAAAAAGAAGAAGCATCATGGAAAAAAGATATTGAGAACGTAGTGCAGGGTTATATTTCAGGACTTCTGTTAGTAACGCTTATCGTTGCCTCCCTTAATAGTGTCGGGTTGCTCGTTTTAGGAATCGATCATGCCATATTTTTCGGAATACTCTCCGGAATACTCACCATCATTCCTTATGTAGGAATTTTTATTGGAGCCTTGTTGCCGGTAACGATGGCACTGCTTACAAAAGATAGCATGTGGTATCCTGCTGGTGTGATTATTATTTTTTCCATTGTTCAATTCCTCGAAGGAAACTTTATTACTCCACGGATTACAGGCTCCAAGGTAAGTATCAATGCATTGGCGGCTATCATTGCGCTACTGATAGGAGGAAAAATTCTTGGCGTTACCGGAATGATTCTTGCCGTGCCAGCGCTCGGTATTATTAAAATCATTCTCACACACACAACACACTTAAAAAACTTTGTTATCCTCATTGAAGACACGCCTATCGAAAAAATCAAAGAGGAAAAAATTATAGAGGAAAATACGGAACTCGATAATCAATAATATATGCGCCATCTTATAATAATTCTTTTAGCAATAGCTGTTAACGCTACCGGTCAAACCATAAGTGAGAAAATAGCACAGCGTGTGGAATATGGTGAGACGCCTGGTATTGTAGTAGGTATTTTTGAAAATGGTACTGTTCAATATCATTCATTTGGCGTAACCAATCTCGAAACCAACGAGGCGGTTACACCTAAAACACTCTTTGAAATTGGCTCCATTACTAAAACGTTTACCTGTAGCATGGCTGCTATGCTAAGCCAAAATCACCAACTTAATTTTTCTGACCCTGCACAAAAATACCTGCCAGCAAAAATGGTTTTACCTGAGCGAAATGGTAAGGTGATTACCGTGGAACAGTTAGCTACCGCGCACTCAGGACTTCCCCGCATGCCTTTAAATTTTCAACCACATGATCCATCCAACCCCTACATCGATTATCGTGAAGCGGAACTAACCTATTTCATAAGCAACTACGATCTCACACGCGATCCGGGCAGCGAATATGAATACTCGAATTTGGGCATGGGCTTGCTTGGCTTCATGCTTACACGCGTGAAAGAAAAACCCTACGGTAAACTTATCGAAGAATTAATTACTAAACCGCTGGGTATGAATCACACCTTCATCAGCGGTATGCGCACCGAAAAACCAATAGCATCGGGTTATGCTGATAAAATACCAATGAAAGCTTGGACATGGAATGATCAAAGTGTGATCACCGGAGCGGGTGGTATTGTTTCCAATGCTGAAGACATGATGAAGTATATGGCAGCACAACTAAATTCAACTTCTCCACCAGCTACTGCCTTTGCGCTTACCCATCAGCCCAAGGCTGCAGCCGGCAAAATGAAAATTGGTTACGGATGGCATATCCGGGATGAAAACATTGTATGGCACAATGGAGGCACAGGAGGCTTTCGTTCATTTGTAGGTTTCGACAAAACAAAAAAGAAAGCGATAGTGATCCTTACCAACTCCACAATGGGTGTGGATGATCTCGGATTTCACTTGTTGAATGAACAATATTTGTTAAAGGAATTGAAAAAGCAGGTCATGGTGGAGGAGTCTATTCTTAAAGAATATGTTGGCACGTATGAGATCAGTCCTGCCTTTACCATTGCGGTGACACATGAATCGGATGGCTTGCATATTCAAGCCACGGGTCAGCCAAAGGTGAACATCTATGCTGAAAGTGATTCTAAATTTTATCTGAAAATAGTCGATGCGCGTGTTGAATTCGAACGGAACGCTTCGAATCAGGTTGAACGATTAGTACTCTATCAAAATGGCGCTGTAATGCCGGGGAAGAAAATCAATTAAGAAATCGTTTCTTGAACGATGTTGTGATTGGTGTAAATACAAATGTCGGCAGCAATGATCATGCTATCTCTCACAATCTCTTCGGCAGACAAATGCGATGCATGTTTTTTTAATGCCAATGCTGCAGACTGCGCATACATAGCACCTGATCCGATAGCAGCGACATGATTGTCGGGCTCTAATACATCACCCGTTCCGGATATTACCAATATTTCATCTTTGTTGGCCGCAATGAGCATGGCTTCGAGCCTGCGAAGGAATCGATCCATGCGCCAATCTTTTGCTAGTTCAATTGCAGCACGCTTCATGTTTCCACCATAGGCACTTAGCTTTTCATCGAAGCGGTCCAAAAGTGTAAACGCATCGGCCGTGGAGCCGGCAAAACCTACCACCACTTTTCCGTCTTGTAGTTTTCTGATTTTCTTCACGTTGCTTTTGGCAATGGTATTTCCCATGGTTGCCTGGCCATCACCAGCTATGGAAACTTTGCCGTTGTGAAGTACTGCGAGAATGGTGGTAGCGTGAATTTTTTCCATATGCTTGCTTAAAAAAAATGAAGTCAGCCTTCGACTAAAGCTCAGGCTGACTGTTAATATTTTGTAGGATCGTTAAATCAATATCCTTACCGGATCTTCCAAAAGTCCTTTTAAGGTTTTGAGGAATGCGGCACCAACCGCACCATCTACTGCACGGTGATCGCACGACAGTGTTACCTTCATCACATTGCCTACTGCCAACTGTCCATTCTTTACGATAGCCGTTTCTTTGATTCCGCCCACGGCAAGAATGCAGGCGTCTGGTGGATTGATGATGGCAGTGAAATCTTCAATACCAAACATTCCTAAGTTAGATATGGTGAAGGTACTTCCTTCCCAATCGCTGGGTTGTAATTTTTTATCCTGTGCTTTTTGTGCGAGATCTTTTACTTCCAACGCGATGTGCGATAAAGATTTATTATCAGCAAACCGAACCACTGGCACAACCAATCCGTCTTTTACCGCAACAGCCACCCCAATGTGTATGTGATGATTCTTGCGCATCTTATCTCCTAACCAACTTACATTCACATCCGGATTCTGGCGTAGCGCAGCCGCAGTTGCTTTCAACACCATGTCATTGAAGGATATCTTCACCTTCGAAATTTCATTCATGCTCTTGCGCGCTTCTATCGCCTTGTCCATGTTGATCTCCATGGTGAGGTAGAAATGTGGTGCCGAGAATTTACTTTCAGCAAGTCTGCGTGCAATGACTTTACGCATCTGTGACACAGCCACTTCTTCAAAACTTTCCTGGCCTACCACCTGAGGCAATACCACCGGAGCTGACGTAGATTTCGTTGAAGAAGATACCGGAGCAACAGAAGGCTTAAAGGTCTCTACATCGTGTTTGGTAACACGCCCCCCTTCACCTGTACCTTGTATTTTAGTGATATCGAATCCAAGATCGCTGGCCATCTTCTTAGCCAATGGCGAAGCTTTTAATCTTCCGTTAGTTGTTGCAACTACATTTCCATTGGAGGCTGGTGATGTAGAAGCAGCTGATGTAGTCTCTGTTACCGGTGCACTTTCTGTGGCTGCAATGGCACTACCTTTCGATTGATGTGCTTTCAAAAGTGTTTGCCAGTCAGCGCCTTTTTCACCGATAATGGCCAACACTCCATTTACTGCTACCGCTTCTTTTTCTTTTGCTCCGATGTATAGAAGTGTACCGTTATTATACGATTCATACTCCATCGTGGCCTTATCCGTTTCTACTTCGGCAAGTAGCTCGCCCGTCTTCACACTGTCTCCCACTTTCTTATGCCATGCTGCTATCACGCCTTCATTCATCGTGTCGCTCATCTTAGGCATCAATACAATTTCAGCTTTGATGCCCGAAGTATCGACCGCAGCTTCTGCTACTGCCGTGGCAACTTCCACTTTTGAAGTTTCTGTTTTACTACCTGCTGCGGCACTTTTTGATCCTGATAGTAAGGCAGCAAAGTCTTCGCCTTTATTTCCTACGATAGCCAGCACATCATTTATTTGCACAGCTTCTCCTTCTTTAGCACCCAAATACAAGACAGTGCCTGCATTGAAAGATTCATAATCCATGGTGGCCTTATCCGTTTCTATTTCAGCCATCAACTCACCGGTTTTTATTGAATCACCTACTTTTTTATGCCATTTGGCGATCACCCCTTCGGTCATGGTATCGCTCATTTTGGGCATCCGAACTATCTCTGCCATTTCAATTTATATTATGTGTCGAATTCTAGAAGTTGAGGGTCAAAAATAGGCGTATTTATGCGATTTTCAAGCAAATTAAATCCCTCGTTTTAGTTAAAAATTGAGGGTGCCAAGCAGAAATTCAAACCTTGATGTTGAGGGACTTATCCCATACGAATAACGAAAACCGATGTCAAGTTGGGGTAGTAGGCGTAATACGTTGATATCAAATTTCACTTCTACACCGGTTGTAAGATAGCTTTTGCTATCATACTTCTTATTTATATTACTTCTTCCAAATCCATAATCCATAAATGCATTGGCTCTTACGCGCTGCACATTGACAAGTGGACCCAGGTTTAAATCCGGATACCAAAGTGGCATCGTGTAGTTTGCCGACATGGAATAAAAATCCTCAAAACGACTCATCGACTGCCCCCTAGGTAAAGGAATGCGGTTGCGGAACATGTAGTTATTTAAACCGGCCTTGGTGCTTAATCGCACATCGGCAATATCCGACTTCTGGTAGGCCCAATAGCCCCAAATAGAATGGTGTCTGGCAAGGCCAGGAAAATAAAGTCGCCCCTGAAAGGCAAACAAACTTCCACTATAATCACCTTTATATGGTGTTCCAAATATATCCAGTAAAAATACCTGGCCCCATTTGCTATTGATGTCTCTTTGGCTTTGTTTAAGTAGACGGTAGGCAGACATTGAAAAATGATTGTAAATGAGGTCTCCCTTATCCGCATAATCACGAAAAAAATATTGAGGATAATTGGCTGGCAATAATCTTCCACCTCCATCAATGCTGTTGCGAAATTCCGATACCGCAGTATACCCAACATAGTTGGACATAGTAATGCTACTATAAAATCTTGAACGCGTTGTGAGAAGCGGAAGCCTTAATCCGGCTTCTATCGATTTTTCTTTCCAATCAAAAGTAAGATTCTCCTTTACTGCCGTGGTATCAACACCTACCACTTTTTTATAGGACAAATCACCTTCATTAACGGATCGTGTTGCTTTTGAAAAATTAACATCGATAATCGGATAAAAGCCCTGATAGCTGATGCCCGCATTCCACGATCCGGTACGTTCATAAATATCAAATTTATAACCTGCATTGAGGCGGGTTGTGCTGAGTACATCTTGTGAAGAAATTCCAATGTCGGCTTGCGTGAGGTTTTCATTAAAATATAAACCCCACCCGTAAGGATTGAACATATTTCCACCCCTGGAATATTTTTTAACAGGGAAATTTTCTGTTGGGATATTCTTAAATAAATCAGGGTGATTCTCCTGCTCAACCAAATGCTGAAAGAATTCGTTGGGCTGAGAAAATTCAGTATCTACTTCCTTCCATGAAGCCGGATCGAACGAAATTTTTACTACATCCATACCATCACGACCTTGTTCATTATAGTAAATGGTTTTTCCATCCCTACTCATCCCAGGATTATAGGCGCCATATTTACTACAGGTGATCTGATAACGCTTAGCTGTGGCAATGTTAATGGCATACAGGTTGTCAATACCGCTACGGGGTGAATTAAATAAAACATAATCACCAACAGGTACAGGATATCCTACATTCTCCTGAGTATACTCCGTGAGCATCGATACGTTGCCTGAAGTAAAGTCAAATTTTACAATCGCTTTTCCAGTTTGATTCGTACTAAGCGCATAAATTGATTGACTCTTTTCATCCCATCGTGGCATGGAAATAAAATCGTTCCCGGCATTGACAAATTCTTTCAGCACGTTGCCTGTAAAATAATCCAGCACCACAAGGTGCGTTTGGTAATCAGTAGTACTTTCTATGGTGGCTACTTTATATCCATCGGGTGAAATCGCAGCAGAAGCATAACGTGAATTTTTAGAGATCATTCGTTTTGATCGATCACCCTTGTCATAACCCATAATGACGGAATACGTTCGCACACGCCACCGAGGATCATACCGATATTCATTCCAAACCATACGGCTATTAGTGGCCGATATCATGCCCGTAGAATTTATCATGCCTGGTGTAAATACCTTTTTTTCCTTGCCGTCAGAAATGGCTACTAATTCCTCAATGTTGCCAATACCGGACTTCATGACCAACACCGAACCGTTTTCAAGTTCCTGCGGATACAGATAATTCGTGTATGCCTTGGATGATCGTGGATTTATTTTTTCAAATGGTGTAAGCTGCAACGTATCAATTTGAGCTTTCCATCTTTTCTTTAAATCGGTAGCCATCTCTTTATACAAATCACTAACATACAATCCGCTTTCCTTTTTCAATGATCTGGAAAATGTGAACGGCATAAAAGGTGTGCTCCAAGCGCGGGCGGTGATGTTTCCCCAGATAGAAGCGTTGCCGGTTTTCTTTCTTAAGTAGGATACCATATTATACCCCAACACATAGTGATCAGGTATGTTATGCTTATAAGAACGCAAAAACTGTTTATTGTAATTGAACGTTCTTCCTTCCATTAAATTTGTTTTAAATACCAAATCAAAATAAGGAATTCGGCCACGACCACTTGGTGTAAAAGCCGTTTCTGTAACCACTGCATCCCCTTCCCAAAACCACTGAGGCACTGATACATATGACATCACGGCCAAGGTGTTATTACCAAATAGATAATAAAGCACTTTATTAAATCCTCTTTTTGCGTGCTGAAACTGAACTACGTGACGATATTCATGCGAAGCAATCAGGTTCATCCAATCATTATTTCCTATAAAATTGTAATTCTGTGATGGCATAGTATAAAATTCCGAGCGTCTCGGAGTGATCGAAACAAAGGCGTTGGATACGGAAGATTGATTTTGAAGTACCACGGAAATTTTAGCGGGCAACGTACCGATTGAGTTGGCTTCGGGCGTGCGAATGTGTTCTAACGTGTTAGCCATCCTATTGCCCTGTTTTTCAAAACCTTTCGGGAAAATAATCCTGAAATTCGGAGTATTAATCTGATACCATGTTAAGGAAGGGTTGTTATCAAGCACCGTTGTTTGCTGTGCTGGTAGCGGCAGCGAAAAAACGAAAAACACTATGAATAAACAGCAGATTGAACGCATAGGAAATCTCCAATTTTTGGGGAAACTACCACAGGTTATGCATATTTAATAATCCCGCTTATATACTTTTTTATTTTGGCCGTGTATCCCCTGATCAGATCTTTGAAATTTATTTGCAACAAACCAGAGATTTGTGAATCTGAGGCTATCAGCCGTTCATAAAAGGTTCACCTTGTAAATCCAGTAAACCTCCATAATCACTTTTTCCTGATTATAATCTCCTCGGATCTCACAGCGCTAACCTGAAAGAATCCCAAGGCTCCCTGGCTGATGTTGGTGCGTGGATTAGCCGGCACCGGGCCAAACAATCCGCCATCACTATACTGAAGATTAGCTAAATCACTAAAGAACAAGTATCCGTTTCGTGTGACACTATACATCTCCATGCGGGCTGTATCCGACTCCGCATAGAACACCGGAGAAGGAAAACCTTTTATCGATTCGCCTAAGACTTCATCACTGGTCAGATAGATATCATTGGAATTGGTGTAGGTAAGCGTATCATTTCGATAAAACTTAAAAAGATAATAATCCTTTGAATCTTTTGGTTCCTGAAAATATAAGAGTAAGTCATAAAGCTGGCCCTTCTGCTTTCGTTCTACGGTAGGCTTAGGGGCCATCGCATATCCTAAAGAATCAATAAGCGGCAATCGTAAAAGTTCGTCTTGCGATTCGAATACCTGATCACCAATACCTACAGAAAGCTTGTACGATTTCCCAACCTGCCCTGAAAAGTTTGTAATAGGAATATAATACCCGGGTGACACCTGAGTATAGTTGAACATCGTACCATCACTGTCCGTTACCGATACGCTGGCATTACTTATCCTCTCCACCGTTGCTGTATTATAAAAATCCGATGTTCTTGTGATTTTAACATATTGATCTCCGAAGCGATTGGTAAGCAACCCTTCGATAACTATTTTCTGTGGCGTTTTATTAAGGTCTAATTGAATAATCTCTTCGCACGAAAATAAACCCATTATTATTATGATCATTAGAAAAAATCGTGTCCTCATACTAAAATTTAAAATTATATGTAACTGAAGGCAGCACAGGGAAAAGATAAATCAGGACTGCTTCCTTTTGGGTGCCGTCACCGACTATATTCCCATTGCCATCTTCTTTAGTTCGGGTATAAATAGTGAACGGGTTTTTTCGATTGTACACATTATAAACTGAAAATATCCACTGACTTTTCCACCGTCTGGTTTCACGTTTGGATTTGGGATTCCATGTTGCCGATAAATCAAGCCGGTGAAAATCAGGTAATCGATAGCCATTGCGACTCGTAATGTAACTTACATTGTAAATATCAAACTGATATCGGCCACCAGGCAACGTGATGGGGCGCCCGGTACTATAATTAAATGTAGAACCAAATGACCAGCGATCGGAGCGTTCGTAAACCACAGCCACGTTTATCACATTTCTACGATCATAATTAGCTGCGAAGGTTTGATCCTGATTAACGCCAGGAATATTCCTAGTTGCTTTTGATAATGTATAACTTAAAAATCCGGTAAGATTTCCTTGCTTCTTCTCTCCCATGAGCTCAAGACCATAAGCGAGGGAAGTACCTTGTCTGTATTCGGTAGCCAGATCATTATTAAAAAATAGCTGGGCATTATCGGCAAAGTCAGTAATGTTGTCGATTGATTTGTAAAACAATTCGGATGAAAATTCATATTGATTGTTTTTGAAATTACGGAAATATCCAAGGGCAAATTGATCAGCCACCTGTGGCCTGAGGTAATAGTTACTTGGGCTCCATGTATTGAACGGCAGTGGAACAGTGCCACTGGTAATCAGATGGGTATTTTGCACCATTCGGTTATAGGATGCTTTCAGTGAACTCACCGTATTGAGTTGCCACAAAAATGAAAACCTGGGCTCTAATTTAATATAGGCTTTAATCGTTTGCGCTGACTTATAATGAAGAGTATCCGTACGTACAATATTGACATTGTCGGTAGGATCGGCATAAATAATCACATCCGACTTTCCAATATTTTGAAATACAGATAACCGAAGTCCATACGTGATAGCAATTTTTTCGAAAGGTTTCTGCTTATAGTCCAGGTATACGGCATGATCAAGTGCATACATTTTTTGTTGATCCAATTCTTGAAAAGCAGAAGTTGATGTGGTGGGTGTTATTTTACCGGGAGAAAATCGCCTTCCGCTCAGATGATATCCAAAATTAAGTTCATGTTGCGGATTGATGTAATAACTCAAATCATTATTAAGGCTCGCTTGTTGTAAGTTAGAAGTCCAATCAAATCCCTGCACGGGGTCATTGATTTTCAGACGATAATCGAAATTACTTACGATCAGTGACGCATTGGAAAATAAGCGGTTGTTAAAAAGATGATTCCAACGTAGTGTTGCCGTTTGATTTCCCCAACCAAAACCAAAATTATTGGAGATACTGAATTTATCCCGACCACTATAAAAGGCAGCAAACAAACGATTCTTATTACCATACTTCCAGCTCACTTTCGCATTTACATCATAGAAGTAAACTGAGTTTTCGTTGTTCGCCAATTTTAAAAAACCATCCACATACGACCTCCGGGCCGACACAATAAATGAACTTTTATCTTTTCGCAACGGCCCTTCAATCGCCAGCCGCGAAGCCAATGTTCCAATGCCGCCACTGCCAGTAGTCTCTTTATTGTTTCCATCTTTAGTTCTTACTTCCAATATGGATGAGAGCCTTCCCCCAAAGCGAGCAGGTATTCCTCCTTTGTACAATTCAGCTTCTTTAATAACATCTGAATTAAATATGGAGAACAAACCAAACAAATGGGAGGGGTCATAAATAGGTGCCTCGTCAATCAAAATCAGGTTTTGATCTCCACTTCCACCCCGCACAAAAAAGCTACTCGTGCCTTCTCCGGCCATTACCACACCCGGTTGCATTTGAATCGTTTTAATTATATCCGTTTCACCTAAAAAGGTAGGCAGTTTTCGAACTTGACCCACGTCAATTTTTCGGTGGCTCATCTGGATATCAGTAACATTGGCATCTATCCGTTCGCCACTAATTACTACCTCCTCCATTTGAGTTGCCACTGGTGTTAGTTCACTATTGTATGAAATATTTTGATCCAGCAGAAAATCAAACGTTTGACTTTTGTAACCTATATAACTAAACTGAAGCGTGCCCGAACCAGGCAAAAGAGTGAGCGAATAAAATCCATAGGCATTAGAAACTGTACCCTGGCTGCTTCCCTGCACCTGTACGGTTACACCGATCAACTCTTCACCATTGGTCGCGTCTCTAAGATAACCACTAATCGTAAATTTTTGCTGAGCCCAACCTGACCACGGAAGTAACAGGAGAAAAAATAGGTATTTATACATGCCTTAGCGTAACGTAATTCAACTAACCTTAAACAATAGCAAATGGTTACATTTGTGGACAAATAAGTTTATAGACCATTATGTTCAAAAAATTAAAGGAACTCTATCAGGAATACAAAGATTATGTACGAGTTGACCTGATCATGTATGCCGTTATGATTATCCTTATAATTCTTTATTTTATTTATACAGTGGCTTTTTAAGAAAGGATGATCATAAAAGAATTTCCCGCACGTTGTCGGTGATTTTTACAGCTAGTTCATCGGTTGGTAAGTCATTAATATCTCTTCCAAAGGGATCTTCAATTTCTTCAGCTATTAATTCCACGCTCAAAAGGACAAAAGTAATTAGAACTACCACCGGTACAGTAAGATATCCAGAGGTAGTAACAAAGGCCATGGGCAGCGTGATTACGTAAATAAAAATAAACTGTTTGATATACATACTGTAACTATATGGAATGGGTGTGTTTTTAATTCGCTCACAGGCACCTAGTATGTCTGTAAACTCCTTAAGCTCTTTATCCAATAAAAAAAGTTGCTCACCAGACAAAGCCTTGCTTTTATAAAGCTGGTTCACGCGAACGTATAACATAGAAGATAAGCGATTCGGAATATGTTTTACATTCTGTAAGCTCGGCAGAAAGTTATCATCCACTACATCCAGTTCACTCAATTTTATTCCTTTTCTTAGATGTTCCTTCACTGAAACAACCAAATTCGGTATCATCAGGGCAAACCATCTCCGGGTTTCCGTGTCATTGACATCGAGAAAAGCATTCAGTTTGTGTGACAAATTACGTGTGCTGTTCACAAAACTACCCCAGAGTTTACGCCCCTCCCACCAACGATCATATGAAGAATTGGTTCTAAAAACAAGGAATAAACCCAACACGATACCCAGCAAAGAATGCATGGATATGGTTGTATGAAAATCCTTTTCGTGGAAACGAAGTACATCCAATAAAAGATAGCAAATCCCTGCTGTATATATAGCAATGAAAATAATAGCAGGAGTAAGCGTTCTCATTACCGCCCGGCTATACGCATGAAAAACCAATGAGAACCAGACTTTTGGATTATAGTTAACCATAGGGGTGTAAAATACATCCCAATTAACTTAATAAGAAAAAAAGTTCAAAACATTTTATAAGATTGTATATACCTACGCTTCCGCAACCTTTCACAGGCGACTCTTTGTTAACAAAAGTTCTCGTTAAACAACTTTGGGCTTGTCTGTATTGTTACTAATACCGTATTTCGGTTTTTGAAAGTTTACCATGAAAAAAATTACCTTATTTTTTATTCTATTTCAGGCAGGGTTAGGTGCTTTCGCACAATCCGATTATTTAGTTACCCTTAAATCAGATACCATAAAGGGAGAACTACGAATTTTATCATACGACCAATTAGATCGGGTTCAGATTTCGAACAACGGTAAAAAGGAAATGTACACTGCCTTACAGGTTTTAATCCTAAATAAGGACAATGAATTCTATAAGGCTGTTCAAATCGACAACTCCATACGATTAATGAAAATCATAAAACGCGGGTATCTTAGTTTATATGGATTCAAACATCCTAATCAAAGTTCTTTCGAAGGTCGCTACCTAGTAAAGCTAAATGGGACATCAATGGAAATGCCCAACCTTGGATTTAAGAAAATAATGTCCATGTATTTGGAGGATTGCTACGAATTATCTGAACGGGTAAAAAATGGTGACATCGGAAAAGGAAAAATAGAAGAAATCGTTGATCAATATAATGTGTGTTTATCAAATGCAAAGCCCGCAGATACACCAGTGGCAGCGACCGTGGCTGTACCCGGTGAGGACTCACTAGATAAAACACAACAAATAGAGGCCGTCCAAAACCTGATGAATAAAATAAAGGAGACTGATTTTCCTTCAAAAGAAGATGCCTTAGATATCTTACGCGATATCGAATCGAAAGTCACAAAAAATGAAAGTATTGCAAACTACCTGATCGATGGACTTCAGTCTATGTTGAAAGATCAACCTACACTTTCTGAAGAACTGGAAAAAGTAATAGGCCTACTGAAGAAATGAAGGTAAATGCCTGAGAATGAAAACGGGTAGTTGATACTTGTTGCTTTTCCACAACGAGTAAACAGAACTCGTTGTGACAACCAATGCATAACTAAAAAACACCCCCCATCCCCCTCTGACATGGAGTCTTAATCTTGTAGCGTGCCTTCCTAAAGCGCCTATCATTTACCCCAATGCACGCTACGAACCAGCCCACACAGTTGCCGGAATGATTAAAAGACAAAGGCCATTACTTCACGTAATCCCACTTCTATGCGCCCCAGGACTCCACGCCAATCGCTGTAAAAATAAATACAGCTTCTTCGGAAGCGCCAAATTTAAAATAAAGAGTTTGCGTCATGAGGTTGGCAATAACTGCGCTGCCCCATATAGCCATTCTGACTTTTTCATAGGTGGAAAAGAATATTCAAATAACGGAATAACTGTTACAAAAGAATGTCTTCAAGATTACAAAACTATATCTTTCGGTAATTACCTTTAAAGATCTAAAATCTATTCATGGAACCGTTAGCAGTACACCCCGACATTGCGCAGGCAAAAACAATATCCACCGACTTTTATCTTCATTCAGAATATTTCCGGAAATCGAAGGAAAAAATATTTACCAACACCTGGCATCTCATTGGCGATACTGACCAGGTAAAAGAACATGGATGGGTTACACCCGTTCATTTGTTGGAAAACTATCTCGATGAACCGCTGATTCTATCCCGTGATAAACAAGGTGATCTTCATTGCCTATCCAATGTATGCACGCACCGGGGTAATTTGATGGTAGAGCATCCCTGTAAGCTCAATGATATTCGTTGTAAATACCATGGACGAAGATTTAATCTAAATGGGAAGTTTCTCTCCATGCCAGAGTTTAAAGAAGTTAAATATTTTCCATCCGAAGTGGATAACCTTACCTCATTACCCCTCTTTCAGTGGGGAAAATTATTATTCACTTCACTCAATAAAAACAGCGATCCGTCTGAGTTTTTTAAAGAAATGATGGATCGCGTGGGTTGGATGCCGCTAAATGAATTTATTTTCAGACCGGATCTATCCAAAGACTATGTGATTGATGCCCATTGGGCGTTGTATTGCGAAAACTACCTGGAGGGATTTCACATTCCTTTTGTGCATGCCGGACTAAATTCTGTAATCGATTATGGAAATTATTCTGTTGAACTTTTTAAAAATTCTAATTTGCAATTGGGCATTGCCAAGGAAGGCGAACTGGTTTTTGAACTTCCTGCTACATCGCCTGATTATGGAAAAAAAGTGGCTGGATACTACTTTTGGGTGTTTCCCAACATGATGTTTAACTTTTATCCCTGGGGTCTGTCAGTAAATATTATTCGTCCCATTTCTCTAAAGAAAACTAAAGTATCCTTCCTTTCTTATGTATGGGACGAAAGTAAGTTGCGACAGGGAGCCGGAGGTGATCTTCACAAGGTGGAATTGGAAGACGAGGAGATTGTTCAAAATGTACAAAAAGGAATTAGATCGAGATTCTATTCTCATGGTCGATATTCAGTAACCCGTGAAAAGGGAACTCATCATTTTCACCGACTAATTGCTCAATACATGGATTGAATGTTGTGATTAATTATACAAGGAACTTCTATACCCTATTTAATTTAGCCAAAGATTCTCTGAACAGTCGTCCGATATTAATGTGCAAATGATCCATAATCGATGAGTCAGTGGCGAACATCAAGACTTCATAAATTCTCTTCGCTATCAACTTTAGTCGGGAAAAGTGAGTGGATACAGTTAACTTTGCAAAAATAATTTATCGTTACTTCCTATGATCGCAATTACACGCAAAGTACTAAGCCATCGCTTTGGCCTATTCGCTTTGATGATCACGCTTCTTCTGATTGTTTCGCTATCGATACGCACCGCCTTGCTTATTAAGTCGGCCAGCAACATTGATTTTACTTTAGTTAATCTGGTTGGAATTTACACCATCGGGCTATTCTTTGACCTGGTCAATGCCAGCTACTTTATTATCCCTTTTGTATTATATGTGTGGTTAATTCCAAATAGAATTTTTGTTAAGAAATGGCATCACTATTTAACCTACGGAGTATTTTATTTTTTTATTGGCGCATTACTTTTTGATGCTGTCTCGGAGTGGTTCTTTTGGGATGAATTCAGCGCCCGATTTAATTTCATTGCGGTCGATTATTTGGTTTATACCACCGAAGTAATTGGTAATATTCGTCAGTCCTACCCGATTGAATGGATTGTTGTTGTAATTCTTCTTATAGCCGCAGTGATAGTTTATCTGCTTCGACCGTACATTGATTTATCTGCTTCATACTCTATTCGATTCAAGCACCGAACACCATTTGCTATCGGATTACTGTTACTACCTGTTCTGTTTTTCTTTTCGATCAATAACAAAATGCACAAGTTCAGCAACAATGCTTTTGTTAACGAACTATCGGGTAATGGACTATACGAATTGTTTGCAGCCTACTTAAATAATGAACTTGACTACGAACAATTCTACCGTAAAATCGAAAACGAAAAAGCATTTGTGCTTATTAAACCATTATTGACTACTCCAGAAAGCGAATTTACTAATGTCTCCACCTCAAACATTGAGCGGGCAATTGTTAATTCAGGAGATGAAAATAAAATGAACGTAGTCATGATCAGCATTGAAAGTTTCAGTGCCGATTTCATGGGCACGTTTGGCAACACACAAGGCATTACGCCATTTTTAGATTCGTTAACCAATCATTCATTATTGTTCACCAGGCTTTATGCCACCGGCACCCGCACCGTGCGTGGGCTCGAAGCGTTAAGTTTATGTATTCCACCTACTCCGGGTCAATCTATTGTGCGGAGACCAAATAATGAAAATTTATTTTCGTTGGGACAAGTCTTTAAAGACAAAGGATATGAAAGCAAATACATCTATGGAGGCTATGGTTATTTTGACAACATGGGATATTTCTTTTCGAACAATGGCTATGAAGTTGATGACCGTAGTAAGATTGCCGATGAAGATATTGACTACGAAAACATTTGGGGAGTAGCAGATGAAAATCTGTTCACGTTAGCAGAAAAAGAAATTGATAATACCTGGCAAAAAGGGAAACCGGTATTTGCCCATATTATGACAACCTCAAATCATCGACCCTTCACGTACCCCGAAGGTAGAATAGATATTCCTTCACACACGAATCGGGAGGGTGCCGTGAAATACACCGACTATGCCATTCGCAAGTTCATTAACGAGTGCAAATCAAAACCATGGTTTGATAACACCTTATTCATTATTACTTCAGATCATTGTGCGTCCAGCGCAGGAAAGACAGAACTTCCGGTTAATAAATATCATATCCCCATGCTCATTTATTCACCTAAAAATATTGCTGCCGGAAAAATGGAGCGGCTCATGAGTCAGATAGATCTTGGACCAACCGTGTTAGGTATGTTAAACTTCAGCTATACCAGTAAATTCTTTGGTTACGATATTTTCAAATTGGAAGAAGGACGCGAGCGTGTCTTTATCAGCACCTATCAAAGTCTTGGTTACCTTAAGAATGACAAATTGGTAATCCTGAATCCCCAAAAAACAGTAAGTACGTTTACGCCCGACTATGAAACTGGTACCGCAGTGCAAATTGAAAATGATGAAGCGCTGATAGAAGAAGCGATAGCATGGTATCAGGTCGCGAGTTATGAATTTACCAATGGTCTTTTAAAGAGTAAGAACTAGTTAACGATGTTTTTACCAGTTTATGATTTTCGTGATCCACCAAAAGATTCGATCTTGTAATTCGATATCCATATCATATAGTATAAACTCCTAATAATTTGTAAATGAAAAAAATCACCCTCGCGGTTATACTTGGATTGCTGATCAATGTAAGTTATAGTCAGCCCGTTGAAAAAATAATCAAAGAAGAAAATGTAACTCGTGTACTAAAAAAATTAACTGCCGATGATATGATGGGGCGATCTGCCACTCAGCCCGAACACATTGAAAAAGCAACGGCTTTTATTGAAAGTGAATTCAATAAAATAGGACTGAATAAACTCTCGAGTATTGCTACCTTCCGCCAGGAATTTAAAAAAGAAATGATTGCACCCGAAACGATGGAAGTAGTGATTAATGGCGTGACCGTTGCAAGAGGAAATGTCGTCCTGGCATCTGAAAACAAATCGATAAACATCACCCAAGGTCTGGCGATTGAAACCATTAACTACGATAGTACCATTACCAACAAAAGACAGTACCTGTTAAGCAGCGCATTTGGTCTGATCCGCAGAGATACCATCTCTTCATTGATATTGGTTGCTCCCGAGTTGCAATATGAATTCAAAGAATTGAATTCATATTTCGGAAAGCGATTTCTAAGCGGCCGAAAGTCAACCAAATTATTTGTGCTGGGCCACTATGACATTCAATCCTATTCAGTAAAAGCAACTCAAAAAATTGAAATCATCACCATGGCTAATGTGGTGGGTATGTTGCCTGGCAAAACCAAACCAGATGAGGTTGTTGTGTTTTCTGGTCATTATGATCATATCGGAATAGAATCTCCTGTGGCCGGTGACTCTATTGCTAACGGTGCTGATGATGACGCTTCGGGCACCACGGCTGTAATTGAGCTCGCACGCTATTTCAAAAAAATTAATAACAATAACCGCACGTTGATCTTTGTAGCCTTTACGGCAGAAGAAATTGGTGGCTTCGGTTCGAAATATTTTTCAGAACAACTCGATCCTGATAAGGTAGTAGCCATGTTCAACATCGAAATGATTGGTAAACCTTCCAAGTGGGGGCAAAACTTTGCTTTCATCACTGGCTATGAACGATCTGATTTTGGTGATATTCTTCAGAAAAACTTAACAGGAACAAAGTTTGAATTCAGGCCCGATCCCTACCCAAGTCAAAATCTGTTTTACCGATCGGACAACGCTACGTTGGCACGGTTGGGAGTTCCGGCTCATACCATTTCCACCGATGAAATTGACATCGATCAATATTATCACACGGTCGATGATGAAGTGGAAACGCTGAATATGAAGAATATCACCTCCACCATTCGCGCCATTGCGCTGAGTTCCCAATCAATCGTAAACGGAACGGATACGCCTACGAGAATTGATAAGGCTACAGTGAGATAACTTTTGGTTGCCTATAAAGTCTGTAAAGGTCAAATTATCCTGCTTAGTATCCCTACGTAGAAATTTATCGCAGAATAATATCCGGTTTTATACATATCACGTATTCCTTGATTTACTTATTCGTCCGCTGATAAGAAGGTGCTACATTCGCTTTCAACATTTTACTATATTCGGGCGCAGAAAATAATTAGTACCGTCAACGAATAAAATAATTGTATGAACAGAACAAAAGTTGCCATTCTTGGCTGTGGCTTTATTTCCGATATCCACATGGAAAGTTATGAGCGCTTTGTGCCCGAAGCCGAAGTAGTAGCCGTGTATAGCCGCGACATCAACAAAGCAAAAGCCTTCGCACAAAAACATCATATCCCGAAAGCCTACGATTCAATGGATGCCATCATCAACGAATCGGGTTGCGAAGTGGTGGACATCTGCCTGCCCAACTTCCTGCATGCGCAAGCGGCTATCAAAGCAGCGAATGCAAAAAAACACATCATCATCGAAAAGCCTTTGGCAGTTACGCTCGAAGAAGCCGATGAAATGATAAAGGTGTGCAAGCAACAAGGGGTAAAACTGATGTATGCCGAAGAATTGTGCTTTGCGCCTAAATATGAACGCGTACGAAGCCTGGTTAAAGAAGGCGCTATCGGAGACATCTACATGCTGAAACAAGCGGAGAAACATTCCGGCCCTCACTCCGATTGGTTCTACGATATAAACTTGGCCGGTGGCGGTGTGCTTATGGACATGGGTTGCCATGCCTTCGGTTGGTTTTTCTGGATGTTGAATGATGCCAAGGTAAAAAATGTGATGGCTACAATGTCTACCGTGCTGCACAAAGGTAGAACCAAAGGCGAAGACAACTCGGTGGTGATCGTAGAATTTGAAAACGGCACCATTGGTGTAGCCGAAAACAGTTGGGCACGCCACGGTGGCATGGACGACCACTGCGAAGTATATGGCACGGATGGACTGATGCAGGCCGACTTATTCCGGGGCAACGCAGCCATCGCGTATAGCAGAAAAGGATTTGGTTATGCCATGGAGAAAGCAGACACTACAACGGGCTGGAGCTTCCCGGTATTTGAAGAAGCCTTCAATCAAGGGTATCCGCATGAATTGAAACATTTCATTGATTGTGTGCGCAACAACAAGGAACCATTAGTTACCGGAGAGTTGGGCCGCAAAGTGCTTGAAGTAATTTATGCAGCCTATGCTTCCGCGGGACAAGGAAAGAAAATTGAATTGCCATTCACTCCTGTTGTGAAGAAGCCAGTGGATTTGTGGTTGGGGTAATGAGTAGCTATTTGACAATTTAAGGCGTATAAATATTGGATTGCCAGAGAAAGAATACTTTTACAACGAGCACTAAACCACTATCAACTTCAAGTCGATAGTGGTTTATTTTTTCTTTTTAACAGGCTTACATGCTTTGCAAAATTCCGACAGTTCTTCGATTTCATCAAGTACTTCCTGGTGTAGTGTTTTCAATTTCTCCTGATTTCGACCAAGATCAGTTACTTTTCCTGCGGTTGTGTGACGCTCGGTAAACGCTTGTTGAATCTCATTATAAATTGGTTGAAAAAAGTTTATATTCGAAAAAGCACTCTTCTCCTCGTAAATTCTTTTTCTGAGTTTCCTAGCATAGAGTTCTGATAAGTCGAATTCATAGCGAGCGAATCCTACTAGGTATAAAGCAAGCGTACTATCTGAAGCAACTATTGACGCGGCACTTCGATCAAAGGAACAACTTACTTTACTGTTGAAATTTTTTGTCATCATAAATTCAGCATTACTCATAGCATAGGCAAACTGAATACCTGAAGTCGTATGAATACTGTATATGTTACTTTCACCTATCTGCGTAGCCCGTGACTGAAAGTCGGTGAGTTGCAATTGATACTTACCATCCCATTCTATTATTGATTGACTGCTAACAATACTAACAAGCGAACAAAATATCACAAGAAGAAATAATCGTATCAAAATCATATTCAGAAAGTGTAATAGTTAATGCAATATTAAAAAAAAGCAAAATAAACTTTAACCAGGTTGATAGCAAGATAGATGTTCTTAGTGCCATGATTAATTCCCACTGCAAGTATGAACAACAAATCATTAAAGTAAAATTCATACTTCGTGTTAATACAATAAGTACATCCTATGTGTATTAATTACCAGGAACATAAAATATGATTCCATCTGAGTACTAATCTGACGCTAATGCGTCCAACAAGAATTATTGAAATACACGTAACCTTTAATTGACTGCAAATATTTCAAAGGCAAAATAGCTATTGAACAAATTTCTCTTTAGCCGGTGAATTTTTGTTACGAATTGGTTTCTATCCTAAAATGCACTGTAGAGGTTTATTCAATGATTCAAACTGGACAAAAGTCTTTAAAAACTAACTCCCCCAACTCATCAAATACCAAAGGATTGGCTTATTTTTGCATTCCGAAAAACGAGAACTGAACTACTATGGCCGAATACACAAAAGACGAGATCAAGCGAATTGAAGAGAAATGGCACAAAACCTGGATCGAAAAAGAGGTTTATAAAGTCAGCAACGATACCTCCAAGCCCAAATATTATGTGCTCGATATGTTCCCCTATCCTTCCGGAGCAGGGCTGCACGTGGGCCATCCACTCGGATATATTGCCTCTGATATTGTTGCACGCTTTAAAAGAATTCAAGGATTCAATGTGCTGCATCCCATGGGCTTCGATGCCTTTGGTTTGCCGGCCGAGCAATATGCGTTGGAACATGGCATCCACCCGGCAGTATCAACAGCTGATAACATCAGTAATTTCAAAAGACAATTAGGCAACATAGGTTTCTGTTACGACTGGAGTCGCGAGGTGCAAACCTGTGATCCAAAATACTATAGATGGACGCAGTGGATTTTTCTACAGATTTTCGATAGCTGGTTTAACCGGAAGAAAGAAAAGGCAGAACGAATTTCAGAACTCATATCGATTTTTGAACGCGAAGGAAATGTGAACCACCCTATTCCGAATTCAAAATTCAAGATTCAAAATTTTAATGCTGCCGCGTGGAAGGCGTCTACAGAAAAAGAGCAGCAGGAGATCATAATGGAGTATCGCCTGGCTTATCTCGCCTACACGGATGTGAATTGGTGCGAAGCCTTGGGCACGGTGTTGGCCAATGATGAAGTCATCAACGGAGTGAGTTATCGCGGTGGTTTTCCCGTTGTGAAAAAACAAATGCGCCAGTGGAGTTTGCGCATCACCGAATATGCTGAACGCTTGGTGAAAGGACTGGATGAAATTGACTATAGCGAGTCGATGAAAGAGATTCAGCGGAATTGGATTGGGAAGAGTGTGGGAGCTAAAGTTACTTTCAAACTGAAAGGTGAGAAAGGTGACTTAAAAGATCTGGTCGTTTTCACCACAAGACCTGATACCATTTTCGGTGTAGATTTTATGGTGTTGGCACCCGAACATGAACTGGTGGCAGAATTTACCAGTGCAGTTCAAAAGGAAGATGTAGAGAAATATTTAAAATATGTAGAGAGCCGCTCGGAAGTGGATCGCATGGCAGAAGTGAAGAAGATCACCGGTGCTTTCATTGGTGCTTACGCCATTAATCCATTCAACGGAAGAGAAATACCGGTATGGATCAGTGAGTATGTATTGGCAGGTTATGGAACCGGTGCCATCATGGGTGTGCCGTGTGGCGATGAACGCGATCATAAATTTGCGAAGCATTTCAACTTACCAATCACCAACATCATTGGTTCGCATTACAACGGTGAAGAAGCCAACCCCACCAAAGAAGCAATCTTAGAAAATTCTGATTTCCTTAATGGGATGGTGATGCACAAAGCCATCGATGTAGTCGCTACGAAGCTGGAAGAAATGGGTATTGGCAAGCGCCAGGTAAATTATAAAATGCGCGATGCTGGCTGGAGCCGACAACGCTATTGGGGCGAACCATTCCCCGTAGTGTACAAAGATGATGTGCCTTATGCGATGAAAGAAAGTGAGTTGCCATTGACGTTGCCTCCTTCAGATAATTTCAAACCTTCCGGCAACGGAGAAGGACCATTAGCTAATTTAACGGATTGGATAAATTTCGCCCCCGGTTTAAAACGCGATAGCAATACCATGCCGACTCACGCAGGTGCTGCGTGGTATTTTTTACGCTACATGGATCCACATAATGAAAATGCTTTCGCGGATAAAAAAGCATTGGACTACTGGAAACAAGTAGATGTATACATAGGCGGTTCAGAACATGCCGTGGCGCACTTACTCTATTCACGCTTATGGACAAAAGTGCTGCATGACTTAGGGTACCTTACGTTTGATGAACCTTTTAAGAAGTTGATAAACCAAGGAAAGATTACCGGTGATTCGAGGTTCGTTTATCGCGTAAGGGGCACGCATCAATTTGTTTCTGCCGGGCTGAAGGATCAATATGAAGCAGATCCTCTTCACGTTGATATCAGTTTAGTTAATGGATTAGAGTTAGATACCGAAGGGTTCAAAAAATGGAAGCCCGATTTCGCTAACGCGGAATTCATTTTAGAAGATAGCAAATACATCTGCGGATCAGCCATTGAAAAAATGAGCAAGTCATATTTCAACGTGGTGAACCCGGATCAGATCATCAACGATTACGGTGCCGATACTTTGCGCATGTATGAAATGTTTCTGGGCCCGCTTGA
Source organism: uncultured Ohtaekwangia sp. (assembly GCA_964349405.1). Classification (GTDB taxonomy): domain Bacteria; phylum Bacteroidota; class Bacteroidia; order Cytophagales; family Cyclobacteriaceae; genus ELB16-189. The sequence continues at coordinate 86,366 of CAYGGY010000012.1, read as the reverse complement.
GCAATCCAAACCCTGGAGCACACAAGGTATTGATGGTGTATTCAAATTCATCAGAAGATTCTGGAATCTTTCGCATGACAGTAACGGAAAATTTAACGTGAGTGATGCCGAACCTACCCGCGAAGAATTGAAAGTACTTCACAAAACGCTTAAAAAAGTAGAACAGGATATAGAGAATTTCTCATTCAATACTTCTGTGAGTGAGTTCATGATTTGTGCCAATGAATTGAGTTCAATGAAATGCAACAAGCGTAAAATCATTGAGCCGTTGGTGATCGCCCTCTCTCCTTTCGCGCCACATGTGGCCGAAGAGTTATGGTCGTTATTGGGGCACACCGATACCATTCTCCATGCATCCTTCCCGAAATTCGATGAGCAATATTTAATTGAAAGCTCATTCAGCTATCCGATCTCGATCAATGGAAAAGTGCGTGCTCAAATGGAGTTCGCGCTTGATATGCCAAAGGAAGACATTGAAAAAATGGTGTTAGCTTCAGAAATTGTTCAAAAGTGGACCGAAGGAAAACCGCCAAAGAAAGTTATCGTTGTGCCTGGTAGAATTGTTAACGTAGTTTTATAACCCGATTTCTTTCCTTCATCGTATTTGTTTAAAAATCCCTGATTACTGTTAAAGTAATACAGGGATTTTTGTTTTAAAACATGACGAATATCATTACATTCATAAAATCATTATTGCACCTTCCATCATGTTAAACTTAACCACATACAGCCATGATATCCGCATTATTAAATTCCGGAAAGTATGTTATAGAACCAGGCCTTATTGAAATGCATCAAAGCAGTTTGGAATGGCTTTCCTCCACGGAGCTTTGGAAACAAGAAGTAGATTTTTTTCAAAAATTGTTAGATAATTATGCCGCCAAGGGCATCTTACCTAAAGACAAAAAAAATGTAAGTCACTTTCAAAACCTGGTCACTTATTATGGAGGCGAATTGATAGGTGCCCTTCGTAAAAAAATAAAAAACCACGAGCATAATCTTGCTCACATGCTTAAGGAAAGGCAGGATGAAAAAGAATATTATGAAGTACATAATCAGTTACAGGAAGAACTGGGTGCTTTTATTAAAACCTACCATTCCTTCAAAAGCGAATTCTTTACCTTCATAGAAAAAAAACTTTAACAAGTAAATAGAGAAATACTAACGGCCATTAGGCAACAATTACTTACTTTAGCGCAGCTAACAAATACTTTATGCGCTATTCCAAAATTGTAGGATTAGGACATCATGTGCCTGAAACCGTTATCACCAACGAGTATTTATCGAGTATCATGGATACGAACGATGCGTGGATCATTGAACGTACCGGCATAAAAGAAAGAAGATACATCGATCCAGCTAAAGATACCGTGGCCAACATGGCGGCCAAGGCAACACGCATGGCGCTTGAAAGAGCAAGCCTCACTGAAAAAGATATTGAGTTCATTGTTTTCGCAACCATTACACCCGACTATTTTTTCCCTGGCTCTGGTGTGCTCTTACAGCGTGAATTAGGATTAGAAAGCATCGGTGCCCTTGATATTCGTAATGCCTGTTCAGGATTTATTTATGCGCTATCGGTAGCGGATCAATTTATTAAATCGGGAATGTACAAAACCATTCTGGTAGTGGGTGCCGAAATACAGTCCACAGCAATTGACATGACCACGCGTGGAAGAAACACGGCTGTTATTTTTGCTGACGGTGCCGGTGCGGCCATTCTTCAACCTACCGATAAACCTGGTATACTCTCTACACACTTACATTCCGATGGTCGCTTTGCAGAAGATTTATATGTACGCGATCCTGGCAGCAGTCGCCCACGCGAAGAGCGCCAGCCAGAACAGATTTTAGATACTACACATTTCAAAGTGGTGATGAATGGAAGCCAGGTATTCAAGCATGCCGTGGTTCGGTTCATGGAGGTAATTAATGAAGCACTCAACACCAATAATATGAAAAAAGAGGACATCGACTTGTTGGTGCCTCACCAGGCAAATTTGCGCATCAGTCAGTTTATTCAACAGAAGCTGCAGCTTCCAGATTCGAAGGTTTATAATAACATTATGCGATATGGAAACACCACAGCCGCATCCATTCCGATAGCATTAAGTGAAGCCTGGGAAGAAGGAAAAATAAAAGAAAATGACATAATCTGCTTGGCCGCGTTTGGCAGTGGATTCACCTGGGCCTCCGCATTAATTCGCTGGTGATTAATCACACCATTCAATAAATTAAAATTCAATAGTGATTCTTCACTTTTGACAATTAACTTACACGTTAATCACGTGTTTTTAATTTTGAATCTTAACCATTGAAATTACTTTATGAAAACTACTGTTTATAATCCAAGCCCCATTGAAACAGAAATTGCCAACGCGTTGGTCAATCTTAAGACTCAAATAGAGCAACATCTTCAAGACAAAAAAATAAGTCAAATCTCTTCCGATCTTTCAAAGGACAATCCTACCGTTAAAATTAATCTGGTGGATAAAGATGGAGATCAACATGAAATTGTGGTGAAAATTGTGCAGATTCCTGACAAGTTTTGACTTGTTCATGAATTAAAATTACACCCATGTCTTTTCTGATTGTCCTTCTAAGTATTCTACTGCTCGTTGTATTAATCTCCTATTTTAAGGTTAATGCATTTCTTTCCTTTTTAATTGTATCTATTGTAGCTGGATTATTTCTGGGAATAGATCCAGCCCAAATTGGCCCAGTACTTCAAAAAGGTATTGGCGATATGCTCGGCTCTTTAGTGGTGGTTATTATTGCCGGAGCCATGTTGGGGAAATTAGTTGCCGAAACGGGTGCGGCTCAAAAAATTGCTTCTGGTTTGATGGCTGTATTCGGGCAAAAGTATTTACAGTATGCCTTGATGATCACCGGATTTGTAATTGGCATACCCTTATTTTATAATGTAGGGTTTGTATTGGTTTTCCCACTACTCGCTTCTGTGGTTTATCGTTACAAGCTGCCAGCCGTATATGTTGGCTTGCCCATGATCGCTTCACTATCCGTGACGCACGGCTTCCTGCCACCGCATCCATCACCCGCTGCATTGGTCACACAGTTTAATGCTAATATGGGCACCACACTTTTCTTTGGGGTTATAATTGCCATCCCTACCGTAATCATTGCCGGACCGATCTTCTCCAAAACTCTTAAAAACATTAACGCAACTATTCTGAAGACATTTCAAACGGAAGGGTTGCCCGAAGAAAAACTACCTGGATTATTTAATAGTTTGATTTCCTCGTTGTTGCCTGTGATGTTACTTGCGATCACCACTGCCTTGAATTTTTTTGTAACCAATGATTCTTCTTTTAAAAATATCACCCAGTTTTTCAGCGATGCTTCCATCGTGATGCTCATTTCGCTAGGGGTAGCCACTTTTACATTAGGTATTAGTCGCGGACTAAAGATGACTTACCTGATGGATATCTATTCCGATGCGGTAAAAGATGTGCTGATGATCATCTTAATTATAGGAGGTGCAGGCGCACTCAAGGAAACACTTATGAGCAGTGGTGTTAGTAATGAAATTGGTGATCTGTTGGATAATCTTAATATGCATCCCCTTATATTGGGTTGGTTAATCGCAAGCGTCATCAGAGTTTGTGTAGGCTCTGCCACGGTGGCAGGCCTCACCGCAGCGGGTATTATTGCACCGTTATTAGTGACGCACCCAGAAGTACATCCAAGCTTGATGGTACTTTCGGTAGGTGCCGGAAGTTTGATGTTCTCTCATGTAAATGACTCTGGCTTTTGGCTATTCAAAGAATATTTCAATTTAAGCATTAAAGACACCATACGGTCATGGTCGCTGATGGAAACAATCGTAGCTATCTGCGGTCTTGCTGGTGTTATGCTGATCAATTCATTTTTATAATCATTTTTTATATGGAAAATCTTACTCCCGATCAACGATTCGAACAACTTAAACTTACACTACCGCCTCCTCCTACTCCCCTTGGAGTTTATAAGCCTTTTCTGATCGTTGATAAATTTGTTTATGTATCAGGCCACGGCACCGTAAAAGAAGACCGAAGTTTAATCATTGGCCAAGTAGGCGTTGATATGAATGCCGAAGAAGCAAAGGTGGCAGCTCGCCAGGTTGGATTGGCCATACTGGCCACTTTGAAAGACAACCTGGGTAGTCTCAACAATATCAAAAGAGTAATTAAAGTTTTAGGTATGGTAAATGCCGTGCCTGAATTTGAGCGTCACCCATTTGTAATTAATGGCTGTAGTGAATTGTTTGCCGCAGTGTGGGGTCCGGAAAATGGTGTAGGCGTGCGCAGTGCCGTGGGCATGGGTTCATTGCCCGATAATATTCCAGTAGAGATCGAAGCGATGTTTGAATTACATCAAATGAGTTGGTTATGAACGATTGGTTCACCATTAATAATATTGACCAACTTGACACCCCTGCCCTGGTTGTGTTCCCGGATCGTGTAAAAGAAAACATCCGCATATTAAAACAATTTGTTCCGGATGTTCATCGGTTGCGTCCGCACGTAAAAACAAATAAGTGTGCAGAAGTTTGCAAGCTGATGATAGATGAAGGCATTTATAAATTCAAATGCGCCACCATTGCCGAAGCAGAAATGTTGGCCTCCATTGGCGCGCCTGATGTACTACTTGCCTATCAACCTGTTGGGCCAAAAGTATCACGACTGATTCAACTAATTCAGAAATTTCCTGCTACTCATTTTGGATGTTTAGTTGATAACCTAAAGTCAGCGTCCTATTTATCGGACCAAGCAGAAAAGAAGAGTCTGAGAATTAAAGTGTATCTTGATATTAATGTAGGAATGAATCGTACAGGGATTTCCCCTGATAACGCACTTGAACTTTTTGAGCACAGCCGTAACCTGAAAGGAATTGATGTCAAAGGATTACATGCCTATGATGGCCAGTTGAGAGATTCCGATTTAGAAATCAGGAGAATAAAATGTGACGAAGGTTTCAATAAAGCAGAAAAACTGAAAAATGAAATTGAAAAACAATTTGGTTCGCCTATGATTATCATTGCTGGCGGTACTCCTTCCTTTCCAATTCACGCGCTACGAAAGAAAGTAGAATGCAGCCCTGGAACATTTATTTTTTGGGATAAGGGCTATCAGCAACTTTTGCCGGAGCAACCATTTTTGTTTGCTGCTTTGGTAGTAACGCGCATCATCTCTAAGCCAACAGATGATACGATTACCGTTGATTTAGGACATAAGGCAATTGCCTCAGAAAACCCTCTTTCCAACAGAGTTTACTTTTTAAATGCACCAGAAGTACAACCCATTAGCCAAAGCGAAGAACATCTGGTTTTGAAGACAAACCAAAATACATTTAACGTTGGTGATGTATTGTATGGATTGCCCCATCACATTTGTCCAACCGTTGCACTGTACGAAACGATGGCAGTTGTTGAAAATCATCAAGTAAACGAAAGTTGGAATGTGGTTTCCAGGAAGAGAAAAATAAGTGTGTGACATAATCCGATAGATGGAATTTTAAACAAAGTAATACATGCTTCCTATCCTTGAATTACTAAAAGATGAACTGTTTAATTTCTTTTCTATCAACGGGCTTATCAGACTCATAAATTCGGGGGATTATAATTCTTTACGAACCTGGGACGGTATAACCACAGCACTTTCTCCTCTGATTCCTTTTATTGTTGTGGTGGAAATGATTCTTGCCTTCGCACATAAAAAATTCAATGCCACTGAATATAAAATCCCATTCTTCATTTATGTATTTAATCGAATAGCAGGCCGCTATGTGTCTTTTGGACTTGTTGCTCTTTGCATTGGCATATTTTCTCCGTATGCGATACTGCACACCTCCCTAACTTGGTACTGGTTCATGTATGGCTATATCGCCTGGGAATTCTCTCATTTCATTTATCACTACCTGGCCCACAAAGTAAGATTGTTTTGGTGTCTTCACTCCACTCATCATGCACCAGAGAATATGAACTTATCGGTTACGTATGCTCATTTTATTCTGGAGGCCCCTTATGCTGACTTTATAAGAACCACGATATGCATTTTGGCAGGAGTGCCTCCGGCTATGTTGTTTATGATCATGTTCATAGATGGAACCTGGGGTGGTTTTATACACGTTGGTGAAAATTTTATAAAAGATGCACGCTTCGGCTTTCTAGGAAATTTTATTCTTACACCATCGCATCATCGGGTGCATCATGCAAAAAATCCATTATATATGGATACTAATTTCTGTAACCTACTCAACATTTGGGACCGGGTTTTCAAAACCTATCAACCTGAAACCAATATGATCAACATCGAATATGGAATAACCAGGAAGGTGAACGCGCAAAATTTCTTCGATGTGTATTTTGGAGAACTTTACTACCTGTGGAAAGATATTGTATCTGCCCCCGGCCTACTGAATAAGCTTCGTTATATTTTTATGCCTCCGGGTTGGCATCATTCGGGAGATCATAAAACAGCGCAAGTGGTTAGAAATGAATTCTTGAAAAATTATCATCAGTCCTTATAATAAAAATAGCACTATGCAAAGTTCTCTCCTTAAGGAAAATTCAGATTTTATAGATCAGATAGCCATTATATCAGGCGGAAGTTCAGGTCTTGGCTTAGCCCTCTCAAAAGCATTGATTGAATCAGGTGCGAAGGTGGCCATCCTGGATTTGAAAACACATGTCGATTTCCAAAATCATCCCAATGTGTTTTTTCAAATGGTGGATATCACCCAGGAAGAAAAAGTACAGGAAGCCATCACCGTTATTTGGAAAAAATTTGGAAGGATTGACATTTTAATAAACAGTGCAGGCATCACAGGTAAAACAAATATTAAAAGTCATGAGACTGCCACGGAAGATGTAAGAAAAGTTTTTGAAGTCAACCTGATGGGTAGTTATTTCACCTCCAAGCACGTGTTGCCTTTTATGTTGAAAAACAACAATGGCAGAATATTACACATAGCCAGCATAGCAGGTAAAGAAGGTAACGCAGGCATGTTCGCTTATTCTTCTTCCAAAGCGGCTGTAATTGGCATGGCAAAAGTACAAGGCAAGGAATATGCAGAAACCGGAATCACCATCAATGCATTAGCTCCTGCAGTTATTCAAACTCCTTTGGTAGATGCGATGCCCGTAGAACAAGTTCGGTACATGACAGACAAAATACCCATGAAAAGATGTGGCACATTAGAAGAATTGGTGGACATAACCTTATTCATCGTCTCTTCAAAAAATAGTTTTACTACCGGTTTCACTTTTGATCTCTCCGGTGGAAGAGCCACCTACTAACATCTAAAAATAATAGCATGCAAAATAAAATTGAACCAGCTAATATTACCATTGGGGTAGTGGGTCTTGGATTAATGGGATGCAGCATCACCACATGCTTGCTGATGGCTAATCATAAAGTGATTGCCGTTGCTCCGATATCATTAGATATTCAACATGCCGCTGACAGAATTTTAAATCATTTATCAAAATCAAATGAAGAGGGCCTTATCAACGTAGCCCCTGAACATTTATTTAATAACCTCATCATCACGGAAGATTATTCGGAACTCGCCCCCTGTTCGTTGGTTATTGAATGCACTTTGGAAGATGTTACTATTAAAAAGCAAGTGTATTCAAAAATTGAAACGGTCATCTCCTCCGAAGCGATTCTTACCAGCAATACCTCCGCCATTCCTATTAGTATCCTGCAAAGCCTGACCACTATCCCTGAACGTTTTTTCGGATTGCACTGGGCAGAACCATCGCATACAACACGATTTTTAGAAGTAATCTGTGGCGAAAAAAGTAATATCAATAGGGGGGAATATCTATATGAACTGTCGCATCATTGGGGTAAAGAACCAACGCTTGTCAGAAAAGATATTCGTGGGTTTATTACCAATCGGTTGATGTATGCCATGTATAGAGAAGCGTGTTATCTGGTTGAGAACGATTATGCTTCTATCGAAGATGTTGATCGTGCCTGTCGCAATAATCCTGGTTACTGGATGACGCTGGTGGGCGTTTTCAGGTGGATGGACCTAACCGGAGTGGATGCATATCACCGGGTGATGAAAGATTTATTGCCCGACCTGTGCAACGCAACTGCAATACCCAAACTCATTGATGACGTAGTGAAAGAAGGAGGCAGAGGCGTTTCGAATGCAAAAGGATTTTATAAATACACACCAGAAGAAGCGCAACTTTGGGAAGAAACTTTCCGTGAGTTTAGCTACGAAATAAGAAAGCTAGCATTAAAATATCCAGCCGATGTAGTGAGTAAGAAATTATCATCGAAGAAGTAATTTTATTTATTAAATTTTAAGACTAAAGACACATGCCAACAAATTTCATAGTCGATGCCCATCTTGACTTAAGCATGAACGCCATGGAATGGAATCGCGATCTGCGTAAACCTATTTCAGAAATTCGTGAGCGTGAAAAAGGACTCACCGACAAGCCTGATCGAGGCAATGGGGTTGTTAATTTTGAAGAACTTAGAAAAGGAAATATCGGGTTAGTGGTGGCTACTCAAATTGCCCGCTATGTTGCATCGGATAATCCGTTGCCTGGATGGAATTCGCCCGAGCAAGCGTGGGCACAAACACAAGGGCAGCATGCATGGTATAAAGAAATGGAATCGGCAGGAGAGTTAACACCCATTACAGGTCTTGAATCGTTAGAGACTCATTTGAAAAAATGGGAAACAGACACCTCGCCCAACAAAGCCATTGGATATATTCTAAGTCTTGAAGGTGCCGATTCGATGGTTACCGTTGAATATCTTGAAAAAGCATATTGGTATGGGTTACGGGCATTGGGTCCTGCTCATTATGGCCCCGGTCGATATGCGATGGGAACGGATGCAACCGGAGGTTTGCGACCAAAGGGAAGAGAGCTGCTGAAAGAAATGGAGCGCCTCAATATTATTCTGGATGCAACCCATCTTTCCGATGACAGCTTTTGGGAAGCTCTTAATCATTTTAATGGTCATGTCTGGGCAAGTCATCACAATTGCAGATCGTTGGTAGATCACAATCGTCAACTGAGTGACGATATGATTAAAGAATTAATCAATCGTGGTGCCGTGATCGGTGGAGTGCTGGATGCCTGGATGATGGTGCCCAATTGGATGCGAGGAAAATCCAATCCAAAAGAAATGAATTGCAACCTCAATAAACTAATGGATCATTATGATCATATCTGCCAGATAGCCGGAAACGCCAATCATATTGGTATCGGTTCAGATCTGGATGGTGCTTATGGTAAGGAACAATCTCCTTATGATCTGGAAACCATTGCTGATCTGCAAAAAATTGAAACACTCCTTGCCAATCGGGGATATACTGAAAAGGATATTCAAAAGGTAATGCACGGCAACTGGCTTCGTTTTTTAAGGAAAGCCTGGGCCTGAAATCGCCCATTTCAGCATTTAACATAAAATTTGGAACTTCTCTTTCTGTATTTATGTAACTTCGTACATAACTATTATCATTATCATGCGGAAGAGAGCTATTGCGTTGAGTGTTGTTCTAATTGGGATCGTGAGTTTTTCATTCACACCTCCTGCGGAGCGCTATTTTGAAATCGCAAAGAACCTTGAAATTTTCGCGTCTGTATTCAAAGAAGTCAATAATCTATATGTAGATGAAATTAATCCGAATAAAACAATTCGGGTAGGGATCGATGCTATGTTGGGATCACTTGATCCATACACCAACTTCATTTCAGAGGATCAGGTTGAAGATTTTCGCACCCAAAACACAGGGCAGTATGGTGGCATCGGAGCCGTTACCCGTACCATCGGAAATCGCACCGTAATCACCATGGTATATGAAGCCTATCCAGCCTTTAAAAATGGGTTGAAGATTGGTGATGAAATAGTGAAGATGGATGGCGTTGATCTTTCCAAGCTTACCATGGAAGAAGCCAATCAGTTAATGCGTGGCCAAGTTGGAACGCTCGTAAAACTCACCGTAAAAAGAATGGGGCAAAACAATCCCGTTGAGATTGAATTCAAACGTGAAAAAATTAAAATCAGTAATGTCCCCTATTTTGGAATGATTGCTCCTGATATGGGATATGTACAACTCACAGAATTCACTGTAGATGCAGGCAAGGATGTAAAAAATGCGGTGGTGGCACTAAAAGAAAAAGGCGCAAAATATATTATCCTTGATTTACGCGGTAACCCCGGAGGCCTGTTACATGAAGCCGTGAATATCTGCAACATCTTCATCCCCAAAGGAAAAAAAGTAGTGGACACCAAAGGCAAAGTGTCTGAGAATAATATTACCTATCAAACGTTAAATAATCCGGTTGATTTAGATATACCACTAGCTGTTATTGTCAATCGTGGTAGTGCCTCTGCTTCTGAAATCGTTGCTGGCACGCTGCAAGATTATGACAGGGCTGTCGTATTGGGTGAAAAGTCATACGGGAAAGGACTCGTTCAAATTCCGAGACAACTTTCCTATCACTCACAAGTAAAAATTACAACGGCCAAATACTACACGCCTACGGGCCGTTGCATTCAGGTGTTAGATTATGCACATCGCAGAGAAGACGGAAGTGCTGGCACCCTGCCTGATTCCTTAAAAAAAGAATTCAGCACTACGCATGGAAGAAAAGTTTTTGATGGTGGAGGCATCGACCCCGATGTGAAAATTGAATCACCACAACCAGCCATGATCACACAATCACTTTTTCGTGAAGGATTTATTTTTGATTTTGCGACTCAGTATGCCTACGCGCATCCCACCATATCTGAAGCAAAAAGTTTTTCAATCGGGGATCAGGATTATCATGAGTTTGTAGCCTGGATGAAAAACAAATCTATCTCTTATGAATCTTCACTGGAAACCGAGCTGAATGAATTAGTGGATCTTGCCAAACGAGAAAGGTCATACGATGACCTGAAGCCATCATTGGATTTGATAAAGTCCCGCATCAGTGATGGAAGAAAAAATGATTTAATTAATTACAAAGATCAAATCAAACCACTGTTAGAAGAAGATATTGCATCGCGTTATTATTTTGAAAAGGGTGCGGTGGAAGTCCGTTTCAAAAATGACAGCGAAGTAAAAAAGGCGATGGACGTTTTGCGTAATCAATCTGAATACAAAAAAATCCTTCACCTTGAGTAGTTACCATGAAGGATTATGGCAAAGTAAAAAAGTGGATTTTTAGTGCCTTTACTTTAGCCATTCTTTTGGGCACCATGCACTCGTGCCTGCAATTCCGAATGAGTAAACCAAAGATTAATTCGTTCTTTGCTAACAAGAAGCAAAAGGGCAAAATCGTTACTTATAAAGAAGGCGTTCGGATAATCAATTATGTAATTGTAGGTGATGATGAAAAGCCACTGGTGATTTTTGTGCATGGCTCACCCGGATCATTAAGTGCATTTATAGATTTCCTTGGGGACAGTACATTGCTTAAGCAAGCTCAACTCATTTCAGTAGATAGACCCGGGTTTGGTTTTTCTAATTTTGGAAATGCCGAACCTTCGTTACAAAAGCAAGCCACCTTCCTAAAATCTATTATCGATAAAAACAAAAATAATCGACCTGTTTACCTGGTAGGTCATTCCTTGGGTGGTCCCCTGATCGCCAGGTTGGCTATGGATTACCCTGAATTAATTGATGGTTTAATCATGGTGGCACCTTCAATCGATCCAACACTTGAACCAAAGGAGTGGTTTCGGGCTCCGCTTGCTACCCCTTTTTTGCGTTGGCTATTGCCTCGTTCCTTTCGTGCATCCAATGATGAAATCTATCAACTCAAACCCGAGTTAGTAGCCATGTTACCATTGTGGTCACGTGTGGTGGTGCCAACAATCGTGATTCAAGGAAAACAAGATCAATTAGTCCATTATGAAAACGCTTTCTTCGCAAAAGAAAAAATGATCAACGCTTCTGTTACGCTGATCATGATTGATAGCATGGATCACTTTGTACCATGGAGTCATCCCAAATTAATTCAAAATGCAATTATAAAATTACTCAACAGCAACCTGCATATGACAAAGGCAAAAACCAATCTTAACTAGCGCTGACTAACAGATGTTCGTTAATGCGTGTAGATCATCGTTATATAATACTCGTAACAATTTGTTAATATACATGGACGGTTACTTTTATTGGGGGGGTCAATATAAACACGCACTAATACGGACATTTACCCAAACACCTACATCATGGAGCAAGCCAAAATTTATAATTCCATTCAGAAGCTAACTTATTTATCGATTCTATGTTTTCTACTGACAATTCAAGCGTCAGCCCAAAGTGACTGGAGAAGTTGGGATGGTTTGAGAGTCAAAGCACCTCTAACTAAAAAATTAGATGCAACTCTAGGTCATCTTCGAACCTACAGTATGACCAATGGTTTTAGTAATAGTTTTAACCAGACAAAAATCGACCTCACTTATGACATCAATAAAAAGTGGGATGTGGAGGGTGGTGTATTGTTCATGACCACACCAAACAGTAACACAAAAACAAGTCGATTTTATGTCGAAGTCATTCACAAATCGAAATTGGGTAAAAAAATTGCATGGTATAATCAAATCCATGCAGAGATCAATTCAGCCAGTGAAACACGCTTCCGTGAACGTATTGTTTTGTCTACGCGACTTGGGTTAAGAAAAAGATTAGATTTTTTAAATCTTTCTCCTTCAATAGGATATTCATTATACTATAATATTGGCGGATCATTAGTTCAATATTATGACCAGAATTTACAACCTGTTGCCCTGCAAAGTCCAGACGGTTTTCACCGTGGCCGATTTATCCTAAATCTCAACTCAAAAATCAACAAACATGTAAGTGTATCCCTGTACTATTTAAGCCAACATGAATTTAATTTTATTACAGGGCCATATCACGAAATGAATTATTTCGATCCGATAAAATCAAAAATCAGAAAAGGATTTAGTGACTACAAAGCAATAGGATTAACCCTGACCATTACTATTGGAAAAGATGGTAACAAGCCGCTCCTGGCCAATGATTAAGTACGTATTAAAAAAACACTCAAAAGATAAATTATCTATAAATGATAAATCGCATAAAAAAATCCTTCATCTGTGCTGATGTAAATGACTATCGTATTGATGAGACTCTTGCATCCAGTTACATTCCACAAGTTGCCGATGTGGCAATCTTTGAAGTTTTAATAATTGGCAAACATACTTCTATACAATCTGACACAAAGAGAAACGTTAAATTGATGCCTGGTGATTGGATCATGGCCACCTTTGGAACACGCTATGCCACGGATCAGTTTGAAGGATATGTGCCAACTACGATACAAGAAGAGTATCATATTTTGGGTGCCGGTGGAACAATTGGTACAGTTGCTACCGTGCATGAACGATTCTCCCTAATTGGCCCTACCATCTTACGTTTGATCGGCTATGCCGTTAATTCAACAGGTTCAATAATTAATACTAAGAAATTAAAAGCAGACCAACTTCACGAATTTTCTGGGGCAAATGCATCACGCACAAAAGTAGTATTATCTGTAGGATCATCTATGAACAGCGGTAAATCTACAACCGCTGCATTTTTCGTACATGGGTTAAAGAAAAAGGGATATAAAGTGGCCTTCATTAAATTGACTGGCACCGTATATACCAAAGATTGCGATCTAGCCTATGACATGGGTGCCGATGTATCCATCGATTTTAGTGATTTTGGATTTCCTTCTACTTTTATGTGTGATGAAACAGAGCTTCTGAATTTATATGAATCACTAATAAGAAAGGTCATGCCATTTTCACCAGACTATGTGGTCGTAGAAATAGCAGATGGCCTCTACCAACGTGAAACAAAAATGCTACTGACTAGCACGCGATTTATGACGACCGTAGATAGGGTTGTTTTTTCTGCGAATGATAGCCTCTCCGCTGTTAATGGTGTACATATATTAGAAGACTGGAAAATTATACCTTCCTGCCTTTGCGGGGTATTTACAATGAGCCCATTACTTATCCAGGAAGTTAAAGAAAACGTATCCATACCTGTTTTGACCTTGACTGAAGTGGTTGAAACGTGTGATGAAACTCTTCAAAAAGGTATGCGAATAATGATCTAACCTTTATTTGAAGCTTATCACCTTGTGTTCAAATAGTTAGTTATTTTTGAGGAATCTTAGGATTATCGATATACTAACGCCCTCAACAATGTTTAAAAACCAACTGCTATATAAATACTGGCAAGAGAACAAAAAAAAACTCTTGCTGTTATTCGCGTTGGGGTGGGTAGCAAGTATTACAACATTTTTAATACCCTTATCGCTAGGGGCTTTTTTTGACATTCACTTTCAAACGCAAACCAATCGTGGCAGATTATTGAGTCTAATTGGGTTAAACCTGAAGACTCTAAATGATTTCTTCCTATACTTTTTCTTAATTATAGTTTTAAAAATACTATTTGACTTTATTGAAAAAAAATCAATTGCCTCCATCGCTGATAAGTACGTAAGTAAATTAAGTGGGCAGTTATTTAGTAAACAAGTACAGTGGCCACACGAAACTTTTAACCAAAAACCTTATGGCCACTATTTACTACGCTATAGCGGTGACTTAAACAGTATCCGAAACCTATTAGTAAGAGGACTCCACGGAGGTATTAAAGACTTACTTTTTTTAACTTCGGGGCTAGGAATTCTATTCCTGTTGAATTCTTCCTCCACCTTTTTGTTGTTAGGCTTGATAATAATTTGCTTTCCATTAATCTATTGGATGGATACTTTTCAAAAGCCTTACATTAAAGAAATTGACAACCGTAAAAGCACTCTATTATCATTTGTAACTAGGAGTTTTAGCCGGCACACGCAAATCAAAGAAGATCATCTTGAAACAGAAACTATAAACGAATTTAAAAAACGTACAAAACGGCTCCTTAAATTCAGGCAAACCTATAGCGTGATAGAAAGTGCCCGTCAATCATTGGTGCCTGGAATTGGGTATATCATTGTAGGCATCCTGTTATGGAAAGTATCGCATGATGAGAATAAATCAATAAGTGGGGGAGAATTATTGGTCTATATTCTTGTACTGATGGCTGTATTGCCAGCTTTGCGAAGATTATTTAAAGTTTCAGGGATAATTCAACGAGGAATGATATCCCTCCAAAAAAAATCAGTGCTCCTAAAAAAAGAGGATGTAGCTATTTCAATTTCATCGCCAAAAGATGACACTCCCTAGATTACTAGTTTTAGAATAGAGTTTGTTCTTTATAAAAAAGAAGAAGCCTGTTCTCAAAAGAAAACAGGCTTCAATCTTAAATCAATAGAATAGGCTTCCCTATCTAAGGAAAAGCAATTCCCTGTATTTCACCAAAGGCCAATCCTCATCATCGATGAGAAGTTCTAACTTGTCTACCGCATCACGGATTTTATCAAAGTATTTTTCCTTGATATCATCACAGTAGGCAAAAGCACGTTTGTGAGTATCTGTAATCTTGTTGATGCGTTTACGTTCCTCCACCATTTCACGAACATTATTTTTGATGGTTTCGATATGGCCGGATATCTCCTTGATGGTTTGCAAAACTGCAGTATTATCTACACCCAAACCTTTCAATCCATTTGCATTTTGAATCAATTTATTCTGATAGGCAATGGCGGTAGGAATGATGTGATTCATAGCCAGGTCTCCAATCACCCGAGCTTCGATCTGCACTTTCTTAAGATAGCTCTCCAGTTTTATTTCATTGCGTGCCTCCACTTCTTTGTGAGACATTACATTATGCTTCTCAAAAAGGTCTAACGATTTTTTGGATACATAACCTTCAATGGCACGTGGCATATTCTTTATGTTGTTGAGGCCTTTTTTCTCTGCCTCTTTTACCCATTCTTCAGAATAACCATCTCCTTCGAAGCGAATAGCTTTTGATTCTTTAATGTATTTACGCAACACATTAACAATCGCCAATCTTTTCTCTTCACCTTTCTCTATTTCAGCGCTCACGGTGTCGAAGAACTTTGTAAGTTGATCAGCAACTATCAAATTAAGGGCCGCCATCGGTGTGCCACAATTGTCACTTCCACCTACTGCGCGGAATTCAAATTTGTTTCCCGTGAAGGCAAACGGAGAGGTACGATTACGATCCGTTGCATCAAGAATGATTTCAGGAATTTGATCGATACCCAATTTCATATACATGTTGTCGCCTTTCTCAATCTTCACATTGCCATTCTTCTCTAATTCATCCAACACGGCAGACATTTGTGAACCGATAAACACTGACATGATCGCAGGAGGAGCTTCGTTGGCACCTAAGCGGAAATCATTACCGGCAGTGGCTATACTTGCACGAAGAAGATCGGCATGTTCATGAACCGCCTTAATGGTAGTGACAAAGAATGTCAAAAAGAGTAAATTATCGCGGGCAGAACTTGAAGGTGCAAATAAATTAACGCCTGTATCGGTAATTAATGACCAGTTATTATGTTTCCCACTTCCGTTTAATCCTGCAAAAGGTTTTTCATGGAAAAGAATTTTGAGATCATGTTTTTCGCCAACACGGCTGATCACATCCATCATAAGTTGGTTATGGTCATTTGCCACGTTCACTTCTTCGAATAAAGGAGCCACTTCAAACTGACTTGGGGCAACCTCATTGTGACGTGTGCGGACAGGTATGCCCAACTTCCAGCACTCAATTTCAAAATCTCTCATGAAATCATATACACGACCTGGTATAGTTCCAAAATAATGATCTTCCATTTGCTGACCACGAGCTGGCGAATGACCAAAAACGGTGCGGCCTGCCATCACTAAATCAGGGCGAGCATTAAACAATGCTTTGTCTACAGCAAAATACTCTTGCTCAGCACCCAATGATGCAACAACATGCTGAATGTCTTTATCAAAAAGCTGACATACTTTTGTTGCGGCAATATCCACTGACTTCAAGGCTTTCAATAAAGGTGATTTTGTATCCAATGTTTCACCGGTGTATGAAACAAAAACAGTTGGAATACTCAATGTCTTACCATACAAAAACATGGGTGAGGTAGGATCCCAGGCCGTGTAGCCACGTGCCTCAAACGTGCTGCGAATACCGCCACTGGGAAATGAAGATGCATCCGGTTCTTGTTGTACGAGTTCACTTCCTTTAAACCTTTCAATACCGGCTAAGGCATCAAAAAATGAGTCATGCTTCTCGGCTGTTCCACCCGTCATTGGCTGAAACCAGTGTGTAAAATGAGTAGCTCCTTTCTCGATAGCCCAGGATTTTGCAGCTGATGCCACCGCATCTGCGGTTGTCTCATCAATCTTTTCATGATTCTTAATTGCTTGGCTTACCTTCTTAAATACAGCAGGCGCCAGGGTCGCTCTCATTTGCTCCATGCCGAACACATTTTCTCCGAAAAATTTCGAAATGTACGGAGTAGTTGATTCTACATGGACCTTAGCACGACCATTTAGTCTTTTTAAAGCTTCAAATCTTAATTGTGCCATTGTGGTTGTTTTTTTAACTGATTGCTGCAAAATTATTCCTTTTTTTAGTACAATAGGATATTTACAGAAATACTTTTTAAAAAAAAGACAACTATTTTACTTCAATTGGGTCATTTTCAATAGTAATCAAAAAATAATAATAATCAACACACGTTCGTTTGGGGTGTAACCGGCCCGAAAATTGGATAAAACTCTATATTAAAATCCTTTTGAGTTCGGGGTTTATAAACTATTTGGACTGGTCAGTCGTTTATAAGATCAAAAAAATCATAAACTAAATTTATCGGTTTTTACGTCTGACTTAAAAAGTTAATCATATGAAAAACTTTGCGCTTAAACGACCTCAATTAAATGTTGTCAAAACAGATCCCTCCTATCTAAAAAATTTCAAATTGGCCCACATTAACTGGGAATTGAACCGGCAAGAGGATCGATTATTTCAAAAAGATGATAGCTTGATTAATGTTATCAGAAAAAACTCACGATTAGTATGATTATCTAACGCTTAATTTGATTTTTTCACTGATCCCCCACTACTTGATCCGGTATTTGTTTTGGCAGGCGCCCCACGGTAACGGATACTTCCGCCACTGCTAGCATGAGCATCCAATTCTTTTGATACATTCACTTTAATGCTACCTGCGCTGCTTGCTGAAGCATCAACTATTTCGCTTTCCAATCCATAGGCATCAATTTCTCCAGCACTACTTGCTTCCACGTCCAATTTTTTGGCCCTACCTTCAAGCACAACATCACCGGCACTGGAAGCCTCAACAATAGAAGTCTCTACATCGATAGTCAATTCAACAGAAGCCGCACTCCAAACGCTTATATCAAGTGATCCTGACCGTATCGTACCCTCCGAAAACACATTGGATGCCGAACTTGCTGATACTTTGTTGAGTGTTACATAAGTTACATACACTTTAACATTACTTTTTCTGTGGCTGCCATCCTTCATATGTATTTTTAAATAACTCCCGGATACTTCTGTGAGCACATCGGATAATCTGGAACCAGAAGTTTCTACTCTTACACTCTCTTTTTCGCCTTTTTTTAAATACACATCGATCGCTTCAGACGCCTTCACTCCTGTGAAGCTACCCACTACTCTAACTTCACTTTCCTGAGCAAAAGAAAGCGATACAACAAAAATTAATACTACTACATTAATCAACTTCTTCATAAGATTCGAATTTTGTCTGAAAGACCGCGAATGTAAAATAGGGTTGCATCATACATTACCGTATGTAATATTTTTTTTCAAGATGTAAGAAAAATCCTTTTTTTGAGTTAAATTTCGATAATACAATAATTATTTTTGTACAAAAGATATTCATTATGATTAAAGAGCAACTAAATGTATTGATAAACCTTGCGGCCAGCGACAACTCAGTGGGTGAACATGAGCACAAAGTCATACAAATGATTGGAAGAGCCAATGGCCTAACTAAAGATGAAATTGAAGAGATGCTTAAAAGACCAGCTCCCATTGGTGATCTTAGTTCATTTTCAGAGGATCAAAAATTTGAGAACCTATATCATCTCATTCAATTGATGAAGAGTGACGGTCAGGTTTTCCGAAGTGAAATTCACTTTTGTGAACAAATAGCTGAAAAACTTGGATATAAAAAAGGCGTTGTAGCTGAATTATCCTCAAAGATTTACTCTGATCCAACCATTACTGCTGATAGAAAGATGCTCATTGACAGAGCTCATAAATTTTTGAAGTAGTATACGATTTTGAACATTTCAAAGACCTGTAATTCATACAGGTCTTTTTTATTTCTTTTCGTTCTTGTATAAAACCTTGCCTCCAAAAATCGTCATCGATATTTCCACAGAAAGAATCTGGTCATCGGCTATCGTCATGATATCCTTTGAGAAAACTGTGAAGTCAGCTAGTTTACCTGGGGCAATGGATCCTTTACTATTTTCTTCAAAAGCACCATAGGCAGCATCTATTGTATAAGACTTCAATGCTTGTTGCCTTGTCATTTTTTCTTCTGGTTCATATCCACCTGCAGGTTCACCTTGTAGCGTTTGGCGAGCTACAGACGCAAAAAAAGATGCAATGGGATTAATTGGTTCAACCGGCACATCCGTGCCATTGACAATTTTAGCTCCAGATTTTAATAAGGATTGCCACATATACGCACCTTCTTTAATTCTTTTCTCGCCCAGACGATCGATTGCCCATGGGCGATCTGAGGAGAGGTGAATCGCCTGCATGGCAGGAATTACATTTAATTGCCCAAACCTGGGTATATCATTTTGAGAAAGATGTTGCGCATGTTCAATTCTAAAGCGATGATCTTTTACTTCTGGCTTCTCTTTGAAAGCGATTTCATAACGATCTAATATTTCTTTATTAGCACGATCGCCAATAGCATGAGAACAAATCTGAAATCCAAACTTCAAACCCTCACGGGAAATCTTTAATACCGTGTCCATTGACAGTGTAGCCATTCCACTAAAATCAGGTCTATCGCTGTATGGTTCCAACAACCATGCTCCACGCGAACCCAAGGCACCATCACAATTCAATTTTATTGAGCGGATGGTGAGCAAACCAGTGGAATCAATTTCTGGTCCTTTTCTAAACCATTCATAAATTAATTCACTGTCGAAACCGGTAAGCATTACAAATAAACGCGTGTTCAACTTATTTTCAGTTTTAAATTTTCGGTAGAGCTCGATATTGTCGCGGGATACACCGGCATCATGAAAACTGGTTATGCCATTTCTGAGGCTTGCCGCAATGGCCAACTCAAGAGCTTGCTGCTCCGTTTCTTCTGTTGTCTCTGGAATATGCTGACTAATCAATCCGGATGCACGTTCATTAAACAGGCCGGTTGGATTTCCCAACTCGTCAATAATAATCTCTCCACCTTCTCCTAAGTCTTTTCCTAACTTTTCTACCGAAAGTTGATTTACACCGGCAAGCTGCATTGCCTTGGCATTGGCAAATCCGGCATGACCGCTGGCATGACGTAGAAACACTGGGTTATCAGGCGAAACGGAACTAAGAAGTTGATGAGTTGGAAAGCCCTTAATCATCTTTGCTGGTTTTGTGGTCCATTTCTCCTGATGCCAGCCTCTTCCCACAATCCATTGGCCGGGTTGAACTTTAGTTACTGCCTCCTTCACTTTCTCTACCATCTCCTCATAGCTCGAAACTCCTGTTAAATCAAGGTTAAGTTCACTGTAACCCAATCCCATAAAATGACCATGACCTTCAATAAAACCAGGTGTCATGGTCTTACCTTGAAGATCAATAACTTGTGTATTTTCATCTTCATACTTTGATAAATTCTTCAAATCACCTGCAAACACAATCTTATCGCCAATCACTGCCACTGCCTCGACAGTCGGATTTCCTTCTTCTACTGTATATATAGTTCCTCCCTTAATTATCAGATCTGCAGGTTGCTTTTTTTCTGAACAGCTAATAAATACCCCTAACGAGACGATTATAAATAGGACTCCTCTTTTACTAAATGATAGCAGACCTTCCATAAGAATTAGAATTATTACCCTAAAGTAACTAATCAGCGAATATTCCATATGCAAAATTTTATCAGCGGCACCATACGAAGTGGTTTTGTATCTTCGCAGCCATAATGAAAGATCGTATAAAGTTTTTTGGATTCCTGAGTTTATTCTGGCTCACTTTTTTCGTGTTGGGAAGAGTATTATTTCTTGTTTATCTGCACAATCAAACATCGGCACTTACTATTAACGAGATTCTTATGCCAATGATGTTGGGGTTGCGAATGGATGCCGCAATGTCTGCCTACTGGATGATAATCACAGGATTGCTTTTTACCACCTCTCCATTTATTTCGAATCGAACGGTATCACTAATTCAAGGAGGATTTACTACATTTTTCATAATACTATGCTCCTTGATTGTAGTCGCAGATATTGAACTTTATAAGCATTGGGGATTCAGAATAAATTCTACGCCCCTTATGTATATTGGTTCCGAGGCTGCAGGCAGCGTCTCCCCTACTGTGATCATTACATTAATATTGATCTTCGTTCTTTTATTTTCATCATTTCTATTATTCTATTGGAAAAAGTTGGCTCCTTCTTTGAAAACACTCAGTACGTTGAATAAAAAGTGGGCACCCGTGTGGTTCGCATTTACCGCTGCATTAATAATTCCCATCCGAAGTAGTTTTAGTGTAGCCCCTCTTAATACCGGATTTGTATATTTTCATAAAACAAAAGCATTTCCCAACCATGCCGGTATTAATCCTGTGTGGAATTTTCTGCGTAGTGTCACGCGTGATGAACGCAGCGATTATCCAGATAATTTCATAAAGGAATATGAGGGTGATTTTCAGACACTCCTACACACCCAAGGGAAAACCAGTCTGCTTCTCTCAAAGGAGAAACCAAATGTTATTCTAATAATACTAGAAAGTTTCACTGCTAAAATAGTTGAGCCACTCGGAGGGTTGCCGAACATTACACCCGCCCTTAATGCGCTTACCAAAGAAGGAATTTTATTTACAAATTTTTATGCCAGTGGTGATCGAACCGATAAAGGCATTGTTTCAATTTTGAGTGGCTATCCAGCACAACCACGCACCTCTATTATTAAGTATCCTGAAAAAACACAAAGTCTCCCCTACTTGCCCAAGGCCATGGAAAAGTTGGGATATCATACCTCTTTTGTTTATGGTGGCGATGTTGGTTTTGCTAACATGGAATCATACCTCACCAATGCGGGATTTAGCAACATAACCGATGACCATAATTTTGACAGTGACATTAATAATTCAAAGTGGGGTGTTGCCGATCATTACGTATTTAATCAACTCCTTGCAGAATGTGATACCGCCCAAACGCCATTCCTCAAAGTGATGCTTTCTCTGAGCAGTCATGAACCATTTGAAGTGCCCATGAAACCCGTATTCGAAGGGAACGATGAAAGTGCAAAGTTTCTTAATGCGTGTTATTATACAGATAAAAGCCTGGGTGAATTTATTGACCAAGCCAAGACAAAAAATTGGTGGCAAAATACACTTGTTATAATCACAGCCGATCACGGACATCGATTCCCCAATCCGCGAGAACTAAAAGAAAAAGAGCGCTTTAAAATTCCGATGTTGTGGTTAGGTGGAGCAATTTCAAAGCAAGACACCACAATACAAACTTATGGTGGGCAAACGGATCTTTCCAATACGCTGTTAAATCAATTCGGAACACATTCCTCCGATTTTGTCTTCAGTAAAAATTTGATGGCCACGGATGCTAAATCTTTTGCTCTTTACGTTTTCAATAACGGCTTTGGCTATGTGGCCCCGAGCAACGAAAATATTTACGATTTCGATCTACAAAACTATTTAAAAAAAGAAGGTGATGAACATGAACTTCCTTTTGGCAAGGCCTATATACAAAAACTCTTTCACGATTATAATTCACGATAACATGAAGAAATTTCTTTTCGCTGCACTATTGATGGTTGCCACTTCCCTTGCATCGAACGCACAAGAAGTTGGCCTCTCGTTTTCCTATTTCATTCCACGCAACGGATATTTTTCAACCCCCATTAGTCCCTTTTCAATTCGTGGACTTGGCGTTAATTTAAATAAATACATCGCGTTGGAAACCGGAGCGTCTCTTTACAGGATGTCGGGATTAAACATCATGGATCTTCCATTTGAATCTAAAGACGCATTATTGGGGCCTAACTTCACCTTATTTGTTCCTGCAGAATTAGTCATCCAACTAAAAGGAAAAAATATTGAGTTTGATATTAAAGGTGGTGGGTTTTTCTTCTATGGGTTTGATAATAAAATGAACCTGGGAAATCTAGATCGTGCCATACAAAAATATGAAAACTGGTCGGTGGCAAATTCAACTGTAACATTTGACAACCATCCTGGATTTGGCTATCACTTCGGAGCCGAGTTTACTTTTGACGTTACCCGACAATTTGGTATTTCTATTGAAACCAATTACCTGATGGGACATGCTAAGTTTCCACTTGCTGGTTCTTACAGCGGTGGAACCTCCACCATAGAAACCGTTGTGTTTGAATACCCAAACGCCAAAGTGGATTTTACCGGACTTGAGTTTTCTATCGGAATCATTTTTTCTGGCAAATAATCGATAAAGAAAATTGCAACTAATTACCGGATGATGGTTGAATGGATGAACGTTCACTGATGCGTCTGGCAACATGAATTTGTTTAAAAGACGTACGTGATTGAATTTCAATCAATACTTTTTCCGCAGAAGTTCGGTCACTAAATTTACCTGCATACAAAAGGAATTGAAAATCTCCATTGGGTAATTTAAAGATACCGTAATTCTTTAACTCCGGATTTTCAATGACCACTTTACTTTGTTCTTCCGTAAATACACCCAGGCAAACAGAGTAACGAAGGGAGTCTGAAACAACATCGGTGTTTTTCTCAGGCACATTTACATTATGCTTTGCATACAACGCTCTTGAATCCTTTTTAAAAACGCCAAAAGCATCCTTTAAAAGTTTGTCTTCCATAAATGTCGTGTCGCTTTCAAAATAACGAAAGGGCAACATGACAAATTCTTTTTTTGCATCATTAGATTTTTGAACCCACTCCAATTCATACTGTGCATTATTAATAGAGGTCAACGAAATAGAATCCTTACTCACTTTTTGTAAATCAATCCACAGCATGGCTCCACCATCGCGGTAACGGGGTCGTTGGCCTGAAATAAAATTCCCAAGAGAATAGGCAATTATTTGATCTTTTTCTTTTCTCCATTCCATCGGTTGAAGCACGTGTGGATGCGAACCAATGACCATCTTGGCACCTTCGCGAAAACATAGTTCGGCTAACTTCTTTTGTGATTTATTAGGAAGACTTTGGTACTCATCACCCCAATGCATGAACACCATGATGGCATCACTGTGCTGTTCTCTTGCTTTCTTAAGATCAATTTTAATCTGAACGGTATCAATCAAGTTGACCATACCTGGGCGCGGAACAGGAATTCCATTCGTAGCGTACGTATAATTAAGCAATGAAAGTCTAAATCCGTTTTTCTCAACGAGCAATGGATATGTGATGCTTCGCGTGAGCGAATCTTTGAACGTACCGGTATGTAAAAAAGTAAGTGTGTCAAGCACATCAATAGTGCGCTCAATTCCTTTTCTTCCACGATCTACACTATGATTGTTAGCTGTTACCAACACATCAAAGCCTGCTCTTTTCAGCTCATATGCCAACTCATTGGGGGCGCTGAATTGCGGATAGCCTTTGTACGGTTTCCCTGCAAGGGTAAGTTCAAGGTTGCCAATGGCCAAATCAGCAGATTGTATAATGGGAGAAACATATTCGAAGCACGCAGAGTAATCATATTTGCCGGTGACGGAATTGTAGGCAGCTGCAATATTTGAATCATGCTGCATTATATCTCCCACAAATAACAACGACAACCGGGTAGTGTCCTGCGCAAGAGCTTGCAATTGAAAAAACAGGCCGATCAATACAATTAATAATTTACGCATCTGGGTAGGCAATGATTTTATCTTCTGCAATTACAAAAATTCTTTCCTCTTTTTTAGGGTTTACTCTTGCCAATCCGGTAAACGAACCAAAAGCTGGAAGAATGCCCTGATCCTTGCCAAAATAAAAGCAAGGAAGCGTTATGGATTGTTTTCCCATACCCTTTAACTGCACACCCGGATGCAAATGCCCCGACAAATTATATAAACCATTTGGCACCGTATTCATTGGTTCATGCGTTAAAACAAAATCCCCAATCATAAGTTCGTTGGGATACACCATCATGGAATGACGTTCATATTGCAATTCACTTAATATATCATGGTTTCCTAACACCAGTTCAAAAGAACAAGCTGAAAAATGCTTTCTGATTTGGCCCACCACTTCCCACTCTTCATTATAGTGACTATGAAAAAGATCACCTAAAAATATAATTCGATCAGGCTTGGTTTGATTAAGCAGATTGATGAGGAGTTCAGTGTTTTTGTCGTTGGCTTTGGCCGGAACCGGAATACCCGATTTGCGAAAGTGATTTATCTTGCCAAAATGCAAATCGGCCACAATAACAAGCTTTCTCTTTTTAAACCAAAGTGCCTTTTGAGTTAACAACGCTACTTTTTCATAATGAAGTAATATTTCCATATCGCCACGATGACTTTGTCAATCAAAACTAATCATCATTTTTTTTATTCGATCTTCTAGCCTCTCTGACGTTAGTTTTTCACGGTTACGGTCTACCATAATGGGAAAAGCAAAAGGTGTAGGCTTGCCTGGTTCGGTAATTATTATTTTTTGAAAAGCAATCCGATCGAGTGCTTTACGCAATCGTGCCTCCTCCAGTTGAAAATCCATCACCTCTTCAAAGGCTTGCAATAAAAGCAGGTTATGCGATTCATATTCATGAAACACATTGAAGAATAACTGCGATGATGACTGCAGATGTTTTTCTTTTATCTTCTTACCAGGCAACCCTTTAAATATCAATCCGGAAATAGCAGCAATGTCTCTGAATTTTCTTCGCGCCATCTCCGTGGAATTAATACTGGCCTGAATATCTTTTAGCAAATTTTCGTTTCCAAGCAGATTGGTTTCTACCGCTTCGTAAATAGGAATTTCCTGATCCGACAATAATTCGAAACCGTAATCATTCATGGCGATGGAAAACGTGATCGGTTTGATTTGCGCTATACGATAAGCCACCAGTGCGGCCATCCCTTCATGCACAAACCTTCCTTCAAACGGATACATCAATACATGATATCCTTCAGATGAGTGGAAATATTCAATCAAAAATTCATTTTTCTTTGGGAGGTGAGAGCGCTCCTGCTGCATGCCCATGAGCGGACGAAGAAATTTCATCTCTTCATCATTTTCTGTATGGGTTGCTGATTGATCAATCTTTACTCGGATCATTTCACTCATTTGTGATGACAAAGGCATGCGGCCACCTTGCCATGAAGGTACCTTTCCGGATTTTTTATTTGACTTACGCACGTGCGCTTCCATCTCTTTGAGTCGCACCAACTCCAGACTGCGCCCCGCAAACCAAAAAACATCACCAGGATTTAATCGTGAAATAAAATATTCTTCAATGGTGCCCAGGTATTTTCCAGTGATGAATTTCACATACAAAAGATTGTCGCCCACAATCGTGCCGATGGACAGCCGATGTTTCATGGCAATGCGTTTATTCTCTACTTTGTAGATTCCATTTTCAATAATCACTTTACGATATTCATTGTAGGCAGTAAGTGCCTCGCCACCAGTGGTGATAAAACCCAGCACCCACTGCCACTCTTCGTCAGTAATAGAAGAAAAACTTACAGTATTTTTTATTTCCAATAAAATCTGATCGGGATAAAATCCATCCGACACTGCCAATGTAATCAGGTATTGAATAAGCACATCGAATGAACGCAAATAAGGAATTCTGTCTTCAACGATATTATGACGCATCGCTTCGCGTAACGCAGCCGATTCGATTAACTCTAACGTATTCGTTGGTAAAAAATATATTCGACTTACGGCACCCGGTTGATGTCCACTTCGACCGGCACGTTGTAAAAATCGTGCAACTCCTTTTGGACTCCCTACCTGAATCACCGTTTCCACCGGCCGGAAGTCTACGCCTAAATCCAAACTGGATGTACACACCACCACTTTTAGTTTGCCTTCATGCAATTGATCTTCTACCCAGTCGCGTAATTCTTTACTAATACTTCCATGATGCATGGCAATCAAACCAGAAAGCTCAGGTGCTTTATCTAAAATTTTTTGATACCATATTTCTGCAAAAGAACGGGTGTTGGTAAAGAGCAACGTGGTACAACTCTCCTTAATGATGGGAATGACTTTATCCAGTAACTGAATTCCCAAATGGCCCGACCATGGTAAACGCTCTACTTCATCCGGAAAAATGGAAATGATCTCTACCTCTTTTTTAATGTTTGCTTTTATTACCCGATAGGGTTTGGTTTGATAATAATTGCCCAACAGCACCTGAAGCGATTGTTCCATATTACCAATGGTAGCAGAAATGCCCCAGATTTTTAGTGCTGGATTGACAGCCTTCAACCGCGACAGGGCTAACTCCATCAACACGCCACGTTTTGAACCAATCAACTCATGCCATTCATCTGATACAATTGTTTGCAGTTCGGAAAAGTAATCGGCATACCCTTTTTGTGAGAACAATAGGTGTAAACTTTCCGGTGTAGTAATCAGAAAATCGGGTGGTTTGTCTTTTTGTTTTTCACGTTCGCGGGTAGAGGTATCCCCACTGCGTACCGCTACTCGCCAGTTACTATTTAATCCTTCAATGGCACGCTTTGCAGAATATTCGATCTCCTTAGCCAGTGCACGAATGGGCGTTATCCATATAGCACGAGGGCCCGTGTGCTTTATTCGTGGACCATCTTTTTGTGTTGATTCCAACAAAATGGGAATCAACAAAGAATAAGTTTTTCCGCTACCGGTAGGAGCATTTACCAGTCCGCTTTCTCCTTTCCACACACTGTGCCAGGTATCCAACTGAAAGGGAAACGGTGTCCAGCCTTGCTGTTCGAACCATTGACTCCCCAACGTTTCACGAATATCCATCCTTCAATTAAACAATTGTTTCAATAACTTTTTCAACTTTGACGTGTTAAAGTCGGGAATACTTGAAACCATGGGTAAATATTCAATTAAAGATCTAGAACAACTATCCGGAATAAAGGCTCACACCATTCGTATTTGGGAGAAGAGACATCGTTTGATAGAACCCAAGCGCACGTCAACCAATATCCGCTATTACTCTGATGAAGATCTAAAGAAAATCATAAACGTTTCTTTACTCAACAATCACGGAGTAAAAATCTCTAAAATTGTTGACTTGAGCGTTGATGAAATCAATCAAAAAGTAGCTGAACTAAGTGAAGTAAATGACAGTATTGAAATCTACATTGATCAGTTGGTGCTTGCCATGATTGATCTGGAAGAGGAGCAATTTGAAAAAATTCTAGCCAGCCTTATTCTAAAGTTTGGGTTCGAACGATCCATTACTGAAATTGTTTATCCTTTTCTTGATAAAATTGGTGTACTCTGGCTTACAGGTAGTATCTCGCCCGTTCAGGAACATTTTATTTCGCAATTGATTCGGCAAAAGTTAATTGTTGCCATCGATAGTCTACCACTAGCACCCAAGACTGCCAAGCGGGTACTTCTTTTTTTACCGGAAAATGAATTACATGAACTTGGACTGCTTTTCTTCCATTACATCTGCAAAAAAGAGGGGTTCAGAACCTATTACCTGGGGCAAAGTGTACCCTACCAAGATCTTACGGTAGTCTTTGAAGAGCATCAACCTAACATTATTGTTTCCTCGTTTACTACGGTTCCAGTGGCAAATACGGTGGATACTTATCTTAAGAGAATGGCTACCGATTTTGGAAATACGGCAATCCTGATTTCTGGAAAGGTGCTGAAAAAGCTAAAACATGAGCTTCCATCTAATGTTCAAATATTTTCTAAAGCCATGGAAATCAAAGAGTTGCTTAAATATTTAAAATAATGTTTAACTTTTTTAATTATTTGTTAAACATTTATTTTGATCATAGCTGCTAATAAGTATTTTTGTTTAACATTTTAATTTAATCGTTAAACATTATGACAGCAATCGAATTCAGCCACCAAGTAGCCAGTCTTCGGCCCATGCTGAGGACCCTCACCAGAAGATTCACCTCCGATAGGGACGAATCGTTGGATCTTGTTCAGGATACAATTTTAAAAGCGCTTACCTATCGGAATAAATTTCGTGATGACACCAACCTGAAAGGATGGCTTTTCACCATAATGAGAAATACCTTCATAAACAATTACCGAAAAAATCAGCGAGCCAAAACTTCACATGATGATACGAAAGAACTCTACTTTTTAAATGTAGAAGACATGCACACGTTTAACAGGCCAGAAGAGAGCGTAGAATTTAAAGAAGTATGGCGCAATATAAATGCCTTGCGTGATGAGTTGCTTATTCCTTTCAAGATGCACACAACAGGTTATAAATATCATGAGATAGCAGAACACCTTGATATTCCTATCGGAACCGTGAAGAATCGAATTTTTCATGCCCGAAAGGAAATCCAGAAAAAGTTAACTGGTTATAGTTAAGCATCCGCTCGATGAAAAAACGAGGTTTATCTGTATACTAGAACAATGAAAAAAATTGCTGTAATAGGATCCGGTTTTGCAGGACTGTCTGCTGCCACTTGCCTGGCAAAAGAAGGTTATAATGTAACTGTGTTCGAAAAAAATGCGATGGCTGGAGGAAGGGCAAGAAAATTTGAAGCCCAAGGATTCACCTTTGACATGGGCCCCAGCTGGTATTGGATGCCCGATGTATTTGAAAAATATTTTAACCTGTTTGGAAAAACCACTGCCGACTTTTATGAATTGCAACGATTAAGCCCATCCTATCGCATCTTCTATTCCAAAGAGAAGGTGTGGGATATACCAGCAGGCATTGTACCCTTGATTAATTTCTTCGAGCACATTGAAAAAGGAAGTGGTAAACGCCTTATAAAATTTATGGAAGAAGGAAAATATAAATACGAAGCAGGCATAAATGAACTGGTATACAAACCAGGTATTGCCTTCTCTGAGTTGATGAACATAAAGCTCATCAAAGGAATTTTTAGAATGCATGTGTTTCAATCAGTAACCACCTACGTAAAGAAATTTTTTAAAGATCCCTACCTCATTCAACTTCTTGAATTTCCAGTTCTTTTCCTTGGTTCTTCGGCACAAAAAACACCGGCACTCTATACCCTAATGAATTATGCAGACATGGCATTGGGCACCTGGTATCCGGTTGGCGGCATGCATAAGATTGTAGAGGGAATGGTATCATTGGCAACTTCCCTCGGTGTAAAGTTTGAATACAACTGCGAGGTAAAAGAAATTTCGGTGGAAGGAAGAATGGCTAAAGGTCTTGTGGTGAATGGCTCGCTGCGAACTTTTGATTATGTTGTGGCCGGAGCTGATTATCACCATGTAGAACAAAATTTATTACCCAAAAAGTATCGCAGATATACAGATGATTATTGGCAGAAGCGTGCATTGGCACCGAGTAGTCTTATTTTTTTCCTTGGCATAAACAAAAAACTTAATAACATTCTTCATCATACGCTTTTCTTTGACAAGGATTTTGTTCTGCATGCAAAAGAAATTTATGAAACTCCCACCTGGCCCAGTGATCCTTTATTCTATGTGTCCTGCGCATCTAAAACAGATCCTACGGCAGCGCCTGAGGGATGCGAGAACATCTTCATATTAATTCCTGTTGCCCCTGGATTGAAAGACGAAGAAAGCGTACGTGAAAAGTATTTTGACCTGGTAATAAACCGAATGGAAGCATTGATCGGTGAATCCATACGTGAAAACATTGTCTTTAAAAGAACCTACGCCCACACTGATTTTATTTCAGATTACCATGCCTTCAAAGGAAATGCCTATGGACTTGCAAACACCATTTTTCAAACAGCGAATTTAAAACCATCCATGATAAACAAAAAGGTTGATAACCTGTTCTATACTGGTCAGCTAACCGTGCCAGGCCCAGGAGTACCACCATCATTAATATCGGGGCAAGTGGTTACAAAAGTGTTGATGTTGCATGATAAGAAAACTAATTAGTAACGAAATTCTAATCAGCAACACCAGATTATGTTAATAAATTACCATAGGTCAAAGGCACATGAGTAAAGAATTATTTAATACTGTTTCTATAGCGTGTAGCAAACTCACAACACGTTCCTACAGCACCTCCTTCTCGTTGGGAATTCGCTGCCTGAAAAAAGAATTACGCGATCCAATTTATTCTATTTATGGATTCGTTCGTTTTGCCGATGAGATTGTAGACACCTTTCATGGGCATAATAAATCAGAACTTTTAAAAAAATTCAGAGAGGATACGTATCATGCCATACACAACAAAATAAGCCTTAACCCGATTCTCCATAGTTTTCAACTTACATCCAATTCATTCCAGTTTGAACCATCGTTGATAGATCAATTTTTGAAGAGCATGGAGATGGATTTAGCCATGACATCCTATGATCAAAAAGGAATTGAAGAATATATCCTTGGTTCAGCCGAAGTAGTGGGTCTTATGTGTTTGCGCGTTTTCTGTAATGGCGATGAACAAATGTATCAGCACCTGAAGCCCGCTGCCATGAAGTTGGGCTCTGCCTTTCAAAAAATAAATTTCCTTCGTGATCTGAATGACGATTTTAATGGATTGGGGAGATCCTATTTTCCAGAAGTTGATCTTACTAGTTTTACGGAAGAAACCAAAAGGCACATTGAAGAAGATCTTGCACAAGATTTCAAAGCTGGTTATGAAGGAATAAAACAACTTCCTCGCTGTGCTCGCTTTGGGGTGTTGGTTGCCTATCTTTATTACATGACACTTTTTAAAAAAATAAAGAAAACACCTAGTCATGTAGTTTTACAAAGTCGAATTCGTGTTCGCAATTCAATAAAGTTTTCTATACTTGCGTACTCTTATTTAAAACATCAATTTAATCTTCTATAATATGGAGTATGTTATTTTGGTGGATGAACATGACAATGAAATAGGCACCATGGAAAAAATGGAAGCTCATCAGCAAGGATTCTTACATAGAGCTTTCTCGGTTTTAATTTTTAATTCAAAAGGGGAATTACTTTTACAAAAACGGGCGCAATCTAAATATCACAGCGGTGGACTTTGGACCAATACCTGTTGCAGTCATCCTCATCCCGAAGAAACCATCTTTCAGGCTGCCCAGCGCAAACTGAAACAAGAAATGGGTATTGATTTACAAACTGATTTCGTGTTTAAATTTACTTACAAAATTTCGCTTGAGAATCACCTGATTGAACATGAAGTTGATCATGTGCTTATTGGGTATTATGATGGACAACCAATACTAAATCCGGTAGAAGCAGAAGATTGGAAATTTGAAAAGCCTGAATTGGTAAAAAATGATATGCTAATTAATCCAGATAAATACACCTACTGGTTTAAGGTTATTCTCAATCATCCTGAGATGATCAGTATATCGGCATAGTTTATTAATACCTAATTACCAATTTGTTATCCGAATAACTTTTGATAGTTCATCAAATCTTACCTTTAACACGCTTTTGATTAATAATTTTGGTCGTGGTTAGACCGTTTTTTTTATAAACGTCACAATCAGCCATTCACAAATTTTTTCTCACTAACTATATCAGAACGTCTTCTAATGGCAATTACAGGTCAGTTGTTAAATTGAAAACAACTACTACAGGGGTCAATTGTTTATTTCAAAATCCGTAATTCAACTTTACGAAAATCGATAGGCTGCCCTTCACTTTGCAAGGCAATAAACCCCGACTTTAATGGCTTCCCGCTTTGCCAGATTACACTATCATAACCTTGCACCACACCTCCACCCATGGAGGGTTTGCTGTATTGCAATACGGTGTCTCCATTGATCAAGTGTGTGATGAGCGAATCACCTAATACAATTAATTCAGCCCTCACCCATTCATTCACTTCATATGTTTTAGACGTGGAGTTCAGGCAATGACCATCAAATTGTTTCCCATTGTAAACGATTTCAGTGCCTGGAGAACACATATTTCCTGTAGGACGAGGCTTGCCATCACCCAATCCTGCCAGAAATTGCATCTCAACAGAAATAGGCCAATTCTGTTCTTTTGGCATGGTGCGCGGATCCTGAGAATGAAACATCACACCACTATTCAGTAATGTATAGTCAGGAGCACCTGGTTGAAGTGTGCCCGTAAATCGGTATTCCACCACCAGATGAAAATGAGAAAGAGGCTGATCGTAATACAAGTGTCCGAACTGATCATTGAAATCACCATATTGATCATACCTTACTTTAATCATTCCGTCTTCAACCCGAAAAGTATTTCCGAAATTCACGCCAACATCATGATGGTGTATCTTGGCCGTCCAATTGGTAAGGTCATGACCATTGAATAATTGTATCCAATCTTCCTGGGAAGAGGATTTTTTTTGATCACACCCCCAGATAAAGAATAATAGTATCATTCCAATTTTAAAGCTCTTGATCATACTAAAGTTTTGTATTTATTTTTAATTCATACTACAGCATTTTTTCAATCACACGCTTCCAGATATCATAACCCTTTCGGTTCATGTGAAGATTGTCTCCAACAAAAATATCTTTTAATACTTCTCCGTTGCTATCCAGCATCGGAGTCCATACATCGGCATACAATACATTTTTTCTGGTAGTTGTCCATAGGTTAAGTTGACGATTAAATTCTTCATACTTTGGTTTCAAATGCCAACGCGCTACACTGGGTTTAGCTGAGATAAAAATAATTTTCACACTGGCAGGAAGCTGTGCACGTAACTGTGTGAGTAACTTATCGGCAGTAGCCAAAATCTCTGCCCAACTTTTCCCCGCATTGATATCGTTATCTCCTTCATAAATAAAAACGCAACTGGGGTGGTAATTTATTATTAGTGACTTTGCATAATAAAGCAGATCGCTCATTTCCGAACCACCAAAGCCCCGGTTGAGTACATTGTGTTTTGGAAAATCGCTTTGTAAATCTTTCCACATGCGTATGCTGGAACTACCGGTGAAAAGAATCAAGTTCTTTTTATTAACCTTTTTGTCGCCTTCAATCAGATTATACACTTCTTTTTCAAATCGGAATGGATCCTGAGCGAATGCTATTACTGCTATAAACTGAAAGAAGAGTAGAAATATAATTTTCCGCATATCGCAAAAGAAGAGTGAAGTATTTACTTAGGGGCTCTAATTAATAGTGTATCTGCATAAACCATCCTTTGCGTTCTGATCAGAAAATCGTGAATAGCTTCAGCATCTTCCTTGCCTAACACATCTGCAAAATTTGCCATTCCGTAAGCACTGAACGCTCCTTCCAAAACGATTTTATTAAACTGCTCATGGGTATTCTCACTCATCCTGGAAAGATCGAGGTATGCGGAATGATGATCTTTGCCGAAGCCTCCATGACATATCCCGCAATAGCGACCATACAAACCCATCCCTTTGATTATGGCTTCCTCTGAAAGTAGTTTTTCTGGGGGCTTTGGAGTAGCAACCGTTTCTTGCGCAGGAGACAAAGGTGTTTCGCCACCACCGAGTTTGAACACGAGGATCCGTCCTTTGTTCTGATATTTTTCAATGGCAGCACCCGGTGGAAGAAATGATAATACAGCTCCTCCATAGCCAGCCATCACAGCCACATATTGCTCACCATCGATTTCATAAGAAACAGGCGCTGCCATAATCCCAGTGCCTATTTCAATTTCTTTAAGCCGTTTTCCTGTGGCAGCATCATAAACATAAAAGAACCCATCGGTAGTACCTTCAAACACAAGTCCACCGGCCGTTGAAAGTACCCCTCCATTAAAATCAATCACCTTGGATTTCACACGCCACACTTCTTTTTGTTGAACAGGATCCCATGCTAACAAAAATGCCTCATCTTTTGGTATCTCATTTTTTGTGTTGGGAAGCGGATTACTTTGCGGCCTCATCACGACACCTGTATTATCATCGCGATCGTATTTGAAACTACTTTTAGATTCATAATAAAAGGGTTGATGCATGGCGGGTATATAAACCAATTTCGTATCCGGATTATACGACATCGGCTGCCAGCTGTGACCACCTGCAGCACCCGGATATACAATTTTTGGTTCATCCTTAAACCAACCTTTCCCAGTAAGCACTGGCTTACCAGTTTTAATATCCACCTCACTTGCCCAATTCACTGGCACAAAATTCTTTGCCGAAAGTAATTCACCAGTAATACGATCAATCACATAAAAGAATCCATTCTTCGGAGCAGTCATAATCACTTTTCTTGATGCTCCATGAATTTCAAGATCAGCCAAGGGCATGTTGGAGGTTGTGGTGAAGTCCCAGATTTCCCCTGGTGTAGTCTGATAATGCCACTTCAACTTCCCGTTCTCTGGATTGATGGCCAGGATAGAAGAAAGAAAAAGATTATCACCACCATTCGGACTACGAAACCAAATAGGATATGGAGATGAATTACCCGTGCCTACATACAACATGTTTAACTCAGGATCGTAGGTAAATTCTCCCCACACAGTTCCGCCAAGTCCTGCCTCCCAATTCGAATTGGGATCCCATGTTTTCGCAGCCATCTCCAACTCTGAATGTTCAAAACCTTTTGCAGGATCACCAGGCACAATGAAAAAACGCCATGCTTGTTTACCGGTCTCAAGATCGTAAGCTGTGATGTAACCTCGCACCCCTAACTCACCACCAGAATTGCCTATGACTACCACATCTCCTGCCACCTGCGGTGCACCCGTGATCGTATAAAATCTTGAACGATCGGTAAACGTATCAACCTTCCAATGCACTCTTCCTGTTGCTGCATCGAGACAAACCAAGTAACCATCAAGAACACCTACATATACTTTACCTTTCCAAACTTGAACACCACGATTAACTACATCACAACATGCTCTGCGCGCATAGTTGCCATCAAGTTCCGGATCATAACGCCACTTTTCTTTTCCTGTTTTTGCATCTAACGCATAGACCACGCCCCACGCACCTGAGGTGTACATAACACCATCAACAACAATCGGTGAAGCTTCCAATCCACGCTGCGTTCGACCTCGTCTTGAACTTGCGTCATATTCCCAGGCGAGGCCAAGTTCTTTTACATTTTCCTTATTGATATTTTTTAGAGAAGAATAATGTTGCATCTCAAAATTGCCTCCGAGTGTCAACCAACTTTCGGGTTCGTTGTCAGCATTTAAAATTCGGTCTTTGTCAATCCAGCCTTCCTTTGTTTGACAAGAACCCAACACAAAACAGAAAATAATTAAAATGTTTCTCATGATGAGAAGTATTTGATTAGTGACGAGATCGAACTTGTTAAACAGGATTAGTATCCCTCTGCCTTATCATCTCCACGCGGATCCGCGCCTCCCTCCAACTTTTTATCGGGACGCACCAAAATGGCATCCACACGGCCAATGGCATTTCTCATTTTAAAGACGTGCCCTATACTCACCAATGCCACGCTATCTTCCGGTTTTAATGCTCCTTTCTCATTCGCGACAACATCAGGCACCCATTGACTGTGAACCCGCTTTGCTTCCACGGCTTCCTGCATGGTCATGTTATGATCTATTACATTTAAGATCGTTTGAAAAACAGAAGTGATAATAGTTGTGCCACCGGGTGTGCCCACCACCATAAACAATGCTCCGTCTTTCTCTACGATTGTCGGTGTCATTGAACTCAGCATTCTTTTGCCGGGCTCGATTTTATTAGCCTCCCCACCTACGGCACCATACATATTGGGTGCTCCTGGTTTCACACTAAAGTCATCCATTTCATTATTCAAAAAGAAACCTGAACCGGCCACCACCACGTGAGAGCCATAACCGCCATTTAACGTAGTAGTTACCGATACCGCATTTCCTTCCTTGTCGATTACCGAAAGGTGCGTGGTCTCTTCCGATTCAGCGTAATTAAGATCGCCTTCTTTGATGGCATCACTTGGTGTTGCTTTATCCGGTTGAAAATTACTCATCCTCTCATCAACATATTGCTCACTGGTAAGTTGTTCAACGGGCACTTTTACAAAGTCCGGGTCACCAAGATAAATGGCCCTATCAGCATAAGCTCGTCTTTCAGCCTCCGTCATCAAGTGAACGGTCTTGGCCGAATTCCATCCCCATTCACTTATTGGATGATTCTCCACTGATTTAAGAAGTTGAAATAATGCCACACCACCGCTCGATGGCGGAGGCATTGAAATAACGTTATATCCTTTATAATGAGTTGAGATTGGCGTACGCCATGCTGCATTATAATTTTTCAAATCTTCATAGGTAATCAAACCATTTCCTCTCTCCATTTCATCAACGATATCTTTGGCTGTTTGACCTTCATAAAAACCAGCTCTGCCATTGTCACGAATTCGTTCCAGGGCATGACCTAATTCAATGTGTTTGATTGTATCGCCTGCTTTCCAATTATCATTGATCAACTGAGAAGGTAAAACAGAATTATATTTTTTTAAATCTTCTTGAATATACCTCATTCCTGATGCTTCCTTTTCCGTCAAGATAAAACCATTTAAGGCCAGGTCAATCGCAGGCTGCACAAGATCTGCCCAAGGTAGTTTGCCATATTTCTTATGAGCATCATCAAGACCTGCCACTGTTCCGGGTACTCCACTCGCTAAATGTCCGGATTGACTCAATGCAGGAATAGCCTCACCCGTTTCACCTAAATACATATTCGCTGTTGCTTTTGAAGGTGCTTTTTCACGATAGTCAAGAGCATCCACAGATCCGTCCTTCATTCGTGCCAGCATAAATCCACCACCACCAATGTTTCCGGCTCCCGGATAAACCACAGCCAATGCAAACTGAGTTGCTATGGCCGCATCGATCGCATTGCCACCTTTTTTTAAAATATCAACGCCAACTTTAGAGGCTAATGGATGAGCTGATACTACCATGGCCGAATCCACAACGAGTCCCGTAGTTCGATTTTTAGTTTCTGTTGATTGGCAGGCTACAACTATGATGAATAAAATAAAAATGTAAAGGCGTTTCATGTGTTACTAATTTTTCGTTTAAGGTCACTACTTGTCCCGATTCATCGGGATGAAATCTCCAAGCCTATTATCATGGCTTTGGGTGCTCGATGTGCATGGAGAATTCACATAATTTTATTTTTCAGATTAAGAACGATAAATGTATGATTTCGAACCGAAACTTACTATGAACTTTCCGTTATGGTCATAAAAATCATTTCGTAGGTCATGGCGATGGACAGTTTGGCTTTAGCACTAATAAGAATTAAAGATACTTCTGCATACAAATACTTTCCTTAACCTCTACATAGGGAGAAAAGTTAGGAATACGCACATACCCGGATTTTTCATAAGCAGCAATCGCCTCTGGTTGATTAATGCCGGTTTCAAGTTTTGAAACCGAAAATCCATCACCTTTTGCCCACTTCTCCAATTCGAATAAAACATGTTTTCCTATTCCTTGATTTCGGTACGTTGGAAGCGTGTACATTCTTTTGATCTCGATGGTGTTCTCATCGATCGGACGGAATGCGCCACAGGACACAGGTTTTGTATTGTCATACGCCACGATTACGCGTGCGTTTTCCTTCATCAAATTATAAGGCGTGAATATATTTTGAAGAAAGGGATAACGAACAACAAATTCATTATCCAATTCCACTATTAACATACAAAAATCAGGATCAGAAAAATGGGTATGTGTAAGGGTGATCATAGAAATCAAAATAACATTCCTATAGCAGCAAGCATGGTCATACCAATAATGAACCAGCGGTACATTGTATCTGACAATTTCTTAACCGTGATAATTCCTATGTAGGCACCTAAAACAATAACCGGTAGTGTAATCAAATCCAATAAAATTACATTCCAGGTAATCGTGTGCCATACCAATACATGAAATGGAACTTTAAACCAATTCAGCATAAGAAAAAACCAGGCGGTTGTTCCAATGAAACCATTCTTTGGCAACTTCATTGACAACAAATACACATTCATTACGGAGCCCGCCAGATTGCCAACCATGGAAGTAAATCCGCCAGCCACACCAGTAGTGATGGCAAATGATTGGTGTCTTGGAATTTTATCAGGATGTCCTAATTTTTCCAACCAAAGCATAATCACTACACTAATTCCAATGATGGTGGCCATCATCATTTTAAAAATATGGTCGTTGATGTAATTGCCCGTAACCGTTCCCAGAATCACCCCTGCAGCTGCCCACGGAAATAATACTTTTAAATGTTGCCAGGAGGCGTGTCGATGATAATACCACACCGCAAGAACATCAGCCATCACCAATATGGGTAATAAAATGCCGCTGGAACGCTGACCGCCAAATACGTTTGCCAATAAGGGCACAGCCAACATACCTGTTCCAAACACACCTGTTTTAGCCATGCCTATGAGCAATGCCACAGAGATCAGAATGGTTAATTCGTTTATGGTTAGTTGATACGTGAAGAGTGTGATCATAGATGATGGATACCGTATGGTTGATCCTTGAGGATTAAAATGGTTGTCAATTATTTTTCCAGCTTCTTTAATCCTATTTCGATTTCACTTTTTGACAGCCATTTTCCACGTATCATGACTCCTTCTACTTTTTTGGTATTGGTAATATCGTTTAATGGATTGCCGGCTATTAATACAAGATCTGCGGTAGCACCTGGTTTTATCATTCCACTTTCTGAAAGGTTTAAATATTTTGAAACATTTACTGTGCCTGTAAGTAAAGCCTGGTATGGCGAAAGGCCTGCATCCACCAGATACTTTAGTTCATTGTGTGTAGAAAATCCGGGTACATTAAATATTTGCGGAGCATCACAACCCAACAAAAGCCCCACTTCATTTTGCTGACATTCATAAATAAGTTTTTGTCTTAGTTTGATAAAGTCTTGAATTTTCTTTGCGTCATAGTGCTCATTCGCCATGAGATTCTTTTTGGCATCAATCCATTGTGTCACTATTTTCTTATCCATGTATTTACTGTCCGGATCTTTCAAAAAATCATCACCCGTAAAATCAGGCGCAAACCAACGATTGGCCAGCGATTGCGTAGGCACTACCCAAACATTTTTTTCTTTCAAGCCTTTCATTAGTTTAGGTATAATAGAAACATCTGCTTTGTCCGCCACAAACATTCAGAATAAACCAGTTTGTTGTTCTACCATACTATCAATGCCAGGCACCATGGCTTCCACAAATCCGTCCAGGTGATCGATGGATGAATAACCAGCATCAATAGCACGCCACACACCTACCCCAAAAGAAACGTGACCGGCAAAAGGAATACCCACTTCCCTGGCCGTGCTGGAAATAGCGGCAAATGTTTCCTTCGTCAACCCAGGATGAAGTTTTAAATAATCATATCCTGCAGATTTTTGTTCACGCACCATGGCTGCTCCACGCTCTGCCGTTTTCACACTCAATCCATTAAAAGATGGACCCGTTGTATAAAATCGTGGACCAAATACTTCACCACTAGTGATCATGCTACGAAGTTCCAGATGTTTTGGATGGCCGAGCATTCCGCGGATGGTGGTGATTCCATTGGCTGCGAATAGAAACAAAACTTCCTTATGCGATTCACTATTTTCATTAGGTGGCACATGGGCATGCATTTCGGCCAGGCCAGGGATCAAGTATTTTCCTTTGGCATCTATCACAAAGGCATCTTTACTGTACTTCAACTTTATACCTATGGCAGTAACCTTACCATTCTTCACAATAACCATCGCATTACTGATGATTTTTTCTGAATCCATCGGCACCACATTTACCGATGTGAATACGATTTCGCGTGTACGCGAATCAACCAATTGCTGACTACGTACACCCAGACCGATGAGTACAAGAACAAGAATGACAAGGTTTTTCATAGTGCCTAAAAGTAGTCCACTATACACAGATAAAAAAATCCCAACTATACCAACATGAACGGAATGAGGTTGAGTGGAAAAAATGATGCCCTCGATTTTACTTTTTTATGTATTTCCAATTGCGAGGCTTGCCATCGGCCATCCATTCGATGGCAGTAGTCATTCTGCTGTTACGGGTTTCTTCTGTTTTAGCCTCGGTAATCCACATGACATACTCCTTCTTATTTGAATAGCTGAATGCATCAAACGTCTTTTGTGCAGCTTTGCTCTTTTTCAGTTCTTTCAAAAAATATTCAGGTAATTCGAGATCTCTCTTGATAATAGATTTTTTCTTTTTCACTTTAATGCCAGCATCATTCAACTGCATTGCTTCTTTTATATAACGAACCAATGTGGCATCGGACGGAAGATCCTTCAAACCAGAAATTCTCCCCAAATGTCCCATGGCTGTTTCACTTTTCGCGCGTTCAGCCAAAGTTTTATCTTTCATTAAGGTAGCTTTCCAAAATCCAAATGTGCAATGTTGTTTAAAACTTGCCATATTACACATCATTTCTCCCTTGTAATCAAAATGAGGAAAGCCCCACTTGATGGTCTCCTCAACCTGAGGACAAGCCTTATGAACCAATCTTCGTAAGTGATTGAGAATGGGTTTTGCAAAATCAGCCGAGTTTTTAATGTAGGTATCTATGTGCTGATCGATTCGTGCCATAAATCACGTAGGAATTTTCAAGTATTGAAATTATACTTTTTCTTATGTGTTTATCAAAATGAGGATCGAAATTTTTATGCAACCAATCACATGTATTTACCGGATATGCATCGTGACTTTGATAGTATCATAACTTTTAACTAACTATCATCCGAAAGAGTGCCATTCTTGCTGCACTTTTTATAATTTTACAACCCAAATTTTAAAATATTCTATGGGACGTATATTCGAAAAGAGAAAGCACAAAATGTTCGCCCGCTTTGATAAAATGGCAAAGGGGTTCACACGAATAGGCAAAGACATTGCCATTGCCGTGAAACAAGGTGGGCCTCTGCCGGAAAATAATCCGCGGCTCCGCATGGCCATCCAAAATGCGAAGGGCTTAAACATGCCGAAAGACAGGGTTGAAGCTGCTATTAAACGGGCCTCTTCCAAAGAAGAAAAAAACTTTGAAGAAACAATTTATGAAGGCTACGCGCCTCATGGTGTTCCTGTGATCGTTGAATGTGCTACCGACAACACCACCCGCACCGTTGCCAACGTGCGTCTGCACTTCGCTAAAAATGGTGGTAGTATGGGCAATTCGGGTTCGGTAGCTTTTATGTTTGAACGCAAAGGCATTTTTAAATTTGATCCAGCCAAGTTAAATCTCGAAGAAATGGAACTGGATCTGATTGATGCTGGTGCCGAAGATATTCAAACCGATGAAGATGAAATTATTGTATACACCAAGTTCACCGAATTTGGTCACATGCAAAAGTTTTTAGAAACGAAAGGGCTTGAACCCAAAAGCTCTGAACTGCAATACATTCCTAACGTTACCAAAGAATTGAGCGAAGCAGAGCAAGATGAGGTGATGGAGTGCATCAGTGCATTGGAGGAAGATGATGACGTGCAAAACGTATATCATAACCTGGCCTGATATGAAAATCAAATTTCTGATCACCTTACTGTTCGTACTCATAAGTTTGGTAACTGTGTTTGGTCAGAAATATGATTCTTCAAAATTTTCTTTCATCAACTTTTATTTCAATACCCAGACAGCCATACCATCAAAAGAATTTCGTGAGGCAATGAAAAATGATGTTGGCAATTTGGGTTTTGGCCTGACAACCGGCATTGTGATCAGTCCTTTACTGGAAAATAAACCTTCGCCTATTTTGCTTGGCCTCGATTTTGGATATTTTAAATATGGACAAGATAAACAACAAGCCACCGGCACATCGCCTCCGCTAAAAACTACCTGGAATGTATTCACCTGGAATGGCTTGGCCCGGCTCAGGCCAAGATTTCAACGTGGATCAATAACACCTTTTATAGATGGATTGTTGGGAGTAAAACTTTACAACACAAAAACTAAAATTGACAAAAATGTTATTGATTTTATTTTCAATGACGATCAGCCGGAAGTGATTAATAATGTAAAACATTTCGGATTGAATTATGGACTTGGCGCTGGATTTTACAGCAATCCAAAAAAACAGGTAAGTCCCGGTTTTACGATGCGTGTCTTGTATTTATGGGGTGATGAAGCAACCTATGTGGTTCGTAATTCAGTTCAAGTCACCTCCTCTGGAAATGTAACATTCGAAACTGCCCGTGCCAATACATCCATGGTGATGATTCAACTCGGAATCACCGCCACGGCAATAAGAACATTAGTTACCCCGACTCATTGAATTTTTCAGCTGACTTCCTTCGCGCGTCAGGTTATCATCCACCATACGATTATTATACTGCTGAATGAGTCCTTTCAAATGCAACTCCATGTGCAACACCGTATCGGGCAATTCATGGATAAGATTTTTTTGCATCAGTTTATCGTGCTTGAAATCATATAAGCCAACCGACTTCTTTCCATCAAATTGTAATAGGTAATCACCACGAAAGGATTGGTACACCTGATCAAGATAATTAAAAGCGAAAGGCTCTTCTTCATTCTTAAATGCATCACGACCATATGCCACATATGGTTTATCATACTTGAGGTAGCCAAGAATCGTTGGCATGATATCAATCTGCTGTATGATTTCAGGTTTAAACTCATGCCAGTCACTACCTGGTTTGTAAAAGAAAATAGGGATAGAGAAGTAACCCCAGGGAGTATTGTATTCAGGATAGGC
The DNA here is from genome assembly GCA_964349405.1 of uncultured Ohtaekwangia sp. Lineage (GTDB taxonomy): Bacteria > Bacteroidota > Bacteroidia > Cytophagales > Cyclobacteriaceae > ELB16-189. The sequence goes on along the minus strand of CAYGGY010000012.1, from coordinate 42,530 downwards.
GATCTCTGCCGAGGCGTGATCTGCCGTAAACACGAACAATGTGTTTTTATACCACGGCATCTTGGCAGCTGTTTCAAAAAATTTCTTCAATGAATAATCGGTGTATTCGATAGTGCGATAAATGTCGCGATCACCAGCATTAAATTTCGACTCAAATTCTTTTGGTAATTTATAAGGGTGATGAGATGAAACGGTGAAAAGAGTTGTATAAAATGGTTGTTTGAATGTATTCAATTCTGCAGCAAAATATTGTAAGAACTTATCATCCCAAATTCCCCAAATGTTGTCATAGTCATCGTCATTGTTGTATTCATCTTTCCCAAAATAATCATCAAAACCACACAGGTTAGCGAATGCATTGAAACCCATTGATCCATTGGGTGCACCATGAAAGAAAGCTGAGTAATATCCTTTTTCTTTTAATAAACTGGCGGTACTGTTAATTTTATTCCCTGAATAGTGCGAAAGCACATACGGCACTTCAATAGAAGGAATACTGCAAATCACAGAAGGCATTGCATCGATTGACTTTCTTCCGTTGGCTAATGAAAACTCAAAAGCTCGACTCACTCCAATTAATGAATCCATAAAGGGAGTATAACCATGATAGCGGCCAGGTTCCATCCATTTGTTAAACGCGCCAACAAATTCCTTTGAATAACTTTCCAGAATGATTACCACCACGTTGTCATAGGTGAATGCGCCCGTGTCCTTAGGAACTTTCAATGGATCAAATACCGTTACCAGTTCCTCTTCACTTTCAAAGTAATTCACCTTTTGTATTACGTTTGCTTTGGCGGTGCGCATAAGTGCGAAGGGTGTATTCAACACCAGGTTGATGTCCTTTGGTTCTTTGACAAACTCTGCTGCATTACTCAAAGTGATCGGTCGTGTGCTGTGCTTAAATCCACCACGAACGCCCCCGATGAACAAATAAATTACCAGTGGAAAAATCGCCAGTGAGGAAAGATAAAAAGTCCAACTACTTTTCAATTGTGGACCTATCATTTGAATACGCCTATAGCCTTGAACCAACATCCACACTAACACCATCCAGAAGATTACAGCATACCAATAGTCCCATAGAAATTGCAGAAACAACAACCCCTTGTTCTTTTCGTTTTCAAATTGCGCCAATACACTTACGGTAGTTCTTCTAAGCGTGAACCGGTAATAAATAAAATCAGCCGTATTGATCGCCAGCGCAAAAGCATTAATAACAATAAAGATCCACTTGATCAGCTGTTGATATCCGTTTTTAAAACGAACTGCCAACGGAAGAATTAATAACAGAATGAACAATGAATTGGAGTAGAGTATGGCAGCCAGATCAAACTTAAGACCGCCTAACATAATCCGCGCAAAGCGAGATAACGTCATGCCTGGAAAAAATCCGGTGTTGAAAAAATAAAACCCTATGCGGCTGATGGTATAAAGTGCCATGGCAAGTAAAAGGCTCTGCATCAGGGCAACATAAACATTGCCTTTCCACTTCAATCCTTCAAATAATTTCTTGAGCCGGTTGATCATCATTGGTGAGTAAGTTGCAAAAATACGCTATTTGAGATATCTGTGACGTATCAATATATTTAGATAATGCTCTTGACTTTCATAAAAAAAGTGCTTAGAAGATCACTCTTCCAAGCACTTTTTCTTTATCTAATTTATAATTTATTTCAGCAAAAAATCCGCCTGCTTCACATCCCGTGAATTACCTCCCACGAACACTTGAAACTTTCCTGGCTCTGCAACAAATTTCAAATCTGAATTATAGAAGGATAGGTCTTTCATACCAAGTGTGAACTTCACCGTTTTCGTTTCTCCAGCTTTCAGACTAATCTTCTGAAATGCCTTCAATTCCTTCACCGGTCTTGTAACCGAACCCACCAGATCGCGGATATACAATTGAACCACTTCACTACCATCACGATTGCCTTGGTTTGTTACATCAATCGAAACAAGCAAAGAATCGGCAGATGTGATTTCTCTGGCACTAAGTTTCACCTCATCATAACCAAATTCTGTGTAACTCAAACCGAAGCCAAAAGGGTAAAGGGGTTCATTAGAAACGTCAAGGTAGTTCGACTGGAATTTCTGAAACCACGGACCATTTAACGGACGACCCGTATTTTTATGGGCATAATAAATCGGAATTTGCCCTACGTTTTGAGGAAAGGTCGTTGACAGTTTTCCGGAAGGATTTACATTACCAAACAACACATCAGCAATTGCATCGCCTGCTTCGCTACCACCAAACCACACATTCAATATTGCAGGAACATTTTCTTCTTCCCACTTCAATGCCAATGGACGACCGGTGAATAACACCAACACTACCGGCTTGCCTGTGTTAAGTAATGCCTTTATCAAATCTTTTTGTGTTTCCGGAATTTCAATATTCGTGCGGCTGGCTGCTTCGCCACTCATCTCAGCTGCCTCTCCCACTGCGGCTACAATCACATCAGCTCCCTTAGCAATCCGTACAGCTTCTTCACGTAATTCAACAGCAGAACGTTTATCACGATGTAAGGATTTACCAAACAGCGTTGAGTTTGTTTCAAGCACTTCATCTTCATCCAGATTCGATCCTTTAGCGTAAACAATTTTAGCATTCGTTCCAACGGCCTTTTGCAATCCTTCACGCAGTGAGATAGATTCTGAAAATCTGGCTGCCACACTCCAGGTGCCGGTCATGTTTTCTTTTGCATCGGCAAGCGGGCCAACCAATGCAATTGTACCCGATTTTGTTATTGGAAGAACGTTATTCTTATTTTTCAACAACACAAAACTTTGTGTGGCTATATTTCTTGCTTCGGCTCTGTTTGCTGTACTGAACACTTCATGCTTTGCCCGATTCTCATCGCAATACTTGTATGGATTATCAAACAGACCTAATAAGAATTTTGCTTTCAATATTCTGCGGCAGGCATCATCAATTTGTTTCTCGTTGATTCTTCCATCTATAACAGATTGCCCCAAGGTATTTAACAATCCTTCGCTTACCATGTCCATATCAAGACCTGCCTCTAGTGCTTTGGCTGAAACTGTTTGAATGTCGCCAAAACCATGGTTGATCATTTCACTTACACCCGTATAATCAGAAACAACAAATCCGTTGAAGCCCCACTCTTTACGCAACACATCAGTAAGTAACCATTTATTAGCCGTGGCTGGAATTCCATCGATCTCATTAAAGGAAGCCATGATGCTTCCAACTCCCGCATCCACAGCGGCTTTGTAAGGAGGCAGATATTCATTGTACATGCGATAGCGACTCATGTCAACCGTATTATAATCTCTACCCGCTTCGGAGGCCCCATAAAGCGCATAATGTTTTACACACGACATGATGGTATTGTTAGCAGCAAGATCATCACCTTGAAAGCCCTTCACCATGGCGCGGGCAATTTCACCACCGAGGTAAGGATCTTCACCGCTGCCTTCAGAAACGCGGCCCCAACGAGGATCACGTGAAATATCGACCATAGGTGAAAATGTCCAATTGATTCCATCGGCACTTGCCTCTTGTGCCGCTATTCGGGCACTACGTTCAATCAACTTCATATCCCAACTACAACTTAAACCCAAGGGAATTGGAAATACCGATTCATAACCGTGGATAACATCCATACCAAAGATCAATGGAATTTTTAGCCTGCTTTTCTCCACCGCGATCTTTTGCATTTCCTTAATGTTCGCGACTGACTTGATATTAAATAGCCCACCCACTTTACCTTGTTCAATTTTTCTAGCGATGTCTGAGCTTTCAACAGCACCGGTTGTAAAAGCCCCGGCAGAAGGAAGATTAAGTTGCCCTATTTTTTCTTCGAGTGTCATTTGACTCATTACTGAATCAACGCGGGCGTCAATAGCAGACTGTTTATTTTGAGGTGATTCACTACACGATGCAATGAGTAATAAAATTGAGATACTATAAAGAATTTTCATTTTGCATAAATATTAAGATGTTACTATCCTATTGTACCAGATTGGTGTATAGGTGATTGAAAGATCGTAAAATAATCAGATAAATTTTAAACCTTTTCCCAATCAATTACATGATTTTAATCACTCATCGAGCAGCACAAACCTGGTATAATCTCTGGTTATTACTTCCACTAAATTATCTTCACGATAACTCTCAAATATATGTATCCGTCTATTAATTTACTTGACATGACTTTGATTTTTTTGGCTAAACCTCGCTTCATTCTCTTTCATTCTTGCCTTAACAATTCTTTTGATAAGTGTTGCTGGGAGTGGCTTCTCTACCGTAAAGTGAATGGTTCCCGTGGCTGTTCTATAGGACTTTAAATCTTCTTTAAATTTTTTCATTACTTCTTTGCTCATGACAAAAAAACTGCAATGATTTTTGAAGGCTGCAAATCCCACCAACGAGTAGTGATATTTAAAAACCGGAATCTGATAACTAATTATCTCTTCTGCCATAGGCACCATTGATTTAATGATTTTACGTAACCGATGCAGCGCAATCATCTCTTTTTCAGGAAGTGCATCGAGATATTCATCAATAGTTTTAGCTGTTGAATTTTTCATTATCTATTAAAAACAACTATTTCCTTTTTTACAAATCATATCTATTCCATGGGTGATCCGTTCAGCATGACTGAACGATTCGGCAAATCAGTTGCCTGAAGTATCTTGTTCTTTAAATAAGGAGGATATTCGGGGTGATCCCTCAAAAAATCGTTAACGATTTTCAATGCCTCCTGTGAAGTATGACCACTGAATGTATTATGCAACCACCGCTGCGGAAAAAAGATATCACCCGTCAATTGCACATCCTGTAAAAGTTCGAGCGATGGTTGCAAATATGAAATTGCACTTGCCGAACGTAAGGGATGATGCAAATAGCTGAGTGCCTCGAGTACCCATGGCTCATGCTCCCGGTTCTTCGCTACTTTTAATGATTTAAAAAACGCATCACGGACAGTACGATTATCACTAAGTGCCGGCATCACAAATTGCATACGTTCCTTGCGATCAGAATTTTTGATATTGCCCCATTGTTCAGTCAATATCTCTTTTTGTTGTTGAGGCATCTTTAACGCTAATTCATAGGCCAGCGTAATCTTATCTTCCTCCGACAAAGTAAGGTCATTTATGATCTTCTTACCACGCCAGATCGACTCCAGAAGTGCCAACCCCTTGCTACTGATTGCCAGGCTTCTAAACGTGCGGAAATATGAATTCTTCTTTCCCGCATCGGCTGAGGTTTCTACTAACTTCCAAAGTATAGCTTCCAACTCATGCTGCATCATAGAACGATTATGTTCGGGAATAAAAGACCACCAGGTTGTTTGTAAATTCCCGAGAAGGAAATCAATAAGCAATGGATTATCTTCAGTTTTTAGTGCATTTAAACTATACCGGATAAATGCTGCTGGCGCAGGGCCCTCGGCACGTAACATGCTTTCCCAACAATTAATCCACATAGCAGCGCGAAACACGGGATCGGTATACGTCAGCGGATGAGACAGAAACTCTTCCTTACTTTGTTCATCCAATTTGAAATAACCGTAACTAAAACCATCCGCATTTATAAAATTAAATCGCGATGTATTCTTCATGTGAATAGCGTCTCCCGTAACAAACGTTACCATCGTATCTGGTTGATCACTTCTTTTAATTTTCAAAGGCTGTTGCCAGATGCGATTCGAAACTGTGTCCATTTTCTGCCTGATCAGACCTTTCTCACTTAATTCATACTCAGGCATCCCCGGAGTTTTTACCCACACATTGCTCCATGTTTCAATATCATCTTCGGTCTTGGCATCAATGATAGAAATCAAATCATCCCACGTAGCATTTTTATAGGAAAAGGTATTGAGGTATTCACTTAAACTTTCGCGCATTACACCTTCTCCTATTTTTTGTTCGAGGTGGCGCATTACTACGGGTGCTTTTTGATAAATAATCGCACCGTAGAGTGATCCAGCATTTTTTAAATTCTTAAGTGGTTGAAGAATCGGATTGGCTCCTGCGCTGCGATCCACTTCATAGGCAGCAGGATAATGAGATAACAAGAACCGAAGATGATGATCAATTTCCGGAAAAGAAGGTTGCACTATTTTAGCAGCCATAAAGTTGGCAAACACTTCTTTCATCCACACATCATTGAACCAATCCATAGTTACGAGATCGCCAAACCACATGTGCGCAGTTTCGTGGGCAACCAAACTGGCCCTTCCCATCTTTCGGCTCACGGATGCTTTTTCGTCCAAAAACATAGAGGATTCGTTATAAAATATCGAACCCGGATGTTCCATACCTCCATATTGAAAGGAAGGGATTAAAACAAAATCAAATTTATCGAATGGATAGCTAATCGAAGTATATTCTTCCAGCCACGCCAATGACTTACCATGTAAGGCGAAAACCTCTTCCAGATTATTTTTCACCTTCAGGCTGTCCGTTTCCCGATAATACATGGTCATGCTTCTATCATTCACCATTCGGGTAGTCTTAAAAAACTTACCTGCTGCAAAAGCAAACAAATAGGAACTGATGGGCTTCGTTTCTTCAAAAGAATAAATCGACTTTCCAAATTCCGTCTTTCTTTCCAGTGGAGCACCATTGGAAACTGCTTCCCATTCGGCAGGTGTGATTAAGGTAACTTTATACGTTGCCTTAAGATTGGGTTGATCAAACAAAGGGAAACAAGTAGAGGCCCGATCGGGCACAAATAGTGTATAGAGAAAGTTGTCATTTCTATTTAGCGATAAGTCCCCGGCCACAAACTTAATTGTCAATTCATTTACACCTTCCTTTAGAAATCCGGGAGCTATTACAATGTGTTCGTTGACATACGTATAGAATATTTCTTCAGCCCCTGATTGTACTGATAGCACATGAGTACTATCCGTATTAAAATCAATGGTCAGCGGTTCCTTTACAGACGACAAGTTGAATCCAATCACGATGTTTCCAATAATGGGCACTGTTTTAGTCGGTGGGATTTCTAAGTTCAGTGTATACGAAATAGCAGAAAGAACATTTTTACGATGGGTGTTCAGTTCAAAAGAGACACCTCTTTCAGGTTCTTTAAAGGTTGCTTGCTGGCAACTGAATAGCATAAAAACGAAGCCAACAGAAAGAAATATATAGTTCATGGGATCAATAATTCAAATTGAAAATGCAGGATCTGTCTTAAAAGAAATTCAATTTAAACAATCAATTCAAAATCGCTACATCTCGTTATTTTGTAGGCATATACTCATGAATAGCCATTACTCATTTGTATTTTTAACCCAACAATTTTACTGTGAAACGAATTGCTTTTGTCACCTGCTCCATCAAACCCGATTTTTCCTTAGATGACCTGATCGCTGTAGATGCCCTTATTGCCGGTGGTGCTCAAGTACGGGCAATCCCCTGGGATAGTGACTTTGCTGATTGGCATACTTTTGATAAGGTGGTACTTCGATCCTGTTGGAATTATCACCTGCACCCTGCAAAGTTTCTCCATTGGTTGGAAGATTTGGAGCGCAACAACGTTAAATTATTCAACTCCATCAACGCAGTACGAGCGAACATTCATAAAAGTTATTTGGAAGTACTTTCCCGGAAAGGAGTTGTCATACCCAAAACAACGTGGCTTTCAAAGGGTGCTTCAGTGACATTAAGTGATTTTTTAAAGAAACAGGGTTGGGCAAAAGCTGTGGTAAAGCCAGCCATTTCCGCCACCGCCTACAAAACACTTCTCGTCTCATCCACTGACTCACAAAAACATCAGGACGTCTTCAATGACATGCTTAACGACAATGATTTATTGGTACAACAATTTATCCCAGAAGTGATGCACGGTGAAGTGTCATTAATCTTCTTCAATAAGAAATTCAGCCATGCCGTACTAAAAAAACCAAAATCAGAGGATTTTAGAGTGCAAAATGATTTTGGAGGAACCGTTGAATCGTATCAACCGACCGAAAAACTAATAAGAGAAGGCGAAAAAATTCTTTCCTATGTTGAAGAACCGCTTCTGTATGCACGAGTGGATGGTATCCTGGTAAACAATCAATTTTTGCTTATGGAATTAGAATTAATTGAACCGGTTCTGTTTTTTAAACAAAGTAATGTGGCTGCAGGTCATTTTTCCGATATCATTCTTCACTAGTCCCTGCCTCACCAAGTTCATTCTTAAAACCCGTTGTTCAGACCAGTCTTTGAATAAACCTATGCTGCCCCATATACAATCTGCATAAATTATGTTGTTTATGACCACTCATTGATGGTGCCGGGAGGAATTGTTACCCCACCTTATCATTTAGTTAAAGGAATTTGGTAACTTGCAACACTTTCTGTTTTGAGATAATATAGCCTGGCTATAATTCACCCCAAATCACGAGGGATTATCAAATTTTAAGTACCACAAAAACACTATGGCTAAATCGCAAGAAACGTTTAACAAGAAAGAGAAAGAAAAAAAGAGACTTCAAAAGCGGAAGGAAAAAGAACACCGTAAAGAAGAGCGAAAAGCTAATGCAAAAGAAGGTGGTTCCTGGGAGGACATGATGGCTTACGTGGATGAGAATGGAAACATCTCAGCAGCGCCACCCGATCCTACCAAAAAACGAAACATAAAAAAGGAAGACATTGTCATCGGGGTGCAAAAACAAGACCCTTCATTGCAGGTGAGTTCCGTGCGAAGAGGTAAAGTCACTTTTTTCAATACCTCCAAAGGATTTGGTTTTATTAAGGATACTGAGAATGGCGAAAGCATATTCGTACACAGTAACGGCCTGATGACTCCGATTAAGGAAAATGATACGGTCACCTTCGAGACAGAAAGAGGCTTCAAAGGCCTCAATGCAGTGAAAGTGAAAACTGTTTAATAAAACTCAACTACCCATAAAAGTAAAACCACCAAAGAGGTGGTTTTTTTTATTTAGGCCAATGGGTAAATTTTTACTCTGTTGCCGTAGCCTCAAGTTTGGTAACGCGAAGCATAAACTGCTTATCCATGGCGAATTCATAACTATCTGTTGTCATCAGCTCAGAAGCCTTTTTAGACATAACCAGCACGCTCAATAAATTCTGAGCTACGAACGAATTCCTGATATTATTAATCGCTTTCCCCTTATGTACTTGTAAGGAAAATGCATAACCACCTTTTTCCTTTGGGTTCAACGTTTTAAATTCATGTCCATACAGTTTATACTGCTGCGGACCTTCGGAAGATGCTACCATAAGTTGTAGAATAGCCGGTCGATATTTATTCCATAATGGAATGTAATCCATGTTTACCATTGAATTGAATATAGAGATTTATAAATATGTGTGTATTTCATTTTACAAATAGTCATTATCCCAGGTAAGACTTCAATGTCTTGCTTCTGGAGGTGTGTTTCAGCCGCTTGGTAGCCTTCTCTTTAATTTGCCTGACACGCTCACGGGTAATGTGAAATTTTTCCCCAATTTCTTCTAACGTAAGACAATTCGCTCCATTCAACCCAAAGTAATCACTAATGATCTCGGATTCTCGAATCGGTAGCGTTGCAAGTGCCCGTGATACTTCCCGCTTGAGCGAATCCACCATTAATGCGGAGTCAGGCGTTTCTTCGGTGCTATTGATAAGCACATCCAATAAATTATTTGTTTCGCCTTGAACGAAAGGCGCATCCACTGAAATATGCCTTCCGCCTACCTGCATCGTACTTTCTACCTCTTCCAGCGTCACGTCCAATTCTTGCGCCATCTCTTCTGCTGATGGTTCGCGTTGAAATTTTTGCTCTAACTGTGAAAATGCTTTTGAAATTCTGTTGAGAGAACCTACCCTATTTAAGGGTAAGCGAACTACCCTGGACTGTTCTGCCAACGCTTGCAAAATTGATTGCCTAATCCACCATACAGCATAAGAAATAAACTTAAAACCGCGGGTTTCATCAAACCGCATTGCCGCTTTAATCAAGCCTACATTTCCTTCATTTATCAGGTCTCCGAGGGTAAGTCCATTATTCTGATATTGCTTCGCTACCGAAACCACAAATCGTAGATTTGCCTTGGTAAGTTTTTCAAGCGCAATCTGATCTCCCTCCCTTATTCTTTTTGCTAATTCCACTTCCATTTCGGCAGTGATCAGATCCACCTTTCCAATTTCTTGTAGGTATTTATCCAGCGATTGGTTTTCCCTGTTTGTGATCTGTTTAACGATCTTTAATTGTCTCATTCAAAAAAATTAGACTGCCTTTAATAAAATCTATAGGATTGAAATGGTTAGCTTAAGGCTTTGCCCCGAGCGTCTTTAATAACCTGGCATGCATGCCCAATGCCTCCGCAAAGGTGCGCGTGCTTTTATAGGGAAGTCCATATTCATTGGCTGTCTCCCGCACGATACCTGAAATATTCCGATAGTGCACATGACAAACATTGGGAAACAAATGATGTTCAATCTGAAAATTAAGACCACCGATATACCAGGAAAACCACCGGCTGTTATTACTAAAATTGGTGGTCGTTAGCAGCTGGTGTACCGTCCAATTGTTTTCCAATGTATTGCTTTCATCTGGCAATGGGTATTCCGTTCCTTCAATAACGTGGGCTGGTTGAAATATGATAGCCAATATGAAACCGGTGATATAATGCATAATGAAAATCCCTATCAAGATTTGCCACCATGTTAATGCAGTAACCATCACGGGCACCACAAAGATGTAACTCACATACACAATTTTAGTAGCAATCAGGATAGCCCATTCTTTACCTATGTGCGCATTATTTTTTTTAGCCAGGCCAGTTTTATGATACCTGATGATCCTTTCAAAATCCTTAAATACCATCCAGGAAATCGTCATTAAACCATATAAAAACCAAGCATATATATGTTGATATTTATGAAGACGCTTCCAATTAGAATGTGGTGAGAGACGCAACACACCGCGCGGGCTTATATCTTCATCTTCTCCATCTACGTTGGTGTACGAATGATGAAGAACGTTATGTTGCATTTTCCAATTGAATGCGTTGGCACCTATCAGGTTCAACGAATATCCTATTAGCGTATTGAGCCATTTCTTATTTGAATAGGCACCATGATTGGCATCATGCATTACCGACAGTCCAATTCCAGCAAGTCCAAGACTCATAATCACTGAGAGAAGAATCAGCCATCCCATGCCCGTTACGGCACTACTCACGATTAATGCGTAGGGCACAAAATAGAGCGAAAACATGATCATTGATTTAATTACCATTTCACTATTGGCATGCTTGGTTACTTCATTCTTCTTGAAATATTCGTTTACCCGCTTGTTAAGTATCGCTGTAAAATCAAGTCTTGTTTTTGCAAACGTTATTGGTTTTTGAACGGTCATTATTGTATTCTCTTTAGTATTGTTAATTCATCCTAGCACACCTAAAACATACCAATCTGGCAAAACAGAGACATTTGTCTCTATCAATTAAACAAATCAGGCGCGAAGTAATGATCTTTGAGAAGAAAATGGCCTTCAGCAGGATTCAAGGAATTGATGTGCAAAGCTACAACATTTTAGTGAAAGAACTTTACCCTTATTCTCGATGTCGTTACCCAGAAATGGGTATAAAACCTTCCATAACCACTAATTGATAATCAAACCGCATAATGATTCTAAATGAGCATAACAGAAAATCCTTTGTTGAACATTTTATCTGTTTCTGGCTTATCGATAACGTAAAACGACCCGTAGAATCGGGTCGTTTTACGTTAAAAGAATCTAACTTTCCATTAATAGAGGTAGTTAAGAGCAGTTTTGTCATCATTATTGAATGGGCGGTCACCACCATTCGTACACGCCAGCATCCATGATTTTGCTGCCAGCGTAGCTGTAGCAGGAGTGCCCGGTATAAGGTTTGCCCCAACGGTGCTTGCCCCTTCATTTGAAAGAGCACCACCACAGCTAACCGAGCGATCATAATAATCAGTATGACGAAATCCCACACAATGCCCCATTTCATGGGCTATAATGGTAGCAATACCTGCGGTGCTTAGTCCATATGTTGATTCCAGTATACCACTCATTTTTATTTCATAATAAGGATCACCCGAAGCAGTTGGAAACCCAGCAGAACCTAAGATCCCTCTTCTTTCTTCCGCTTTTGAAAGACGAGTCATTACAATGTTGGCTCCCGTAGAAGAAGTGAGCCTTTGAAAAGTGATGTTTAAACCCTCTGCATTATACCGGGATATTGCTAAATCAAGCCCAGCGATCATACCGGCACTATATCCTGTACTTCCACCAACAGGCGCATACATGGTAATTACCCGGCCACCAGTGGCATTCACCAAATTGTCCGTTGAATATTGTTCTACCACCGGTAGTTTGCCGCCTGATTTCATAACCGCTAAATCAGCAGGCGTTAAATAAATATCTCCTTCAACCAAATAGCCTTGGTCAAATTTGATTGGTGGATGAACAACTACATCAAAGCCGAGACTGATGAGTTGACTTCGCACACCATCCGAAACTGAAAAGTTGTCTACATTCTGTTCATCCTGGCAAGAGTAAAACACTCCTGACCCAAGTAGAACCAAGCAAAGAAAAGTAAGCGTTTTTTTCATAAGTGTTAAGTTAAGGTTGTGATTCACTACATTAATGTATACAATAATTGATAAAAAACCACAGCTTTGCTTAGGATTTTGTGAAGCCTGTAAATCTTACTTTATTTCGCTTTTTAATAAAAGTCATCCTACTTCACTATAATGGTCGTCATTATAAAAACTTTGATTGTCTGTTTCGTTCTATGCTCAATTACTTCTTTCAGTCAAAGTAGGATCTCTACCCGTTTAACAGACAAGTCATTCAAATTTGAGGCTAACAAAACGCTTTTCACAATCAGCGTAAGCGACTCCAATGCCTTTCAAAATAAATATGCGGGCAAAGTCGTATTCCTTCGCAAACAAGACAACACTAATTTATTTTTGATTCGGATGCAAAAGCAATCCGCTTTGGATGATCTGAAAAAAGATCCGAACGTATTATTTATTGATCATCATCAAAGCCCTAAAGAAGAATCAGAATTTGATTATGTAAACTGGACATTTAATCGGGTCTCTAAGGCCCATCATTTCTTTCCTGATTTAAATGGTGCCAATCAAAACATCTCTGTAAAAGAACAAGGTTTTGATCCAAACCATATTGATTTGATCAACCGGAGTTTCACTACCTCGGTGACTCCTTCCACCCTATCTCAGCACGCCACTACCGTAACGACCTTAATAGCCGGTGGTGGCAATTCTTCATTTCGGGCAAGCGGAGTTGCGCCTCAAGCCCAATTCACCTCTTCCGATTTCAGCAATATCCTACCTGATAACATCTCCATTTTTAACACCAACCACATCTACCTGCAAAACCACAGCTATGGGGTTGGTATTGAAAATTATTATGGCAATGAAGCTTTTGGTTATGATCAACAAGTATATAGTAACCCAGAATTGTTACATGTGTTTTCAGCGGGCAACAACGGGAAATTCAAACCATCTTCCGGTATTTATATGAATATGGAATTCGCCAATCTCACCGGCAATTTCAAACAGGCAAAAAATGTATTGGTGGTAAACGCGGTTGACACCACGCTTACAATAAATGCATTCAACTCAAAAGGTCCAACCTTTGACGGAAGACTCAAACCAGAATTAACCGCCTACGGACAGGGTGGAACGTCCGAAGCTGCCGCTTTGGTTTCGGGTGTCAGTTCATTGATTCAGGAAAAGCATCAGCGTATCTATCAGAAATATCCAGATGCATCAATGGTCAAGGCTATTCTTATTGCATCGGCAGACGACATCGGGCCAACAGGTATTGACTACCAATATGGATATGGAAGTGTAAATGCCTACAAAGCGTTAACGGTGTTGAGCTTAAATCAACTCTTCACAAAATCATTAGTAAGCAATGAACAAGTTTCCTTTCCGATCACCATTCCTCCTTCTGTTTCAGAAATAAAAATTGCGATTAGTTGGTCAGATGCCCCCGCGATACCTAATACTAATACCGTATTGGTAAATGACATCGACAGTTGGCTGGATGACGGCTCTGTGGTTACCCTTCCCTGGGTACTTAGTTCCTATCCACATATCGATTCATTAGTAGCATTACCTAAAAGAAAATTGGATCATCTTAACAACACGGAGTACATAACTTTAAATAATCCAGCACCCGGTTCCTACCAATTATATTTAAAGTCAGGCATACTCAGTAATACGGTGCAAAAGGTTTCAGTTGCCTATTGGCTGAACGAGGACATACCATTTCGTTGGGATTTTCCCCTGGCTAATGAGCGGGTAGAAGGTGGCAAAAAAAATCTTTTAGTATGGGAGGAAACTTACCATAATCAAACGGGTGATTTATACTGGCAAGTGAACAATGGAATCTGGCAACTTATTAAATCCGGAATTAACCTGAACAACTATTTTTATTGGGATTGTCCTGATACGTTGGCAAAGGCTAAATTAAAAATGACCATTGGATTGAATGAATTTATCTCGGATGAATTCCTAATCTCACCACTTCTTCAAATGAAAACTGCCTTTCTATGCCCGGATAGTATTGGTCTCACCTGGAATTCGGTTGAAAACGCTGCGGGTTACGAACTTTACACCATGGGTGCACAATACCTAAAAAAAATATACGATACCGCTGACACCCTGGTAATTTTACCTAAATCATCCAATCAGTTTTTTTCTGTAGCTCCGGTGATCAATGGAGTATCTGGCTTACGAAGTGAAACTATCAACAACGCACAGCAAGGAACCTTTTGTTATTTAAATCTATTTACTGCTGAACGATTCAACTCATCACAAGTAAAAGTTCTGTTGCAATTAAGTTCATGGTATCAGGTGAATCATATCACCCTTTTCAAAACTTCTCATGGGAATAAAAGTATATTCAAACACCTCGTGCCCGGCAAATTACTACAACTGGATTTTTACGATACTGAAATACAACCTGGCACGATTACCTACCAGGCAGAGATAGTGCTGACAAACGGCATCAAAATAGTATCTGATCTTATCGAAGTTTATATAGAAGAAAAGGGTAAAGCCATACTCTATCCCAACCCGATTACGACAAGCAGCGACTTGACAATTCTTTCAGAAGGTGGTGGTTTGAAGTTCAACATTCTTGACCTATATGGTCGAATCATTTTAGAAAAAGAACTCGCATTAGTAGTGGATGCTATTGATGTAATAAACCTTCCGGCAGGCGTTTATATTTATCATCTGGTTTCGCAGGAAAGTGTGATCGATACTGGGAGATTCGTAAAATATTAAGAATCTGTAACCCAGAAATCATCGGGTGTATAAATAAGAAAGGCGCCAGCCACGTGCTAAATAACACCCGACTTGCGCCTTATCCTTTTCGGAAATAATCCGAATTACTTCTTCACATTGGTGTTAACCACTTTGGCCAAATC
The DNA here is from genome assembly GCA_964349405.1 of uncultured Ohtaekwangia sp. Lineage (GTDB taxonomy): Bacteria > Bacteroidota > Bacteroidia > Cytophagales > Cyclobacteriaceae > ELB16-189. The sequence continues at coordinate 27,116 of CAYGGY010000012.1, read as the reverse complement.
AAACATGGAGATTTGCTTCTTGCCTGCGAAAAGTGCTTTCAATTTTTCATCGGCATTAATCATTCTTCTGTTTTTGCTGTCCTGTAGTTTGTTCTTCTTGATGTAATCCCAGATTTTTTTGATCATCTCAGTTCTTGGGATCGGCTTGCTTCCGATTACAGCTGCCAGGTTTTCGCTTGGAGTTAGGGCTGCCATGAAGGCGGCATTAGGCTTCCTTGCTGATTTCTTGGCGGCTTTCTTAGCTACCTTCTTTACTACTTTTTTAACAGCCTTTTTAGGAGCTGCTTTTTTTGCAGCCTTTTTAGGAGCTGCTTTTTTCTTCGCTGCTTTTTTTGCCATAGCGTAATTTAATTTTAGTGATTGTTTTTTTTGGTTTAAAAAATTTACTCCCCAAAACTACAAAAGTATTGTTAAAGAAATAGTGATTGGCAATGAATTTCATTTGGAGACGGGGGGTACCCCCCTACCTCCTTTTTCATAGGGAGAATGATAAACAGAAGAATACGACTATTCACCTGAATGTTTCAAAGAGTATAACCCAACACAGCCACCACATGACAGGATGTTCCGGCCATCACAAAAAGATGCCAGATAAAATGGTTGTAACGAACGCGATGATCATAAGCAAAGAAGAGTACTCCCACCGAATACATAACCCCTCCTGCCAGCAACCAAAATATGCCCCAGGCAGGCAATGCTTCATATAATGGCTTCGCGGCAAGCACTGCCAACCAGCCCATGCCGAGATAAAGTGCTATGGAAAGTTTGCTGGTTCCTACGTTTCGAACTGACTTAAGCACCACACCAGCAACGGCAAGAATCCAAATGATTCCTAATAGCATCCAGCCCCAGGTGTCTGGCAATACACTTAGTGTAAAAGGTGTATACGTTCCTGCAATCAGGAGAAAGATGGCACTGTGATCAAAAATCCGAAATACCCGCTTCGTTTTGCTATGAGGAAATGCATGATACAGGGTAGATGCGAGATATAACACGATCATGGTCACTCCAAAAATACTTGCGCCAGTGGTAGCGGCTACCCCCAGTGGGATAGCTTTTACAATCAGAAAGGGCGTTACTGCGATAGCCGCCAACACCCCTACTCCATGACTAATACTATTGGCGATTTCTTCGCCAAGTGTTTGTTGCCGACTCCAGCTTATTGATTCATCCATTGATTTCATTATTTATTTAACTTAACGCTCCACGCAATAGTTCATTATCAGACCATCACTATAAAATAATTCCCTTCGAGGGGTAGTTTATAAGTTTTTAAGTTCTGGTGGCACCTAAACATAAATAAAATCGTTATACTCGCACAACAATCATTTCTATACACATTGCATCAATTATGAACATTTTAAGAAGCTGGAGAGAACAAAAAATTTTGTTAAAAAGAAGATTCCCGATCCTGTCGGACGAAGATTTATCCTTTGAGGAAGGTAAAAAAGAAAGCATGCTCAAAAAATTAGAGGAAAAGCTCGGTAAAAACCAATCCGAACTTGAACTGATCTTTGCTGAACTACAGCTTTCATAATTGACTGGTTCCTTCATGAAAACAAGCAACCTGAACCCATCGTAGTCAGGTAAACCTAACACTACATACTTCCGCTAAAAAGTTACTTTTATCGAAAAGCCGGTTCGGTTTTTCGCATCATCAATGTATCTGACAAGGGATATTTTTTAACATTAAACACATGAGTGCGACCCTGATATTCATTATCATCCTATCCTATTTTTCTCTTTTAATGCTCATTTCCCGCCTTACATCAAGGCATACCAATACCCATACCTTTTTTGACGGCAACAGGGAGTCTCCCTGGTTTTTAGTTGCCTTTGGTATGATTGGTTCGGGTATCTCTGCGGTTTCGCTGGTGTCAATTCCTGGCAATGTGGGCAACAATAATCTCTATTACTTCCAGTTTATTCTGGGCACCATAGTGGGTTATCTCTTCATCGCCTTTGTACTCACACCAATTTATTATTCGCTAAAGCTGGTCTCTATTTACTCCTACCTTAATGTTCGATTTGGCAACATCACGTATAAAACAGGTTCATTGTTTTTCCTGGTGTCGCAATCCTTTGGCGCAGCACTACGATTACTCCTTTCAATCAAAATTTTACAATACGCATTCTTCGATTCGTTCCACATTCCGTACTATATCACCATAGCCATTGTACTTGTTCTTATTTGGCTTTACACCAACAAATCAGGAATTAAGACCATCGTTTGGACGGATGCCTTGCAATCCTTTTTCCTTATTTCTGTCATCATCGTTTCTATTTTTACGATCAAAAATTCACTCGGTCTTTCTCTTTCTGAAATGACCTCCACGATTGTGCATCATCCCTATGCCAGGCTTTTTGATTGGGATATTCACTCCGGATCCAACTTCTTCAAGCAATTTATATCGGGCTTGCTGATCACGGTCGCCCTGGTAGGGCTAGATCAAAGCATGATGCAAAAGACATTGACGGTAAAGAGCGAGCGGAATGCAAAGAAAAATGTATTGACTTTCAGCTTCTTTATTGCACTTGCTCAAACCATGTTTCTAGGACTAGGTGTCTTAATTTATCTCTATGCCGAACGAAATGGAATTAACCTTACCACACAAAACGGCCAATTCGTTAACACCGATGACCTGTATCCTCTGCTCACTTTGAATTATTTTGGCCAGATCGGAGCGATCGCATTTTTAATAGGCGTTATCGCTTCCACGTTCGCCAGCATTGATTCCTGTATAGCCGCCCTGACCACCGCCTTCAGCTATGACTTTCTGGACATCGAAAATCAACCCTATGAAGTGAGAAATAAAATAAAGAACCGGGTTTTATTTGGCGTCAACGTAATGATGTTTCTTATTGTGATGATGTTCTGGAATAGCCAGGGAGCCATCATCAACACCATTTTTAAAATTGCCGGCTATACCTATGGACCAATTTTAGGTTTGTATCTGACAGGATTATTTTCCAAAATAAAATTAAAAGAGAAATGGGTACCCATCGCTTGTGTTATCGCTGCCGGCACAACCTACGTATTGAATGAATATTTCGTACGGGTGCATAATTTTGACTTCGGTTTTATGAATATTTTCGTCAATGCGCTGTTGACTATTTTATTTCTTATCATCATCAAAAAGAAAGCATCATGAAGACAGGAGAAAAGTTAACCATCAATCTTACTTCGGATACAAATACGATTTCTGTTTGTGCACGTATGATGTCGCAGACCGATCCGTGGATCACCTTAGAACTCGACTATTCACAATGCCTTAAGGCATTTGAAGGAGCCTGCAAAGAAATTTATGTGATTGAGTACGAAAAGGAAATAGCTGGTTTTGTAATTCTTCAACTCTGCGGAACATTCAAAGGGTATATCCAAACTCTCCTTATACATGACACCTTCCAGGGAAAAGGATTAGGTAAAAAACTTTTACGTTTTTGTGAGGAAAGGATATTCAAAATTTCTCCCAACCTCTTTATCTGTGTTTCTGCTTTTAACACTGGTGCTATTAAACTCTATTATGATTTTGGGTTTAAACTTGTGGGCGAGCTGGAGAATTTTGTCAAACAAGGTTACACTGAACTCTTGCTTAGAAAAACGATCGGACCCTTAATGGATTATCCGGTTCTTCATCAAACTAAATCAACATAAAGAATTCAAGATTACCGATTACCCAATACCATTCTTTTTGGGCTCCTGTTATGAAACTGTTTCAAAAGGTTCTCCATTAAGTCCTGAAAATCCTCCATGATCACACCACAGTAGCCATGGCTGTATTGGCTGTGGCTTCGTTGGTCATTTTTCCCATCAGGTATTCATGTATGCCTGCCGCTGCTTTCTTTGCCTGGCCCATTGCCTGAATGACGGTTGACCCTCCCGTAATGGCATCACCCGCTGCGAACACTCCCTTTTTACTCGTCTCACAGGTATTGCTATCTACGGTTATAACCCCCCATTTATTTGTACGGATTTCCGCATCAGTGGATGGAATGATCGGATTGACGCTGCACCCCAACGCCATTACTACTGTATCACATTCTTCGACAAAAAATTCTCCCGTTGGCATTGGCTTTTGCCTACCTGTTTCATCGGGTTCAGAAAGCACCATCCGTTCACATTTTATCTGCTTCACGAAATTATCTTCATCTGTAATAAACTCAACGGGGTTGGAAAGCCATCGCCAATTCATCTCCTCCTGCTCGGCATGCTTTAGTTCTTCTGATCGTGCAGGCGCTTCCTGGTGTGATCTTCTATAGTAGCATGTTGGCTCTGCCCCTAACCGTTTTGCTGTTCGCAACACATCCATGGCTGTATTGCCGGCACCAATTACGGCTACTTTCTTTCCTGAGAAAACAGGTGTGCTGTAATTGGGGAAACGATTGGCTTCCATGAGGTATATTCGAGTCAGGTACTCATTAGCAGAATACACTCCATTGGCATTAGAGCCGGGCACATCAAGCATACGGGGCAGCCCTGCTCCTGTTCCTATCATCACGGCATCAAATCCTTCTCGGTGTAGCAAATCTTCTAACGTAAGAATTTTTCCAATCACCATGTTGTAAACAAAACGAATCCCCAACTTGGTAAGAAAGCGAATATCCTCATCAATCACTTTTATTGGTAATCGAAAACGAGGTATACCATACACCAATACGCCACCTGCCCGGTGTGATGCTTCAAACACTACCACTTCGTGTCCTTGTATTGCCAGAGCATAGGCAGCAGAAAGTCCAGCCGGGCCAGAGCCTATAATAGCCACTCTTTTTCCGGTTGGTTCTTGTATCGAGGGTATTTCAAATAACCCATTTACACGTTCATAGTCTGCCGCATAGCGTTCAAGATTACCAATCCCTACCGGAATATTTCTTCGACCTACCACACAAACGGCCTGGCATTGTTTGTCTTGCGGACATACCCTCCCGCACACAGCGGGTAAAAAATTTGTCTCCCTGATTTTCTTTGCCGCTCCACTGGGGTTGCCTTGTTCAATCAGCCGCAAGAAACCAGGTATATCGATACCAACAGGGCATGCCTCTATGCAATGAGGATCGCTGCAATGCAGGCATCGCAATGCTTCAAGCCGTGCTTGCTCATCGGTGTAGCCAATCGGCACTTCTTCAAAATTATGAATCCGTAATTGTGCAGACCGCAACGACATTTCCTGATGAGGAATCATTGAACGCTCTCTCTTATTTAGTGTTACCGGTGTTTGTGTCATTATGTTGTCGATCAAACATTCATATTATCAAAAGCCATCTTCTCCTGCTTTGCAAACATCTTCTGCCGCTTGGTGAGATTTTCAAAATCTACTTTATGTCCATCAAAGTCGGGTCCATGGAAGCAGGCGAATTTCGTTTCACCTCCAACCGTAACGCGGCAAGCCCCACACATGCCAGTGCCATCTACCATGATTGCGTTAAGCGAAACATAGGTGTTGATTTTTAAAGAGCGTGTCATTTCACTTACGGCTTTCATCATAGGAACGGGTCCTACTGCCAGAACATAAATCACCTTCTCATCCTCGAGCACCTGCGAAAGTGCATCGGTTACAAATCCTTTAAGTCCTGCAGAACCATCATTGGTTGTGATCAGCACAGTATCACAGGCCTGGCTTAATTCCTGTGTCATAATTAAACTCTCTTGATTGCGAGCACCTACTATGCCAATTACTTTATTGCCCAATGCTTTCATGTCTTTTGCGGTAGGGATGATGGCCCCGGTTCCATAACCCCCTCCAATCACCACACATGTACCACTGGAAGTTGGCAGAATGGAACGCTCACCGAGTGGGCCTACTACATCCTCAAAAAAATCTCCTTTCTCCATGGAATTGATTTGAGTCGTAGTCTTGCCAACGGCAGAAACAACAATGTTGACAGAGCCTTGCTCACGATCCCATCCACAAACTGAAAGGGGTATGCGTTCACTCAGAATGTGCGGACGAATAATCAGGAACTGACCACCTTCAATTTTTTTGGCGATCATGGGAGCATCAATAGAGAAGTGATAGGTATTCGGGCAGAGCAAACGCTTGGAAAGAATTTTATAACTCTGTGAATATTGGCGCACATGCAGTTTAGATTGACAGAAGTAGGGGAGAAAATCTTCCGCCTCCCGCCTTACAATAAAGGCGCGGTCCCAATTATGATGTTCATCGCGCCCGGCAATAGCAAGAAAAGTTTTATAAAGTTTCTGTTCATTTTCTTTTGACAATAATCCTTTGCGCAACATTTTGCCCAATGCACGAGCTGCATTTTTCCGAACCAGTACTTGCGGGTTAGCCAGAAAGCGAAAAACGGCATCAAACATTTTTGTTCTGTGTTCTTCACTAAAATACGTGGGCCTGAGTTTTTGTACCAACCTGCCTACAGAATGCAAACCCATAGAAGTCACCTGGTGATTGCTATGCTGAGTGGTAGCGAGAATAGCCGGTACTGCCTTAGCAGCTTCTGGTATTTTAAAAAGTGAAAGCACCTGGATCAGATTAATAAGGTCGTGATCATGATCTAAATAGTCATCCAGTTTTGAAAGAATAAAATCAAGTCCAACTACTCCATTACGCGCCAGGCACTTTCCAAAGTCCACCGCGGTTTCCGTATCGGCTGCCAGAATCTCTGTGAAAAGAAACGGGATCATTTCAGGTCCAAACTTGCCGATGAGCTTTTCTATATTCACGGCTAGCCTTGGCATGTTGGACGTGGTGGTGTGGTGTACATGAAAAAACACTTCGGAAAGTGCTTTAGTCAGACTTAGTTTTTCATCGGTGGAAAGGCCATCTAATACTTTCGCGGCATTTATGGCCTGCGTTACCGATTCTGCCGAACGTGTGTCCAGCGACTGAATGATATTGTTGACCCGATCATTTGTTTCCATGGTATGCAAGTAAGCACAGCCTACAGCTTTGCTCCGGCACTACTATTTAGCAAGAATGGGGTGCACCAAGAATGATTAAAATCAGGTTTTGAAGTAACCTTTATTAGGCTTTTTACTTAAAGCACCCGTCCGACCACATAGAGTAGTCAGACGGGTTTCTTTCTAGTCAAACCTTACGGGTGTCCGTGATTGAATTTCAAATTATCACATTATGCTTTTACCTTCTGATCAACTTACCATATTCCGCCTTTTTTGAAGACTTATACCGGTAGATGTACACCTTATCAGGCCCGGTGGGTGTCCAGTCAAATTTGTACGATTGACCTTTCTGCACATTTCCACAATATACCACCGAGGTAACTCTTCCGAGGGCATCACATACTTCCACTTGCAGATAATCATCATCAGGAGCATTCCATTCAAAATTAATTCGATCTGTAAATGGATTAGGGAACGCACATACGTTAAGTTCTGTCTTTGAACTTTCATTCGAAGGATCATCCTGTGTATCATCTGTAGCGGTTTCAGATTCCTCGCTTGGTGTATTCGTTTCAGTCGCGGCAGGATCTGATGTTGTAGTTGCAGTTGTATCAGCTGGAGTGGTAGTTGTGGTTGATGGCGTGGTGGTCGTGTTAACAGCAACAGCACAAGGATCACCGGTTGAAGGGTCGCCACCACCTGTATTATCCTTCACAACACAACCACTCGTAGATGTTGTATAAATACATGTTTTAGCACAACCATCTTTGGTTATCGTAAGTGTGAACGTTGCTGAAATACCGGTATTTCCCGCTGTGTATACAACAGACGAAGCATTGCTTCCAGCCGTGATCACCCAACTGTTATCCGAACTTGTTACTGACCAATTATACGTGGTTGCATCAATCACAGAAGTGGAGAGCGTATTGCCGGCAGATTTACAGGTAATCCCGGAAGTGGGTTGGTTAATTAAGCAATCCCAGCTAACTAATATCGGACTTACTACTATTTCCTGCGAAGCACTGCATCCATTGGCATCGGTAATACTAACCGAATACGTTCCTGAATTTAATCCTGAAATATCTTCTGTCATGGCACTGTTTGACCACACGAAAGTATATGGCGATTTGCCACCGGCAACCGTGAGATCAATCGCATAAGCACCCTCACTTCCGCATTGGGTGTTCGAAACAATATTTGTTGCGCTGATCGCCAGAAGTGAAGGCATCACAAAGTTCATTTTTTTACTGCACCCACTGGCATCGGTAATGGTGACCGAATAAGAGCCGCTGGTCACATCAGTAATCGAATTCGTGGTATCACCCGTTGACCATAAATAGGTGTATGGAGCAACACCATCAACCGGAGTTACGGTGATCGAACCAAGATCGCCCGCACACGTGGGTTGCGTTACCGAACTAGTCACCTGAAGTGTTTTCTTAAATACACTAATATTCAACGTGGAAGAACAACCACCCGCATCGGTGACCGTCACTTTATAAACACCGGCTGTTAATCCACTTCTGTCTTCTGTTGTTACAGCGTCTTGCCAAAGGTAAGTATATGGAGCAGTACCTCCGCTGACAGATAGATTAATGGCTCCAGAGGCATCATCCAAACAACTTGTCGGTGTTACCAGGTAGGTGAGCGAAAGTGTATTATTGATGCGAAGGGCATAAATCTTGTCAACCGAGCAACCATTGGCATCTGTGATTTTTACTGTGTAGGTGCCAGGCCCACCATTTTGAAGGTCTTGTGTTGTTGCCCCAGTACTCCATAGGTATGTGTAGGGAGATACACCACCGCTTGGCGTAATATCAATGGTACCATTACTTTGAGAGCACGTTGGGTGAGTAAACGTAACTCCTGCAGAGATAACTGTTGTGTTGATGAGTGAAACTGTTTTTTGAGCAACACAACCTGCGCTATCGGTAACCACAACCGTATATGAACCGCTGGCTAAATCAATCAGATTTTGTTGCGTTGATCCATTGTTCCACGCAAAGACAAAGGTGCCACTTCCTCCAGTCACACTTAAATTAATAGAACCATTGGCAGACCCGCTGCACGATGGATTCGTGATTGTTTCGGTTAGTACTATAGCCTGTGGACCACTTATTATTTCTGACAACGTCATTGTGTTGCTGTTCGCATCCATAACCGTTACGGAATAACTACCGGCAACTAAATTCATTATACTTGAAGTAGTTTCACCGGTGGACCAAGCATAGGTATATGGTGCCAAACCATCTTGAATAACTACTTGTAGCTGACCGTTACTGCCACCAAAACAACTTACATTGGTTTTTTGAAGTTTTGCTATCAGTGTTGAACAAGTAGTGCTGGTTGAATCCGATGGGGTTCCCCCTCCTGTGCCAGTGCCTGTACCTGTACCATCACCTCCACTACCCGTATTAATACCATCGCCAGTTCCAGTCCCACCATCATCACCACTGCCGCTATCATCTCCACCACTGTCGGAATTATTTCCTTTATCGCTTCCATGCTCTCCTTTATCATTTCCCCTATCTTTTCCATTATTACCTTTATCATTACCATGATTTTCCTTATCGCCACCCATATTGTTTCCATCCTTACCTTTCCCTGCTTTATCACCTTCATGGTTTCCTTTATCACTGCCTGTGTTTCCTTTTTCTCCACAGCTACTGCCCCCATTGCTACTATCATCACCATTTGTAACAACACTGGTGTTTTTTAAGGTATCATAGTCTATGCACTGCCCGGCTTTATAGGCAACCACGCCTAATTCATTATTACAGGTGGCATCTACGCACCAGGTGAATTTAATCGTGAAACTGTCTGCACCATTTTCTCCGAACCCATTTATGTTATCAATCTTGAGTCCGTCAACACCCGTGGTAGGATCTTTCCCAAAAACCTGTTTCCAGTTTTCTGAATTGCTAACGTTTCTTATCTCACCACACGGAATAGCCATGGTAAAATGAGAAAGCCCAAAGCTTCGGGTGCCATCGTAGGAAACTTTAATTTCGTACTCAACACATGTTTCAGAAACTATTTTCTTACTTATAATTTCCGATGAGTAGCTGTTTCCTTCGCACGTGGGTTGTTGTGCCAGGGTCTCTGACAGACCCGTTACACTAAATAACCCGACCAAAAAGATGACAATGTATCGTTTCATAGTCCTATAATTTGAATCATAGATACCGGGTTGATGTGGTAAAACCCGTTTTATAACAGGGAAGTGTGCCCAAGAGCGCTGAACGATACTTATTAAAGGTTAAACGGAAATTACTTTTCGAGCCAGACAAAGCAACGATAGTAATAACAACTTAAATCTTACACGATAATTACGCGTGGCAGAGCGATAAAAATGCCTTTCAAAATGGCTGGATCGAGGTAGCCAAATTGTAACGATTTTGTGTTGAGGTAACGTACACAGAGTAGTATGTTAATTAAACATTTCCCTTTTCAAATTCGTGAGATATTCCGGATTCATTAATGTCTTTGCACACGCTTCGGCATGTGGAAGTTCGTAGCGAAAAAAGAATTTCATGGTATGAATGATCCCTTCGTAAAATGACTGCTTCTGCCATTGATAATTGTCGATTTGTAACTGTTCCTGTGCCGCTATCGACTGCTTCAGCCACTGCCAGCCAATCACAACATAGCTGATCATTTCCATAAACACGGTGGCATCGGCCAGGTAACGATCCACCTGTCCGTCAACAGCAAACTTACCAAGATGGGTAAGCACTTCATTGATTCGTTTTACTTCTGTATCCAGTGTAGTCGCGTAGGCATGTAGTGGCTCCTGTGCATGTGCTTTCGCGATAGTTTCTTTTATTCGGGCTGCCAATAAACTAAATGCTTTGCCCTTTTCCATGGTCACTTTTCTACCTAACAAATCGAGCGACTGTATGCCGGTTGTACCTTCATAAAGCGTAAAGATTTTAAGATCACGATAATGTTGCTGCACCGGAAAGTCCATGGTAAAACCATATCCGCCAAACGTTTGTATCGCCAGCGCAGCCGAGCGATTGGCTTGTTCTGAACCATATGCTTTCACAATGGGGGTTAAAATTTCCAACAACAACCATGCTTCGTGCTGTTCATCGCCCGATGTAGCATGAGCCAGATCAAACTGCTTGTTGCATTCCATCGATAATGAAAGACCCCCTTCTACAATTGATTTTTGAGTCAGCAACATACGCTGTACGTCAGCATGATTGATGATCAAGGTGGGTGGCTTCATCGGATCTTTCTCACTGGCCAAACGTCCTTGTGGACGTTCATTCGCATAATCAACAGCCGCCAGGTAGGCAGCCATCGCTACCGACACAGCACCCATTCCTACACTAATGCGCGCCTCATTCATCATTTGAAACATATAGGCGAGTCCTTGGTTAGGTTCTCCTACCAACCAACCTTTACATCCATCTTTCTCACCAAACACAAGATGGGTGGTAGCATAACCACGCTGACCGAGTTTTTGAAAATCTCCGGCACAGAACACATCATTGTCATTCATCTGTCCGTTTTCATCAGTCCAGAATTTTGGAATGATAAACAATGAAATTCCTTTCACTCCGGCAGGCGCTCCTTCAATCCGCGCCAGCGTGAGGTGAATAAAATTTTCACATGCCTCGTGTTGCCCGCCCGAAATAAAAATCTTTTGTCCCTTAATTTTATAGAAACCATCCTGCAAGGGTGTAGCCGAAGTAGTAATATCCGATAGGGAACTTCCTGCCTGCGGTTCGGTGAGGGCCATCGTACCTTGCCATTCACCCGCATACATTTTCGGAACGAACTTATCATGTTGCTCCTGACTGCCAAAACTATTGATCAACGCTGCCGATCCGGCTGTGAGGCCCAGGTATCCAACAGCACCATTGTTTGCGGCAGAAAAAATAAAATGACCTGCATTATAAATCATCATGGGCAATTGTAAGCCGCCTTTTTCTAACGATGCAGCACCACCTATCCAACCTTGCGCGGCAGCATTACGAAGGATGGTTTGTAGTTGCGGATGCGTGGTTACCCCACCCTTGCCGTCATAGCGCGCAGGTTGCTCATCCATGATTTTGAAGTACGGAGCCATGTCACGATCGGCCAGTTGTTTGGCTGATTCAATAATCATCCATGACTGTTGCCACATGAGATGATTGAATGTGTCGTAGGCAAATAAGCTCTGTACTGCATGTACTTCCTGCAACAGGAATTTTACATGCTCCATGTTGATATAGCGCGCCATCGTTGAAACTTGTATTATTAATTCTCTAGTAAAGTATTAACAAAACGGACAAGAAGCAACGAACATACTGAATTCAAAAACCCAGGCCTCACTTGCCCGCTATAACAATTTACAAGGAGAGGAGATTCTTAATGATGATCGGAATTAAACCAATTTAATTCCATCTGGCTGAAGAACAATCTTACGTTGTTTATACAAGGTGCCTATGGCTTTCTTGTACGCTTTCTTGCTGATACCAAACTGAGCGTAGATTTCTTCAGGTGTACTTTTATCGGTGATCGGTAAAAATCCTTTTTGCACCTTGAGTTTCTTCAGAATCATTTCGCAGTTAGGATCATTGAAATTTTCGAAGCCGATGGGTTGCAATGAAATATCAATCTTGTTGTCATCGCGGATCAGTTTCACATAACCTTTTATCTTATCACCTATGTTGAGTTTGGTGAAAATATCACTATCAAAAATCAACCCTTCGTGCTTCTGGTTTACGATTACGGAGAACCCGAGGTCTGTTTTTTTCATTACGATCATGTCTACGGCCTCGCCTTCCCGCACAATGATGAATTCATTTTTAAGACGCTTCTCTATTTTATTGGTGGCATACAAGCGATCTGTTTCTTTATCCAGATCGAGGTACACGATGTACCATCTGCCCTCTTCCATCTTTTGTCGCTGTTCACGAAACGGCACCAGCAACTCTTTCTCCAATCCCCAATCCAAAAAGGCACCGATCTTACTTACAGCCGTTACGCGTAATAAAGCAAATTGATGCAGCAAAATCTTAGGCATCAGGTTGGTTGCAATTTTCCGTTCTTCATAATCCCGATAGACGAATACGTTGAGTTTGTCTCCGATCTCGAAATTTTCAGGGCAATATTTATTGGGAAGCAATACATCCTCATCGCCTTCATCGTCACCTAAATAAAGACCTACGGTGGTATGACGTAATATGGTTAAATCCTGATGTTGTCCGATGGGTATCAATGGGCAGATATTTTTCACAAAGGTACTCAATATAATTTGCTCCCTCATGCCTCTCATCGGAGAAAGAGGGACTTTACACAGACAATTCAGGTTGAAGGCCGGAGGGAGTATTAACCTTACTTTACGATTGGAAGTGTACAGAAATAACTCCAATCAGCGTAGTTCTGATGGAATCAAGGCCTGATTCCCTTCAAAAGATTGAAAATTTATAATCTATCTACGAACTGATTTTTAAATTATTTTTGTTAGGTATACATAACTGAATCCATATGGAAAAGAAATGTTTTATTATCCTTCCGCTTAGTGAGCCGGATGGATATGCCAAAGGGCACTTCAATAGAGTTTATCAATACATCATCGTACCGGCTTGCCGGATGGCTGGGTTTACTGCCATACGCGTGGGTGATCCGAATATGGATGACACCCCTTTGGGGATCATCGATACTATGATCGAGAGTGATATCGCCATCTGCGACTTAAGCGCGAACGATCAACATGCGCTTTATGGATTTGTTATCCGCCAGGCATGTGGCCTTCCGGTAACCTTAATTAAAGATTTAACGACAAACGTGATTGCTAATATTCCGGAATTTGACCTGGTGGAATATGATGAATCGTTGAGAATTGATACCGTACAAAACGAAATTGAAACCCTGAGCGAAGCACTGAAAAAAGCCTATGCAGATAAAAAAGAACCTCATGAATTGCTCAGTCGAATAAATATGGCGTCTACCCAAGCAACCGAGTCACTTCCTATCCCTGGTTATACCGAGTCTGAAGCAACCCCTGAACCATCGGAAGAACATACGGAAAAGAAAGAAAACCAATTACCCATTATCTCGCCACTGCCGGACTTTGTGGGCGAACCTCTTACACAACATGAAATTGATCATCTTAAGGAAGGTGAATTCTTTTTCCATTTGAATTATGGCAAGGGTGAGATTCTAACCATTAATAGAAAGACAAAAGATAACATCATGAAGGTTCAATTTGATTCGGGAATAAAACTTTTAGTGTTGGTGACTTCTGATATTTTCAGAAAAGTTAAAAAGTAGTTTTTTCAACGCTTATTACTCGTTGTATAAAGAACAAACAAACTCATCGCCCATTACGTCTTCTACTTATCTGATTAAAGTGTCCTATTAATCGCGGCTGAAGTACCGTTGTGAAGTAATAATGCATCATAAAAAATTCAACCCACGCTTCCTACTTTTTGACGCGCACATTCAAATTATGTTGACATGATGTTTATTGTTTCTGAATATCAATGATTGGTCACTGTTTTCACAAGTCGCCTTCGCTGAACAAAAAACAGGATGATAAAAATCAACAACAGAATAAAGGATATGGTGGATAACGTACTTTTTATGATCGTAAATGAATTGGTTAACGCAACGGTAGTGCTTGATAAGTGGGGGTAGGCGTTTAACATCGTGAGTATCCCCAGGTTCTCCAGGTAATCAAAAAGACCTGCTATCACAGGTAAGAACACGACAAGGAATATTGGCTTTTCGATCCAACCTAAGATATTTAAAAAATAGGCCAGCATAAGACTGTAACTCAAGCCAAATAGAAAAGGATAAATCATATCTGCCGGCAATTGAACATACTGATACGCGTTTCTTCCTTCTGAACCCAACGAATTTAATAGTTGATTAACATATTCAAGATCATACCCCGTGGGCATCATATCAAATAAGGTCATGCCATTGGCATAGCTCATCACCTTTGGAAGGGTGATGAACAGCATACAACAATACACCAGGTTGGTCAACAGAAAAATAAGTAACACCTTCTTTCCCTGGATATGTCTTTTGAAATTCTTTCTCATCCTTGTAGAGGCTAGTGGCCATTGGATATCATACGAAATTAAGTGACGATCGTTACATGAACCTCAAAACGTACCCACCTTTAGTTTAAAGGCATCATCATATTCCTTATCCACGTTTCCTTTTAAAATACGCTTGGCTACATATTCGCCCAGTGCCGGGCCGTGTTTAAATCCATGACCTGAACCGGCAGCAACAAACCACACGTTATCCAGATCCGGATGTTTATCAATAATGAAATGCTCATCAATGCTAAACGTAAGCTGGCACACACGCGTGCCCACAATGGGCTGATCGCGCAAGCCTGGAAACCGGTAGTTTACAAAATCGCGTACACGCTTCGCTTCATAGGGATTTACCATCCGCTCATCCGTATCCGGATCGATGGAATTGAAATCAGGATAGGGCGCTATTTTCAATCCCTGCCCCAGCAAATCAGGCATACCATAGTCGCTATCAAATGTCCACACCGGAAACTTCGGATACGCATAACGGTCGTCACCTGCCCGAGAGCCTATGAAAAAGACATCTCTACGAAAGACCTGAAGTTTCTTTTCAAATATCTCGGGAAAAACCTTGGCCATCCACGGACCGCAGGCAAATATATATTTCTCTGCCTTCAGCGTTTCACCGTTTCCTATATCGATAAATTGCAGACCGGATGAAGACTTGCCACCAGGCATGGCTTTGGCCATTTTAAGTTTACCGCCACCTTTCACGAAGGCATCGGCTACCGCATGGCAGGTTTGTCTTGCCAGCACCGTGCTGCCGCCCGCCCCACCGGGAAAAAACAAACCCGCTTCAATTCCTTCCAGGTTGATTTGCGGCCAACGATAGTTAAGTTCGTTATGGGTGAGTACTTCCGACTTTATGCCCAATGGCTCAAGTGTCTTCTGTGCCTTCAATGCATTGGCTCTGTATTTTTCATCTCCCAACGTGAGTCGTCCGGTAGAGTAAACTAATTTTTGTCCCCATTCTTTTTCCCATGCCAACAACATATCGTGTGCTTTGTTGTTCCAGCGCGAGTACATCAGTTGATCTCCATATTCCGCGCGGATGATGCGCGACTCGCCACCCGAACTACTACGCGAATTGCCTGGACCGTATGCATCCAACAAGGTTACCTTTGCGCCCAGTTGCTGCAGGTAAAAGGCTGTCCAGAGACCAAAGACACCTGCACCCACCACGATGATTTCGGGTGAGTTCTTTTGATAATTGATGGATTTCATCTGTTCTGCAAAAGCATACGGTGCCGCTGCGGTGGTGAGTAATCCGGCCGTGCCTACTTTGAAAAACTTTCTTCGTTGCATAAGTGTATGTGATTAACAGACTTTGTGTTTTTTGAGTTTTCTTCCGACTGTTAAAATAGCACTATTTTAAGTTGCTTTATCATTTTACATAAATGATCGGTACATTGATAGGTTGACATTTATTAATCGACTTTTATAAACATGAATCACCAGGTTGTTGCGGGTCGCCTGACCCACACCTCATTAAGAAATAAGCGTCTAATAAATTTGTATCACCTACCAATCGTCAGTCGAACTGTAAGCATAAGAAAAGAATAGCGCATACATCAAAACAAAATCTGATCAAATTAAATGAAGTCTATTTAATCAGGTGATAATACCAACCCCGGACAGAGAAAAAACTTCAAACTTGATTATGTTTGCGCCCTCATGAAAAAAACCAACACCACGAACCGTAAAATCGTTTGGATTTTAGGGGCCCTCTCAACCATTACACCCTTTGCTATTGACTTATACCTTCCTGCGTTTTCGCAGTTGGCCAGCGATTTCGGAACCAACACCGCCACCATTTCACTTTCCGTTTCCAGTTATTTTATCGGCATGGCTATCGGCCAGATTATGTACGGCCCTTTCCTCGATCGGTTTGGAAGAAAACCTCCGATGTATGTAGGCCTTTCTATTTTCATGTTGGCCAGTTTCGGATGCACCCTGTCGTGGGATGTAACCTCACTGGTTGTATTCCGCTTCCTTCAGGCGTTGGGAGGAAGTGTGGCCTGGGTAGGTGCGGTGGCGATGGTGCGTGACTTTTTTCCTGTGGAAGCCAGTGCACGAATATATTCGTTGCTGTTCCTGATCATCGGAGTCTCGCCCTTACTGGCTCCCACCATAGGAGGATTTATTGTAACCACACTCGGATGGCAGGCCATCTTTGTTTGTCTCATCGGCATCACCCTCATCATCGTACTCTTTGTAATCTTCTATCTTCCCGAAGGCCACGCACCAGACCCCACCATATCGGTGAAGCTGAGACCGATGCTGCTCACTTTTTTTGATATTCTGAAAAATCCAATTTTTAGTAAATATGTATTTGCCGGTGCGTTTTCATTTTCAACACTCTTTATTTATGTAGCGGGTTCGCCCATAATTTTTATGGAGATGTACCACGTGAGCCCAAAGGTGTATGGAGGAATTTTTGCGTTGCTGTCGGTAGGGTTTATTGGCGGAGGTCAAGTGAACATTCAACTGACCAAAAAATTCAGCAGTGAACAAATTTTCAGGGCAGCACTCATCGCACAGGTTGTTGCCAGTGCCCTGTTTCTGTTTGGAGTAGCTACCGGCTTGCTCGGCTTGTATGGCATCATCGCTATGTTTTTTATTTGTCTTAGTTGCCTTGGGCTTACCAACCCCAACGGAAATGCCTTGGCCCTGGCCCCTTTCACGCGCACGGTAGGCAGTGCTTCTGCCCTACTTGGTTTCATACAGATCGGAGTAGCTTCCTTGATGTCATTTGGCGTTGGGCTATTCAACGCGGCCAATGCGCTTCCTTCGGTTGCCCTGATGTGCGCCACTGCTGTGATTGCCCTCATGATGTTGCTATTCAATAGAAAAGACACGCACGCAGCACTAACCCCGGAGACCGTAGACAACAGTAAAAATTAAATTATTTGTTGGTCAAGAGGTTCCCCGCTATACTGACTCCATCAACCGGAACCGGGGATATATTCATCCTGTTGGTATGGATTACATTAAAAATAACAACGTGATTCATATCATCCAGATCCATGGTTATGGTCATGCTACCAACCACAACCGGTACGTACGATTTCAATTACCGTATGATGATGGAATTAATCTCATAAAAAATATTTTATTTTGATCTGGATCCAATAACAGGGGCGTTGATTTAAGAATAATTTATTTGAAATAAAAGACACATTACTCATTTTCAGTAGCCAATGAAATTTACAATTAATAGTTTACCTTTTCCCTTCAGTCATCATTAAAGGGTGTTGTTTTTTAATAGATAGAATTTACCCTCCTGCAAAATTAATCTGATTCATGATTCATTACATTCAAAGGATATTGATGCTCCTATCCTTCATGTTCTCACTGGCTGCCTACGGTCAGCAAGAAGCAACCCTTCAATTTATGACGAGCCTGCCCCAGGTTTCTTATAATAATCCAGCATTCTTTCCGCAGTATAGGTTTTCGCTTGGATTGCCTGGTTCTTCAGTTGCCGCAGGGTATTTCAATAATGGGTTCTCCTATCGGGATTTTACCAGGAAACAAGCCGACTCGATTGTCTCAAACCCCAATAGTCTGTTTAAACTGCTGGGAAAGGACAGAAACATTAATACCGATGTCAATGTTGACCTCTTTCGTCTTAGCTTGAAGATGGGTGCCCGAAGTTATTTTACCTGGAACATCACCACGAAATCAATCAACCAGGTGTATATCCCCCAAAACATGATGGGAATTTTTGAAGGCGGCAATGTAGCCTTTACCGGAAGCAAGAGTTTGTTTGCGCCCAGCATTGAATCAATGAGTTATATTGAGTCGGGCTGGAGTTTGGCTTACCGGATCAATAAAGATTTCACTATTGGATGGCGGTTTAAACTGATAAAAGGGTTGATGAACGCTACCACCAATAATCCATCTATTTCACTTACCCTCGATCCGCTGGCTGGTAAAATCTCATCCCATGTAACATTAGATGCCCGATCCTCGGGTGTGCACAGCGTCCTTGACAGTGCCGGCTACGATGTGCTGGCCCATTGGGAAGATTACTTAAACAATACGGGGTATGGCGGTGATATAGGCATGACGTACCGGGTGAAGGACCGGCTAACCCTTGCCTTAAGTGTGATTGACATCGGCAAGATAAACTGGAAACACGATGTCTATGAATATACGATAGATCCTGCCACGGCTAATTATACTTTTCAGGCCATTGATCTTACCCGTATCTTAAATGGCGACAATACATACCTCACCGCGAAATTGGATTCCATCGGCAATAATTTTAAAATCCAAAAAGCACCTTCTAAAACAGGGTATAGTAATTGGCTGCCGGCTAAAATGTATTTAAGTGGGAATTTTGAAATCAAGCAGCACTTTACCCTTGGCGGGATGTTCTTTGCCCGCTATTATAAAAATCAGTTTATACCCGGAGGTTCGGTTTCTTTACACAAAGATTTTGGCCGAAGGATGAGCGGCTCCATAAGCTATACGGTAACGCAACGTACCTATAACAACATCGGTCTGGGCTTTTCTATTAGCGCGGCTCCCTTACAATTCTATATCGTGGGCGACAATGTTTTGATGCCTGCTTTGGCTTATTTAAAAAGCCCTACCGTTCAGTCTATCATGAATGATACAAAATATGTTAATGTCCGTGCAGGAATCAATTTTGTTTTTGGCTGGGACAAACTCCAGGAGCGACAGCCCTACCCTATAATAAAAAGAAAAACAAACTCCGTAAGCAGCCGATGAAAGCCCGTGTAACTCTTCTTCCTTTCTATATTTTTATTTGCCTTTCTGGCTTCGCCCAACAGCAGTCATCCTTTTTCCCTAAAAACCTGGGAACTCCTGTTAATACTACCTACCATGAAATTAACCCGGTGATTTCGCCCGATGGCAAAACGTTATTTTTTACACGTGTCAACCATCCCGGAAATTATTTTGGTGAACGCAATAGTCAAGACATCTGGGTGTCGCAGCTTATGCCTGATGGTTCCTGGTCGGAACCTAAGAATGTCTATGAATTGAATATCGGCCGCTATAACTCGGTGCTATACATGGCTCCTGATGGCAATACGGTATTACTACATGGTGAATATAACTGGCGCTCCACCTTTTGGTATAAGCGAGGGTTATCAAAATCATATAGAATAGATAACAATACGTGGAGCGAACCCGAGATGATGATCGTGCGAGGGTTAACGCGCAAAAACCGGGGTATGAAAAGCAGCGCTTCCCTTAGTGCCGATGGAAAAGTTTTATTACTGAGTTTTTCGAACATACATAACAGCGAACGCTCCAATTTATATGTGAGTACATTAAAACGAAATGGCTGGATCTGGACCAAACCCAAGCGCATCAAGTCACTGAATACAAGGTATAGCGAAGACACTCCCTTTTTATCAGCCGATAACAATACGCTGTATTTTGCCAGCGACCGCGCCCAGAAAGGGCAATATGATATTTATCAAACAACACGAAAAGGAGCCGCCTGGGAATGGGATCAATGGTCTGAACCTGTTTTGTTTAAAAAAGATACGCTCAATTCACCCGAATGGGAATCGTTTTTTAAAGTTAACGCCAAAGGCAGTTGGGGGTTTTTCTCTTCAACAAAAGATTCAAATGGCGGTGCTGATATTTATAAAATTAAATTATTTGAGGAGAACCCGTTTGTTATTGTGTCGGGTAAAATTATAAATCAAACGAACCAACGGACGATGAACCCCGGCCTGTTTAGAATTTTTGCTGATGACAAACCCGTTGATTCTGTCAAACTAAACCAGGTTGATCAAACGTATACGATCTCCTTGCCGCTTGGAAAAAAGTACACGGTTCATGCCGCTACCGATCACTACACATTTCTGTTAGATACGATCGATGTTGCGCGAGTACGTGAGTTTACCGAAATGAACAAAGATCTTCAGGTGAAGCCGTTTCCTTATGTATTGGTGAAAGGAAAATTATTAATTAAAAATTCTACCGAACCAATTAATGCCTCGTCACGCGCAAAGATTTACGTTGACAATTTACTTAACGACTCGGCTCAGGTAAACTGGGTGAACAGCACCTACACCATGAAGTTAAAACACGGCCACGCATATAATCTTCAGGTACGGGCCAACAAGTATGAGGCGGTGCCCTATTTACTTGACCTTACTGCTGTTAATGAATACCAGGAATTGAATGTTGACTTATTTGCCGACCCTGAAAAGATGGCCATCGTGCGCGGAAACATTTATGATAAAAAAACCAACCGGTTGCTTGCCCCTACTGCTGCTCTGAAATTAAAAGTAGAAGGCCTACAGGCTATCGTAGTAACACTGGATACACTGCGTAGTAGTTATGAACTAAAATTGCCATTGGGTAATACCTATACCATCAGCGCCCAGGCACCTAATTATTATCCAATGTATGAGATGGTGACCGTAGTTCATGAGCGCGGTGACATACGCATCTATAAAGACTTATACATCGCACCCATTGAGGTAGGCCAAACCATTAAGCTGAATAATATCTTCTTTGAAACCGCCAAGACCATTTTGAAAACCGAATCATTTCCTGAACTTGACCGGGTGGTTGAGTTCTTAAACGCAAGCCCGGACATTAAAATTGAAATTGCCGGCCATACCGATAACGTAGGCAAAGCAGATTATAATAAGCGCTTGTCACAAGGAAGAGCACAATCGGTGACGAATTATATTATTTCAAAAGGTATTGCAACCGACCGTATCGTTGCCAAAGGCTATGGCATGGACAAACCCGTGGCCACCAATAAAACAGCAACCGGAAAAGCACAGAACAGGCGCGTTGAGTTCACGATTTTGGATAAGTAGAGAGGGTATTTTTAATTAAAATAAAAATACCTTCATGATCGTTACCGCCAGTTAGCAGGAAGATTACCTACACACAGGAGTCTTAAATCGGGTAAGATTTTCTTACCCAAGTGGTTGTTGGTCAAAAAAAGTTATTGCCGATAACGTTGTTGCGGGTCGCCTGACCCGCAATGCATTAGCAACTTCAACGCAGTCGTTCTCATTATACTTTTATGAAGTACAAGATTTAATTCTGGCAGTTAAGAAGTAAAGGCGATTCGATTTTTTGTATTGGTATAAATATGTTGGTCAGGCGTCCAGCACAAACAGAGTGTGGATTAGGTGATGGGTGGTTGTTCATTTGCACGGTAGTTCTATTGTCAGGGTGAGGTGCCCGAACCATGACGGGAATACTTTTCAAGTATATTAGATTATTGGACGATTTTCTTTTCTCTTGCAAGCGAAAACCCTACTGCCGTATATGAACCCGATAAAATAATTATGAAAACACTGATGATTACCCCGGAAGGCTTAGAAAAGTTAAAAGCTGAGCTGGATCACCTGTGGCGGGTAGAGCGACCCGACACTACCCAAAAAGTGAACTGGGCGGCAAGCCTTGGCGATCGCTCCGAAAACGCGGATTATCATTACAATAAAAAACGCCTGCGCGAAATTGACAAGCGCATCCTTTATTTGCGCAAATGCATCGATGACTTGAAAGTAATACACTATTCACCCTTTCAGGAAGGCAAAGTGATGTTTGGGGCCTGGGTGGAAATTGAAAATGATAAGGGCATGAAGAACCGCTTCCGCATCGTGGGTGGTGAGGAACTTATCGGGGCGAAAGATTACATCTCGATGGACTCGCCCATGGCACGGGCGTTATTGAAAAAAGAAGTGGGCGATGAAGTCGTTGTTACCACGCCTGCGAGGCAGTTTGTCTGGCGCATCACAAAGATTGAATACCAGAAACCAGTAGACGGTTAGAAGTTGTTTGTTGAA
>CAYGGY010000012.1:0-4313 GCA_964349405.1 uncultured Ohtaekwangia sp. | reverse complement strand
CATCACAAAGATTGAATACCAGAAACCAGTAGACGGTTAGAAGTTGTTTGTTGAAGGGATACGCTCGTCACTTAGCCTGGAAAAAGTAAATGAACAATTGTATTTCAACCCCGGAGGGGTGACAGGTTGGTAGCCCCGGGTGTTAACCCTGGGCATTCATACGTAGAGGATAAAACGCGCCACAGGTAAGGTAAGATCAAGCTTCGCATCATTTGGCGCAGATAGGTGAATGATGATAGAACGAAGGCATTTTCAATAATGGTCATTTCTATTTTTAGCAGCGTAACAAATCCGATTTCGTTCGGTGTTACACCTGGTAGATGGCGTGTTGTTGGTCAGACGCCAACAACAACAAAGGGGTGGTGTGATGATAACACCAACCACGGGCAAAACAACAAAGGTTTCATATCGGGGGAGGCGTCAGGTCGAAAGACCTGACGGCAGTAAAAAGACCTGACGGCAGTAATTATAACACCGACCACGGGCAAAGAACTTGCTCAAAGGCCCGACTTGAAAATCCTGTTCATCAACACCCATTTTTCGCCAGGCTTAGCCCAGGGGATCGGTTGCTGAAAACCCCACATCAAGGCTTCCCATTTGGTGATGATGGGATTGCCTGCATCCATGGCTGATTTTTTTTCAAACGTAAAATCATCGTCTGTTTCCAGTATCATAAACATGCGGTTGCCGGTTCGGAAGATTTCAATGTTCAAAATTCCGCAGTCGATGTCATGCTGGGTTACTGCCGGCCAGGCTGCACCGGGCGCATGATGTGCTTCATAGATTCGGATCGATTCAGGATCGTCAATCAGGTCAAGGGTCAGGCAAAAACGTTGCATGTTCAGAAGGATGTCTTAGTGATTATTAATATTATTAAACTACTGGTTGCTGTTGTATTTCCTGTTTATCTAAAAAATTTTCGAAAGGCTTTGATCGTCTGTTCTGCGGCTGCATCCGGATCAGGCCACGGAAAAGCTTCTGCCGACACATAGCCTGCATAACTGATTTCCTTCAAAGCTGTGGCGATGGGTTGCATGCTGGTGTGGCCAAAACCTATAGGCTTACGGTTGGAGTCCGCGAAGTGTACATGGCCAATATAGTTTCCGGATTCCATTATGATTTGTGGCAGGTTATCTTCCTCGATATTCATGTGGAAAAGATCGGCCAGCAACCGGACGTTTTTCAAGTCATTCGTTTTCAGAAATTCGGTTCCTGCTTTCAGGGTATTCAGGAGATTGGTTTCGTAACGGTTTAGTGGTTCGTAAATCAGCATGACTCCCTGATCACTGGCAATTTTTTGCAGGACTTCTAATCCTTGAACCAACCAACGCATTGTCTCCTCCCGGTTGTTGCCCGGCAGCACGTTTCCTTGCATGGAGCCGATGA
Organism: uncultured Ohtaekwangia sp.; assembly: GCA_964349405.1. Classification (GTDB taxonomy): domain Bacteria; phylum Bacteroidota; class Bacteroidia; order Cytophagales; family Cyclobacteriaceae; genus ELB16-189. The sequence goes on along the minus strand of CAYGGY010000012.1, from coordinate 2,927 downwards.
TGGCCGGTGCGCCAAACGGTGCGCCAAATGAAATCATCTCCGAAATAAATGAAATAGCCTTTTGCCGGATGCTGGGGTCTGGATCAGTCAACGTGAGGCCACCATGAATGACTTTGCCTGCACCCGTTCCAACGGCAGCGAGCTTTAGTCCATAGTGATCCAGTTGCTTACGCAGATGCCCTGCATCCAGATCAGTACCCGATGAAGTAAAGAGTTCGACTCCGTCAAAACCCAGAGCGGCTGCTTTTTTCAAACTTTCTTCCAGGTCGTGCCAGAAGATCCAGGGACCGGCAGACATGCTGTCGATCAGGTTGATGGTTACTGCTGATTGGATCATTTAGTCTTCGAGCTTTAGCATGATTTTGATAATTCCCTGAGGATTTTCAGCCCATGATTTTAAGGTTGCGGGAGCATCACCGATGGTGACTATTTTGGAAATAACATCTTCGACCGGGAATTTACCGGCTTCCAGATAGTGGATCACCTCCGGAAAATCGGTACGGCCAACACAGTTTCTTGAGCCCAGGATTTCTATCTCTTTCTGAACAAAAAGGGACGTGTTGAATTCTACCGGGGCCTTGGCATAACCGATGCAGACCACACGCCCGAGAAAGGCTACCTCTTCCACAGCAGACCGGTAGGTACCAGGACTTCCAACCGCTTCGATAATGACATCCGGTCCATCTCCGCTGGTGATTTCCTGAAGTCTATCATGCAGGTTTTCCCTGGATGGATTGATGGTATGTGCGACACCTATTTTCCGGGCGATGTCAAGTTTGGAATCATCCAGGTCAATAGCGATGACCATGGCTCCTTTATTGACAGCCGAAGCCACCGCTCCCAGCCCTACAATGCCACAACCGATAATGGCAACGCGATCTTCCGCAGCTACCCGTCCACGCGCTACAGCATGGAAACCCACCGTTAATGGTTCTGCCAGTGCCAGTTCCCGCGCACTTAGTTTTTCAGAAGGGAAAAGATCCTGCCAGGGAACGCAGATGTATCGGGTCATGGCACCTGGCCTGCGAACACCCATGGTTTTATTAGACTTGCAGGCATTGGGCCGTCCTTTACGACAGGCAACGCATGTACCACAAGCCAGATAAGGATAGATGGTCACCCTGGCGCCAGGCTGAAATTTCTGATCCACTTCACTACCCACCTCCTCAATGGTAGCGCCTACTTCATGACCGAGAATGTTGGGATATTCCTGAAGAGGAAAAAGACCTTTGAAGCCATTCATATCGCCTCCGCAAAAACCAACCATCTCCACCTTGAGTAAGACTTCGCCCGGTTTTGGACTGGGTTTTTCAATTTCCCGAACTTCAGACTTTCCGACTTCGGTTAGAAACAGTGCTTTCATTTTATTTTATTTTTTTTCAACAATCAACCACGTGTCGGTTAATTGACGTTTTGATTTTGGATTACATCTTAACCCTGGGCTGATGGTAAAGCTCAGATATTATTCTCTGGCAAACCCTCATACCATATCCGGTTTTTTACCGGAGCGAGGAGCGTTTCGATTTCCCTCAGCAGTTCAGCTGGAATCTCGAAATTCAAAGCTGCGACATTCTGCCTGGTCACTTCAAGTTCACCCATACCAATAATGGTTGTCGCAATATAGGGATGATCCAATGCATAGCGAATCGCTACGTCACTCAGCCGTACACCATAGCTTTTACATAACGCCTGCAGTACAGGCTGCATGGCCTTCACTTCCGGTGGAGAGCGATGCCATGACGGCAATTCTCCATCTGAAAGTAAACGCTGCACCAATGGAGCGGCATTCATGAGACCAAATCCCATCTCCTGAGAAAGGGGTACCAGTTCAGCATTGATTTCATCTTCCAGCAAGTTATAATGTGCCCAGGAGAGCACGGTGTCTGGATTCGTTTCCCTGGCGATCTGGGCTAGATACCGGACGGGCAAGCCTGTGATTCCCCAGAACCGGGCTTTGCCGGATTTCACTACCTCCTTAATGGTGGGAACGGCTTCTTCCAGAATGATAGCCTTGTCCACAAATTCAACATCATGCAACTGGAACAGATCCAGGTAATCTGTTTTTAACCGCACCAGCGATTCGTCAATACTCTGGAGAATTCTTTTTCGGGAAAAATCAAAGTGTCGGAGGTCATACCGGCCGCATTTGGTTGCGAGAATGATGTCTTTGCGTGAACCTTCAAGAGCTTTTCCAAGTCTGCTCTCGGCCAGCGTTAATCCATAGAAGGGTGCAACATCAAAGAAATTTACACCCTGGTCCAACGCATAATGGACTGAAGAAATTACTTCTTCTTCATTTACAGGATCGAATACATTGCCGAGCGGAGCGGCTCCATATCCTAACGTAGAAACTTTCAAGCCTGTTTTTCCTAATGTTCTGTATTGCATCGGTTCGGTTATGAGTTGGGGATAATCAGCGGTTACTATTGAAAAACAAGATAGGAGATTTTTTGAGGGCTGGAAAGCGAACCTGGTATGTGGGGTTAAAACCCGGGTTAAATGATCTCAAAGCCCTGCTTCAACACAAAAAAGGACTCCGCGTTCTTCTGGTGGCACAGAGGGAAGATGTTGACATGGGGTTGTGGTCAGGCGACCAACAACAACTTCGCCTTCGTTGGTGTTCTTCACCAACGAAATTCTCATCATTCATTTTCTTGTTGGTCAAGATGGCCAATAAGGGCGGACATGTGTACAAGACGCTATGAAATTCCTTTGTGCGATCACAACCGGATCCCGGTTCGCGCCAGACTTCTAAGAAAGAATGTCTTTAATCATGCATACCAACTTTCTATCAAACATCATCCCGCTTGACCGGGATGACAGTTTCATAGGATTGAAGGTGCGGCTTCTGAAATAACCTCGCCTTCGTTGATGTTCTTCACCAACGAAATTCTCACCATTCATTTTCTTGTTGGTCAAGAAGACTA
>CAYGGY010000011.1:0-113279 GCA_964349405.1 uncultured Ohtaekwangia sp. | reverse complement strand
CTGGCAAGTTCATCAGTCAAGATGTCAATAGTGTGAGCATGCCGTTTTTATAATTCAATGTTGTTACTAGGTTAGGCGCCACGATCCTTCTCTCTTTGTTAGAAGGCACGGTAAAATAAAAAGTAACGAAGGCCTAACCTGGAAAAGACATTGTTCTGTTATTTCAAATTTCTTTGAAGACGTGTATTAGAGAGAAACCAATCATCATAAAGTTTACTTTTAACTGGTGACCTTTAAATCATTTTAATACAGGATGGATTGAAATAGAACGCATGACACTTTTGTGGAAAGTAAATATTCTAAGTACTTTGATGTGAAATTTTAATCAGAAAGATAACTGCCATTCATTGACATAGCCTGAGGTGTTTTTGATTAGAGTACAAACAGACTCTTTATGTTAGTATAGATTGAATAATCAGTATGTCAACTAAAAATATTAACTAATCATCCGATAGTTGGTATTGATCAGGCAACGTTCGGATTAAATAAGTTGCACTGATAAAATTATTATGTAAAGAAGGATTTTGACCGTTCATCCTGATTTTATTGGGTTTATGTGATTTAAGTTGAAAAAAATAAATAGTTATCGCATCTTGTTTATCTTGAATTAGTCATTTTCAAAAATCAAACCCCAAACTAATCACAATTTAGTATGAAAAAACCCTACAAGAAGTTATTCAGCCTAACTGTCTTGCTGTTAATAGCAGTTATAGCAGTCTCGGCTCAGGAAAAAGTGGTGACGGGTACAGTTAAGGATGATGGTGGTAGCACCTTGCCTGGCGTAAACGTTCTAATTAAAGGAACCGCATCGGGTACTGCAACCGATGCTAATGGAAAATTCAGTTTATCCATCCCTAACAATGATGCTGTATTAATCTTCACCTTCATTGGTTACACCACCCAGGAGGTGAAAGTTGGTGCTTCAACAACTATTGATGTTGCTTTGGCGCCAGATGTGATTTCTCTGGAGGAGGTAGTGGTGACAGGTTATGGAGAGCAGAAAAGAGCTACCATAACAGGTGCCGTGACTTCGGTAAAATCGGATGTCATAACGCAATCCCCTGTGGCCAACCTTTCTAACGCGCTTGCTGGCCGTATGCCTGGTGTTGTTTTTGTAAATCGCTCTGGCGAACCTGGTAATGACGGTTCTTTAATCCGCGTACGGGGAACGAATACCGTTGGTAATCCAGGCGCATTAGTTGTTATTGATGGAATTGCCAACAGGAGTGGTGGCTTGGACCGTCTTAACCCAACTGATATAGAAAGTATTACGGTTTTGAAAGATGCCTCAGCGGCAATTTATGGTGCACAGGCTGCCAATGGGGTAATCCTGGTTACAACCAAAAGAGGGAAGTCTGGAAAGCCGGAGCTAAGCCTTAATTATAATATGGGTTTGAACCAGCCTGCACGCCTTCCCAAAGTAGGCGATGCCGTTACCTATGCTACCATGCTAAATGAAATTGATGAGTACAGGGGAAGAACGCCTCGGTACACGGCAACGGATTTTCAGAAATTTGCCAGTGGGTCTGATCCCTGGACGCACCCCAACACAGATTGGTACGGGGCAGTGATTAAGCCTTCATCATTCCAGGATAATTTAAACCTGTCTCTGTCTGGAGGAACTGGAGATGGAGTGAATTATTACGTTTCATTAGGTAGTTTATCTGAAGATGGTGTATATAAGAACAGTGGTACCAAGTACAAGCAATATAATTTCCGGTCTAACATTGATGCCAAAATCAGCAAAAACTTTAAGTTGACTTTTGATGTGGCTGGCAGACAGGAAAATAGAGTTTATCCAACCCGCTCTGCCGCTACCATTTTTCGTATGCTAATGAGGGGCAAGCCCAACCTGCCAGCGTACTGGCCAAACGGATTGCCAGGCCCTGATATTGAAAATGGAGACAACCCTGCGGTGACCAGCACAACTCAAACTGGCTCGGTGCAGGACAATAATTATGTGTTTCAAAGCAATATCGGTGGGGTACTTACTGTTCCCTGGGTAAAAGGTTTGAGTGTAACGATGAATGCTTCCTTTGATAAATCCTTCAGACCTGTAAAATCTTTTGCCACCCCCTGGTACCTTTACACCTGGGATTACGTGACTAAAGATACCAATGGAGACCCAGTCCTTGTTAAATCTAAGCGTGGCCTGAGTGCACCACAGTTAACAGAATCTTTTGGGCACTATTCTGGATCTACCCAAAATGCCAGAATGGATTATACAAAGCAGTTTGGCGCGCATGGTATTTCGTTCATGGTGGGAACGGAAAGACAGGTCATTAAGGAGAATTTCTTTAACGCCTTTCGCAATGCTTACCTCTCTGACGCAGTTCCCGAATTATCTGCAGGCGGGGATAACCTCAATAAGACCAATCAAGGCGGTAGTTTTGAGATAGCCCGTATGAATTATTTTGGACGTATCAATTACAATTTGAGTGAAAAGTATTTAGTTGAGTTTGTCTGGCGTTATGATGCTTCATACCTTTTCCCTAAGGCCGACCGTTGGGGATTTTTCCCCGGTGTTTCTGCCGGATGGGTGTTGTCTGAAGAAGGCTTCATGAAAGGTATTACAGCTATAAACCGATTGAAATTAAGAGGATCATGGGGTCAACTTGGAAATGACAGGTTTAGTGCATCGGGCAATATCAGAGACGATCAATTTAAATATTTTAGCCTTTTCCCAGCAGGCCCTGGTTATGTGTTTAATGAAACTTCCTTGAATACAAGTATTACCAATACTGTGGTACCTAATCTTGGTTTTACCTGGGAAATAGCCACCAACAGCAATATCGGATTTGAAGGAACTCTGTTTAATGGAAAAGTTTCATTTGAAATGGACTACTTCACTAATAACCGGTCCCAGATGTTGATTGCACGAACTGCAGCAATACCAACCTCTTCGGGGTTTCGTGTTCTACCTCCTGAAAATGCGGGAAAACTTACCAACAAGGGGTTTGACTTTATGCTCGGCTATAATGGTCAGGCAGGCAATTTATCTTACAATATTGGAGTGAATGGGGGATACTCGAAAAATGAAGTCGTTTACATAGCTGAAGCTGCTGGCCTTAACGCCTGGCAGACTGCCACAGGGAGGCCAATTGGTTCAGCTTTAATGTATGAAGCCATAGGTGTGTTTAAAGACCAAGCTCAGGTAGATGCCACTCCCGCCAAGTGGCCAGGCGCAAGGCCAGGTGATATTATCTTTAAGGATGTGAATGGTGACAACGTCATTAATGGCCTTGACAGGGTAATGCAGGATAGAAATAATATCCCTCGCTTTCAGGGAGGGGTAACACTCGGTGCGAATTACAAGGGTTTTGATTTGGCGATCCTCTTTCAAGGGGCTGCGGGTGCCAAGCAGTATATCCGAACACAATCAGGTGATTTCGGAAATTTTCTCACTGATTTTTCTGAAGGTCGCTGGACCACAGCAAATCCCAGCAGTACTCAGCCTCGTACCTTTAACCGGGAGGATGAATATTGGGTTGCACAGAATAATACTTTCTGGTTTAGAAATACTGATTATATACGCTTAAAGAACCTCCAGCTTGGTTATACTCTCAGTTCCGCTCTAATAAGTAAAGCAGGATTTAAAAGTGCCAGAATTTATACTAATGGTATCAACCTGTTTACAATAGATTCCTTTAAGATTTACGATCCTGAAGCATCCTCACAGGACGGTACCTATTACCCACAATTACGGGTATATAATTTAGGCGTCAATCTTACATTTTAACTCAAAAATTAAATAGATATGAAAACTATTATGAAACCTATTATTGCAATGATATTCACCCTGGTTGTAGGGTCTTGCAATACTGATTTTCTTGATGTCACGCCCAAGGAAAGCATTAGCGAAGTTGCTGTTTGGAATGATCCTGTTCTGGTGGAGGCTTTTGTGAATGAAATATACCGTGGATTAAACCATGGCATACGCGAGCTAATGATTGGATCATTCACAGATGAATCTCAATTCATCCATAATTATGGATCTACCCAGATTGTACAGTCAAACATTACTCCAGCCGACATTGGCTCGTGGACCAGGGGCGATGTTGACGAGTTTCGTTGGGATGAACTCTATAGGAGAATAAGACTGGTGTATATGGTTTTAGAAAATATTGACCAGGTGCCTTTTTCAGATGAGGCTATGAGATCAAGATTGAAAGGCGAGGTCCATTTTCTCAATGCTTTTTTCTATATGAACCTCGTAAGGTTGCATGGAGGGGTGCCACTTGTCAAAAAAACTTTCAATCTGAATGATGATTTTGCGATGCCCAGAAACACGCTGGAGGAATGCGTCAACTTCATAGTAGCTGAGAGCGATCTGGCAGCTTCCTTATTGCCAAATTCACATACAGGGGCATCCCTTGGAAGGGCTACCAAAGGGGCAGCATTATCAATAAAATCAAGAATATTGCTATATGCGGCCAGCGAACAATACAACAATGCAAGCTGGGCGGCTGGCTATGCCAAACCTGAACTTATCACCATGGGCAGCGGAACAACACGGCAAGCCAGGTGGCAGGCTGCCAAAGCTGCAGCCAAGGCCGTTATAGATTTGGGAATTTACCAATTGCAGGATACGGGTGACCCGATTAAAGATTATACCGATGTCTTTTTGAAAAAAGATTCTAAGGAGGCCATATTCAGCAGGTATTTTCTAAAAAGCCGCGGTTGGGAAGAAAGTGCTCTTCCTGGTTTGGCCAACGGCCCCAATGGTTACCACAACTGGGGCGGTAATACCCCTGTCCAGGAATTGGTAGATGATTATGAGATGACTGACGGTAGTAAATTTGATTGGAATAATACAACTCACGCTTCTCAGCCTTATGTAAACAGAGACCCTCGTTTTTATGCCTCCATATTATATGATCAAGCCTTGTGGAGGCCACGCCCTGCGGATGCCGTATCGATAGATCCTGTTGGAAAGATCATTATTCGAACTGTTGAAAAGTCAACAGGGCTTGTCTATGGTTTAGATACCCGTAAAGGTCCTATTGAGGATTGGAATGGCGGATATTCCGGATACTATATGAGGAAATTCATTGACCCGAGCGTTAACCATGAATACGCTGCAGCTGGTGGGAACCAGGAAGCACCCTGGCACTTTTTTCGTTTAGCTGAAATATATTTGAACTATGCAGAAGCTTGTTTAGCTCTTAATGAGGAGGCTGAAGCCAAGACGTATATGAATAGGCTCCGAAACAGAGCAGGAATGCCTGACATTACTGAATCTGGAGCTGCATTGGTTGATCGTTATCGTAATGAACGCAGGATTGAACTCGCCTTTGAACAGCACCGGTATTTTGATGTAAGGAGATGGATGATTGCACCCTCGACTTTAGGTAGAAATATCAACGGCATAGTTATTAACGAGGCTTTGAATGGTACAGTTACCTATTCAAGACTTAAACTTCAGGATCGTAATTGGAAAGATAAGATGTATTTTCTCCCAATTCTTCAGGGTGAAATGCAAAAGAATACAAGCCTGGTGCAAAATCCTTTGTACTAGTTATCGATCAAACTTAAATTTAAGCCCCGCCTGAAGACGGGGCTTTTTTTATCTTTACACTCTTCTCTCACCAAAAAAAATATTGATGCGGCTTTCTTTTCTTTTTCTGTTGCTGGGTTTCTTCAGTTGCTCTGAAGATCGTAAACTTTTCAATCTTGTTTCTCCTGAACAATCAGGAATTGATTTTGAGAATACCGTGATAGAAAAAGATTCTATCAATATTTTAACAGTTCAATACATGTATCATGGAGGTGCTGTGGCTATCGGGGATTTTAATCAGGATGGATTGAGCGATATTTTCTTCAGTGGTAATATGGTTCCCAACCGACTTTATCTGAACAAAGGAGATTTAAAATTTGAAGATGTAACCATAACGGCCGGAGTAGGTGGTGAAGGCAAGTGGAATGCCGGGGTAGCATTGGCGGATATAAATGCCGATGGGCGAATGGATATTTACGTGTGTGCCACCATACTGAAAGATTCAGTGCAACGGGCAAACATGCTTTTTATTAATAAGGGTAATAACGAGGCGGGTATTCCGGTTTTTGAAAATCAGGCCAGGCAATATGGCCTTGATGATATGCGCTATAGTCAGCATGCCGCTTTCCTGGATTATGATCAGGACGGAGATTTAGACTTATATGTTTTAACCAATCTGGAGAACGACAAAATACCCAGCAATTATCGTCCTAAAATTACGGATGGATCAGCACTGAACAACGATCAGCTCTACCGTAATAACGGCAACGGCACATTTTCAAATGTGACCAGAGAGGCGGGAATTCGGTTTGAAGGATATGGGTTGGGTATTGCCATTGCCGATATCAATCAGGACGGTTGGCCGGATATACTTATCGGGAATGATTATGTATCTAACGATATTCTATATATCAATAACAAGGATGGCACCTTTACGAATCAAATTCGCGACAGATTAAAACATCAGGCACTGTTCTCTATGGGGAATGATATTGCCGATATCAACAATGATGGCCATGTTGATATCATTGCTCTTGATATGCTTCCTGAAATCAACCTTAGGAAAAAGACCATTTCCGGTGGTGGCGCTACCTACTATAATTATGTAAATAACATCCAATACGATTATGAATTCCAATACATGCGCAATATGCTCTATGTCAACGATGGTGACGGAACGTTTAGCGAAGTGGGGCAAATGGCCGGCATCCAGCAGACGGAGTGGAGCTGGTCCCCGTTGTTTGTGGATGCGGACAACGATGGTTACAGAGATTTACTAATCACCAATGGATTTCCTAAAGATGTGACCGACAAAGACTACGTCATGTTTAAGCGGGAGGTAGGTGTATTTCAACACCATCGTTCCTTGATTGATTCTATACCAGTACTTAAAGTTTCCAATTATGCTTATAGAAATAACGGAAACTTAACATTTACTGATGTGACCAGCGAGTGGGGAATGCGCCTTCCTTCATTCTCTAACGGTGCTGCCTTTGCCGATTTGGATAACGATGGTGATCTGGATTACGTAGTCAATAATATTAATGATAAGGCCTTTTTATATGAGAACACTTTATACCGAAAAAATAAAGATGAAAAACAAAGCCATTTTCTGAGGATAAAATTATTAGGTAGTGAAAAAATCAAATCAGGTCTTGGTGTTAAAGTAACCCTGAAATATGGAAATGGGTTGAAGCAGTATCACGATCATTCGGTTTATCGAGGGTATCTGTCAACCGTAGAAGATGTTGTTCATTTTGGATTGGGCTCCTATACCAGTATAGATACTTTGTCCGTTCAATGGCCGGATGGAAATAGGCAGTTGTTGTTCCATGTTGACGCTGACCAGGTATTAACCGTACGGCATGACCAGGCGGTAAAAGATGGAGTTGCAGAAGGGGGGAATAATAATTCCATAGTAGAAACTTTTTATCGCGAAGTATCGGACGAGTTGGGCATTGGTTATCGTCATGTAGAATGGGATAAAGTTGATTTTTATAAACAAAGAACCTTGCCCCACAAATTCTCACAGGCTGGCCCCAGCCTTGCTGTTGGCGATATAAATGGAGACGGACGCGAAGATTTTGTCGTAGGTGGATCATCAATGTTCGATGGCGTATTTTTCATTCAGAAACAGGAAGGAGGATTTAAAGCCTCGCCATGGATAAAAAAGAATGAACGTTATAGTGAGGATGAAGGGATGTTGCTTTTTGATCCCGACAATGATGGAGACCAGGATATATATGTGGTAAGCGGCAGCTATGAATTTGAGGCGGGAGACCCCAATTATCAGGATCGCTTGTACAGGAATGATGGTAAAGGGATTTTCACATGGGATGAAACAGCTATACCTGAAACTACAGCCAGTGGTTCATGTGTGCGTGCTGCTGATATGGATAAAGATGGGGATCTGGATTTATTTGTTGGTGGGCGGGTAATTACTGGATCGTATCCGTTGCCTCCTCAAAGTTATATTTTGGAAAATGTGGATGGAAAATTTAAAGACATTACCTCAGTAGTTGCTCCAGAATTAAAAAATGCGGGTATGATTACCGATGCACTCTGGACGGATTTTAATAATGATGGCAACTTAGATTTGATCGTGGTAGGTGAATTTATGCCAATCACATTGTTTAGAAATACAGGCAAACAATGGGTACTACAAAACGAAACAGGACTAGCTGAGTTTTCAGGTTGGTGGAACAGTATCAACGCAGCGGACTTTGATAAAGATGGAGATACGGATTATATTGTGGGAAACCTGGGTCTGAATAATCCCTATGGACTTTCATCAACACACCCATTAAGAGTTTATGGAAAAGATTTTGATGCCAATCAAAGTATAGATCCTATATTAAGTTGCTACTATAAATCCGAGGGTGGGCAATTCGATGAATACCCTGTTCACTTCTGGGATGAGTTAAGCGGGCAAAGTCCAATATTCAGAAATCAGTTCAGCAGCTATAAAAAGTATGGCTCTGCCAACATGGAAAAATTATTGAAACCGTATGATCTGGCGGGCATCCGGATTTTAACAGCGAATCACCCAATGACAAGTTATGTAGAAAATCTCGGGCAAGGTAAATTTAATATCAGAGCCTTACCCCAGAAAGTTCAAGTGGCCCCCATAAACGGTATTATAATAAATGATGTCAATAAGGATGGGAACATGGATGTCTTGATGGTAGGAAATGATTATGGAAATGAAGTTTTTTCAGGACGATACGATGCCTGCAATGGACTTACTTTATTGGGAGATGGTTTGGGAGGATTTAATTTGTTGGACACGAAGTCCAGTGGATTTCTTGTTAAAGGAGATGCGAAGGCATTGGCAAAGCTATTCACCACCGATGGGGAAATTATTATTTCAACCCAAAACAGAGATAGTCTTAGGGTTTTTAAGAGATCAATCAATCAAAAAAGAAAAAGATTTATGCCCATGCCAATGGACAGTTGGGCTGAGTTTAACTATGACAATGGAAAGAAGGAACGGGTAGAAATTTATTATGGCTCCGGATATCTTTCCCAATCCTCCAGGTTGGTGGAAATCCCGTTGGATGTCATGTCCATTATAGTGCATGATTTTGCAGGCAAAACCAGGTCTGTTGAATTGACCAATGATTGATTTTTGTATTCATGTTCAATTATCGCTACTTCTTACTGGATTGGCCGGAAGTTGACGGAAAGCGGAATCACTTGAAACTAAAACCAGATATTATTTTCCGTCTTATTCTTTATGGAACACCTTATACGCTGTAGTTTGATATCAATAGTTTACAATTACTTTTTTGTCAGCGCCAATATTGGAACCTTATAATCATGAATGTAAAAACTTATTTTACTATGAGAACCCGGAATTTACAATCAATGGCAGCAATGGTTTTTATTTACCTGGCATTGTTCCAATGCAAGTCCACGCCCAAACAATTCACTGAACTGAACCCTACTGAAATTGGAATCGACTTTCAAAACAATATCGTGGAAAACCAATACCATAATATCCTTACGTATGAGTACACATATAATGGTGGAGGTGTTGCAGCCGGGGATATCAATAACGATGGCTTGGTGGATTTATATTTCTCTGGGAATTCCGTACTCAACAAAATGTACCTAAACCTGGGTGGTTTAAAATTCAAAGACATCTCTACCAATACAAGATTAACCGGAAGGGAAGATTGGAAAACGGGTGTGACGATGGTTGACATCAACGGGGATGGGTGGCTTGATATATATGTGTGTTATTCGGGCAATGCCCCGGACGAAGGGTATAATCGCCCGGTCATCAAACAATATCCTAATCGATCAAATCAGTTGTTCGTCAACAGCGGATGTAAACCAGGAGAGTTGCCCACGTTCACCGATCGGGCAAAAGAATACGGCCTCGATGCCATCGGCACGTTTTCTACCCAGGCTTATTTTTTGGATTATGATCAGGATGGAGACTTGGATATGTTTCTCCTAAACCATGCCAACATGTTTTATGCAGCCTTCTTCAATACAAACCGGTTGCGCAACCTTCGGCATCCATATTTTGGGAACAAACTTTTTAGGAATGATAATAACAAGTTTGTGGAAGTCAGTAAAGAGTCGGGTATCCACGGAAGTGGGTTGAACTTCGGTTTAAGTGCTTCCATCAGTGATCTGAATTTTGACGGCTATCCCGACATCTACGTTACCAATGATTTTGAGGAACAGGATTTTTGCTACCTGAATAACCAAGATGGCACTTTCTCAGAACGCTCCCATGTCATGTTCGGGCACTTATCCAAATTCTCGATGGGTTCGGATATTGCCGACATCAACAATGATGGGCTACAAGATATTCTCGTAGTTGACATGCTCCCCGAAGACAACTACCGGCAAAAATTATTGCGTGGCCCCGATGAGTATGATAAGTACCATCTGGCAGTGGACAGTGGATACCATCACCAGTATATGCGGAACACCCTCCAGCTTAATCGTGGTTTTGCTAAGGACAGCCTTCCACGTTTTAGTGAGATTGGGCAGTTGGCTGGGATTTCAAATACCGATTGGAGTTGGTCTGCCCTGCTGACGGATTTTGATAACGATGGGCTGAAAGATGTTTTCATTTCCAATGGGTTCCTTCGCGATTTCACCAACCTAGACTTTATGAAATATACGGGTGATATTTATAATGAAGCCAGGGAGAAAAATACGGAAGTGGATTACGTAAAAATTATCCAGCAACTTCCCCAGACCAAGTTGATCAATTATGTATTTCAGAATAAGGACGGAATCAAATTTGTGAATCAATCAGAAGCCTGGGGTTTTTCACGCAAGGCCATTACCAACGGGGCTGTATATGCCGACCTCGACAATGATGGAGACCAGGATATTATTGCCAATTGCCTGAATGATTATCCATTGGTTTATCGCAATAACAATGAATCCATGTCGGACAACCGCTATATTAAAATCCGGTTGAAAGGAATGGGCAACAATACTTTCGGATTGGGTTCAAAAATATGGATAAAGGCTGAGGGTAAAACCATTTTTCAGGAAGCGTATTACTCCCGCGGATATCAGTCCTCCACCGAGCCGGTTATTATGGTCGGTGTAGGCGCAGTCCCTCGTTTAGAGGAAGTGAAAGTACAATGGTCGGATGGGACATATTCCATATTGAATAACGTTGCCACGAATCAACAAATAATCGTTGAGCAAAAAAATACTACCGATATGAATTTTCCTCCTTTGAATCTTCCCAACCCATCCTTCATGGTGAATGTTACGGAAAGTTCCGGCATAGACTTTATTCATCAGGAAGACGACTATGTGGATTTTAAAAGTAACCGGTTGTTGTTGTACCAACTTTCACGATTGGGAGGAAAACTATCGTGTGGCGATTTGAATGGAGACGGAAATGAGGATGTTTATATTGGGGGTGCCTCCGGGCAAACCGGAGCTTTATTTTTTGGTCAGGATGATGGAGGGTTTAAAAAATCCTCACAAGTATGGCCGGGTGATGCGATGAAGGAAGATATGGGCAGTTTGTTTTTTGATGCCGACAATGATCACGATCTAGATTTATATGTTGTGAGTGGTGGGATCGGATTGGTTCAGGACAGTCTTTATCAGGATCGTCTTTACATCAATGATGGGAATGGAAATTTTGCCCGATCAATAAAAAGCCTTCCCGTTGAACATACCAGTGGGAGTTGTGTAAGAGCCGGTGACTTTGATCAGGATGGCGATCAGGATTTATTTGTGGGAGGTAGGCACACAGATTCCCTATATCCTTACATTCCCAGAAGTTATATTCTAAGGAATGATACCCAAAACGGGAAGATCAAGTTTGTTGATGTTACGACTCAAGTTAACCCGGCATTGGAAAACCCGGGGATGGTTACTGATGCTATTTGGAGTGACTACAACAGTGATGGATGGCAGGATTTGATACTGGTTGGAGAATGGATGCCCATTAAGATTTTTATTAATGAGAAAGGAAAAATGGTTTCTTGTAGCGAATGTGAATCCGCGCTGGCCAACAGCAATGGATGGTGGAATTGCATTTACACAACTGACATTGATGAAGATGGAGACCCCGATTATTTTTTGGGGAATGCAGGTGAAAACCTTCAGTTCAAAGCTTCTCGATCTGAACCGGTTGAATTATTTGCTGATGATTTTAATTCCGATGGTCGTTTGGATCCGATCCTCACCTATCACATCCAGGGGAAGAGCTACCCCATGCCTAGCCGTGATGAAATGCTGGAACAAATAAACCCATTGAGAAAAAAGTTTATTAAATATGAAGACTACGCCAGGGCTACGCTGGAGGACGTGATACCGAAAAGTCAACTGGAAAAAAGTAATAAGTATATGGCGTTTACCTTGAAATCAGTCTGGATGGAAAACCTGATAGGCCAATCCCTCCGGCTTCACGACTTACCGGCCATCAGTCAGTTTTCATCTGTGCAATGCTTTGTACACAGCGATGTAAATCACGATGGGAAAAATGAATTGATTGGGATGGGCAATTTCTTTCCCTACCGGGTTCAATTGGGAAAGAGTGATGCCGGCATGGGGTTTGTTCTTCATTATAAAAACGGGGAGGTGGTTTCAGATCAAAACATGAAAACTCCCACCTGGTTGGATGGGGATATCCGCGATGGGGTAATCGTAAAATTCAAATCTGGAATTAAACGGTTGGTTATATCGCGAAACAATGGCCCCGTTGAGGTTTATGAATTAAAGTCCCAACCCAACGTGGATATGAATTGAATAAACATTTAGACATTCGTTTCAACACGCTGCATTTTTGTTGGAAGGAAAACATTGTCTTTACATTCTGATCTGCTTACTTTTCAAAAGATTTCAATCAAAAGAATTATGAAACAGAAATTATTAACGCTTTTTTTATTGTTCTCAACCTACTTTACTGTTTTTGCTCAAAATCCGGATTCGGTTTACATGCGAAAGCATTATGATAAGATGGAGGTACAAATACCCATGCGGGATGGTATCAAACTATTTACCGTGCTGTATGTGCCGAAAGATCAATCCAAAAAATATCCTATTCTTTTAAACCGCACCTGTTACAATGCTTCTGCTTATGCGGATTTTAAAACGCATGGACATCCTTCCAACTACCTGGTTAGGGACACCTATATTCTAGCCTTTCAGGATGTGCGCGGGCGTTACATGAGTGAAGGTACTTTTGATAATATGCGGCCCAATATTCCTGGCAACGATCGTAAAAATAAAATGGCTATTGATGAAAGTTCTGATACCTGGGATACCATTGACTGGATGGTAAAGAATCTTAAAAATAATAATGGCAAAGTGGGTATGTATGGAATTTCATATCCAGGTTTTTACACCGCAGCAGCCTTGCCCGATGCTCATCCTGCTTTAAAAGCATCTTCACCACAAGCACCCATCTCCGATTTTTTCTTTGACGACTTCCATCACATGGGTGCTTATCTCGAAAGTTACACTGCCGCTTTTGCTGTGTTTGGATACCAGAAAGACGGCCAAACAAAAGAAGATTGGTTTGATGATAAGATTATGAGATTTTATGCCGAATCTCCTAAGGATGGTTATGAGTTTTATTTAAAGCAAGGGCCGCTTAAAAATATCACCGAAAAATATCACAAGGATAATTTTTTCTGGCAACAAATCATCGATCATCCAAACTATGATGATTTCTGGCAGAAGCGGAGTTTGTTACCTCACCTAAAAAATGTGAATCATGCCGTGATGACCGTAGGTGGATGGTTCGATGCAGAAGATTTATACGGGCCATTGAATATTTATAAGACCATTGAAGCCACAAGTCCGGGGGCTTACAATACATTGGTGATGGGCCCTTGGTCTCATGGTGGTTGGGCCAGTGAAGAAGGAAAGACAACTCACAACCATATTTATTTTGGCGACAGCATTTCTACTTTTTATCAACGCGAAATTGAACGAAAGTTTTTTGCCTGGTTTCTCAAAGGGGAGGGGCAACCCAGCTTGCCGGAAGCTTATATGTTTGATACGGGAAAAAAAGAGTGGAGGCAGTTTGATGTATGGCCACCAAAAGAATATGCTCCGCTTAAACTTTATTTTGGTGAAAACGGAAAATTAGTTGTTAATCAACCTACTCCTAAAGAAGCTGTGTTTGAATACCTGAGTGATCCGGCCAAACCAGTGCCCTACACCTCACAAACAGAAGGGTTAACGTTTACCCCACGCAGATTTATGAGTGACGATCAACGTCATGCTTCCCGAAGACCCGATGTGATCACTTTTGAAACAGATCCGCTCACTGAAGATGTAGTGTTGGCTGGAGAAATTATGGCTCGCTTAAAAGTTGCCATGACGGGAACGGATGCGGATTTTATTGTTAAGCTGATTGATGTTTATCCGGATAACCATCCCAATTATATTCATAATGATAAAAACATTGTCATGGCGGGGTACCAACAATTGGTGCGACATGAAGTATTCAGAGGTCGTTTCAGGAATGGTTTTGATAAACCAGAACCGTTTAAGTCAGGAGAAGTAAGTAGTGTAAATTTTCCACTGCAGGATATTCTGCACACGTTTAAAAAAGGTCATCGTATCATGATACAAATTCACAGCACTTGGTTTCCGTATATTGATCGCAATCCTCAAAAGTATGTCGACAATATTTATAAGGCCAATGAGGAAGATTTTATAAAATCAACCATTACGGTTTTTGGTTCTTCGGTGGTTGAAATTGGTGGAGGTGAAAAGTTAAACATCAAGTTGGATTCTTTCAAGAAGTAATTGTTTTGTAAGAATTGAGATGGAAGTTTCAACTTTTTTTAAAGTACTTTAGCGAAAGTTTACTAATTGGAACTATGAAGTTTTTAAGTCTCGCAGCATTGTCAATTATTCAGCTAACTGCTTTCGGACAGTTCAAGAATATTAAATTAGCCGAACAAGTAGAAGGAGTGTATCCACCGGTTGAGCCGAGTATCACGATAAATAGGAAAAATCCAAAGAACATTGTCGCTGGTGTAGTACTTGACCGTGCCTTCTATACGATGGATGGTGGAGTGACGTGGAGCGAATCTAAGTTAGAATCCCCTTATGGGGTGTTTGGTGATCCGGCACTGGTATCAGACGTAAAGGGACACATTTATTATTTTCACCTAGCCGATCCAAGTAAGCAAGGTAGAAGTAGTGACGAGTGGCTGGATCGTATTGTTTGTCAGAAATCAACTGATGGAGGTAAAACATGGAATACGGGTGCATCGATAGGAAACAATCCTCCCAAAGATCAGGATAAACCTTGGCCAACCGTTCATCCGCGTAAGCAATATGTGTACACAACCTGGACACAATTTGATAAGTATGGTTTAGATGATCCTAATTGTCATTCTAATATTCTCTTTAGCATGTCAACTAATGAAGGTAAAAAATGGTCGAAGCCTTTACAGATAAATCAAAATCCAGGAGATTGTATTGATGATGATAATACCACTGAAGGAGCGGTGCCAGCGGTAGATAATTTAGGGCGTGTATTTGTGACATGGTCGAGTCATGGGAATATATATTTTGATCGTTCATTTGATGGAGGAACCACCTGGCTAAACAATGATTTGCTAATTGCAAAACAAGAGGGTGGCTGGTCGATGGATATTCCAGGGCTCGATCGCAGTAACGGCATGCCGGTGTTAGTGGTTGACAATAGCAAAGGGCGCCTTCGCAATAGTTTATATCTGGTGTGGGCTGATCAACGTAATGGTAAGGATGATACTGACATCTGGTTTATGCGGTCAACCAACTCTGGTGATATGTGGACACAACCGCTGAGGATCAATTTAGATGAAAAAGGTAAACAACAATTTCTGCCATGGATGGCGGTAGACGAAGGCACCGGATATATTTACATACTATACTACGATCGGAGGGCATATGATGATTTACAAACTGATGTATACCTGGCGTACTCTACTGATGGTGGCAATACATTTAAGGAAAAAAAGATCAGTGAAAGCCCATTTACCCCTACGGATACAAAATTCTTTGGAGACTACATGAACATCTCTGCCCATCATGGAATTATTGCAACAATATGGACACGCATGGATGATGGGAAAACTAGTGTATATACTTCTGTGTTTAAAGATGAAGATCTATTGAAAAAGTAGAATGGAACATCCTTTTCCCCATTCAACATTGTCCACAGCTACTTTATGATATAGTATTCAATCGTAATTGCTGATTAATTATTAATGTGGCATTGATCTCAATGTACAGGTTGCTGGCTTCATTCGTCAGTTATGCAATAGAAATCCTGTTGCATAATCCGGGTTAAACACTTTGTTATCATTTTGAATACTGACCACGGCACGTTGATTTGTGCAATAATACCCGGTAAATCTTTAATTGACGTATCAATCAGGTACTTAGCTAGTATTCAAAAACAAAATAATGGTAAATTTTTAAAACCATTATGCTACTTTTGTGTTCCATAATTCAAATCAAATAAAAATGACAGTATCAGATCAGACAAAATTTAAGGTAAAAGATATTTCACTGGCGGCATGGGGTCGTAAAGAGATAAAATTAGCTGAGGCTGAAATGCCCGGTTTAATGTCCATACGTGAAGAATTTGGGGCTCAGAAGCCGCTAAAAGGCGCTCGTATAGCCGGATGTTTGCACATGACTATCCAAACCGCTGTGTTGATTGAAACATTGATAGAACTGGGTGCAGAAGTAACCTGGTCTTCATGTAATATATTTTCCACACAAGATCATGCTGCTGCTGCTATTGCGAAAGCAGGTGTTCCTGTGTTTGCCTGGAAAGGAATGAATGAACAGGAGTTTGATTGGTGTATCGAGCAAACGTTACACGCATTCACGGATGGCAAACCTCTCAATATGATTCTTGACGATGGCGGTGATTTAACCAATATGGTGTTGGATCGTTTCCCGGAATTAGTGGCGGGTATCCGCGGAATTTCTGAAGAAACAACTACCGGAGTACATCGATTAATTGAGCGTCAGCATAATGGAAAACTTCCATTGCCGGCTATTAACATCAACGACTCTGTAACCAAATCAAAGTTTGATAATAAGTATGGTTGCAAGGAGTCATTAGTGGATGCAATTCGCAGGGCTACCGATGTGATGATGGCTGGAAAAGTAGCCGTAGTAGCAGGATATGGTGATGTTGGAAAAGGCTCTGCAGCTTCCTTGCGTGGAGCTGGTGCAAGAGTAATTGTCACTGAAATTGATCCTATCTGTGCATTGCAGGCTGCCATGGACGGATTTGCAGTAAAGAAAATGGATCAGGCTGCGAAAGAAGCGGACATTGTAGTTACCGCTACCGGAAATGCAGGTATTGTTTTAGGTCGTCATTTTGAAATGATGAAAGACAAGACGATCGTTTGTAATATCGGTCACTTCGATAATGAAATTGACGTAGCCTGGTTGAATAAAAATGCATCAAAAGATGAAGTGAAGCCTCAGGTTGATTTATATACATTGAAAAATGGTCGCCAGGTAATTCTGTTGGCAGAAGGACGTTTGGTAAACCTTGGTTGCGCCACGGGTCACCCTTCGTTTGTAATGTCAAACTCATTTACCAATCAAACGCTAGCTCAGCTTGAATTGTGGTCAAATACTGGTAAGTATGAAAATAAAGTGTACATGCTACCAAAGCATCTCGATGAAAAAGTTGCTTTCTTACACTTAAAGAAAATTGGAGTTGAATTGGAAGAGCTTTCACCTGAACAAGCCAAGTATATTGGAGTAGATGTGAAAGGACCTTTCAAACCAGATTATTATCGTTACTAACTCTCTGCTTGCAAAAAAAAGAGAGTGATCCCGCGGCATCTGCCGCGGGATTCTTTTTTGATTGTTATCTATATTCTGATTTTTATATAGAGTTCCCTTTCGCCATCTTTTTATTACCGTGGAAGGATTCCTTTATTCGCTAGCCTTTATACTTCCTTTTACTGAAAAGCAACAAATTCTAAAACAAGACATCGCAATCAGGATTACTATTACTATTACCTCCTCTTAAGCAATACACCATTATATGAAGTTTGTTATCCTGAAACTTTCATCGGGCCAATATTTTCTACCCTGGGGATTGGTTAACCAATATCTGCCCCACTTTGAAACAATATCAACCAAATTGCTCCCAAGATGGGATAAGTAAAAGTCGTTAAAACCTCATTTTTTATGTTTTTAGGCTGTTTTCCTTTCTGGTACAATAATGACACACTAGGATAATTATCAGACCAAATAAAAATATTTTATGAGCGTGCTAGAATTATATCAAAGGGGTATCATAGGGTACCTATTTAATAAAGGGTTAATGAGTGGTAGTACCCTGGCCTATGTAGAATATTATACACGTTATCTGGAAGAGCGCGAACATGGTAAAAAATATCGTGAAAGCGTTCGTTCTTTATCAAAGGAGTTCAGGGTTTCTGAGACTACCATTAAGAAAGCGATTAAGGTTGTGAAGGACGTATAATAGAATTGCTATGAATGTACTTGAATTGTATCAGAATGGTATTATTGATTACCTCTATCAAAAAGGGTTACTGAGTGGAAGTACTCTTTCATATATAGCGTACTACATGCGCTATCAGGAATTGCGAAAAAACAGTAGGGGGTATCGTGAAAGTGTACGTATGCTTTCACAAGAATTTGGAGTATCAGAAACGACCATCAAGAAAGCAATTAAAATTTTAAACGCTTAAATCCTTCTTGCGTTGTGGATCATGATTAACTCTGCAATGTTTTCAGTATCAATTATTCCTGCAAGATGATTGTTATCTTTCACCAGGATCAACGGAGCACGTGTTTTTCTAAACTCCACAAAAACATCGATCAAGGAAGTGGTGGAGTTGACATAGATCAGGTCTTTCTGTGCAATATGTTGTACGGATTGGTTTTCATCAAATTCTTTTACACCACGAATGATATCATCACGATCAATGATTCCGTATGGGGTGCCTCCCTCAGTTATTAAAAAACTTTTAGCTTGACCGGCTAATAGTAATTTGATGGCATTTGCTATCGGCTCATCTTTATCAAGGCTAATGAAATTGGTCATCATAGCATTTTTCGCGGTGAGTTCCACAATCAGTGCTTGGGTAGTCACCATTTGTTCTTCGGCATTAGCACCTAGTATGATAAAAAGACCTATGAAAATCAGGAAGGGGTTTGAGTAAAAGCCTAATACAATAAAGCCAAAGGCCAAAAATTTACCAATACCAGCGGCAATTTGTGTTGCTTTCACCCGCCCTAGCTTCATAGCCAATAACGCTCGTAATACCCTACCTCCGTCCATAGGAAATGCTGGTATAAGATTAAACACGGCAAGCGTAATATTCAGCATGCCTAACATGGGCAAAAAGTTATCTGCGCCAATAATCAGTACTTTACTCGACTCGTCAGTTACGAAATCGGTGTTGATGAGAATTGGCGATAATAATAATGCAATAATGAAATTTACGGCAGGACCAGCCAAGGCTACTACCAACTCTTGTCTTGGTTTTTCGGGCATTTTTTCTAACCGTGCAACACCACCAATTGGATAAAGTGTAATGTCTTGAGTCTTTATGCCATAGCGCTTAGCCGATAGGGCATGGCCCAATTCATGAAGCGTCACACAAACAAACAAACTAAGCACAAATAAAACAGACCAGACCACCTGGACAGGATCAAGTCCAGCACGTACGTTGTTATAAACAATCCAAATGATAAGAAGGGAAAAGGTCCAATGAATGTAAATGTTTATACCTGCAATTTTTGGAAAGGAAAGAGATCGCTTCATACACGTTTATTTTTTTCGAATGGCACAACCCGTTGCCCGTTGCGTTATAATGTCAATTTTCCTGCCGGACAATACTTGTTCAACAGCATCCTTTAAAAAATAATTTCTTACATCTTGTGCGGCTTGTGCATTGTCATCAATCGCGCCACTATAAGCCACTATAAACTTTCCACCTACAGAGGTAATTAAAAATACTTCCGGTGTTTTTTTTGCTCCGAGGTTTTCCATTACCACTTGATCTTTATCAGCCAGATAGGGCACCGGTAAATCGGTGTAGTGGATAGCCATTTGTCCAGCACTTTCTTGTTCGTCAGTATTTGAGTTAATCAACAAAAACTGGATTTTTCCTGCATAGGTTTGAATGAGATTTTTTAAACGTTCCTTGTAATAATTATCAAAAGGACATTCGTGACTGGTAAAAACAATGACCACTGCTTTTGAGGAATTAAAGTTGGATAGGGATACCGCTTGGCCATCTTTTGTGTTTATCAACGTAAAATTCTTCACGTTTTGAGCTTGCACGACTACACTCGTAATCAAGATAAAAAAGGCAAGAATTGATTTCATGATGATTGTGTTTTGGTATGCACTAAGACATAATCGGGTTGAATAAGGTACGTCATGGTCAAGTCATGCGACTGGCCATTTGCATTAATTTTCCCATAAAGATCACCCGTATTTTGCAACGCGAAAGGATTAACTTTAAGTTGATCGGATAAATTTAATCCTCTTTTCCCATACGCTTTGTATAAAGTTTCTTTGGCACACCAGTATACACAATGTTTCACCACATCATTACCGGCATCAATTAATTCAGTGGGTGATAATATGCGATGGGCGATTTTCAGAAGTTTTGATTTTGGTTGCTCAAGGTCAATGCCAACTTCATAGTGTAAATCTATTTGAGCTGCCACATAGGGGAATGAATGCGAGAGCGAAATGTGATGCGGTAAATTTTTTAAATAGGGTTTGCCGAATTCATCTTTTATAGTCCCCTGATAATCAAGTCCAAACTGCATAGCCAATTCACGCAACAGCACACGACCAGCCAACCATTCCAACCGCTTAGTAGAATTAATAACATTTGCCTCTGGCCGCTCATCAAGGTCTGAACCGAGTTCATGTTCAGTTTCGGAAATGAACCACAATGCCCATCCGCTTTGGCTGCTGGTAGGTTGTATTTTAATTAGAGGCATTTGTTTCTATAACTTAATGATACAATTTTGGTAAAAAAATCGGATTAACCGAACAAACTGCGATTCAGGTAGGTTAGTAATTCATGTCAATGATACACGTTGAGAAATTAAAGACGTTAACAGGCCACCACGATTGTGTTTATACCTTGGAGGCTTCGGGTAAGGCTGCTCACCTCTTTTCAGCTGGAGGAGATGGAATGATTGTGCGATGGGATCTCTCAACTTCAGAAGAAGGTGAGTTAATTGCCAAATTGCCCAACTCTGTGTATGCAATTCATTATTTAGTTAAAGACGATCTGTTGGTGGTGGGTCATAATTACGAAGGCATCCATTTACTGGATTATAAGAATAGAAAAGAATTGACCTCATTGCAATTAACAACAGCATCCGTCTTTGATATTCAGTCATTTCAGAATGATCTTATAGTAGCCTCCGGTGATGGCACGCTCACCATTGTGGACATAGAAAAATGGGGAGTTAAGAAATTGCTCCCCTCTTCAAAAAAAAACGCCCGGGTGATAGCGATTAATCCGGTCATGGGCGAAATGGCCGTGGGCTTCAGTGATTATTTTATTCGAATATTTTCGCTGGAAGACTTTTCGGTAAAGCATGAATTTCAGGCACATCAAAACTCAGTGTTCACACTTCGTTATACACCTGACAATAGATTTCTTATCAGCGGATCGCGGGATGCCCGATTAAAAGTGTGGGATATCTCATCGGGATATATTCAAGCCGCTGAGGTGGTCGCACACCTTTTTGCTATTAATCATATGGCCTTTAGTCCTTCAGGAGAGCATTTTGTTACCGGAAGTATGGATAAATCCATAAAAGTGTGGGATACTAAAACATTGAAGTTATTAAAAGTAATAGATAAGTCACGTCATGCAGGTCATGGCACATCAGTCAATAAATTGCTTTGGACATCGTTTAATGATCAACTGGTAAGCGCCAGTGATGACCGCACTTTATCTGTTTGGAAAATGAAATTTGATGCTTAGAAATCGTATAACATGCAGACTATTAGGCATATTTCGAACAATTAGCTACATTTGAACTATGGATTAGTACTTTTTTAAGCTTACTATTTTTTAATCTATTATTAATTAATCCACCATCTTATGAAAATTACACCATTGGAAATTCGCCAGAAAGCCTTTGAGAAAGTGCTTCGTGGCTACGACAAAGATGAGGTAAATGCATTTTTACAAACGCTGTCGCAGGAATGGGAGCGCATTTTGGATGAAACCAAAGAGGCTCGTATCAAGCTGGAAGGAGCAGAGCGGGAGGTGTCAAAACTACGGGAAGTTGAAAGTTCCCTCTTTAAGACATTAAAGACAGCAGAAGATACGGGTGCCAATGTGATAGAGCAAGCCAATAAAACGGCCGAATTAATTTTGAGAGAGAATCAACTCAACGCAGATGCGTTAATGAGTGAAGCTAAAACAAAAGCCAGAAATACGATTGAAGAAGCAGAGATGATCTCGCGACAGTTATTGGATGAAATGGAGGAGCGTCTTAAATCCATGGGGCAGCATTATAAAACACTTGAATTACATCGCGATAATTTACTTTCCGATCTTAAGCGTTTGGCTGGTGAAACGATGGATCGCGTAGAGCGCGCTAAAACAGCTGCTCGTGATTTTGACCCCGATCAGCACCTTGCTCTGGCAAAGCGTGAAAGTAAGAGAGCACTTTTTCCGAATGCTGAAATTGAAAAAGAAATCAAGAATGCTCTTCCTCCAATGATGCCTCAACCACCCCCGGCACCTGAACCGGTGAAAGAAATGGCAAACGTTGAGCAACCCCAAAGGCAAAAATCTTTCTTTGACAATATTCAATGACTGGAAAAGTTGCATTAGAGGGGCTTGAGTTTCATGCCTATCATGGTGTTTATCCACATGAAAGATCTTCAGGTAATAAATTTGAGGTAGATGTAATTGTGGATACCGAATTTATGGATACTGCTTTTCAGGATGACTTGAGCGGAACTATCAACTATGAAAATCTTTATGCCATTGTAAAGGAAGAAATGGCAAAACCTTCAAAACTTCTTGAAACAGTGTGTCACGCAATTGCAAAGAAAACACTTGATTCTTTTAGAGAAGCCAAAGCTGTTGAGGTGAAGATTTCAAAATTCAATCCTCCTATTGGAGGTGTGTGTAAAAAGGCAACGGTAACGGTAAACCAACGGAAATAAAGAACGTTTATTCTTTGGTAGATATTGGTTGATCAATGAATACAAATCCCTTCGCATCGGCTCCTTCATAGAAATCAACTTGCTTTCCAATCAAATACATCGTGTGTTTTTTGTCAATATATACCTCAATGCTTTCACTTTGATAGGCAAGGTCTGATGGTTTTTGTTTATCAAACCCGATAATCAGCGTAACAGCACCGCATCCGCCACCACCACCACGAATGCCTATGCGAAGACCATAGTCTGACGGAATGTTTTTCGTTTTCATGATCTTGCGAACCTCTTCGGCTGCCCGGGTAGTGAGCCCTATGGGTTTTATGTTTTCAAACATCCAGTAAATTGATCATTAAACAGTCAAAAATATCTAAATTTTAAACACCTTTGAACTTGATTTAAATCTTATGGAACCATTAATTGAATTTGGAAAAATAATAATACCGGCCTCGTTAGTTCTGTATGCAGTGTTTCTGACCGTACGCTCCTTTATTACCAAGGAGATCGAACTCAAGAAACTCGAAATTCGCACACGAAGTATTGAGACAATTTTGCCAGCCCGCCTTCAGGCATATGAGCGTATGACATTATTTTTAGAGAGAATTGCTCCTCAAAACCTACTGATGCGCATAAATAACCCAGGCTATTCAGCGCGTGATTTACAAAAAATGTTGTTGGATGAAATTCGCAATGAATATAACCACAATGTTTCGCAGCAGGTTTATATGGGTGAAGAGGTATGGAATCAAATCCGAAATGCAAAAGAAGATCTTATTATTCTGATTAACGAATCAGCCTCTTTAATGTCACCTGAGGCTACAAGCATCGATCTGTCAAAAAAGATATTTGAGGCGGTAATGAATAAAAATGTTGATTTGATTGCCCACGCACTTTCTGAGTTGAGAAAGGAAATTCAACAGACCTTTTAATATATGGAAAATCGGGTTGCACTTGTTGCCGGCTCCACCGGACTTATCGGTAGTCAGTTATTGGATTTGTTACTAGCTGATAACGCATATTCAATAGTTATTGCCTTAAGTCGAAAGCCCCTTGCCATTACCAATCCAAAGCTGAATAATATTGTATTGGAGGCCGATGAATTGAAAAACTTCGGAGATATAAAAGCAGATGATGTCTATTGTTGTCTGGGCACTACGATTAAGCAAGCAAAGACAAAAGAAGCTTTCCGCAAAATTGATTTTGATTACCCTGTTGAATTGGCCAACACACTGAAGAATACTGGTGCCAGACAGTTTTTGTTGATTTCGGCTTTAGGTGCAAATAAGAACTCCAGAATTTTTTACAATCAGGTAAAAGGGCAAGTGGAAGAAGCCGTCAGTGCAGTAGGATTTTATGCCTATCATATTTTCAGACCTTCCTTATTGATTGGGCCGCGCAAAGAACAACGAGCTGGTGAAGATGCTGCAAAGGTGTTTTATAAGATTTTTGGATTTCTGATTCCCGCAAAGTACAAAGGCATTGAATCGATAAAAGTTGCACGGGCGATGATCCGTTTCGCTAAGGAAAACAAATCGGGTAAGTTTATACATGAATCGGGTGAGTTGCAGAAATTTTAAACCCTCAAAAAGTGATTGCTGTTATACAACGTGTTACTTCAGCCTCGGTTGAAATTGAAGCTGAGATAAAAGCTCGAATTCAACATGGGCTTTTAGTTTTGGTGGGAATAGAGGATGCCGATACTCAAGAAGATATTGACTGGCTTGCAGCTAAAATTGTGAATCTCCGGATCTTTAATGATGAGTCAGGTGTCATGAATGTAAGTGTGAAAGATTCAAATGGAGAAATTATATTGGTGAGTCAGTTCACCTTGCAAGCGAGTACAAAAAAAGGAAATCGCCCCAGTTATATTAAAGCGGCTAAGCCAGACGTTGCTATTCCTTTATATGAGAAATTCATTCAATCGGTGACACTACAAGTAGGTAAACCCGTTCAAACCGGTGAGTTTGGTGCCGATATGAAAGTAAGTCTGGTTAATGATGGACCGGTGACTATAATTATTGATACAAAGAATAAATTGTAGTGATCTTTTAAAGAATTGCTAACACAATCATTATTACGTTGGCGGCTAAATAAAGGCCAATTACATATTTCGCGCCTTTTTTATTAATTCGTGAGGCTGCTTCTTTATTACCTTTATCATGTGCCTGGAGAGCAATAGCAGAAACAACAAGTGTCGAGAAAATCCCCAAAAAGGTGAGCGTGTGAAGCGAATCCACCAACGTGAATGATGATGACTCTGGCAGGATTGAATCAATGATATATTTATTACCGACTGTGGCGAACAAGCCACCGACTGGCAAGCCAAAGCGTGGTTCTAATTCGGAAGGTTTAATGGTGAAACTAATAATCGATATGAGGAAGGCGATATACATACCGATGAAAATTTTCATAAATAATCCCCACGCATTTCGTTGAATATCCATCTCAATTAAAAAGGATGAAAAGTTTTGTAGATTCCGATTCGGAGCAGGGTCTCCGAAACCGGTTTCGTAATCATTCGTCTTTTCAATAACCTTGAAGTTGACAATTTTCCATCCGTCAATCGCTTCTTTTTTATCAAACGTACTTCCTTTGACATCCGGCTTGAAAACGAGACTTTTATTGTCGAATAGCGTGTTTTCTATTTGCACGCTCAAATGTTGTTCGTCAAATGGAAAGTCCAATACATTCCAGCTTTCTTTCATTGTCGCTTTCATTTTCATGATTGCCCACGTTTTTCCATTCAGGCTGTCAAGAATGATTTCAGGAGTATCGATTGACTTTGCATTGGGAATATCTAACTGATTGGAGAAATCAAAGTCAGAATTGCCATACACAAACCATAACCAAAAACGCATGGTGTATTCTTTATCTCTAAAGTTTATATCGTGCACACTGATAACATAGGCGCCCACTTTTACTGTGTCGGGTTGAGCATTTGAGATTGAAATACTCAAGATAAAAATCAGGCTTATTAGAACTGAAAACTTCATGGGGTGTGATTGAGGCGTTAAATTAGAGGAAACCTAAGACTAAAAAAACTGCCAATAGAAAATCTATTGGCAGTTGCAAAAAGTCGCGTAGTCAATATCCTTAATGCTTTAAATCTAACTTAATGTTTTCAGGCTTCTGCTTAGCATTTTTCACATATTTTTCCAGCCAGGTATCCATTTCCCACAAGGTATGCATAATGCTTTCCTTGGCAGCATAGCCATGGCTTTCATAGGGAAGAACCACGTAACGGGCAGTTCCGCCATGACCTTTAATAGCATTATAAAAACGTTCTGTTTGAATAGGAAATGTGCCGGAATTATTATCTGCTTCTCCATGAATAAATAAAATTGGTTCCTTCAATTTATCGGCATAAGAAAATGGCGACATGTTGTAATATATTTCAGGGGCTTCCCAATAGGTACGTTCTTCAGCCTGAAAGCCGAATGGGGTCAGCGTACGGTTATAGGCACCACTTCGTGCAATGCCTGCCTTAAAAATATCTGAATGGGCCAAAAGGTTTGCTGTCATAAAAGCACCGTATGAATGCCCACCCACACCAACACGTTCGGGGTCCAAAACTCCTAATGATGCACCATAATCGACAATGGCTTTTGCGCTGGCTACTAATTGTTGCACATAGGTATCATTAGGCTCCTTGTCACCTTCCCCCACAATGGGCATCGAGGCATTGTCGAGCACTGCATAACCGCGCATCACCCAATAGATCGGTCCGCCCCAGCTTAATCTCGTGAATGCATAGGGAGAACCTTTAACCTGCCCTGCCGCATCAGCTGATTTAAACTCACGTGGATACGCCCACACTATACCGGGTAAGGGTCCTTGTTCTTTTTTGTATCCGGGTGGTAAGTAGAGATCAGCTGTTAATTCAACACCATCGGAACGTTTATATTTCAATACTTCCTTTTTTACATCCTTAATTTGTGGATAGGGATGAGGAAAAGAAGTGATAGGGGAAAATTTGGTTGATCCGATGGTGTGGAGAAAATAGTTTGGATTTTCTGCATTGGATTCGCGTAAGGAAATAAAAGTGCCTTTCTTACTATCTAAAAAACTAATAAAAGATTCATAGTATGGAGCCTGACAGTGCCACTGCCTGGTTTTTTTGCCATTGGTTAAGTCAAGTTTATCCAGAAAGGGTATATCTCCTGCAGGCGAAGATCCAGCCCCGCTCAAATACATACTGTTGTCTTTATTGATGAGTATTACACTTTTTCCAAATTCATTTTGCACAGTGATCACGTTGCCCGGATCGTTATAAACATCTTCATAATTCCGATCAAACAAAGTTTTTCTTACAGACGTTGATGGATTCACTTGATATACGCGCTCTTTGCGATCGTTTGTCCAGCGTTCGAAAACTAAAGCGGTATTATCGTTGCCCCACACAACACGTGAATAGCGAAGCGGTAAACTAATAAGTTCTTTCGGTGATGCAGTAAAAGGATAATCCCAGGTGAATACTTTATCGCGAATAGCGGCTTTCACTTTTGGGTCACCACCATCTTGCGCATGTGACCAATAGAGTGTTGCTGGTTTATCCGCTCTCCATCCATGAGCTCTTGGTTCGCGTTGTGTTGCATTGAACCCAGTCGGTATGTAATCAAGTAGCGGTATTTTAGCTATTTCTTTTACTGTTTTCCCATTCATATCTATTACCATTACTTGTTTTGGAAAATAATAGGCGGGCACCAAATAAGAATAAGGACGCTGGATGATTTCTGTTAAAATTAATTTTCCGTCAGGTGATGGAGAAAAGTCTGCGTGTATCGATGAAGTACTTACTGTTTTCTCTGTTCCATTTAGATTTTTTAAGATTAGATCTGATTGTGAATAGTAATCAAAAGCTGCTTCTTCGTAAGGATTTTTTAATAGATCCTGATAAGTACGTGACGGTGCTTTTTTACCGAGGTTTTCTTCAATCACCGGGCCAGCAGGCACTCGTGGCTTTTCAGGAAGTGGGTTTAGGCTTTGCGGTACACCGGCAAATAGTATTTGTTGTGAATCAGATAGCCATGCATAGCCGCCTATTACATTATTTATTTTTCTTTCTGTAAACTTTGACGCAATAAGCGTTGCCACATCAATCACCCAAAGTTCAATTCTGTCAGATTCATTTTGCAGAAAAGCTATTTTTTTACTGTCAGGAGAAAAAGTAACATTGCTTATGAGAGTGTTGGCAGGTAAATTTTTTATTTCATACTTCTGTCCATTAGTTAGTTGTATGACACTCAATCCAATGGTGTAATTGCTTCGGCTCGGCCCGAAATTTTCAGGATTAATTCTGAGGCCTGCAAGGCGCAATTCTGGTCTCGATAATTGTTCGATTGTCGGATAATCGGATCGATCAAATAGTAACATCCATTGCTTGTCTGGTGAAATATTGATGAAAGGAGTTAATGGAGCTTCAACCAACTTTGCGATTTCTTCTGGTGGACGTTGATAAGTAAGATTATCCTGACAAAGACCCACATACGATACGGATAGCAGGAATAAAATAAGTTTTTTCATAATGTTGATTTTAACTCAATATAGAGTAAATGTGTATTTCAAAGGAGTTGAGTTGGTTGAATAGTTAAATTCAATGATTAATGGCTGGAAAAATCAAATTCTTGGGCTAACTTCGTGTCAAATCTAATATATTGATATGCATAGCTTATTACTTCTCACGCACTCTGTTTTCAGGTATTTCGTTCTGATTTTCTTGATATTCTATGTTCTACGATCACTATTGGGTTGGATCAACAAATCTGCCTACCATAAACTGGATGAGAATCTGGGCTTCTGGCTTTTCATGGTAACACATATGCAATTAATTATAGGCATCGTTCTTTACTTTATCAGTGATGCAGTTGTTTTTAGTGGTGCATCTATGAAAGATGCTACAGCCCGTTATTGGTTAGTAGAACATAGTAGTATGATGATTATCGCTATTGTTCTGATAACAGTCGCTCGTATCACGACCAAAAAAATCACGGATTCCTCCGCAAAATATCGCAGACTATTTATTTATAATGGCATCGCCTTACTACTTATTATTGTTGCCATCATGCAAAGTGGAAGAGGTTTTTTCAACTTACCTTCTTATTAGAATATAGTATTCAGTATAAAATTAAACTATGAAGTATCTTTTATTCATCTGTCTTGGGTTGGTTATATTTTCAACAAGTGCTCAGGAAATAAGTCCGCGCTACGAACTAGTAAAGATGAGTAGTAACGTGAATACACTCTATCATGAAGTTTCACCGGTGATTTCGATGGATGGAACAAAATTATATTATTTCGTAAGCAATCATCCGCAAAATACCTATGGTAAAGAGAATAGTCAGGACATCTGGTATACTACACTTGACGAAAAAGGAGAATGGTCGACTGGACAGCGCATGTCATCACCATTAAATCAAAACAGGTATAATCAGGTGTTTAATGCGTTGCCCGATGGTTCTTTATTGGTTCGTGGAGGACGATCAAAAAACTCAAAAGGATTCTCCCTGGTGTCTTCGGGTGGCTCCTGGACCGAATTGGAAATTCCCGGTTTTTCTGCAATGGATAAAGGTTTATTCAATGGGGCAACCATTTCGTCTGATGCAAAACATTTAATAATCTACTTCTCAGAAAAACAGGGAGATAAATTCAGTGACTTTTATTTATCAAATGAGGTTAATGGTAAATGGTCGCGACCGGTAAAATTAAAACTAAGTTCAACAGCAGACGATTATAGTCCTTTTATATCACCAGATCAAACGACACTTTATTTTGCCAGTGATCGTTTCGCGAAAGATAAGGTTGGTGGTACGGATGTTTATAAAGTAACTCGGTTGGATAATACATGGTTGAATTGGTCGGCCCCTGTTAATCTAGGAAAATCAATTAACACCCCTTCGGGAGATGCTTATTTTTCGATTGATACTAATGGTAATATTTTTACGTCTCGTTCGGGTGCCAGGGTAGATGGAGGGAATTTTGACCTCTTCATTTTAAGACCACGCAATTTCAAAATATTACTTACGGGCACTACAATAAATCAGAAAACAAAACAGCCTGTTGGTGGAGCAGCGGTTGAAATTAAAATGAAGGAACAAAAACCTGTTAGCTTAAAGACCACTGTTGATGGTAACTTTGAAACATGGGTTCCGGAAATTGATGGTTATACACTTTCTGCTGAAGCAACTGGTTTTCTGCCTTTCACTCAGAATTATAAAATACCAGTAGTCAATAGGGATACAACCTTTCATGTAGATGTGCTCCTGGTTCCGTTGGCAAAGGAAATTGTTTTGGCAGGTGATGTCACAGACAAGAAAACTCAACAACTAATTAAAAACGCAAAAGTGAATATTACGTTCAAGCCCGATCAAACAGTTAATTATGCGCTCACCGCCAGTGCGGGAAAGTACGAACAAGAAATTGGGAATCTGGGTTGGTATTTGTTTACAACGTCAGCAGAAGGATACCTGACTTCATATGACAGTGTTCAGGTGAAAAGCGAAGAGATTACACCAGTGATAAAAAACATTGTACTAACGCCAATTGAAGTAGGTCTTACCGTGCGATTAAAAAACATTTATTTTGATTTTGATAAGACAACACTGAAATCAGAATCATTTGTGGAGCTTAATAAAGTGGTTGATTTTCTAAAACAAAACTCAACTGTATCCATTGAGATTTCCGGGCATACAGATAGTAAGGGGTCGGACACCTACAATTTGAATTTATCACAGGGTCGCTCACAAGCTGTAGTTGATTACCTGATCAGCCAGGGAATTGATTCATCCAGATTGCAAGCTCATGGATATGGAGAATCAAAACCCATAGACACGAATGACACTGAAGAAGGCAGAGCCAATAACCGCAGAGTGGAATTTACGGTGTTGAAGATTTAGTATCGGCTGGAGCGGCTTCAAATTCTTTTAGACAATTCAGGCAGTGATATGTTTTTTTTGGATGGAGAAATAATCCAAGGAGGACACTTGTGATTACACTGTTCAATATATTCTTTTTACCCATTTTGATGGTAACTTTCTGAGATCCACAATTAGGGCAGTGTAACGTTTCGGTTTCGGATGTATTTTGTTCTGCAAGAATTTCGTTAACTCGGTTCTTATCTTTTTCGAAAATGTGTATACGCACACCGGGAAATAATTCATTCCGGATCGGATAAAGACCACCAAAGTGTTCGTCACTTAAAAAGCACGGTATTCCGTATGCATCCAGCTTCGTTTTCACAAGATTGGCTGCCATTACCGTATCATAGGCATCGTAAACAATTATTTTACCCTCTAATTCATCCATAATCTATTAATAATTGAAAATGTAGTCAAATGCATATGTAATATGATATCTGCGTTAATAAAATTTTTAAATTAAATGTAACATTCACCTTATCTCACCGTCTAGCCTTTGAAACGATGAATCTCGAAATGTTCGAAACACTGGTACTTCCAACTAAAAACAAGCTTTTCCGCTTTGCATTCAGATTGCTGGGCAGTTCGGAGGAAGCGAAAGACGTAGTACAAGATGTTTTTATCAAGTTGTGGAATGGTAGGGATCAATTGGCCGAAGTGCAAAACATGGAAGCCTGGTGTATGCGCATAACGAAGAACCTTTCACTGGATCGTCTTCGTACACGTCAACGCAGAAAGACCGATTCTATCAACGATGGTTTTGAAATTCGTCAAGAAGGATTAACACCTCATGAGAGGGCAGAAATTCATGAGAATATGCAACAGATAAATCAAATGATTGATGCGCTTCCTGAAAAGCAACGCCAGGTGATACACCTTCGGGATATTGAGGGGTATAGTTATAACGAGATTTGTGAGATACTGGAAATAGACATGAATCAGGTAAAGGTAAATTTGTTTCGCGCACGTAGCGCGGTGAAAGAGAAACTTGTAAAAATGAATGCGTATGGACTCTAAGCAACTTGAACAGCTGCTGGAAAAGTACTGGAACTGTGAGACATCTCTGGAGGATGAAAAACAACTTCGGGAACACTTTCGCGGAGAGGTGCCGGAAAATCTAAAAGAGACAGCTGATTTGTTTCGCTATTTTGAAGCGCAACAGTCACAATCGGTAGAGGCACTCGACTTTGATGCAGCGTTGATAAAAAAAATCAAAAAGCAACAACCTGCGGGAAGATCTATAAAAATGATTTTCAATTATGCGCGCATTGCTGCAGGAATTATCGTAGTCGTTACCGCCACGTATTTTGTAAGACAAGAGGTAAGAAAGGCGTATCCTCCGGAAATAGTGGATACCTACAGCGATCCGAAGCTGGCACTGGAAGAAACTAAAAGAGCCCTTTTAATAATATCGAAAGGATTTAATAAAGCACAGAAGGAGGCAGGTAAAATAAAAGTTTTTAACGAAGCGGAGGAGAAACTCCAAAAGCAAGAAAAAAAGGAAGTGACGATTTAAAAAAAAAGAATTGAAAAAAATAAACTTAATAAGCATGAAAAAGTTAATGATTGGGGCGGTAATAATGATGTGTTCAATAGCAGCAAGTGCTCAGAACGATGCCATAGCCAAATTCTTCAGTAAATACCAAAATGATGAATCATTCAGTCAGGTGACCATCAGCGGAAAAATGTTTAGCATGATGGCTAATTTAACCGGTGATACAGAAGAGGAAAAAGCGATGATCAATTCGATTAGTAAAATCAAAGGATTGAAGATTTTATCAAAAAACGAAGCACGTAATTCAAGGGAATTATATAAGGAAGCTATATCCATGATTCCTACAAATAACTTTGATGAATTGATGTCTATTCGTGATAAAGACAAAGACATGAAATTCTTCACCAAAGAAGCAGGTGGGAAAATCAGCGAGTTGGTGATGGTGATGGGTGGTAACGAGGAATTTATGGTACTGACTCTTTTTGGGGAAATTGATTTGAAAGATATTTCTAAGATTGGTAAGTCGGTAAATATTGATGGGTTGGAGAACCTGGAAAAGGTGAAGGATAAGAAAAAGAATTGATTTTTGAATTCCATCAGGGATGCGTGTATAAGTACGCATCCCTTTACGTTGATTCTCTTATTAATAACAATCTAACGACATGAAATCTATATCTCTTTTTCTTGTTACTATGGTAGTCGCTGGAGCAAGCTCTTTCGCGCAAAGCAGCAGCTATCAAACATTAAAAGATAAATTCAATGATCAGCCAGCGGTGCATAGTTTTTCACTTTGTGGATTGGCGAGCCGTATGGTTTTGAGTATGGCTGGCGAGTATGAATTTAGCAATGCCATCAAAGACCTTAAACATCTGTACCTCATCACTATTCCCCAGGCCGAATTTTCGAAACAGCACCTTTCTGTTAATGGGTTTAAAAAAATATTGAAGCAGGATTCTTTTGAACCGTTGGCAATCATTCGTGATAGCGGAGATGAAATTTCAATTTATTTACGGGAAGGGCACAACCATAAAAATAGTAACTTCGTATTAGTGGAAGAAAAGCAGGAGGTATTGGCTATTGAATTGAAAGGTTATCTGGACCCAACACGTCTCAATCCAACCATCACGACTCTTGCTATCAATAAATAGACATTCAATGAAAACTATATTTACGCTTGTTCTTTTTTGCACCGTTGGTCTTGCTTTTAGTCAGACAAAAACCACACAATTGTTGGATGATAAATATGATGGACTAACTCTTTACTTCTATAGGAATACACTTCGCATGTTAAATCAATCGGAGGACAAGGGTTTTGATGAATTGATTAAGGATATTGAAAAGATGCGATTTTTGATGATTGACAAAACGGACGTTAAGTTTAGTAATGAAGATTACAAAAAATTATTGGTCAGTTATAAGGAGGAAGCGTATGAAGAGATGATGACAGGCCGATATGAAGGACGCAATTTTGATATTTATCTCAAGGAGAAAAATGGAGATATAAAGGGTACTATAATTTTGGCTAGTGATTCATCAAGCTTATACGTGTTGGATATACTAGGAAAAATTGCATTGGATAAAGCTCCGGAATTATTTAAAGCGATTGATGGAAGTACAGATATTGGAAGGAAGATTAAAAATTTTACTGATAAGGGCGAGCATGATCAAGAAGACGATAAGAAGAAATCAAAGAAATCTGATAATTGAATTAATTCATCGTATTTAATGGAAACAGTTTTATCTATTCAACATCTAACCAAAAATTTCGGTAAACTCTGTGCGGTCAATCACCTCGACCTGGAAGTAAAGAGAGGCCAGGTGTTTGGCATGCTTGGACCAAACGGCAGCGGCAAGACTACCACCTTAGGGATGCTCATGGGTGTTGTGAACCCAACCTCCGGAGGGTTTTCCTGGTTTGGTGAAACGGCCACTCACCATACTAGAAAAAAAATTGGTGCCGTGCTTGAGCATCCGATATTTTATCCATACTTGACGGGGCAGAAAAATCTGGAGTTGAATGCCTTAATCAAAGGGGCTAATCCACAAAACATTTCAAAAGTTTTGGAAACCGTTGAGCTTACCGCCAGAAAGGATGATAAGTATCGCACCTATTCATTAGGAATGAAACAGCGGTTGGCAATTGCCTCTGCGTTGGTCAGTGATCCTATTATTTTAATTTTGGATGAACCGACCAATGGACTTGATCCAATGGGTATTGCAGAGATACGCGAGATAATCAAAAAAATTGCCGCTGATGGGAAGACGATTATTTTGGCGAGTCACTTATTGGATGAAGTGCAGAAAGTGTGTACACACTTTGCTGTTCTTAAACGAGGCACGTTAATGCACACTGGTCCGGTTGACGAAGTAGGAAAAGGTGAGGAGATTGTTGAAGTGCAAGCCTATCACGATGATCTGGGTGTGCTCTTACAGGAATTTATTGGAAGTGCCAATATCAAAAAAGAGAATGGGGTATTTCAGGTGATGATGAAAGATGGTTTTCATAGTAAGGATATCAACCGTTTTTTATTTGATAAAGGGATTGTGGCATCTCACTTGAGTACGCGCAAAAAGAGTTTGGAGAAACAATTCCTGGAAATATTGGCAGACACAAAATCAATTGGCTCTTGATGCTTGAAACGTGACATAAGAATTGTAAATATAAAATCGTAATTCGTAAACACAGCCTATGTTGCATTTGTTGAAAATAGATCTAAAGAAACTGACAAGCTACCGTACCTTCTGGGTTGTTTGTGGCCTGTATTTTCTCACTCTTGGCTTTACTACTGCGAGTGGTATGGAAATTTTAAAATGGCTCGCAAGCAAAGGCGCTGAATTCGGGGCTTCAATAAATATTAATAGAATTCCATTATATCATTTTCCGGATATCTGGCAAAACCTGATTTGGATTAGCGGCCTTTTTAAAATTGTGCTTGCGGTAATGGTGGTGATATCCATTACGAATGAATATCAATATCGTACACTAAGGCAGAATATTATTGATGGGTTAAGCCGATGGGAATTTTTAAAATCGAAAATCCTTACCAATGTTTTATTAAGCCTGATGAGCGTGCTTATGATTCTTTCGATTGCTTTGGTGACTGGATTTATATATACACCGGAAGTCGAGTGGGATTTTTTCTTTTTAGGTAGTGAGTTTTTCCTCGCCTATTTTTTAGAGGTGTTTGCCTTTTTGTCCTACGCGCTTATGTTAGGTGTTTTGGTCCAGCGGTCGGGTCTCACCATTGTTTTATTGATGCTATCGCACATGATTGAAGCCATCATTAAGTTAAATATTTTTCGCTCTGGCGTGGTGGATCAAATCGGATGGTTAAAACAATTTTTCCCTTTGGAATCAATCACCAACCTGGTTCCTCTCCCTTTCGCCCGTTATGCCTTTCAGGAAATTCAGGATTATGTTGCACTGAGCGCCATAGCCATTGCGCTCGTTTGGACGGTATTATTTAATTATTTCTCTTACTTGAAGTTAAAGAAGTCGGATATCTGATGTTAAGGATCAATGATCTTAACAAAGTGTTTACTGGTTTCTTTGAAGCCTTGATGTAAATAATATTGATGTGTTATTGTCCTTCTTAGATTGCTGGTCACTTCTATTTTAAAACATCCATTTGCTTTAAAATAATCTTCTGCTTCGTTAAGAAGTAATGTTCCTATTCCCGTTCCACGGTTGTTTTCGTTTACACAAAATGAAGTAATTCTTCCTACGGGCCCAGATAATTGAAGTTCATTATAAATATGAAGAGCAATAAATCCAACAATCACATCTTCCTTTTTAGCAATCAATAGCTGATAGGTGGGTTGTGTGTATAACTTCATTCTCAGGGTTGCTTCGGTTATGGAAAAAGGGTAACCCAACTGATCTAATAGCTTTGCGATTTCAGAGGCATCGTCTGACTTTGCTTCTCTTATATCAATTTTCATGATGCAGTGTTGGCTACATGATTTTGGTTCTTAGGATCAGGTTTTCAGATTAATGCTCATGATCACAGCCACAATGTTTATTGCTGGCTGCTTTTTCAAAACATTCTTTCCCTTCTTTATACGAAAACCAGGCAAGGCCTAGGGTGCCCAGCGCGTCTGCGTAAGCAAAGCCGGTCAGTTCATAAATACCACTTGAAGCAAGAAGCACGCAGGACATGTAAATACAAACCTTGGTACAATTTGCATCCGCTAAGATGGCATCTGATTGAAGTTGTTTACCAGTATTTATTTTTCCGTAAATCAGAAACAGCATCACAACAATGGAAATGAGAGATATGATTACACCCCAAAAAGTAGTTACCGGTTTGTGGCCTGAATAGAGCGCTAGCAAAGAAGAAACAAGTAAGGCGGCAACT
Source organism: uncultured Ohtaekwangia sp. (assembly GCA_964349405.1). Taxonomy (GTDB): domain Bacteria; phylum Bacteroidota; class Bacteroidia; order Cytophagales; family Cyclobacteriaceae; genus ELB16-189. Next base: position 76,351 of record CAYGGY010000011.1, on the reverse strand, counting down.
AACAAGTAAAAAGACACGCCAGTCACTTTCAGAGCCGTTCTTTCAAATGAACTTCGGTTACTAAGTGGATTTTGCCTAATCCGAACAACCATATATACAATGCCGGTTCCTGAAATCAATTCAATAAAACTGTCCACTCCAAAACCAAATAAGGCCAGTGTTTCATCTTCAAATCCAAACACGGTTGCTATTATTCCCTCCGCGAGATTATAGATGATTGTGAACACTCCGAGGGCTAATGCGATGTCGTATAATTTTTTTTCCTGTGATGATGAAAGACTAAATGAATTCATGTGCGAAAAGTAGTTCCACCGTAGCAATGCTCAAACACATTTCAAATAAATGTGATGTTATTGCAACAGTGCTACATAAAAATTGAATGGTAATTGCAACCAGGTTTCAGATACAGCATATAGGAAATTGATTTCATGTTCAGTCAGTTAAATCAGAAGTAAAATAGTTAAAAGCTTTATGGGATGTTTGGGTTATCGGCAACTGACTGGTAATATTTTGATGTGTTCAAGTACCTAAATTGACGACAAATTGACTTAATTCAGCTTAGAATTCTGCCTTTTTGACTTTTTCTGTTGATAGGAATGATGATTGTGTATTGAAAAGTAAGTTTTGAAAGACATGAGAAGAAAAGGATTAGTAAGTGACGAAATAATTCAAAGCATTGATATTGCCAATACGTTGCAAGGTGGCTTATCTGAGCCCATCGTAAAACTTTCGCAGCATCAGGAATATCGCCAGATTGAATTGAAAGTGCCTGGGGTTACGGAGGAGAGGATGCATGTGAAAATCGACAACAATCAGTTGGTAGTTTATTTTGAACGTAAGATCGAATCACGAGGCGCGGTTATCTTTGTTCCGTACATTGTTTACAATAAGCTGATACCCTATTTTATTGAGGCGAAAAATATTCGAGCACAATTTAGTGAGGGCGTGTTGATTGTTCAATTACCGTATAATGAACTGGCCAATGGGTATCACCTGGATATACCCATCGAGCATTAATATTGGATTGATCACTAAAGTCCTTTCACGCTCATCCCGCCATCAACCATAATATTTTGGCCGGTAATGTAGCTTGATTTATCCATCGCCAGGAAAGAGGCTAGCGCAGAAACTTCTTCCGGTTGACCTACGCGTCCCATGGGTGTGCGGGCAATTATTTTTTCTAATCGATCGGGTTGCTCAAGCACGGCTTTGGTGAGGGGCGTTTCAATATACCAGGGGGAAATGGTATTGATGCGAATATGGTCTACACTCCACTCTGCCGTAAGGTGTTTTGTAAATTGTATGATGGCCGCCTTGGTCATCCCATAAGGCGGTCCGCTTAACACATCAAATGTACCGGCTACCGAAGCGATGTTAATTACACTGGCACCCCCTGATTTTTTAAGTAATGGATAGCAAAGCCGTGTAAGCTCCATCATACTGAATAGGTTGGTTTCAAAAAGCTGACGGTATTCCGCTTCGCTATATTCCACAAACTTTTTGCGAACGTTTGTGCCTACGTTGTTTACCAGCACATCCAGTTTACCCCAGTTTTCTTCAATTTTTTGAACCAACGATTTACGCAAGTCTGCATCGGTTAGATCCCCCTCCACGGTAAAAAGGTTAGCAGAGTTTTTTAATTTCCCTTGAATACTTTTTGTATTGCGCGCCACCACAATTACTTCTGCACCTAATTCAAGAAATTCGCGCGTAATGGCGAGACCTATTCCTTTTGTACCTCCTGTTATTAACGTCCTTTTTCCTTGCAGTGACCACATTGTATAATTTGTTCAGTTTAGTTAAATCATTATTTTCTCGCTCTCCTCATAGAGTAATAAGTTTATAACGGTGGTAAAACGAGAAGATTCCCACCTTCGATTTGAAAACCTGTAGAATGATGAATGATATTAAATTTTTATGTGGCCCCAGTTCTCGCCCGTTTTTATGCGGAAAATTTGCATGTCGCTTACGCCAAATTTCTTACCAATTTCCTTCAAGGATAATTTCCCTTTCTGCAATAGCTTCTTGATCGATTGTACTTGCGCTACAGTCAGTTTAGAACTTGTTTTTTTGTTCGGGCTATTGCGAAAATGGATAAACTGTTCTTCAACGGTTGCCCATTTTAAATTCTTGTAATGGTTGTCATTTTTATTGAAGTTAAGGTGGATGATTACTTTGTGTTTTTTACTCGGCTGTTTTAAAAATTGTTTGGCTACTAATCGATGCACACTAAACCCCTTGTTTTTATCTTTAATGCGGAATGAAACACCAGGATATCCTGAGATGTTGGAAAGTTTGCGGAAATTGCCGGTAAGAGGCGTATCAGTAAAACTGATAACCCTACCATGGTTGGTTACCGCATAGCGGTTTCCCTTAGGGGTTTTTCCATACGGTAAAATCGAAATTTTTTCGTGCGGATTGAGTTTTAGTTTTTTAGTTGCCATACCATTTAATTTTATAAATTATCTTTTCTTTCAACTAACAGATACCAGTTATTCTCTATGGGAAGGTAGCCTTGTTCGTAACAATAATAGTAAATCGACCCTTCTTTTGTTTTATAAATATTCGTGAAGTAATTAAAATCAAATCCCTTTTGATTAAGTTTTTCGCGGCTGATCTTCGTTTTGCCAGCTGGGTTTGCCTCTATTAAAATACGCCTGTTTTTTCGCAAGATGTTATTCACATTACGCATATGATTAGTCTCGTTGCTGTTGAGTTTATTATTGTAGGAAACCCGGCATTCGACAGAACAAAACTTTTTATCGGACCTTCCGATTATTTTCTCACCACAATCCAAACACGTTTTTTCAACTGTTTTAGCCATAATAAGCGTTTGTAAACGTTTACAAGCGAATATAACCGAAAGTAATTGAAAAACATACGACTACGTTTTGATGCTCCCTACACCTTTGCATTGTCAATCGGAATTAATCCCGGTGACAGCCATAGTAAAATCAATATATAACAATTAAACATTACCAGTATGAAAAGTTTAAGGAACAGCGTGCAGTTAATCGGTCGTTTAGGGAAAGACCCAGAAGTGAAAACCTTTGAGAGTGGAAAAAAGATGGCGTCATTTTCCATTGCTACTTCAGACACCTACAAGAATGCGAAAGGTGAGAAAGTGGAGGATACGCAATGGCACAACATTGTGGTATGGGGTGCACTAACAGAAGTAGCCAGCAAGTACCTGAAAAAGGGTATGGAGGTGTGTGTGGAAGGGAAATTGGTGCATCGTAGTTACGAAACCGACAAGGGTGAAAAGCGTTACTTAACCGAAATCAATATAAACGATTTGTTGATGCTGAGTGGAAAACAGAAGTAGCATAAACGATCCTAGTTGTTTTTGACAGAAAGGCTACCACAGTGAGGTAGCCTTTCTGTTTTACGGCCGATGAATTATCCGCAGCGTACAACGGCAAAATCAATCATCCGATCTTGATATCAAGATATCTTTTGATATCAGATGCCTTGGTTATTTTGTTTACTTTTGCAGCGATGAGTTTTAACTATCCGATGTTTTTGTGGGCGCTCACGGCCCTGGCGATTCCTATCATCATCCATCTTTTTAATTTTCGGAAAACCACCCGCGTCTATTTTTCAAATATCCGTTTTCTTAAGCAGGTAAAACAGGAGACCACCCAAAAGCGAAAACTGAAGCAATACCTCGTGCTGGCATCGCGTCTCCTGTTTATATTATTTCTGGTGCTGGCTTTTGCGCAGCCATTTTTACCAGCCCGCGAACAAATAAGTTCACAACGAAATAGTACGATCTATCTTGACAACTCGTTTAGCATGTCGGCACCGGTGGAAGAAAAGATCCGCGCGCTGGATGCTGGGGTGAGTTTTGTAAGAGAGATTGTTGAATTATTTCCACCCGAAACGCGCTTCAAACTACTCACCAACGATTTTGCTCCTTTTTCCAATTCCTTTAAGTCAGGGTCGGAAATTATCGATCAACTTTCTCAGGTGCGACTTTCTCCCATAAGCCGCACAATGGAAGAAATCACGAAGCGCATCGGTGAACCTGGCAGCATGGTATTCTGGATTTCGGATTTTCAGAAATCTACCATGGGTGAGGAAATTGTGATCGACTCTACCTGGCAGTTGCGCTTGGTGCCGGTGGAGTATGAAAAATTATCGAATGTGTTTGTGGATTCAGTTTTTCTCGACAATCCTTTTGTGATTGGTGGGGAAAAGAATTCTGTACGGGTGCGTTTGCGCAACGAAGGACCACGCACATTAGAAGGTTTGGTTACCAGGCTTACCATGAATGGGGTGCAAGCCGCTACTTCTTCCGTCACGCTTCAGCCAAATAGTTCGGTCGAAACTTCCTTTGATCTGGCGGGTTCTTTAAAAGGTTATAATAAAGCGGTATTTAGTTTTAGTGATTTCCCGGTAAGTTTTGATAACGAGTTTTATTTCACGCTCAACTATTCAGGTAAACTGAAAGTTATTGAAATAAAACCAGACCCTACGGTCACCTTCATAGAGAAAGTATATGGCAATCGCCAACTGTTTGATTTCAAATCTTATTCGGTAAAGAATGTTGATTACAGTTTGATTGATGACGCTGACCTGGTGGTTTTAAATGGGCTTAATAAAATTGAATCTTCATTAAACGCGGTGTTGCAATCGTTTCGTAGCAAGGGAAGCTTGCTGGTGGTAAGTGGCAGTCAACCTGAATTAGCATCCTACAAAGATTTGTTGGGCATTTCTTCCTTAACTAAAATTGAGAAGGCGGAGATGGAAGAACTCGATCGCCCGGATTTCCGAAACCCGTTTTTTGAAAATGTGTTTGAGGAAAAGACATCGGCATTGGCCATGCCACATGCAAAAAGATTATTAGACTGGGGTGCTGATCGATCAGCCATTCTCCGCTTCAAAAATGGCTTGCCCTATTTATCACGATTTGACAATACTTTTTTAGTGGCAAGTCCGCTTGAGAAAGGCACCACTGATTTTTTTAACAATGCCTTGTTTGTACCCGTAATGTATCGCATAGCAGCGAGTGGTAAGAAAGCAGAGAGCAAACCCTATTTTTATCTTTCGTCTTCATTGGTCACCGTTACTACCGATAGCCTGGTGGGTGAAGAGCCAGCTAAATTAATTGGTTCGCAAGAATTGGTGCCATCACAAAGAAGACTGGGTGATAGGCTTCTCTTTGAGATTCCTCGCTTTTCGATAAACCAGGGATTCTATTATGTAACACACCACAGAGACACCATTGATCTGATTGCTTTTAACCTTGAAAAAAAGGAATCTATGTTAAGCCAGTTTAGTGGTGAGCAAGTTAAAGCAGCCTTGGGGGGTGGCAACCACATTTCAATTTTCAAGGCATCTTCAACGGAGACTTTCAGCAACGAAATAAAAGAGAGATATTTGGGCACGCCTTTATGGAAGTATGCACTGATTTTAGCACTATTTTTCCTACTGGCGGAAGTTCTGTTGATCCGATTTTTAAAATGATGACATTGACCTCATGAAAATACTAATCCGATCCGCTCAAATACTTTCTTCTCAGTCTCCTTTTCACAAAAAGGTGAAAAACGTTCTCATTCAAAATGGACGTATTGAAGAAATCGGAGATAAAAATTATGCTGCGGATAAAACTATTGAAGCGGAAGGAATGATTCTTTCACCGGGATGGTTCGATTTGGGAGCCAGCGTGGGCGACCCGGGTCACGAACAGCGCGAGGATCTTATGTCACTCGCGAAAGCAGCGGCCGCTGGGGGCTTTACGGAAGTAGCCGTACTGCCCAACACACAACCTACTGTGCAAACTAAAAATGAAGTAAGCTACATCACAGGAAACAATGATAGCAGGCTAGTGCAAATACATGCATTGGCTGCCGTAACCAGAAACTGCAAAGGCGAAGAACTTACCGAGATGATTGATTTGCATGAAGCAGGAGCGGTAGCATTTACAGATGGACTCAAGCCTGTGTGGCATACAGATGTTTTTTTGAAGTCGCTACAATACCTTCAGAAATTTGACGGACTGTTGATCGATCATCCCGAAGATATCTGGCTGAATTTGTTTGGTCAGATGCACGAAGGACATAATAGCACGATGTTGGGCTTAAAAGGTATGCCTCGCATAGCAGAAGAAGTAGCGGTGAGCAGAAACTTAAAGTTGCTGGACTATGCCGATGGTCGCTTGCATTTTGCAAAACTCTCCACGGCCAAAGCCATAGATTTGGTGCGCACGGCTAAAAAGAAAGGATTGAAAGTCAGTTGTGATATCGCTTCGTATCAACCTCTTCTTAGCGATGAAGTGCTATCTGATTTTGATACTAACTATAAAGTGAATCCTCCACTACGCGAAAAGGCAGATCAGGAGGCCCTGATCAAAGGATTAAAAGATGGCACCATCGAGGTGATCGTAAGCAATCACATTCCGTTGGATGATGAGAGCAAGTTTCTTGAATTTGATCTATCCGATTTCGGAATGATCAACCTGCAGACATTTGCATCACAGATGGCTTCCTTGAGTGCTTCCGTTGACATGGAACTGCTGATTGAGAAAGTTACCGAGGCTCCGCGAAGGTTATTGAATCTTACACCTGTTACCATCGACCTGGGAGTGAAGGCCAACCTCACGTTATTTGATCCAATGTGTGAATGGGTATTTACACCAGCGATGAACCTTTCAAAATCGAAAAATTCTCCATGGTTGGGAAAAACACTTATCGGAAAAGCAGTAGCCGTGTTTAATAATTCAAAACAAGTATTAGATGTTTAGTTCTGTTAAGCGCCTGCTGTTTCTATCGGTGCGCAATGCTTTGATTGCCGGGGTGCTGGGGTTTTTCTTGTTAGTGGCACTATATTATATGGGCAGGCACCCGTTTTTGTTTCCAATCTATTTTGACTTCCGTCTTATTTTGTTGTCGGTTTTTATCGTGATGACCTTAAAGGAATTTCGTGATGACTTTCAGGAAGGCATACTTTATTTCGGGCAAGCTATGATTAGCTCATTTGTATTTACGCTGGTATTCGCGCTGGTAGCTTCCTTTTTGATTTGGTTATTTTGTTTTATCGTGCCTGAATTTCTGACCGGATACATTCAACTGGCTACTGAACAATTGAAATCAATTGAACCTGCTGCGATTGATCAGTTGGGTAAGGACGCATATGAGCGAAATTTGAATCAACTACCAACCACGCAAGGCAGTGATCTGGCACTGGATTACTTTGTTAAAACCTTTATCCTCAGCTTTTTCATTAGTGTCATTATATCTGTAATTTTAAGAAGGCAACCTAAAACCAATTAATTATGGAAAACACAACTTCTCCTGAAAATCAAATTTCTACACGATCTGTTGGAATTCGATATGGTTTACTCACGGGTCTTATTTCGATCCTTTATTTTGTAGCATTAAATGTAGCAGGAGTCGATACAACGCAGGGCATAGGAAGATGGGCCAGTTTAATATTCTCTGCAGCGCTGATTTTTTTAGCACATAAATATTATAAAGAAAATGGTGATGGTTATATGTCCATTGGGCAGGGAATAGGAATTGGCTTTTGGTTGGGACTGATTTCATCAGTGCTCTCAAGTATTTTTACGTATATCTATATCAAGTTTATTGATAATACTTTTATTCAACAATTATTGGATAAACAGCGTGAAGTTCTTGAAGAGAAAGGTACCCTTTCAGATGATCAGATCGATCAGGCAATGAATATGACCGAAAAATTCATGACACCTGAAATCATGCTCGTATTAGGATTGATAGGAGGAATAATTATTATCGTAATAGTATCAATAATAGTAAGTCTGATCACCCAGAAGAAAAATCCTGAAGCATCCTTTTAATGTCGTTTAGAAAAGATATATCCCTTATTATACCTGCCAAAGATGAGCAGGATTCAATACCTGAACTCAGCCAGTGGATAAGCCGTGTGATGCAAGAGCACGGCTTTTCTTATGAAGTGATCTTTATTGATGACGGCAGCACGGATCAAACCTGGGATGAAATTCAAAAAATGAATTTGATCAACCCCAACGTTAAAGGCATTAAGTTCAATCGCAATTTTGGTAAATCGGCAGCATTGCATACCGGTTTTAAAATCGCACACGGTGAAGTGGTGATTACTATGGATGCCGATTTGCAGGATAGCCCCGATGAAATACCTGGGCTTTATCGATTGATTAAGCACGATGGGTATCAGTTAGTCAGTGGTTGGAAGAAGAAGCGCCACGATCCGATTTCAAAAACATTGCCTTCTAAATTTTTCAATTACGTCACGCGTAGAATTTCAGGCATTCATTTGCATGATTTCAATTGCGGGTTGAAGGCCTATCATAATCAGGTAGTAAAAAACATTTCGGTATATGGCGAGATGCATCGTTACATACCCGTGATTGCCAAGTGGGCAGGCTTCACCAAGATCACGGAAAAGGTGGTAGAACACCGCGAACGTAAATACGGACAGAGCAAATTCGGATGGGAACGTTTTGTACGAGGGTTTCTGGATCTACTTTCAATTACTTTCATAGGTCGATTTGCTCAACGTCCGATGCACTTCTTTGGCACGTGGGGTGTCTTGTCATTTTTGTTGGGTTTTGGATTTACCATCAAGATCTTATATGATAAAATAGATTCAGTTTTCATTTCTAAAATTCCGTTGAAGCGGGATATAGCCGAACAACCTATATTTTATCTCGCCTTAGTGGCGGTGGTCATTGGTGTTCAATTATTTCTTACCGGTTTCATAGCAGAACTACTCGCTCGTCAGTCTATTTCGAAGAAGAAATATCTGGTGATCGATCAGGTAGGTGTGGAAAGTTCAAAGTCAAAAGTTTAACGGCTTATACTTGGCGCTTTAAACTTTTGACTTTCCACGTATAACTTTTAACTCCTCGGAACTTATTTTCCCTTACTTTTGTCTTTTCGTTGTTCGTTCTTTGAGTAAGCAGATCACACGCGAATTCAAAATTTAAATATTGAATTTGAAATGAATAACCGGGGCTGACCGGTTTTGACAGGATGCGTGGGGGTGTAAGCCAGCATGCAGGCTCATGGGATGAGAGCCTTGAAAGATAGTCCTACAAACCTAAGTGGCGAGAATACTTACGCCATGGCTGCTTAATCTGACCCAAGGTTAGATTAGCTTATCCGCTGATAAGATCGGTGGAGGCCATCATCGCCCGGTACTCTGTTTAGCGGTGCCGGAACCGCGGTGTCGAAAGCATAAACTGGGCCTCGCTGTTGTTGCGCAGCGATGTCGAGACAACAGTAACTAAGGAATCATTTGGCTGTTGCCTGCCTTGTGGTTTCCGACAATCAAAGTCAACTAAGCATGTAGAACGTACACGTTCATCTTCTCTGGACCAGGGTTCGATTCCCTGCAGCTCCACACTAAGCCGACCTACGCTCGATTGAATGAGATGGTGTCGGCTTTTTTATTTTCATCGATATCAGATACTCAAACTGGTATGAAATAAAAAAGGTTGACATTGCTGTCAACCTTTTCTTTATGAACATACTGTTCATTACTTCTTTTTCTTAGCGGCTTTCTTAGCAACTTTCTTAGTTGCCTTCTTAGCTACCTTCTTTGTTGCTTTCTTGGCTACTTTCTTAGTTGCCTTCTTAGCTGCTTTTTTTGCTTTTTTTGCCATAGCATTTTTTGTTTTTGTGAAACTTAATTTAAAATAACTCTTGCAAAGAAAGAGTTATATGTTTATAAAAGCAAATTTATCAATGAATAATTACTCTTCTTCTCAATGACCATCACATGATTAGATGTTTTATTGTTGCGTTGATGCAATGCATTTATAAATTCATATTTGTTTATAGATGAATTCATCGTGATAGAGTTGCCTCCATTCATCTTGTGTAAGTAGTGATTGTAATCTAACGATGACAGCGAATCATCGTACGACAATAAGAAAAAATGTAAATGGTTATTCACATAAAGGGCTATTGATAATAATTTTTCAATAAGGATGAATACTGATAGAAGGTCATAATGATTAACCACCAAGCCTCACCTACGTATGTGAACTGATATTGAAATTGATATCGATGCTTCTTTTATGAACCAGGTTTGAATATCTCAATGTCAACGTGTAGTCGGCAGAACAAAGAAGTCCAATCTCTTTTTGGGACGAATAGCAACGTTAAAATTGCGTTGTGACAAAATAAAATTAGAGCAAAGTCAATCCAAAATCATAAATTTGCATCTGGTAACAGTAAATCGGCTCCGTATTTCAATGGATAGAATTTCAGATTCCGATTCTGAAGATGCAGGTTCGATTCCTGCCGGGGTCACTAGAAAAGGCAAGGTTTGATTGTAAACCTTGCCTTTTTTTATTCTTCCAAAGTCGCTGATTGGGATAGGCGATGTGGAATGCCATCACTCAATTGAATTATTCAATAAGGATATCATACTTGTCCAGTAATCCGGAAATTCCTGCCGTTGAGAATTTAGCCTGACTAATCTTATTTATTTCTGGGTCGATCGAGAAATTATAAGCTGTACGAAAATCGGAACCCACCAGTATGGTGTTTTCAAACCGGGCACCTTTAAGGTCGCAATTGTAAAAAGTTGATTTGGTTAAATCGGTTTCAAGAAATTCAACCTCCTGAAGTTTACACTCATGAAAGATGAGTTTTTTTAATTTTAGTTTATAAAAGGAGGAAAAATTCAACACGCACGATTCGAAGGAAAAGGATAGTAATAGGTTGCGACATTCATCAAAACGTAGACCTAGCAGTTTGCAGTGTTTGAAGTGCACCTCTCTGAAGGACGTGTTCATTAGAGAAGCCATACTGAGATCACAATTTTCAAACCTACATACTGTAAAAATAATACCTGACAAATCGGACCCTGAAAATGTACAATTGCTGAAGGAGCAATTTTCATAATCCCCTTTGTTTAGTGCTTTTTCTCTGAAGTCAATTCCCTTATGATGTTCTCCTTCAAAAGAATTAGTATCCATTCGCTATAAATAATTTAACCCAGATCATGCAGTAGGATTTTTCTTTGCCTACCTGATGAATAAAAATTGAGTGTGTGTCATTTCAAAGTAACAACCAATTTGGTGATTTTCATTGGTGAGGGTTACCCTTGATAATGGCATCATTTTATGGCAGCGCTTGGTTTGTGCGGTACATAGGGCCAAACAGGCATTTCTAGTGGAAGTTTTGTGATTAAAATTCCAGTAAGGTTTATGTGATGATTCGTTAAACACATTATAAATGATAGCCGGGGTTTTAAAAATTAACCATGACGTGTCCATCACTCATTTCATCGGGAGGCGAAGGGCCGTGGCTGTTCCAATTATTAAATTGTCTTGCCTATCGGAAATAGGTAGCAGGCATAGCTATTTCCAATTTAAAAATATGTATCAAATCAACATATCTCTTACGATTGGGTAGGAATCAGTAGCGGGGTCGTTTGTAAGGGCATATTGTACTTCATACGTCATAATAATAGTATCAAAGTCAGGCTAAAATTCAAACCGTGAGAACTTTATGATATTGATTATGGATGGTAGCCTTGAACTAATGATTAACACAGTAACCCGGAAATTAAATCAATTTCACGGGGGAGAATGAATAATTGCGTGATTCCATCTGGCCTTAAAATATAAAAGTAGATACACATGAAATCTCCATGCGCTTCGTGCACCCAAAGGCATGATAATAAGCTTGGAGATTCCATCCCGATGAATCGGGACAAGTAGTGACTTTAATAATATAAATAATAGTAACACATGAAACCGAGCATGATAGAATTTAGCACACAGGGGAATGAAAATGCGAGGTTCCATCTGACCTTAATATTAAAAATTATATACAGATGAAAGGGGTCAATAATAAGGTGTGGGCTTTAATGGCTAAATATATAGTAAATGAAGCTTCCGCTGAGGAGAAGCTGATCTTTAGTAGTCTGGCAGTAGAAAATGAAGAATTAAGAACCATCTTTAAAGAACTGCTTCAGTATTATAGGGTTAATGAGCCTGCTGATATAAACGATCCCGCACCTGCCTTTGAAAAATTAAATGAAAGAATTAAGAATCTGGAGAATCTGTAAACCAATGATGAACGCTCGCTCCATTCAAAAGTATGTTCTGTTATCACTCGTTGGTTGTGCAGCAATGATCACCACCGGCTACGCTCAAAAGATTGCCACGTTCGAAGTACAACTACCTAATTCTTCCGGTAGTTTATTAAGTATGCCCGTCAAAATAAATATTGATGCTGTGACTTTTTTACCACACTCAAGTCTCAGTTTGGTAGAAGTTCAGGGAAATCAAAAAATACCAATTGCCTTGCAAATTGAAAATGATGGTGTTCGCACGCTAAATTGGATAGTAGGTGCCGGTAACACAAAGAAGCGCCTATTTGAATTGACGAAGGTGGCCAAAAGTGATAACCCGGATAATGTGTTTGCCAACACAGCAGAGGGTATGCTTACCATACAATCAGGTAGTAAAAATTTACTCCGCTATTATTTTAAAGCACTTGATCCTCCAGCCGGGGTTGATCCTTCCTATAAACGTAGTGGGTTTATTCATCCGTTGTGGTCGCCCCATGGCCAGGTGTTGACGCGCATTCAACCGAAAGATCACTATCACCATTATGGAATTTGGAATCCCTGGACACATGTGCTCTATGAAGGAGACACCATCGATTTTTGGAATATCGGTGATAAAAAAGGTACCGTCCGCTTTGCAAACTTTGTTTCCACTTTCAGTGGGCCTGTCTTCAGCGAATACCAGGCCTTGCACGAGCATGTCGTTTTCAAAAAGGATAAAACAGAAAAAGTTGCTTTGAATGAATTACAATCCGTGAGGGTGTATCAGCCACAGCGTGAAGACTATTATATTGTTGATATTACCAGTACCATGAATTGCGCCACCAACAGCCCAGTGTTATTATTGGAATACCGATATGGAGGGCTGGGTTGGCGAACTACCGAGCAATGGAATAATAAGAACAGCGAAGTATTGTCATCGGAAGGTAAGAACCGCAAAGACGCAGACGGCACCACCGCCCGATGGTGCATTGTGCAGGGCGAAGTAGACAATGATTATGCCGGTGTGGTGATGATGTCTTATCCTACTAACTATAACTATCCGGAGCCTTTGCGGATATGGCCCGAAAATCAATATGACCGTGGTGATATGTTTGCCAATTTTTCACCTACCAAGAATAAAGACTGGTTGCTGGAACCCGGAAAAACCTATACCCTTAAATACCGCTTGTTGGTTTTTAATGGTCACTTTACAAAAGAGAAAGCGGAAAGCGCCTGGCAAAATTTTGCGCATCTGCCCGCTGTCACGATTAAGAAGTATTGACACCGATTTTATTAAACCAATATGATTAAAATTTACTTTTCCTTCTTTTTGTTGTGTCTCATGGGATCTATTTCCAATACTTCGTTGGCGGGTGATGGTAATGTTAATTGGAAGAATATTAAGGTATTGGTATACACAAAAAACGGGAAAGGATACGTGCATGAAAATATTCCCTACGCAGTGAAGAGTATTCAAAAACTCGGACTTCAATATGGTTTTAAAACTGATGTTTCGGAAGATGCAGCCGTATTTACAGAAGAAAATCTAAAGCAATATTCATTACTGATTTTCACCAGCACCAACAATGATGTGTTTGATACGGATGACCAGCGGCTGGCTTTCCGGCATTTTATCGAAGCTGGCGGTGGCTTTGTTGGTATCCATTCGGTGGTAGGCACAGAAAGAAATTGGACCTGGTTTAAAATGATGTTGGGAGGAACCTTCGCCTGGCATCCTAAGTTCCAGAAATATCAGATTCGTGTAATCGATCCCAGTCACCCATCGGTTATGGGGCTGCCAAAAGTTTGGGAGAAGGAAGATGAATGTTATTTTCAAAAAGAAATGTATCCGGGCATCCACACCGTTATGGCACAAGACCTACGTTCGTTGAACGAGGCAGAGAAGGAAAAAATAGTAGCTCATGCAGGATCCTACTCGACATTGTATCCGGCTGTATGGTATCAACCATTTGACGGGGGAACCATCTGGATTACCGCTCTTGGACATGATAAGAAAGACTATGAAGATCCTGTTTATATTCAACACATTTTTCAAGGAATAAAATTTGTGGCAAGCCAGGGTAAATCTAAAGATTATAAAAAAGCATATTCAACGTTGAAGGACGATCCTATTCAATATTGAAAAGTAAAGGATATATTAAATCGGACTATTAATATCAAAACCATAAAAGTTATGAAAGCGAAATCAACCTCAGGGTTATCAAGAAGAACGTTTATAGAAAAGTCGTTGAAAGGAGCAGTGGCTACCTCGCTGCTGGTAAGCGGATTTCCTACCATCGTGCCTGCGTCTGTGTTTGGGAAAAAAGCTCCGAGTAATCGTATTAACATTGGTGCCATTGGTAACGGCCGCATTTCAAGAGTCCATGATTTACCAGGTGTGTTAAAATATGATTACGCACAGGTAATGGCAGTATGTGATGTTGATAGCAAAAGGGCAGATGATGGTAAAAAACTGGTGAATGATTACTATTCCAAAAAGAATGGAAAACCATATGAAGGCGTAAAGGTCTATCATGATTTCAGGGAGTTGGTAAAAAATAAGGATATCGATGCCGTGTTGATCAGCACCCCTGATCACACGCATGCGATGATTGCCATGGCCGCTGCTGGCAAAGGCAAGCACATCTATATGCAGAAGCCTGCTTCACTCACTATTTCAGAGGGAAGAATGGTAAGTGACTTTGTACAGAAAAGTGGTGTTGTTTTTCAGATAGGAAGTCAGCAAAGATCCTGGGAGCAGTTTCGCTATGCAGCAGAGTTAGTGCGCAACGGGCGTATCGGCCAATTGAAAGAAGTATATGTTGGGTTGCCCGGTGATCCATCGGGTGATGAAGAACCCGAAATGCCGATACCAAAAAATCTTAACTACGATATGTGGTTAGGTTCTACACCGGAAGTGTATTACACAGAAAAAAGAGTACATCCGCAAGCGGACTATGATCGTCCGGGATGGTTGCGGTGCGAACAATTTGGAGCCGGCATGATCACCGGATGGGGTGCTCACCACATCGACTCAGCGCATTGGGGTATGGGCATGGAACGTTCCGGTCCGGTGGAAATTTGGGGCCATGCAGAATTTCCCAAGAGCGGACTTTGGGATGTGCACGGTATTTTTAAAACAGAGGCTCTTTATGCTAATGGGGTAAGGATGATTGTAAGCAATGAAATTCCCAACGGAATAAAGTTTGTAGGCACGGAAGGTTGGATTTTTGTGACCCGTGGCAACTATTCGGCAACTGCCAGCGACCCGGTAACTAACTCAGATGGCACCAAGCCATTGGATGCCAGCGATCCTAAAATCATTAAGTCAGTAATTGGCCCTAATGAATTTCATTTCGCAGTTAGTAAAGATCATCATGGCAATTGGTTGGAAAGCATCAGAGATAAAAAGCCCAATATTGCACCGGTTGAAGAAGCACATCGCTCATGTTCTACGTGTTTGGTTCATCATATTGCGATGAAATTGGATAGAAAGATCTTTTGGGATCCTACTACCGAAACATTCAAGAATGACGATGAAGCCAATAAGATGCTGAGCAGGCCACAGCGTAAACCGTATGCGATAGGATAAAATTTCAAAATTATGCTGATGGAATCCAGAATATTTGTCTTAGTGTATTTTTTAATTCCTGTTTTTGCTATTGCTCAAAAAAATCCTGTCCCGTCAGGTATTTATGCCTGGCCTACAGGATTGGCTGATCAGAAAGGGAAGAGTTTTTCAAGTATGGTATTGTCTGGAAGTGGTCACGATCTCGAGTTTGTTGAGGTGAGTGCGAACTCAATAGCACCTGGTGGGAAGAAGAAGATCACGGTGCCGGAAAATGAAGAACACCTACTGTTAATTATTGCAGGATCATTGACTACTACGCTTACGGATTCCACCTATACATTAGCCAAAGGAAGTGTGGCGATGATGATGCCTTCAGCCAAGTACACCATACAAAATAAAGGTGCGAATAACAGCTCGTATCACATCATGAAATATCGGTCGAAGTTGCCGGCCGATCATGCGCGAGGAAAATCTGCGGGAGGGTCGTTCGTTAAAGATTGGAATAAACTCACCTTTAAGCCGGCAGTGAAGGGTGGTGTTCGTCCTTACTTTGAAAGGCCAACAGCCATGACCAAACGATTTGAGATACATGTGACCACCTTAAAAGAAGGGTTTATCAGTCATCCGCCACATACGCACCCGGCTGAGGAAATCATCCTGGTATTAGAGGGTCAGGTTGAAATGATGATTGGTGAAAAATCATATAAAGCCCGATCAGGTGATTTGCTCTACGTAAATTCAAATGTGCTGCACGGAGTGAAAAACGATGGTGCTACCGAGTGTAGTTACTATGCAATTCAATGGTATTAAATTTAATTACTATAACACGCTATCAAATTAATGAAAACAATTTACACAATCTCCCTGCTTGCTTTGGTTATGATGTCTTGCACGAATCCTTCAGAAAAAAAAGAATCAGACAAGACCGTTCGTCTAGTCACAGTTGATCCGGGCCACTTTCATGCGGCCCTGGTGCAAAAGTCGATGTACGACCAGGTTGACTCGGTCGTTCATGTGTATGCGCCCGTGGGTGCCGATGCACAACTTCACCTGAAAAGAATTGAAGGCTTTAACACACGAGCCGAAAACCCCACGCATTGGCAGGAAGAAGTTTATTATGGCGATGATTTCTTTGAAAAAATGATCAGCGAAAAAGCGGGAAATGTGGTGGTGCTTTCAGGAAACAACAAGAAGAAGGCGGAATACATTTCTAAATCATTGCAGGCAGGCTTTAATGTGTTGGCCGACAAACCGATGATTATCAAAGCTGAAGATTTTGAACTCTTGAAAAATGCATTTGATGTGGCGAAGAAAAATAATCTTCTCTTATACGATATCATGACCGAGCGTTTTGAAATAACCACCATGCTTCAAAAGGAATTCTCGATGCTTCAGGAAGTGTTTGGTACGTTGCAGCCAGGAACTCTGGATAATCCATCAGTTACAAAAGAGAGTGTTCATCATTTTTATAAATATGTTTCCGGAAGTATTCTTACCCGTCCGGCCTGGTTTATGGATGTGGCACAACAGGGAGAAGGGATTGTGGATGTTACCACGCACCTCGTGGATCTGGTGCAATGGGAATGTTTTCCTGAGCAGGTGTTAGATTACACGAAAGACATTGAATTGATTAATGCCAAAAGAACGACTACGGAAATGACGTTGAATGAATTCAAAGCCATTACAAAGCTGGATGCCTTCCCCGATTATTTAAAAGAGAATGTAGTAAACGACACCGTACTAAAAATCTATTCTAATGGAGAAATCAATTATAAATTGAAGAACGTGCATGCTAAAGTTTCTGTGATTTGGAATTACAAAGCGCCTGAAGGGGCAGGGGATACCCATTACTCCATCATGCGTGGAACTAAAGCAAACTTGATAATAAAGCAAGGTGCCGAACAACAATATAAACCGGTTCTTTACATTCAACCGATCACGCACAACGCTGAGTTTGAGACTGCTTTATTGAAAAACGTAAAAACGGTTCAGGTAAAATACCCGGGCATTGAATTGAATAAAGTAATTGATGGCTGGGAAGTGATTGTTCCGGATTCCTATAAGGAAGGTCATGAGGCACACTTTGGGCGTGTGACGGAAAAATTCCTGGAGTACCTCAGTAACCAAACAATTCCTGCGTGGGAGGTGCCTAATATGCTAGCCAAATATTACACCACTACCAAAGCGTTGGAGTTGGCGAAACAGAAATAACAGGCTTCAATTTTTCTTTTGCCTTATAAGTGATTCAATGAAAACGTTAACGTGTATTTCACCCGGTCACCTTGAATACGGAGAATCGGAAAGACCGAAACTCACGAAGGGTCATGCTATTTTGAAAATAAAACGCATCGGGATTTGTGGCACCGACCTACACGCCTTTGAAGGCACACAACCTTACTTTAATTACCCACGGATTCTGGGGCATGAACTGGCTGGCGAGTTAGTTGAATTTGACGGTGTGGGTGACTTCGGGCAAAACGAAATAGTGACAATAATCCCATACTTACATTGTGGAACTTGTATCGCTTGCCGCAACGGAAGATCAAACTGCTGTGCGAGCCTCAACGTAGCAGGGGTTCACAGTGATGGCGGAATGGTCGAATATTTTTCTGTGCCTTCCTATACACTGGTGCATGGTGACGGATTAAATGTTGATTCACTTGCATTAATAGAGCCACTATCTATTGGAGCACATGGGGTGCGAAGGGCTGGAATAAAAAAAGGGGAATTTGTATTAGTCGTGGGCGCAGGACCGATTGGATTAGGGACCATGGAGTTTGCCCGGATCGCAGGGGGCCAGGTGATCGCTTTGGATCTGGTCGATGCTCGATTGCAATTCTGTAAAGACAAGTTAAAAATCCCATTTGTCATTAATGGATCGAGTTCCAACGTTGTTGAACAATTGAGAACGATTACCAATGGCGATATGCCAACAGTAGTCATCGATGCTACCGGAAGCCGTGCTGCCATTAACCATGCATTTCAATTTATGTCACATGGTGGCCGATATATTTTAATAGGATTGCAGAAAGAGATGATTAGTTTCAGTCATCCTGAGTTTCATAAACGAGAAGCTACCTTAATGAGTAGCCGTAATGCTACACGCGAGGATTTTGAGCATGTGATTAACTCAATAAAAAATCGATTAATACATCCTACTTCGTACATTACTCACCGAGTTAAATTTAATCTGGTGAAGGATCAATTTGAATCCTGGTTAAATCCTGCAAATGGAGTGATCAAAGCGATGGTTGAAATGGAATGACAAAAATAAATTAATTCGTTCAATGACATTACGAACTTCCATCCGATACGCTACTCATCCTGAGGAACTGAAAAGTTATGATACAACAAAACTTCGTCAGCGATTTCTAATTGAAGAATTGTTTGCAGATAATACCATTCAACTGGTATACTCGCATTACGACCGACTGATCATGGGTGGTGCTAAACCGATGGGTGGTCAGGTGAAACTTGAAACGTTTGATGCGCTTAAGTCGACTTACTTTCTCGAACGCAGAGAGATTGGTATCATCAACGTAGGTGACACAGGCGAGGTGAAGGTGGACGGAAAAAGTTATCTGCTAAAAAACAAAGAAGCATTATATATTGGTAGGGGAATTGAGGAAGTTTTATTTTCCGGTCATCAAGGTGGCGTTGCGTTGTTTTATTTCAATGCGGCTCCGGCTCATGTAGCCTATCCTACAAAAAAAGTTACGTTGGAGGAAGCGGAAACTGTGGAGCTTGGTACTACAAACAATGCTAACAACCGGGTTATTCGCAAGTTGATCGTTCATCCCAATGTTCAGACGTGTCAATTGCAGATGGGGCTCACGGAACTTAGGCCAGGAAGTATTTGGAATACGATGCCACCACACACACACGACCGAAGAATGGAAGCGTATTTCTATTTTAATATTCCAGAAGGAAATTCAGTTTGTCATTTTATGGGAGAGCCTGATGAGACGCGGCATCTCTGGGTACAAAACAATCAAGCCGTGATTTCACCACCCTGGTCAATTCATAGTGGCGCAGGAACATCCAATTATTCCTTCATCTGGGGAATGGCTGGCGAAAATCTTGATTATAATGATATGGATAAGGTTATGCCCGATACGTTAAAATAAAAATGTTTTCAGGTCATGCCGTGCTTATATAATTATAAGTAGTTGTTTTGAGTGAGTTATATTTTTTCTGGTTTCAGTTTGTGTATTACAGATTTTCGTTTGTCAATGGGCTGGTGTTTGGTTTGAAGGATACCGTAAATCCGCTTGAGGTTTTTGTTGAGTGAAGGTGATACCGCATTCGGATGACAAACAGAGCGAAACCGATTTTTTTAATGACGCTCACGCTCATATTTGATACTATTTAAAACGTATTGGCATAGATTCACATCCAAATAGTATCACCACAAGGCACTTATATAGGGCAGTGTGCAAGCTGCAGAATTATCAGCTTAGCTTTATAGGCACTTTGGTTGTGAACTTTTCCTTATGCAGTACAACGGAACTAAATCGGACTTTCAACTTGGGGATTTTCGCAATCTTTTTCAGGAACTCATCATAGGAAGCAATATCC
The DNA here is from genome assembly GCA_964349405.1 of uncultured Ohtaekwangia sp. Lineage (GTDB taxonomy): Bacteria > Bacteroidota > Bacteroidia > Cytophagales > Cyclobacteriaceae > ELB16-189. The sequence continues at coordinate 56,172 of CAYGGY010000011.1, read as the reverse complement.
TTTACCAATATTTTTAACTGATAGTCAATATTTCCTGCCAGGTGATAACATTCTATAACCTCTTCTGAGGATTGGATTATATCTTTAAATGTTGATATGCTGGGAGAATAGGAAGGCAAAGAGATGTGACAGAAAATAATTTGTGATGCCCCTGTTTTTTCAATGTTCAACAGGGCAACATATTTAGAAATTACCCCACTTCTTTCCATTTTTTTAATACGCTCCACTACCGGTGAAATTGACAAATTCAGACTTGTGGAAAGTTCTTTCAGTGTTAGTTGAGAATTAGTTTGAAGCATGTCTAAGATTTTTGCGTCAACTTCATCAAATTTCATCTGCGGCAAAATTTTACTTTATAAATGATCAGAAAAGAAAGTTTTTATTTTTTCGGTTCGCCTAAACAGCAAATTTTACCAAAGTTAAACAACGCAAAATGAAATACCACATCAATTAATATGTTTACGGCAAAACAGTTTTAATTAAACTATTAATGTATGAGAAAATCATTACTATTCATGTCATTTTTTGTGCTATTGCTGACTCATTCGGCCATTGCACAAGAACGCCCAATCTCAGGGAAGGTAACCTCATCGGAAGATGGGTCTGCTTTGCCGGGAGTGAGCGTGATAATAAAAGGGTCCAGTACAGGAACCGTTACGGATCAAGATGGTAAGTATAAACTTACTATTTCTTCTACCGGAGCGGAAAAACTAATTTTTTCGTTTGTAGGAATGCAATCAATTGAAGTAGAAGCTGGGCAACGAAGTACGCTTGATATAACCATGGAACCAGATGTTCAACAGCTTTCGGAAGTAATAGTAACAGGGTACGGTACACAAAAAAAAGAAGCCTTGACGGGTGCCGTTACCACCATTGGTTCTGATAGACTCCAGCAACTTCCTACATCCACTTTTCAATCTGCGTTGCAAGGCACAACACCAGGTCTTCAACTCGCTACTCAGGATGGAGCACCTGGCGGAAATATTCAAATTCGGATTAGGGGGATTGGTTCGATCAATGCATCAAGCGAACCTTTGTTTGTCGTGGATGGTATTCCGGTTAATTCAGATGCAGGATCATTAACCCAATCAGAAAATGGAAATGCAGGAAGAGCAGTTAACGTTTTGGCTACGCTAAACCCCAACGATATTGAGTCACTCACAGTACTTAAAGATGCCTCTGCAACAGCAATTTATGGAGCACGCGGTGCTAATGGAGTTATTTTAATCACCACTAAACGTGGAAAAAGTGATAGTCCCAGAATAGATTTCCGATCTCAGATAAGCTTTAATAGTGTTGCATCAAATAAGACATTAAAGCCGGTAAACCGGGAACAATACATTCAATGGTTTAAAGAGTCGTGGATGAATGCGGGAGAAACGGAAGTTCAGGCAGATGCCCGCCTAGCTGGTATGTTTCCTGGGCTGGCTACTGGGGTTGATACCAACTGGCAAGATGAAATAACAAGAACAGGTTTAACAAAGAGCTATGATATGAGTGTGGCAGGTGGTGCAGATAAAATTAATTATTTCGCTTCAGGTTCTGCTTTCAATCAGGATGGCTATACCATTGGAACTTATTTTGATCGCTACTCAACTCGCCTCAACCTTGATTTTAAGCCCAATAAGAAAGTTTCTTTTTCAAATAATGTTGCATTATCCATGTCTAAACAAAGGTCTATACCCGATGGGTCTGCCTTTCAAAACCCGATGTATAATTCACTCTTTTTGCCACCTCTGATTCCGGTAAGAGATGAAGCAGGGAACTTTTATTCAGACCATCGTCTTTCCGCCAATGGTGCCATATTATCAGGCAATAATCCCGTTGGTCACCTGTCGGGTGATGATGATCGCTGGTTAAAGCAGTTGCGTGTTATGGACAATTTCTCATTGACCTATGCCATTTTGGAAGATCTGAAATTTAAGTCTGCATGGGGTATTGATATCATGAAGATTGATGAATATATCTATGATAATCCGAACTATGGCGATGGATTATCTGCATTTGGACGAGTAGAGGAAGCCAATACCACCAATGTAAACTGGATAGGTACCCAAACCCTTAACTACGGAAAAACTATTGCGAAGAGTCATAATATTGAAGGTATACTTGGTTTCGAAGCTCAAAATTCAGACACAAGATTCATGCGAGCAATTGGAACCAATATGGCCAGTACTTCGCTGCGTACCCTGGCTACATCAGCCGTACCCACAACAGCATTTTCTAGTGGTTCAGGCTATTCATTTATGTCTTATTTTGGTCGTGCCAACTATGATTTTGATGGAAAGTATTTTGCTTCTGCGAGTATGCGCAGAGATGGTTCTTCACGTTTTGGTGCAGACAACCGATGGGGAACATTTTGGTCTGTTGGTGGCGGATGGAATATGGAGAAAGAATCCTTTATGCAGGGAATCAATATGATCAATAACATGAAACTAAGAGTAAGCTATGGTATTACCGGCAATGCAGATATTGATAATTTTGCTGCTCTTGGTTTATATACATTAGCGTTGAAATACAACGGTCAACCTGCCAGCGCACCGGATCAAATTGAAAATTTGAATTTAACCTGGGAATCTCAGGAGAATTTAAACTTAGGAATTGATTTTCGTCTGTTCAACAAAGTGAGTGGTTCGATTGATTATTTTGATAGATTATCTTCAGACCTACTCCAAAATTATCCTGTAAGCTACACTACTGGGTTTTCAGGTTACACACGGAATATTGGGGATATGCGCAATAAAGGAGTAGAAATTTCACTTAACGCAACGGTTGTTAAAAAAGGTGACCTAACGGTTGATCTTGGGGCGAACATTACTTTTATCAAAAACAGATTGGTTAAGTTAGAGACTCCATTTGTGGATGGCACTAAGAGAAGAGAACAGGGGCGTGATTTTCAGGAATACTGGTTGTATGGATATGCTGGTGTAGATCCTGCAGTGGGAACCGCTCTTTGGTACACGGATGAAACCGAACAGACAACCACTTCACAAATTGTGAATGCAGTCAGATATTATAGTGGTAAGAGTGCTACTCCTGATTTCTTTGGTGGATTTAATTCTACCGCACGGTATAAAGGATTTTCATTGCAGGCATTGTTTAACTATCAATTTGGCAACTGGATATATGACAGCAACGGAAGATTTCTGCACGGTGATGCCAGCTTGCTTCCACGTAGTACCACTACCTGGGCATTTGAAAGACGCTGGACAACTCCGGGGCAGCAATCGCAAAATCCAAAGCCTATTGCAGGTAATCCTACTGGTAGTAACTCGCCTGATCAGGACCGACATCTTTTTGATGGATCGTACATCCGCCTGCGTAATGTAACACTGGCTTATTCGATACCTAATCAGTTGATCAGTAAACTCAGATTAAGATCGGTGAATGTATATGTTCGGGGAACTAATTATTGGACATGGACCCGCGACAAATCATTATACCTTGACCCTGAGCAAAGTGTAACCGGAACATCTGCCGGTATTACACCGGTTATCAAGTCTCTTTCATTTGGCTTGGACTTAGGCTTATAAAGATTAGTAAACAAATTAAAAGATTACAAAAAATGAAAATCATGAATTCATTAAGAAATATAAACCTGCAAAAATGGGTTGCTATCTTTTCTATTTTTACAATACTATCATGTTCAGACTTTCTTGAGATTAAGCCACAGCAATCATTAGAATTGAACAGCGCTCTACTTACGTTAGGTGACGTAAAGTTAGCAGTAAACGGAATGTATGATCAAATGTCATCTGCTAACTATTACGGCCGTTACTTTCCTCTTTTGCCTGATGTTATGAGTGATGATGTAAAACAGAATGCCACCGCGAACCGGGCCAAAGAAATGGCACAGTTTAGTACGCTGCCTTCTCATTTTATTGTGGTTGATATGTGGAATACCATTTACGCCAATATTAACCGCGCCAATATGATTCTTGCAACGGATTTAACAGTTAAAGCTTCTGAGCAGCCTACCTATAATCATTACAAAGGCCAGGCGTACGCCCTTCGGGCATTGGGTCATTTTGATTTGGTAAGAATGTTTGCTCAAACCTATAGTTTCACGCCAAATGCTTCGCATCTAGGAATTCCTATAAAAACATCACCATCACTTTCTACCAATGACTTTGCCAATGCAGTTACCAGAAGCACCGTAGCTGAGGTTTATGCGCAAGTAATTGCAGATTTATTACAAGCAGAATCATTAGTGTTGAGTAAACCCACATCAGGTACAACTACAGCCACACTATATAAAGAGTTTGTGCAAGGGTTATTGGCACGGGTCTATTTGTATAAGAGCGATTGGACAAATGCAGCCGCTTATGCAACGAAAGTTATCGATGCAAAATATCCAACCGGGGCAAGTGTACATACCCTGGTAAACAATGCTGGTTATCGCGCCATGTTTACAGCCAACTTTTCAACAGAATCGTTATTGGAGATTGCACTTTTGGCGGATGATAACAGAGGTGCTGATGCATTAGGTAGAATGTACATTGCAGAAGGATATGGAGATTATCTTCCTGCCTGGGATATTTATGATTTGATTGTTACGGGTGATGCCCGCAAAGCAAACTTTAAAGCGGATGCAGGCCTTAAAGGAATCTACGCAGCCAACCGTGTAGATAAATATAACTTAACGACCAACCTTAACAATACCAAAGTAATGCGTTTGTCCGAAGTGTATTTAATTAGAGCAGAGGCATTGGCTAATCTGGGCACAAACAACACACAAGCTCAATCAGATCTGAATGCAATCAGAAAAAGAGCCATTCCTTCTGCCCCATCAGTAACAGCAACTGGTCAGGCATTGATTGATGAAATTTTGCTGGAGCGCAGAAAAGAACTTTGTTTTGAAGGACATCGCCTCTGGGATCTTACCCGCAATGGAAAAGGTGTAGTTCGTGTAAATTGTACAGCACCGGCCGATAAATGTAATTTATCATACCCCAACGATCTTTTTATTCTACCGATCCCTGCTGATGAAATTAACAGATCAGGCATTGCCCAAAACCCGGGATATTTTTAAGAAATACGTAGTTAGCAATTAGTGAATAGTTGAACGAGAGGTTTATCAAAGTAAAACCTCTCGTTCTTATTCATGATCATTTATTTTTTTAAGTCACTTCACAAAACAGAATAACATTCAATAGAACTATGCAAAAGCAAAATGCCATTGTAATTACAGCTGGCTACTTAGACACCAATCAAAGCAAAACGGCACATGGCCTTATACGGGGTTCGGAAAGGTTTAATATTATTGGTGTTATCGATGATAAATACCCCGGTAAAGATGCTGGGGAAGTGCTGGATGGAAAGAAACGTAACATACCGGTTTATGAATCCATTGAGGCGTTTGTAAAAACATCAAAAGAGCAGGCAAAATATTCAATCATCGGTGTTGCCACCAAAGGAGGTAAGCTGCCATCATCCATACATTCAACAGTTAAAGAGGTTTTGATAAATGGCATGGGAGTGGTAAACGGGCTTCATGAATTTATTTCTGAAATTCCAGAGCTTGCCGATTTTGCCAAAAGTCGCGGATTAGAAATCATCGATGTGAGGAAACCAAAGAAATTTAAGGACCTGCACTTCTGGTCAGGCAAAATACAAAATGTACAATGTCCTAAAATTGCGGTTCTTGGTACAGATTGTTCACTGGGTAAACGAACCACAGCGCGATTTTTAACTCAGGTGATGACCCAGGCCGGATACCGGTCCGAAATGATTTACACCGGCCAAACAGGATGGATGCAAGGCGCAAAATATGGCTTTGTGTTTGACAGCACCCTCAACGATTTCATTTCCGGTGAAATGGAACATGCGATTCTACAATGTTGGGAAGAAGTTAACCCCGACATAATTTTTATTGAAGGTCAATCTTCTTTGAGAAACCCAAGCGGGCCGGCAGGAGCTGAATGGATTGTATCGGCCAATGCCGATGCCGTTGTCTTACAACATAACCCTGAAAGAATAAAATATAAAGGTTTTGATGATTATCCTGCTACCATTGCAGATTTGAAAGATGAGATAGCCTTGATAAAGATGTATGGTACCCAAACGGTGGCAATAACACTTAATACCTCTAACATGAGTGAAGACTCTGCCCGTGCGTATGCCAAAAGTAAAGAAGCAGAGTTGGGCATTCCTGTAATCCTTCCGCTGGAAGATGGCGTTGGCCGTCTCACGGAAATTTTTACAAACATGATCAGGAAATCAGTTCCGGAAAAAATAGCAATTTAGATTAATGAAAATAAAAGATATTAGAGTTTGGAAAGCAAACCTGGAAAACACCAAGCCCTACACCATCGCGTTTAAAACAGTGAGTGAAGTATTCAACGCGTTTGTTGAAATAACATTAGATAATGGCCTTACAGGAATAGGTTCGGGCAATCCAAGCGAATATGTTACTGGTGAAAATTTAACGCAATGCCTTGAGGCGTTAAGCGAAAAGAATATCCAATTTTTAATAGGTCGTGATATTCGTGAAATCAATCAACTTAATTATGAAATCCTGCATAAGTTACCCGCCAACCCGGCAGCTCGTGCAGCACTGGATATTGCCCTCTATGATACCTTTACCAAATACCTGAATGTTCCCTTAGTTAAATTCCTGGGGCAGAAAATTCACTCACTTCCTACCTCCAATACCATTGGAATTAAAAATGTCGAGGAAACATTGAAGGAAGCGCAGGAATATGGTGAGAAAGGATTTAAAGTGCTGAAAGTAAAATTGGGCAAAGATTTAGATGAGGATATTGAGAGAATAGTTAAGTTAAGAGAAAGGTTTGGCAATAAATTCGTAATCCGGATTGATGCGAACCAAGGATATAACACGTCACAAACCATTGAGTTTTATCAAAAGACAAAGCACCTAAACATAGAGTTGATTGAGCAGCCATTACCTGCTAAGTCAGTAAGTGAAATGAAGCAATTGCCGCAAGAGATCAGGATAAAAATTGCAGCCGATGAATCGTTGCTCACACCCAGGAACGCTATGGAGTTGGTTTCTCCTCCTGTTGCATCAGGAATATTCAATATTAAACTGATGAAATGTGGCGGAATAAATCAGGCATTGAAAATCGCAGACATTGCACTAAATTCAAATATAGATTTATTCTGGGGCTGTAACGATGAAGGCATCGTGAGTATTACCGCAGCGTTACATGCAGCATTTGCCTGCGAAAAAACAAAATATATAGATCTTGACGGAAGCCTCGACCTGGGCCGCGATGAAGTGAAAGGCGGTTTTATTTTAAAGGATGGGATGATGTATTGTTCCGACAAGCCAGGGTTAGGTGTTGAGCTAATTTAATTTGTGTAATTCTTAAACTGAAATATTATGAAACCTTTGCTCACGGTATGTCAATCTGTTTTTCTGGTGGTATGTGTTTCTTTTACCGCTTTTTCGCAAGTTGAAGACCGGCTTACTACTCAGAAAAGGTCAATGTCTGTAATTGACTTTCTAAATATTCCGTCTTTAAGTAACCCGCAACTTTCACCCAATGGTAAACAGTTTGCCTACGAACTGGCAGAGAGCGACTGGAAGAAGAACAAACAAATCAAACATATATGGCGTGCTGATATTACTGGCGAAAGCGTACTTAAGCTAACCAATAGTGAAGATGGAGAGACAGGCGCACGATGGTCGCCAGATGGTAGTAAGGTAGCCTTTCTTAGCAAGCGAACACCGAACACAGAGAATCAAATCTTTCTGATTAGTAATTCGGGAGGAGAGGCTTGGCAAATAACGCACCATAAAACAGCCCCACAAAATATTCAATGGTCTCCGGATGGTCAAAGTTTATATTTTATCGCAAGTGAACCTAAATCAAAAGAAGAAGAGCAAAAAGAAAAGTTGAAAGATGATGTGTATGCGTATGATGAAAATTTTAAGCTGGCCCATTTATGGCGCATCGGTTTAAAAGATACAACAGCAACCCGGGTTACAGAGGGTAACTATTCAGTCAACAACTATCACCTTTCGCCCTGGAATGGTAAAATTGTAATTACCAAAGGAGTAACTCCCTTGTATAATGATAGCGACAAGAATGAATTATGGATCATGGATGCAGACGGAAAAAACCAGCTGCAACTTACCCATAACAAAGCTGCCGAGTCAGGAGTTGAACTTTCACCCGATGGTAAGCAAGTTCTATTCATAGTCAATGCAAACGAGAACTTTGATTTTTATTATAACGATAAACTGTTTACAGTACCGGCTGCTGGTGGGAAGCCACGTTTGTTAACCAAGGATGTTGCCTATGAAGTTATGGAAGCACACTGGTCGAAAGATGGAAAAAATATATTCTTGCTGATGAACATGGGAGTGGAGTCCCAGTTGTTTGCCCTTGATTTTGCTAGTGGAAGGCTGACCAAAATCACTTCAGGCGATCAGGCTGTTGGTCTTTGGGATTATAACGCTGACATTGACACTCATCTCTTCGATATCAACAACGCGACCAATGGAGGCGACCTCGTTACCATGAAAGGTGTAGATGTAAAGTCTCAACGTAAAGTCACTAACGTGTATGATTACCTGACAACAAAATTCATTATTCCCAAACAAGAACGAGTTCAGTGGAAAGGAGCGGATGGAGTAAGTGTAGAGGGTATCTTATTTTATCCTTCCGATTATACAGCGGGCAAAAAATATCCACTGGTAGTGCAAACACATGGCGGACCAGCTGCATCCGATCATTTCGGAATTTCGCGTGGTTTTACAAAATACAATCCTGTTCTGGCCGCAAAAGGGTATGTTGTTCTGCAACCTAATTATCGTGGCAGCACAGGCTATGGCGATAATTTTCTAAGGGACATGATTGGTTCTTATTTCAAAAATGCGCACCTCGATGTAATGACTGGTATAGATTTTCTGATTGCAAAGGGAATCGCTGATCCAGACAAACTGATAAAGATGGGATGGAGTGCCGGAGGCCACATGACTAACAAACTAATCACTTTTACCGACCGTTTTAAGGCAGCCAGTTCAGGTGCAGGTGCAGCCAATTGGGTCTCCATGTATGCGCAGAGCGACATCAGAATATATCGTACTCCGTGGTTTGGAGGTACCCCCTGGCAGAAAGATGCACCACTGGAAAAGTATTGGGATAACTCACCCCTGAAAGAAGTTTATAAAGTGAAGACCCCTACCATTTTTGAAGTGGGCGCGAGTGATCCACGTGTGCCGTTGCCTCAATCTGTAGAGATGTACCAGGCGTTAAAGAACAATGGCATACCCACTCATTTGTATGTAGCCCCACGCGAACCGCATGGTTGGCAGGAGTTGCGGCATAGACTGTACAAAATCAATGTTGAACTTGAGTGGTTTGCAAAATATGCCTTGGGGGAAACCTACCTGTGGGAAAAGGCACCGGGGGAGAAAAAATAACTTTAGAATGGTATAATAATCGAATTAATTAACATCAGTGGCGTAAGCTAATTTAACCTTTTCTGCCTGATGAATTTTTTACCTGTATAAGGTGAAACAACACAATATTTAATGCTAACTGAAATAACTATTCTATGAAATCTTTGCTAACCGCATGTCAATCTGTGTTTCTGGCTCTATGTATTACTATTCCTGCTTTCTCACAAGATGAAGACGCAGGCACTGTTGCCAGTGCATCGCCACAATATGCAAAAGAAATTGACAAGCTGGGAAAGGATAAGAAAATCATTCAGGCGTTTAACGTGATTCTCGATCAGAATGAACAGACGCGCAAGGAGTTGATCTTGCTTACTGAAATTCCTGCTCCGCCTTTTAAAGAATCGAAGCGTGCCGGAAAGTTTGCTGAGATGCTCAAAGCAGCTGGCGCAGATTCTGTTTGGATTGATGCCGAAGGAAATGTTATCGCCTTGCGTAAAGGAAAGAAACCAACCAAAACAGTAGCGCTCGATGCCCACCTGGATACCGTCTTCCCGGAATCCACAAACGTAACCGTTAAAATGAAAGGCGACACCATGTATGCGCCTGGAATTGGTGATGATACCCGTGGCCTGGTTATGGTGCTCGAAACCTTGCGTGCTTTGGAAGCTGCTCAAATAGAAACAAATGATAATGTATTGTTCATCGGATCTGTAGGCGAAGAAGGCTTAGGTGACTTACGAGGTGTTAAATATTTGTTCAGCGAAAAAGGACCGAAGATTAATTCGTGGATTAGTATTGATGGTGGCGATCTTGGACGAGTGAATAATATGGGGCTTGGTTCGTACCGATACCGCATCACGTTCAAAGGGCCGGGCGGACATTCGTGGGGTGCTTTTGGATTGGCTAATCCGCAACACGCCCTTGGTTCAGCCATTCATTATTTTTCCAAGGCTGCCGATGAGTTTACTAAGACAGGCGCACGTACCAGTTACAACGTTGGGCGCATAGGTGGAGGTACATCGGTTAACTCAATTGCTTTCGAATCGTGGATGGAAGTGGATATGCGGTCGGAAAGTCCGGAGCGATTAGATAAGATTGAAGCAATTTTAAAGTCATCTGTACAGAAGGCATTAGAAGAACACAATGCTATGAAGCGCATGGGGCCGGCTCTTACGGTTGATGTAACAAAAATTGGCTACCGCCCTTCCGGAGAACTATCAGCCGATCTTCCACTCATCCAGCGCTCCATGGCAGTGGCTTCATTCTTTGGCGAATCACCCAGGCTTACCCGTGGTTCAACAAACTCAAACATCCCCATTTCAAAAGGTATTCCTGCGGTGACCATCGGGCGTGGCGGCAAGGGTGGTGGCGCACATTCATTAAATGAGTGGTGGCTGGACAAGGATGGTTATAAAGCCATTCAACTATCACTTTTAACACTGATTGCCGAAGCTGGTTTGAGTAAATAATTTTTTGTGTTTTTTGATTTTTAGACACTAAACTATATCGCTATGAAAGTTACATCCCTGATTCTTCTTTTGGTAGTATTTTGTTCACCTGATAATTGGGCGCAGCAATACGATTTAATCATACGCAATGGAACGATATATGACGGTCGTGGCGGGAAACCGTTTAAGGCGGATGTGGCGATAAAAGATCAAAAAATTGTAGCTATTAAAAAGCTTCCGAAAGCAACAGCCAAAAAAATAATTGATGCGACCGGACTGGCGGTGTCTCCGGGGTTTATTGACTTACACACACATATAGAAGCAATTCATAAAACACCAGATGCTGAAAGTCATGTTCGCCAGGGGATAACGTTAGCCATCGGTGGACCGGATGGGGGAGGCCCCTGGCCGTTTGGAAAATATCTTGCTGATCTTGAGAATAAACAGCTCGGTTTAAATGCCGCCTTCCTGACGGGCCACAATACTATTCGGGAAAATGTCATGAATTTGGACAACCGCGCTCCAACGGCTGCCGAGTTAGAACAAATGAAACAGCAGGTGGCACAGGCTATGCAGGAAGGAGCCTTTGGTATATCTACCGGCTTGAAGTATTTACCCGGTGCATTCTCTAAGATGGATGAAGTGATTGAACTTTCTAAAGTTGCATCTTCATTGGGTGGATTTTACACATCACATCTTCGAGAAGAAGGATTAGGTTTGATTCCGGCTGTGCAAGAAGCCATTATCATTGGACGAGAAGCGCACATTCCAATTGTACTTACCCACCACAAAGTCATAGGTCAACCTTCCTGGGGAGCGAGTAAAAAAACGTTGGCTATGGTGGATTCCGCGAACCGTGCCGGATTAGACATACAAATTGATCAGTATCCATATACAGCAAGTTATACAAGCATCTCGGTACTCATTCCCGGCTGGTCAAGGGCAGGAGGTGATAAAGGCTTTAAGGAACGCACGGATAATCCTGTTTTGCGTGATAGTATAAAAAAGGAAATCGTTTATAATATCATGACTGATCGTGGTGCCGGAGATATTAGCCGCATACAATTCAGCATGGTGCCGTGGAAGAGGGAACTGGAAGGCAAAACACTGGCTGATTGGTGCAAGATGAAAGGTGTCGGAGCTACTCCTGAAAATGGGGCGGATTTGGTGATCGAAGCTGAACTGAATGGTGGCTCAGGCATGATATTCCATGCGATGGACGACAACGATGTAGAGCGGATTATGAAACACCCTAAAACGATGATTGCCTCTGACGGACGATTGTCTCAACCGGGCAATGGCCAACCTCATCCGCGTGCGTACGGCACGTTTCCAAGAGTATTGGGTGTATATGTGCGCGAGAAGAAACTGCTTACACTGGAAGAAGCCATCCACAAAATGACCGCGATGCCCGCTCAACGTATGGGAATTAAAGACAGAGGTGTTATTAAAGAAAATTACTTTGCGGATATCGTCATCTTTAATCCGGCAACAGTGAAAGATAAATCTACTTTTGAAAACCCACATCAATATCCGGAAGGCATTCAATATGTTATTGTGAATGGAGTGATCACGGTGGACAACGGTGTGTTCACTTCCAACCGCAATGGAAAGGTATTGTATGGGCCTGCAAAAAAATAAAAGTTGAACCGTTAAGATTTTGATTATGATCTGCCAGATAAAAAATAAGGCCTTAGTTTTTTTATTTACAGCCTGCGCCCTTTTTACAATTACCTCTTTTGCGCAAAATAAAATCAGCAAGACATCATTTCCGGGCAAGACCTGGCAGCTGATTACAAAACCGGAATCAATGGGGTTCTCAACACCAGCCTTGTTAAAAGCAAAGCAATATGCGGATAGCATTAACAGCGCAGCCGTGATGGTGGTTGTAAACGGAAAATTAGTTTATCAATGGGGTGAGGTAGATAAAAAATTCAACACGCACTCCATCCGAAAAAGTTTCCTAAGTGCCTTCTATGGAAAATACGTAAAGCAGGGATTGATTAACCTGGATGCCACGATGGCTGAGTTAGGCATTGATGATAATCCATCGCTTACGGAAGAAGAAAAAAAAGCAACCATTCGGGATTGCCTGAAAGCAAGGTCAGGCGTTTATCATCCGGCATTGTACGAATCTGCTGGAATGAAAAAATTAAAACCCGCTCAACATTCAGAAAGGGCAGGTACACACTGGTATTATAACAACTGGGACTTTAACGTGCTGGGCACCATTTTTGAAAAGTTGACCAATAAAAAAGTATTTGAAACCATCGATGAGGATATAGCCAAACCCATTGGCATGGAAGATTATTCGCCAGTAGATGGCAACTATGTAAGTGGAGAAGAGTCCATTCATCAGGCGTATCCGTTTCGCGTGACTGCCCGCGATCTGGCGCGCTTTGGTCTATTGATGTTGAATAATGGCAACTGGAATGGCAAACAGATAATAGATAAAGTATGGGTTGAAGAAAGCACTCGCTATCATTCTGATGCTTCTTTGTACTCAACGGATGGTTATGGTTATCTGTGGTGGGTGTCCAGAGACTTTAATAAATTTCCTCACTTACCTAATGTGAAATTACCTGAAGGCACTTATTCGGCAAGAGGTGTTGGTGGTCATTATGTTTTGATCATCCCAAAATATAATATGGTGATTGTGCATCGCGTTAATACGGATATACGAAATAACTCAGTTTCTGATAAGGACTTCGGAAAGCTGGTGAATATGATTCTTAAAGCAGGAAGCATAAATTAGGTTTCAGTCATAACACACTATAGAAAACAAACGCTACTATGAACTTCAAAAAAATAGTTTGCCTGATTTTATTTGTTCCATCATTGGTATATGCACAGGTTGATAGCACCGACATCATCATTCAAAATATGATGAGACAGCAAAAGATTGTAGGGTTATCGTTGGCCGTGGTGAAAAACGGAAAAACCATGGTGAACAAAGGATATGGTTTTGCCAACGCAGAACATAAAGTGCCTGCCACATCCGAAACAGTATTTCGCCTGGCCTCCATCAGCAAACAGTTTTTTGCTACGGCCATTATGAAATTACAGGAAGAAGGTAAGCTAACAACGGAAGACTATATCCATAAATTTTTTCCGGATGCACCTCAAATCTGGAAGTCAATTCAGGTGAAGCATTTGCTCTCGCACACCTCAGGATTAAAAAGGGAAGGACCGGCCTATGATAATTTTAAAATTCAAACGGATATGGAGGTGATAAAATCAACTTACCCATTACCATTGGATTATAAAACCGGGGAGAAGTATCAGTATTGCAACCTGGGCTATTATATGCTTGCCGAAATTATATCACAAGTAAGCGGCCGGCCGTGGCCTGAATATATCAAACAAAAGTTATTGCTGCCTGCGGGCATGAACAACACGTACCTCACCGAGTTTCACCCCATTATCGTGAATCGTGCCAGTGGCTATCGACACAAAGGTGACACGTTGTTTAACGCAGACCCTATGATTGGAATCCGACCCAGTGGTGGATTTTTATCTACTACTACTGACATGATCAAATGGGATGCTATAGTGACACATCAAAATAGTATTCTGAAAAACGAAAATTGGAACAAACTCTGGCAGCCATTTATCTCCTCTTCAGCCAAGGCTGAATCAAAATCATTTTATGGTTTTGGCTGGATGATTGATGATCACAAAGGGCACAAAACTATTTCGCATAGTGGCAGCAACATTGGTTTCAAAACTTTTTATTCCCGCTACGTGAATGACAAATTATCCATTATTGTTCTTACCAATGAGAACGATGCCAATCCATCTGAGATCGTAAAAGCGCTTGCTGATTATTATCTTAAGAAACCTTGACTAGTGTGTAGTTAAAAATTATACAAACAAATATTTGCAACACTGTTTGTTTTACCAGTCTGTTGTTACGCAAGGAATCTGAAAACGATGTCAGCCTGAGTATGTCGAAGGCTATTTCAGCAAAGAAACAGGTTTCGACAAGCTCAACCCGACACTTCGCTTCTATGTTGCGTAACATTAGTTACCAGAACATAAGATGGATATGATTTTGTGAATGGTTCGATAACCTTAAAGGCGGTTAATTTGTGCGGACCTGTTTATGTAGACTGAAGGTTTGTGTGTTGCAGTATATAGGCCTAAAATTCCAACCTTATCCAGTTACAGCATTTGTAAGTAGTCTCTGGAATCTTCACGACCTTGTAGCTTGCTGAGGTAATTCTCAAAGTTGACTGTATCTCCACTTTGCTTGAAAGCTTTAGCCAAAATAAAATAGACAAGTGTTTGATTTGAGTCCGAGGTGTATCGTTCCAAATTTTCAGTTGCCTCTTTTATGGCCTTTTTAGGATTATCTCGATATACATGGTTTAATATAGATAGAAGTTCAGCTTCAATTTTCTCACTTTCATTTACGGTGTATTTGGCTGCCTTTTTAAAGTGTTTGTCGCTATGCATGAGAATGGCTCTTTGTAGCGGTCCGTATGTTGTTTGAGTTGAGAGCAGCTGAAGGGCAATACCAAGTTCTTTCGTGGCCTGATAATTTTCCTGCTTTGGATCATGCAATGCAATCTTTTCATACAGTCCCTTTGCATTAGTTGGTATTTTGGATATGAAAGCCAACAGATCTGCTTCACTGTTGTAACCCAGGTAAGTATGAATTGACTCCCCTTCGTAATCCATTAGGATAAGCATAGGGATGGAGCGTACGTTGTATTGCTGAGCGAGGGAGCGATTGACATCAATATCAATTTTAACGGGAATGAAGTTTTTCTTGATTAAATCAGTTTCGGGTTTGCTCCATACTTCTGCATCCATTCTTTTGCAGGGCCCACACCAGGTAGCCCAAAAATCTATGAGTATAAGTTTATTATTGGCTCTGGCTGCGGCTTGAGCAAGCTTAAGGTCATGAAGCCAACCATATTGGCTCCATCCAATGTAAGGGATAAGCACTAATAGTAACAGAAAAAAAATGAATTGTTTTTTCATATAACGAATTATAGGAAATAAAAATATATTTATTAATTAGCATAAACTAAGGATAGGATTTGTTTTTCAGACAAGTACCATCTGCTACACGGCTTTTGTAGGAGTTCTTGGTTTGAGGAACACCAATCAAGGAAAGGAATCGCAAAAGCGGTGGCCGATTATTATAGAAGCCATAATTTGGCGATAATGTATAGGTAGCAGTTTTTTTTACCAACTAACAGCAATTCTTTACAGTAAAGTGGCGGCTAGACGTCCACTAAAAAAGCATATCAATTCGATGAGATCAGATTTTAAAAAATATAGGCAGTGGAAGTTTTACTGTCTCACTTTGGTTGCGTTTTACTCCTTTACAATTTTTTCGCAACAAAAGCCCGATCTGCCCGCACCGCCTGGTACTCTTTGGTTGTACGACAGTATTTCCATTGACAAAACTGAAATAGCGAATATTCACTGGCTTGAATATTTGTACTATTTAAATCAGGATTCATCGAAATTAACTTACAAAAAAGCATTACCCGATACTTCCGTTTGGCTTAACGTTGGTGATTCAACCGGATGGAAATTTTACTTGCGTCATCCACAATTAAGGTATTATCCAGTCGTAGGTATAACGCATAGCCAGGCAATTAACTATTGTGCCTGGCGGAGTGCTGTTGTGAACAAACAAATTCAGCGTCAATCAATGCAAGGGAATAAAGATTCCCGATTAAAGAACTACCATTTTCGATACAGACTTCCCACCGTGTATGAGTGGGAATGGGCGGCTATTGGAAAACTGGATGTGCAGAAATATCCTTTCGGGTATGTTAACATTAATGGGAAAAGTTCACTCACTGGAAAAGCAGAAGATTATTTTGATAAACTTCAAACTTCTGTTGAATTCGAAATTTTTAAAAAAGAGTTTGAGGAATTTTCGCACAGTAAGCAGGAGATCATTTTTAATGTAACAAAAAGTTTTAAGAATTATTTTCTCTACGGTGCCAAGGCAACGATAAAGACTTTCGATAAAAAGATCCCACCTAATTCATTAGGACTTCATCAAATGATTGGCAATGTAGCTGAGATGACCATTGAAGAAGGAATTGCCAAAGGAGGAAGCTGGTTTCATTACCTGGAGGAAAGTGCCATAAAAAATCAAATTACCTATTCTTCACCTGAAGCATGGTTAGGGTTTCGATGTGTTTGTGAGATCAGAAGGGTGAGTAAATAAGATAGGGACTGCTAAAAAAATAATCAAGCCAGTGGTTACGTACATAGCGAAGACACATTATAATTAATCACTCACCTCAGAAACCATGATTGCCATACCATAAAACTATTTCGCATAGTGGCAGCAACATCGGGTTCAAAACATATTACTCCCGTTTTGTGAATGATAATCTGTCTATTATTTTGCTGACCAATGCCGATGATGCCAACCCAAATAATATAATCAAGGCACTGGCGGATTATTATTTCAGGAGACCCGGTCCTTCACATGGTAAATAACTTTTAGCCGGGTTTATCGCTTGCTCCTTTCAATTGCTTCAATCCGGAATATACATGCTTAAAGGAACCTCTAAAAACTCCATTCACCCTGCTCTTTTGGAGAAGGGAATGGATTGAGGTGATAAAAGCCAAGGTTTTTAGAGGTTCCCTTAAGTTAATGATATTGCTCTACACCCCGAAAGAAAAATTAAGAATAGTGGTGGAAGCTGCAAGATGAGTTAAAGTTTATGATACAGTCAGACGGCCACCGATTTAAAGATTATTAATTTATGCACTGAACGGAGCCCCCTGAGAAAATAATAATTCCTGCTCACAATCCAAGAATTTTGATGGCAGCAGGTGACAATCGTTGAAGTGTTTCCTTTTTAATATAACGCGATTGATCTACCTGTTGAGGTTGGTCTGATTGACAGAAGTAACTGTGAATGGATCTTCTGTTTTTGGTAGTTGAATTCGTTGTGCCACCATGCCAGGTGTGTGAGTTAAATATTACCACGGTGCCGGCTGGTGCTTCAATAATAACTTCATCGGGGTGAGGTGCTTCCTGATCGGTTAAAATTTCCTGGGGCAAATCACCGGTAAGATGCGTACCCGGCACAACGCGTGTGGCACCATTTTCTTTTGAAAAATTGTCGAGTAGCCAGATGGAATTACAGACTTTATATTGGCCAGGTACAACCGCTTCGTGCCAATCGACATGTAATTTCTGTAACCCCATACCTGGTTTTGCTGCCCGGTAATTAAGTGACGATAGTTTAATCTCGGATCCAAGTACATGGGCAATAGCGGCCAGCACCCGTGGATGGGTATAAAAAATATCGAATATCTCACCCTTGTTAACCAGGTCAGCTAATCGGTCTGCTCCCGCTTCCTTAGGATGTTTTATATACTTGGAGTCCAACAATTCCGAACCTGCGTTTTCTCCTTCTTCATCCATCAACTTCTTAAGTGTGTTGTTGATTTGACTAACCTGATGATCCGTCAAGATTTGCCCAAGATTTAAGTAGCCATTGTTATCTAAAAAAGATTTCTCGTCAAGAGAAAGAATGGTTTCTGTCACGCCTAAATCAGTTAACATATTCATGGGTTACTCTGTTGGTTTTTAAAGTTACCGCTCAAACGGTATAAAAAAACGCTACCTATTCGTTGAATAAATAATCTTCTTTTTTGTAAAAGTTCTTCTTCATTATTTCAAGTAAGAATAAGTATAGCCACCGATTCACTGATTTAAAATAATCTGTAAATCGGTGGATGAATAAATAAAGTATAGTGTCTATTTTAAATACGTGGCGATCCCAAGTTCTAAGCCACGCAATTCAGCAAGGCCTCTTAATCTTCCAATGCCTGTGTATCCGGGCAACGTCTTTTTTGTGAGATCGTCCAGCATTTGATGACCATGATCGGGTCTCATCGGAATCGATTGACCAGTGCGCTTCATCAACAAAATAATCTCACGAACTACGGCAGGCATGTCGGTGTCCCCGTCTAAGTGATCAGCTTCATAAAAATTTCCTTCTGCATCGCGTCTCGTGTTTCGCAGATGTAAAAAATGAATATGATCACCCAAACGATTCACCATGCCAGGTAAATCATTGCTGGCGCGCACACCGTAGGATCCGGTGCAGAAGCAAAGTCCGTTGGCTGCTGAAGGAGCTGCCGCTAATAATTCTTTTGCATCTTGTTCGGTGCTTACCACTCTGGGAAGTCCAAGTATCGGATAAGGAGGGTCATCCGGATGGATGGCCATTTTAAGGCCGAGTGATTCTGCTGTAGGTACGATTTGTTGCAAGAAATAAAACAAATGCTCTTTCAGTTTTTTCGCATCAATATGCGCATAGGTTTTCAGTGCCGTTAGTATTTGTTCTTCGGTAAAACGCTCTTCGCTGCCGGGCAAACCAAGCAAGGCATTATTATAAAGTGTTTCCTTTTCTATGGCAGTCATGTTATCAAAGCGATTATTCGCTTTACTGATTTCCTCTGCCGTATAATCTTTTTCCGCTCCGGGACGCTTTAAAATAAAAAGATCAAAGGCAATGAAAGCCGATTTCTCAAAGCGTAATGCTTTACTTCCATCAGGCATCGTATAGCGTGGATCCGTCCGCATCCAATCCAGGATGGGCATGAAATTATAGGTAACCACTTTAAGGCCACATGCCGCTACATTTTTTAAACTGACTTTATAATTTTCAATCCATTTCTTATAGTCACCGGATTGTTTTTTAATGTCTTCATGCACAGGCAAGCTTTCAATGACCGTCCAGGTGAGGCCGGCATCTTCAATTTGTTTTTTACGGATGTTTATTTCTTCTGTGGTCCAGATGTCTCCTACCGGTATGTGATGTAACGCAGTGACAACACCGGTGCATCCTGCCTGCCGAATGTCTGATAAGCTTACCGGGTCCTTTGGCCCGAACCACCTCATGGTTTGTTCCATCAAATGCATATATGATTTATTTAGTTGTAATATAGTATAGATATCGTTTGTGCTGTGAAATGCTAGAAATCAAATTTTTAAATTGTTTTTGTTTTATTTAAGTGGTCCAAATCGCACTCCCATACCTACTGTAAAATGCCACTGGTCGTCTTTGTAAAAAGCGGGAGTAGCAATCATAAACCGTTTATAGTTGAACAAAAGTCCGGCTGAAAAGCCGGGTGCTACAAATGGTTTTTTTGGTTTACTGGAATCTAAATGCGGGTCCTCATAAAATCGAATGGTAGGGAATACACCCAACGAAAGGCTGGTATTGCCTCGCGTGTATTTGATACCTGATCCGACTAAATTTAGATATACCGCTTTTAAATCGGTTGAAATTAAAAACTGACCGGTGAATATACCTACGTTCAAATCACCTTTTTTGGTAACCTCCTGCGCGTGTACAAGACAATTGAATAACAATAGAAAAGTTAATAAAAATAATTTCACTTGAGATTTACGATTAAGCCGCAAATGTGAAAGATTTTTTTCAATCATTTTCTGTATAGTCCAGATCTTTCGAAAAAGTTTCTTCCAAAAAGCGAAGAGCCAGTAAGGCAATGGCAAAGGCTAATACTCCCACACCCAATGCGCTGTAAACGATTCCAACATAACTTTTACCGAAAATAAAAAGTGATGTGATGGGGATAACAGCTCCTCTTACAAAGTTGGGCACCGTGGTTGCCACCGTGGCGCGCAGGTTAGTTCCGAAAAGTTCGGCTGCCACCGTAACAAATAAGGTCCAATAGCCATTGAAAATTCCCAGGATAAAGCAAACGGCATAGAATAATGTTATGCTTCCTACAGGAACCAGTAAATAGGTAAGTACTAACGTGAAGGAAAGAAGGATGAAAATAAAAATAACTTTCTTTCGGCTTTTTAAATATTGGCTTAAAAACCCACTCATTAAATCTCCTGCCACCTGGCCTGCGAAGGCGAACATGACGGCTTTGCCGGCCTCAACAGGTTCAGAAAGACCCAGTGCCAAACCGAACTCGGGTGAGAAAAATATAAGAATACCTTGCACAAACCATATCGGCAAACCGATCAAAATACTGTTCATATACTTGAACAATCTGGCCTTGTTGCCAAAAAGCATTGCCAGGTTTCCACGTTTAATATTTTTTGATTTCAGTTTTTCAAACATGCCAGACTCAAAAATACTAACCCGCAAAACCAATAAGGCTAACCCCAAGCCCCCTCCGATAAAAAAGGACATTCGCCAATCAAAAAGATAGGTGATGAAATAGGCGAGGATCGCACCCAGCACACCCATGGTGGCTACCAGGGTTGTGCCATAACCGCGGTTTTTCTTTGGCAAAATTTCAGCCACGAGGGTGATGCCCGCTCCCAATTCTCCGGCTAGGCCGAAGCCTGCAATAAAACGGAGAACAGCATATTGCTCGACAGAAGTAACAAAACCGTTGGCGATATTGGCCAATGAATAAATTAAGATTGACCCAAATAAAACGGAGAGCCGGCCCTTTTTATCTCCGATGATGCCCCAAACAATTCCACCGATGAGCAACCCAGCCATCTGGAGATTCAATAAAAAAACGCCATCGCTTAACAGGTTGTCACCGGTAACTCCTATCGATTTTAAACTGGGAACCCGCACGATACTAAATAGAAACAGGTCGTACATGTCTACCATATAACCTAAGGCAGCTACCATCACCGGCAGACTGAATATTTGTCTTGCGACACTTTTATTTTCAAGGAGTTGGTCAGACATAATTTATTCGTTGAATCAAAATGAATTTATAATCTTGGAATGGTAAGGCCACCGTCCACCATGATCACCTGGCCGGTAGAGTAAGGAAAATTTCCAATGGCGAGGGAAGCAACTACTTTGCCGACATCATCGGGAAAGCCCCAACGCTTTTGAACGGTTAATCCTTCTTCAATCAATTTGTCATATTTGGCTTGCACGCCAGCAGTCATGTCTGTACTGATAATGCCAGGGCGTACTTCATACACTGGAATATCAAACTCACCTAACCGCACAGCAAAAAGTTGCGTTGTCATACTGAGTCCTGCCTTTGAAATACAATACTCTCCCCGGTTGATGGATGCAACCGTGGCAGAGATCGATGATACATTAATAATACTACCCTGAAAGGTGGCGTCAGATTTTTTTTGGTCAATCATCCAATTGGCAGCAAGTTGAGTTAAAAAATAGTTGCCCTTTAAATTCGTTGACAACACCTCATCAAAACTCTCCTCGGTGGTTTCCAGTACATCGCGTCTTTCCTTCGGTGCAATGCCGGCATTGTTGACCAGTACATTTAATTTTCCGAAACGATCGTTTACTTGTTGAATAATTTTTTTGCGATCCGTTGTTGAAGCAATACTGCCCTGGCAATAAATAACCTGCGCACCCAAATCTTTTAAGGTTTTTAGGGCATCCTGTACAGCCGATTCTTCTCGTACTCCATTGATGGCAATATCGAACCCATTTTTGGCCAGATGAGCGGCAATGCCAAATCCAATGCCCCGGCTTCCTCCGGTAATCAAGGCTACTTTTTTCATTTGACGATCCTAATTAAGTCTTTAAAATTTATCACCTTCTACCATCCTTACTTTCCACTTTCTACTTTCTACTATATCTGAGGCACATCCACCCAACAACGTTTGCTCCAGCTTTCAATTCCTTTCTCAGCCAGTTGCACCCCGCGGGCGCCATCACGCAAGTCCCAGGGAAAGGGTTCATCCTTTACAACATGTTTGAGAAATAATTCCCATTGTGCTTTGAATGCATTATCATAAACTTCTTGTTCCGGCACTTTAGCCCATCCCTCAAAAAAGTTTATCGGTTGGGCGATGTCAGGATTCCAAACGGGTTTTGGCGTGTTTCCATAATGCTGAATGTAACATTCGCGCAAGCCAGCTACGGCCGAACCTTTTGTGCCATCTACCTGAAGGGTGAGCAAATCATCGCGCCTCACGCGCACCGTCCACGATGAATTAAAGTGCGCCACAATGCCACCTTCCAATTCAAAGGTGGCATAGGCTGCATCATCCGCTGTGCATGTATACGGCTTTCCTTGTTCATCAATACGTTTCGGAATATGCGTGGCACCAAGACAGGATACTGCTTTTACTTTTCCAAAAACATTGTCGAGTACATAGCGCCAATGGCAAAGCATGTCCACAATGATTCCTCCATCATCTTCCTTTCTGTAATTCCATGACGGACGCTGAGCGGCAATGGTATCCCCTTCAAAGACCCAATAGCCAAACTCACCACGCACGGAAAGGATTTCCCCGAAGAATCCTTGCTGAATAAGACGTTTTATTTTCATGATGCCCGGGAGCCAGAGTTTATCCTGCACCACACCGTTTTTAAGTTTTGCATCCGTGCAAAGTTTATGAAGTTCTAATGCGGTTTTGGTATCGACAGCAATTGGTTTTTCACAGTAGATATGTTTGCCTGCTTTCACTGCCTTACGCACGGCATCAGCCCGTCTGCCTGTGGTTTGTGAATCGAAATAAATAATGTTGGCTGGGTCTGCCAGGGCCTCATCAAGATTAGTAGTCATTTTTTTTACACCCGACATAGCACAAAGTTTTTCGAGTTTGTTGGCGTCTCGCCCTACCAGAATCGGATCAGGCATGATCGTTTCACCATTGCCAATTTTCACTCCACCTTGTTTTATGATTTCGGCAATCGACCGCAACAGATGTTGGTTGGTTCCCATTCGGCCTGTTACACCATTCATGATGATTCCTACTTTATGCTCTTTCATTGTTAAAGTGTTGATGTGGTCAAGTGTTAAAGTGTTAATGTGTTCGAGTATCTGAGTATTAATCTGATAAACATTAAATCCTAGTCATCATGGTTATGATTTTTCTTTATAGGCTTTGATGATTTTATTTAAAAATTGTGATTGATCTTCGCTCCAGAATTTATGGGAGAATATTTCCACCTCATAGAATCCATCAAATCCGGTATCTTCTACCCATCCTCTTATTTTATTTACCGGAATACATCCTTCGCCCATCAGTCCTCGATCATTCAGGAAATCGGTGGTGGGTACATTCCAATCGCAAAGATGAAACGCAAACAGATGGTTGTTTTGTCCACAGCGTTTTATTTCTTGTTCCAGGGTTGGATCCCACCAAAGATGATACACATCAACAGCCACACCTACATAAGGAGAATTTAATTCAACTGCCATATTATTGGCTTGTGATAGCGTGTTGATAGCCGAGCGTGTATCGGCATACATGGGATGCAATGGTTCGATGGCTAATTTTATTCCGGCACGTTGCGCTTCAGGAAGAACTTCAGCAATGCCATCGCGGATTTGCTTTCGTGAATCTGCCAACGATTGATTTGGATCAGCACCACAAACCAACACGATCAAAGGCGCTCCTAATTCAGCGGCTTCTTCAATGGCCTTACGGTTATCATCGATCGCTAATTTTCTTTTGGTCGGATCGACCGATGGAAAAAAACCACCGCGGCAAAGTGAAACAATATTTAAATTACTGTCGCGCAGAAGTTGACCTGTTTGTTTGATGTTTCTGCCCGTCAGCGCATCACGCCAAACGGTGATTCCTTTAACACCAGCCTTAGAAAAATTTTGTGCAGCGGTTTCAATATTCCATGGCTTGGTGGTGATCGTATGAATACATAATTGAGAGAGGTCTGTCAGTAGCTTCGCGCTCATTGCACACAATTAAAAAAGGTGTAATACTTTTCGTTTTGAATAATCCGGTGAAGGTAGAGGCATACTTCTCGTGCATGGTAGTCGCCCCACATGCTGGATTCACCATTCGGGATTTTACTTCCTTCCGGAATATAATCCCAACCATTGGGCCGATGATAAATGGAGTGGAGGATTAATCCTTCATGAGAAGGTTGTGTGCTCAGGTAAGGCTCATCCAGCAATGTGTTTAATACGGTGAGCCCGGCTTGCCAATATTGCTTACCACGTTGATCGTTTTTATTGAGCAGATATTTGCCGAGGCGTAACAATCCTTGCGATGCAATGGCGGCTGCGGAACTATCTACCGGTTCAAATTCATTGTAAGGATCAGCCGGTTGGTTAAGATAATCCCCTAGTTTATGTAATTGAGGTGCTCCGGTATCCCAATAGGGTATCCCGTCTTTTGGGGTATTGGCAATATAAAAATCACACGTGGCCTTTGCAGCCTTCAACAGGAATGAAGAAATGTTGTCTTTACCACCCAACATTTTTAATTCTTGTTCATCATCCATTGTGTCAAGCCATTCCAGTTCTTCTGCAAAACCGCACATGGCCCAGGCTAAACCTCGTGTCCATGTGGAGAACCCGGTATATCCTTGTTGAGAATTCGGGCAGCGGAAGTTTCCATCTTTTACATTAAAAATACTTTCGTGGGCTGTTCGTCCCCATACATCGTACGTGTCACGGCCTTCCCCATAGTAAACAGAATATTCAGCGGTGGCACGCATGTGCTGTATAGCACGCGCTAACAAATTAATTTTTACATCGCCCTCAGCCTGAGAGACATGGCCGAGTTGATGACTAACCATCAACGAACGGACCGATCGGATGGTATCAACAAACAAGGAATGAGCACCATTAAAAGAATGAATAAAGCCTCCGTTTTTTATCACCGTCCACCGGCTTGCCTGCACGGCTCCGGAAATTTTTAGCGCCAGTTCGTAAAAGTTTTTTTCCCACTCGTTGAATGCAATTTTTCCTTCCTTCATCAGGCGGAGTAGGTTGCCGTAGGTACTAACATTGTTAAAACCATGATCATGCACACCCATATGGCTTACGTGTGGGGCCATCACCGCCAGCGTTTTGTTTCTACCGTATTCTAAAAAAGTATTTTCCCCGGTCGCGTCAAATTGTAGAATAGCCGAGCCATATTGAAAGCCTTGTGTCCATTCGGTCCAGCCACGGGTCGAGTATTGGCCGTTGATCGTAAACACGGGCGAGCCTTTGCTGACCTCATAATTTTTTTCAATAAGATTTATTTTTTCTTCGGAAAGTTTCCAGAAACGTTGAAGTTTGTGTGAGAGATCGGAAGGAGTAAGTTCAAGATTAATCATGGATATCTTTTAGGTATCGAATCAAATCAAATAATGAATAACAGTCTGCACTCTAATGACGAAAAATAACAGTATTTCCCTTAAGTGTTGTAGGGGTTAGTTTGAGTCGCATCAGTCTTAATCATATAACCTCGTCCTATGCAAGTTGTGCAGCCAGCAAAGAAACGTGTTCACGAATTAGCCAGAAATCTGTATCCTGTAAAAATCCTTCAGTTCGGAACTGGTAATTTTTTACGAGGCTTCACGGATTGGATGGTCTATCAGATTAACCAAAAAACAGACCTTAATGCGGGTGTATCAGTCGTTCAAAGCATTTCGAATAGCAATGCATTAACGGAGCAGGAGGGTGTTTATACGGTAATTGTAAAAGGGATACACAAGGAAGAATTTGTCAGCCATCAATACAAAATTGATGTTATTCAACGGGTTGTAAATCCCTATCAGGATTTTTCAGCCTATTTACATGAAGCTATTAATCCAGACCTTCAGGTTATTATTTCCAATACGACTGAAGCGGGAATAGTTTTTTCGCCAGAGGATAAGGACATAGATACGGTAGCGTCAACGTTTCCTGGCAAATTAACCCAATTGTTGTATAAGCGTTTTCAACATAAGCTCGACAATAGTTTATTGGTATTACCCACCGAACTGATTTCACAAAACGGGGTCGAGCTGAAGTCCTGTATACAGAAATATTCTCGTGAGTGGTTATTGCCATTTGAATTTAATACATGGTTAAATACCCACGTTACATTTTGCAATACGTTGGTAGATCGTATCGTATCCGGGTTTCCCAAGAAACCGAAGGAGGCAGTATATGAAGAACTCGGTTATATCGATGACTTAGTGGTTGAGGCAGAGTGGTTTCATCTGTGGGTTATTGAAGGCCCCAGGTGGATTGAAGAAGTGTTGCCTTTTAAGAAGGCAGGCTTAAACGTAATTTACACGCATGACTTAGCTTCCTATCAATTACGCAAGGTACGTATCCTGAATGGCGCTCATACCTGTATGGCGAGCATAGGCTATTTAGCAGGATTGCAAACGGTTCGCGAAGCCATTGAGCATCCTGTCGTGGGAAGGTTCATCAAGCGTTTGATCTATGATGATATCATGCCTCACATACCGGGTGATCTTTTGGAGTTGGAACACTATGCGGAAGAAGTAATCAATCGATTTCGCAATCCAGCCATTGATCATCAATTGATTTCTATTAGTCTTAACAGCTTTCCAAAATTTAAAGCTCGCGTGATACCGTCCTTATTGGCACAAGTCGATAAAAATGGATTGATTTCACCGCGCTTTGCCTACGCATTCGCGGCCTTAATATTCTTTTATCGTGGATTGAGAGATGGAAGGGAAATTCCTTTAAAAGATAGTGAAGAGGTGATTCTTTTTATGCGTAAAGTTTGGGGAGAAGGGAGTTATTCAAAAAGTGGCATGGAGCAATTGTGTCGTAACGTATTGGCCAATGAATCATGGTGGGGAAAGGATCTTACCAGCATACCTAACCTGGTTGAATGGACCAGTCAATATTTATATGACATCGATCAACATGGTATACTTGAAAGCCTTGCGAAGTTATGAATTGAATGAAGAGATCCGGTTGGTCGATTCGCGGATAACCAGCCTGCTTTTAATTAATCTTTTTTCCTGAAAAATTTCTTTTGTGCTTATTTGCCTCAGTAGTATTTCGGCTGCGGCCATCCCCATTTCGAAAGCAGGATGATCAATGCTGCTTAGGGTTGGCTCAATAAGACTGCAGATATTTTCATTATTGAAACCGAGAACGGCAACATCTTTTGGAATATTCAAACCTCGTTTTTTTAAGATGTGCATGATTTCCAACGCGGCCATATCATTGATGGCAAAAACCCCATCAGGCTTTTGACGTAAGTTGAAAAGTTGACGTGTGTAATTCGCTACATCATTGACGTGGTAATTCGTAAATACAATCAACGATTCGTTGACGGCAATTTTATGTTTCTTCAACGCTTCCAGGTAACCGTTTAAGCGATTGCGACTGGTATATAGGTGCTTTGGGCCTGCAATAAAGGCTATTCGCTTGCAGCCTTGGGCCAATAAATGTTCAGTTCCCTGAAAACAAATATCATAGTTATCAGAGTACACTTGTGAGGCATGCAATTCTTCTACGATTCGATCGAAAAAAACAAGAGGCACCTCTTTGTCAATGGCATACTGCAAATGATCGTGGCGGTCGGTTTCCCTGGAAACGGAAATAAGTAGTCCGTCTACCCGGCTGGCCATGAGTGTTTGTAAGTTGTTCTGTTCGGTGGCAAGTGTTTCGTTTGATTGGCAGATCATCACATTGTAACCGGCACGGTTTGCCACTTGTTGTATGCCTCCGATGGCTTTTGAAAAAAAACGATTTACGGTTTCCGGAATCACAACACCAATGGTATTCGTGCGCTGTTGTTTTAGGTGTTGTGCCAGCAAGTTTGGATGATAATCTATTTGCGTGGCTAACTCACGTACCTTCCTGGCTGTTTCTGGATTTACATCATAGTGGTCATTCAGTGCGCGTGAGACAGTTGATTTTGAAATCCCGAGGATACGTGCAATATCTCGTATGGTGGCTGCACTCTTTGACATAATATTCTATTGAAACTTTTGTGCTAAGGTAAATAAAATTTCCGGTACCGTTCCCGGGACGGAGACCGTTAAAAAAAATTAACAACCCCTGTTTTTTTGAAAAAACAAGGGGTATTCTAGCATAAAATTAATTCAACCGATTGCATCAATGAGGACAACTTTACCTCTAACGAAACCGAAAAAGCCGTATCAGAAAGCATCCGCCAGTAAGGTAAATGATGCTTCAATTGATATTGATCATTTATTTTCAAGGGTGTTGCAGCATGATGATTATGTTGCCTTTGAAAAGTTATTTTATGTAAACTATAACCCACTGCGCAACTTTTGTAAAAAGCTTGTTCAAATCAATGAAGTAGCGGAAGAGTTAGTGAGTGAAGTTTTCTTCAAAATCTGGTCTAACCGTAAACGCATTGTTATTTCCAGTTCAGCGAAATCGTATTTGTACACGTCTGTCCGCAACATGTCTTTCGATCACCTGAGAAAAGAAAAAAAGTCGTTATGGGTAAATCTGGAGGAAGCGGCTGCGATTTCGTGCGACCACTTTGACCCTCAGAAACATTCCGAATTTGAAGAACTACAAATACATGTTGATAAAGCCGTGGCAAGTTTGCCAAGGCAATGCCGGTTGGTTTTTCAATTAAGCAGAGACCACGGCATGAAATATCATGAAATTGCCGAAACACTTCAACTAAGCGTGAAAACAATAGAAACCCAAATGGGACGTGCCCTCAAGTCATTAAGACATTCTTTAAAAAATGAATAAACTTAATAGGATAGGTAGGGGGGATGTCATACGTTCTTGCGTCTTATAATTCAAAGCCATAATGGGATATACATAGTACCAACGTATTAAATAGAGAACCTTAATCATAAACATAAAATCGAAACCCAATCCACAAATTATGCATAAAACTCTATCTAACTTTAGAAGAATCCTTCGGGGTATTCCGGTAGGATTTTTATTTGTGTTGCTTTGCTATGGCCCCGTTGCCTGGGCTGCCGGCACCAATATAAATCGGGACTTTCAGGAACGATTAGTCACTGGCCGTGTAGTGTCAGCCGATGACGGACTCGGATTTCCTGGTGTTAACATTATTGTCAAAGGCACTTCGATTGGTGCGGTTAGTGACAGTGATGGGAAGTATTCTATCAATGTGCCTACATCAGAGGCGGTATTGGTGTTTAGTGCCATTGGTTTTAAAACACAAGAAGTAACCGTAGGGGCACGTTCTACCATCGATGTTACGATGAACACCGATGTTATGGAGTTGGCCGAACTGGTAGTAGTAGGGTACGGTACGATGAAGAAAAGTGATTTAACCGGAGCGGTAGCACGAGTGACGTTAGAAGACATGGCTCCTCAGGCAAACATTAATGTTGTGCAAGCGTTGCAAGGAAATACCCCTGGTGTAAACGTACAAACCGTAGGAGGTGCAGGATCAGAACCTAATTTGTCGGTGCGGGGACAAACATCGCTCTCGGCAAGTGATCAACCATTAATTGTTCTAAATGGTGTAATTTTTAATGGTTCATTAAACGACATTAATAGCAATGATGTTGAAACCATTGATATTTTGAAAGATGCCAGCGCGGCTGCTGTTTATGGAGCAAGGTCTGCCAACGGAGTGCTCCTGATCACGACAAAAAAAGGTAAAAGTGAAAAGCCCAAAATTTCTTACAGCACCTATTATGGCGTGCAGGACATGACCAACAACCCGATGAAGGTTATGGATGCCGAGCAATATGCCATTCGGTTAGTAGATTACTACTATCAGCAAGACCTTTATAAGTGGTATAAAACCGCCCCCACCAGTGAAACAGGAAAACCGGTGTATCCGAATATTACGGATAGAACTTTGGTAGCGGCTCGTTTGCGTACGCAGGAAGAAAAAGATAATTATATAGCAGGAAAATCAGTTGACTGGGTGAAGCAAGTTACCCGTGTTGCCCCTCTTCAACAACACAATATTAATTTTTCTGGTCAGAGCAATACCACCAGTTATTATGTTTCAGGCTCCTATACCAAAGAAAACGGAATATTGCTTAACGATGCTTTTAAACGCCTGACTTTTAATGCCAATGTGGAAACTAAACTGACGGATTGGCTGACGGTAGGCATGGTTTCTTCCTATTCGTATCGCGACTACTCAGGGTTAGAGGCGAGTTTGAGCGCAGCCCGTACAGCAAGCCCGTTGGCAACCAATAAGATTGGGCTTCCCACCTACGATACCTATCTCACCGGTGAACTCTACATGCCCTATCCACTGGCAAACTTGTATGCCGATAATAGTGACAAAAGGAACAACTTTAACATCTTAGGTACAGCCACCGTAACGGTTCCTATGGTAAAAGGCTTATCGTTTAAACTCGATTTTTCTAATGACTATAATAACCGGGGCAATTTTACTTTTTATCCGTTACAGCACCCAACCGGGGCACCTGTTTTGGGTAGCGCAAGAAAAGAACATAATGATACCCGAAATCTATTGTTCAATGGTATTACCTCGTATGTTCGGAGTTTTGGCGACCACAATTTCAATGCAACCCTGCTCTATACCCGCGAGCAACGTGCCGGTAATTATTCCTATCTAAGATCAGATAAATTCGACAACCCTGTTCTTGGTTACAATAGTATGGAATTGGGCACCCAGATGTCAATGAATACGGATGCCTGGCAGGAACAAAACCTGGGTTATATGGGCCGGTTGGTGTATAGCTATAAAAACCGCTATATGCTCACGGGTACAGTAAGAAAAGATGGTTTTTCAGGTTTCGGTAGAGACAATAAAACGGCAACCTTTCCCTCACTTTCTCTTGGCTGGGTGCTTTCGGAAGAACAGTTCTTTTCACCCGAAAATGTGTACTTAAAACTAA
The DNA here is from genome assembly GCA_964349405.1 of uncultured Ohtaekwangia sp. Classification (GTDB taxonomy): domain Bacteria; phylum Bacteroidota; class Bacteroidia; order Cytophagales; family Cyclobacteriaceae; genus ELB16-189. Next base: position 24,868 of record CAYGGY010000011.1, on the reverse strand, counting down.
GAGCTTCCTACGGACTTAATGGAAATCAGGGTATTGGGCGTTACTCAAGTTACTCAAGAATGGCGACCAGTCCTTATGCATTTGGTCAAACTACCTACATTGGCGTTTACCCCAGTACGCTGGGTAACTCAAGCCTGAGTTGGGAATCAACGGCATCATTAAACCTGGGGATTGACTATGGGTTTATGAACGACAGGATAACCGGTTCAATAGAACTTTATCAGGCTGAAACCTCCGATGTTTTGGTGCAACGAGCTATACCTATTTCGACTGGATTTACCAACGTTTGGACAAATATTGGCGGCATTACCAACAAGGGATTTGAAGTAAGTATAAAATCTGTGAATGTGCAGAAGGCTGATGTAAAGTGGACCTCTGCCTTCAGCTTCTCACTGAACCGAGATAAGATATCGAAGTTGTATGGTGGTGAAAATGACAAGGACATTGGTAACTCCTGGTTTGTTGGGCAATCGATAAGCGCTCTTTATGATTATGAAATGAGTGGTGGTTTATGGACGGAAGCTGAACTCTACAATAAACAGACACCAGCCAACTGGTACCCCGGCCAGATTAAGTATAACGACTTAAATAACGATGGTGTAATAGAGCCTACCAATGACAGAAAGGTAATAGGCTATCGCAACCCCTCTTATCGTTTTGGTATTAACAATATGTTAACCTACAAAAACTTTACACTCTCCTTTTTTATTAACTCTGTGCAGGGAGGTAAAAAGTATTATATGGAGGATAACTCATCGGTGGTTAATATTAGCTGGAACTCCGATGATGTTTATCGTATCAATGCATCGGCTGTTCGCCCTTATTGGACACCGGTAAACGGAGTGAATGATGCCACCGGTGTTTACAATACCCCGGTAGTGCATGGAGGTATGTATGAAAATCGCAGTTTTGTGCGCTTGCAGGATATTTCACTCGCCTATCAGTTGAACAGAAAAACACTCGAATACCTGAAAATTCAGAATGCCCGTGTGTATGTGGCCAGCAAAAATCCTTATACCTACACGAAGTGGTCAGGCTGGGATCCCGAGTGGAACACCCAACAAAATGATCAGAATGCAGCCAGAAATATGCCAGTGATGCGAAATGTTACGGTAGGGTTAAGCCTTACACTTTAATTATTCTGTCAGGTATCATTCTTTATAAAAACATAATGTTGAAAAAAATGAAAAAATTCATCAATAAAATCAGTCGAATGCTGAAAGCACTTATTGTTGTGCCATTCATCTTGGTTACTTCTTGCAACGATGATTTCCTTACTGAAAAGCCACTCGATTTTCTGGCCCCTGATAATGCCTATAACACGGTAGCCGGTATTCAACAAGGTATTACCGGATTACATTATACTATCCGGTTGGCCTGGTATTCGGATGGAGGCGACCAGGATGCTTTTGCCATAATGATGGGAAGTTTGGGAACGGACGTGGCCTTTCATGGCGAAAACCCAGGCGGTAACCGAAAATTAGTAAACTACCAATCGGAGATGACCTCTGACAACTGGCAGTTTAACTACATGTGGAACACCACCTATACCCTCGTAGGGAGAGCCAATGCATTGATTTATGGCATAGAACATTCAAGCGACAATATTTGGTTATCAAACGCGGCCAAAAAAGATGAGTACCTGGCCGAAGCCAAGTTTTTCAGGGCCTGGGCTTATTACTTTTTAGTATCCTTGTGGGGAGATGTGCCCTTGGTATTAGAACCCGTAACAACAGCAAAAGCAGATTTTGTACGCACACCCAAAGAAGAAATATTCAAGGCCATGGAAGCCGACCTGTTGTTTGGTACAACCAAGTTACCGCTTCCTAATAAAATGGAGGTACCTGGCAGAATAAATCAAAAAGCGGCCTGGCACAAACTTACCGAAGTATATCTCAGCTGGGGAAAAAACCAACTGGCAGTAGATGCAGCTTCACAAGTAATAAATAATTACGGTTCCGCACTGATGAAAAATCGCTTTGGATCAGCCAAAGATGTATTGGGCTCTGGTGACGTTTATCTCGATTTACATGCTTACGGAAATCAAAACCTGGCGTCCAACACAGAGGCTATTTGGGTAATCCAAAATGCCCCGGCTTCAGTTATTGGTGGCAATCGGTTTCCGGGCGAAAGAGGCTGGGGGCCTGCCTATTTTAGAATGGGCAATGCACCGGATGGCAAAAAGGCATTTATTGGAGAGATAATATCCGGATACCCTTCCGGTACTGGTTATTTGGATATCTATGGTCGTCCGGTAGCCTGGATCAGGCCTACTAATTTTATGGCTTACGATGTATGGAGAGGTGATTGGAATAATGATATGCGAAATGCAAAACATCAGATTATCAGAACATTCTATTATCAAAACCCGGCTTCTACCTTTAATGGTCAGGCGATTGATTTCAGCAAATTCCCGGCTGGCACACGTGATGGCATAAAAGATACCTGCCAATATATCTATCCTTATTTTATGAAACATGCCGATCCAGCTCATCACCTGGATGACCCGGCCCGTTCTGGTGGTGGCTATAATAACAAAGATGTTTATGCTATACGGTTAGCCGACACGTATCTGTTACGGGCAGAAGCTTATATTGGATTAGGTAATACTGCACTTGCTGCTCAAGACATCAACGAGGTTAGAAAAAGGGCAAATGCTACACTAGTAGATCCGGCTAATGTTACCATGGATTACCTGTTGGACGAACGGGCAAGGGAATTATACGGAGAAGAGTTCAGGCATATAACCTTGCGCAGAACAGGGAAATTTTTAGAGCGGGTTAGAAAATATTGTAACAATCCGATTTACCCGGCTTGTAATGTGCAAGATTACAATGTGCTTTTACCGATTCCTCAAAATCAAATCGATTTAAACATTAACGGAGTCATACAACAAAATCCTGGATACCCGGGCGCTTCTAATTAAGTAAGTATTGATCGTCATTTTTTGCCGGACGTTGGTATCGTTTGTTTAATAGCCTGGGGAGATCGAAAATTTCCCCAGGCTATTTCATTTCAGCGAAGGGTGAAAACCCTAGACGACCCGATGGGACGTGATATTAATAAGTTGTTAAAAGATTCATTTAACTTAATCAGCCATGTAAGGGATACCACCTGTTTTTACGTCATAATACTCAAAGGCTAGTTGTTTTTTAATCCGTGTCAGCGTATTGAACAGAACCTTACTCATTAACATAAATTCGAAACCCAACCCATAAATTATGCATAAAACTCTATCTAACTTTAGAAGAATCCTTCGGGGTATGCCGATAGGATTTTTACTCATGTTGGTATGCTTTGGCCCAGTTGCCTGGGCAGCCGGCACCAACACAAACCTGGACTTTCAGGAACGCTTAGTCACCGGTAGAATAATTTCTTCGGATGATGGTCAAGGTTTCCCGGGAGTAAACATTTTAGTAAAAGGTACCACCACCGGTACGGTTTCTGATAGCAATGGAAAGTTTTCGATCAATGTTCCTTCTACAGAGTCAGTACTTGTATTCAGTGCCATTGGTTTTACAACACAAGAAGTTGCAGTCGGCTCACGGTCAACCATTGATGTTTCTATGGAGTCTGATGTTACTGCACTGGCTGAAGTTGTAGTAGTTGGGTATGGTACCCAGGAAAAGCGCGATGTAACGGCTGCCATTGCCTCTATCAGCTCTTCTGCTATTTCTAAGATCGCTACGACCAGCACGTTGGAAAGTATGAAAGGGCAGGTTGCCGGTGTTGATGTACTTCAAGCCAATGGACGGCCTGGGGCAAGTCCATCAATTACCATCCGGGGTAGAAGATCAATCAATGCATCCAATGATCCTTTATTTGTAGTGGATGGCGTGCCCATGACATCAGGAACTAGTTCATTGAATGACTTCAATCCATTAGATATTGCATCTATCGAAGTATTAAAAGATGCAGCAGCTACCGCTATTTACGGTTCCAGGGGTGCTAACGGTGTTGTGCTTATCACAACGAAACGTGGCAAGTCAGGTAAAACTTCTGTTTCCTATTCTGGTTATTACGGGGTTACGCAACCGTTCAGTATGTTTCCCATGATGAATGGAGAACAATTCACCAATTTGAAACGAGAGTCAAACCGCAGAAATGCCGCAGGCAAAACGGGTAGAGATGCCTGGAATGGAACCATTCCGGTTGATGACGGTATAAATAATCCGATCGGAGTTTTTGTTGATCCGGTAGAATTAAAATCAGTGCAGCAAGGTCTTTCTACGGATTGGCAGGATTTAATCTTTCACAATGGCAGTCAGACGGACCATCAGGTGAGTGCCAATGGCGGTAATGAAAAAACTCAGTTTAACATGTCATTGGGCTACTTCAATCAAGGAGGCACTATCGATGGTATGGATTTCACCAAAATGACAGCCCGGCTAAACCTGGATCATCAAATCAGCAAGCGCTTCAAAGCGGGCATGTCAACCCAAATAACTCATTCTTTACTGAACAACGGCTCGGGCAGTGTCTTATCCGAAGCCGTAAACCAAACGCCTCTTGGCCTGCCTTATGATGATCAGGGCGTCATATTATTCTTACCAATTGCCGATGGTATCCGTTCAAATCCGTTGAGTGAATTGGTACCCGGAAAACGTATTGACGAAGAAAGAATAGACCGGATTTTCTCATCCGTCTATCTGGAAGCCAATATTATAGAAGGGCTTAAGTATAAGTTTTTAGTAGGTACCGATTTGCGCTACAATACACGGGGTATTTTTCAAGGCCGGTATACAAACCCCAGAAGAAATGGCGATCCAGCGGCTCAGTTTGAAAATCAGTCAAACACAGGATATACCATGGAAAATCTTCTTACCTATAATAAGACACTCAATGGTAAGCATAACCTAGGGCTTACTTTTCTGCAAAGTATTCAGGAAAATAATTACGAAAATCACTTTACCTCAGTGACAGGTCTTCCGTATGAATCGGCAAAGTGGTATAATTTAGAAACCGCCACAACCATCAGTGCAGTGAGAAGCCGACTTGAACATTGGGCATTAGCTTCCTTAATGGGGCGCATTAACTATACCTTTAATGGGAAATACATGCTACAGGCAACCTTGCGATCCGATGGTTCTTCACGCCTTGCCCCTGGTCACAAATGGACCAACTTCCCAGGATTATCTGCCGGATGGAGAATTAAAGATGAAGGCTTCATGGCGGATGTAAATTTTCTGAGTGATTTAAAATTGCGCGCATCGTATGGCGTGGTGGGAAATACGTCCATAAACCCCTACAGCACACAAGGTACTTTAACTAAATCTGTTTATTCATGGGATGAAGTAAATGCCGCTGGTTTTGCTCTGTCATCTATCCCTAATCCTGATCTTGGATGGGAAAAATCTGCCACCATAGATATTGGTATTGATTTCGGTTTATTTGATGGCAGGTTAAGCGGAACTTTCGATGTGTATGAAACCAATACAACTGACTTGCTTTTAAGAAGAAATCTTCCTCCTTCCGGTGGATACGACAATATTTTGTCGAATATAGGTGCCACCCGCACCAAGGGTTTTGAATTAACCTTGAATGCCAATATTATAGATTCGCCCAATGGCTTTAAGTGGGATGCGGACTTTAACATTACCGGTTATAAGGAAGAGATTGTTGATCTTTCGCAACGCGATGCTAACGGCAATAAAATAAGTGATACGGGCAACGCCTGGTTCATTGGTGAGCCGATCCGTGTCTTCTATGATTACAAGAAGACGGGAATCTGGCAAGCCAATGAAGTGGATTTAGCCAAATCCACGATGGGTGCCTTTCCGGGTGAAATTAAGCTTCAGGATACGGATGGTAATGGTACGATTACCCCTGCTGACCGGGTAATTATTGGCAGTGACATTCCATCTGCGATGGGTGGTTTGAACAACCGCTTCTCTTTTAAGGGATTTGATTTGTCAATCTTCATGTACTATCGGTTAGGATATATGCTTGATAGCCGTTTTCATTCCGACCAGGCTACCATGCAGGCGCGTTATAATAACCTGAACATTGACTACTGGTCTATTGATAATCCAACCAATGATTACCCAAGGCCAAATAACAACCAGGAAAATCCTGCGTTTGCATCTACGCTTCGCTACAAAGACGGTGGCTTTGTAAAGTTAAGAACAATGACGTTGGGTTATAACTTCCCCAATACAATTACCAGCAAACTTGGACTTACAAATCTGCGTGTATATTTCTCAGCACAGAATCCCAAAGTATGGTCAAGTTATAAACTCTTCGATCCTGAATCTGTCAATCAGATTGATGCCAGTGATGTACCGTCTAATAAACTGTTTTTGGGTGGTATTAATTTAACCTTTTAATCAAGACTAAGTATATGAAGACAAAATCAATATTTGTATTAATTGCCATCATGGCCTTTAATATCCAGTCGTGTGATGAGTTTTTGCAGGAAGAATTGGTTTCTGATGTGGCAGGGTCAAGTTATTATACCACACCGGCTGGATTGGAAGATGCGGTTGATGCTACCTATTCCTATTTAAAATGGATTTATAGCAACGAAAGAGCTTATTCGCTTACTGTTTTTGGAACAGATACACAAACAAATGGTGCAGATGGTAATAACAAATCATTCAACTATTATGATAATGGATTGATTTCCACCAGCGGTATTTTGATCGAGATGTGGCAATATTTGTATCGAGGCATTAATCAGGCTAATGCAGTGATTAACCGATCTCAGAGTATTTCCGGCCTGGATCAGGCCACGCTTTCCAAACGACTGGCAGAAGTTCGGTTTTTACGGGCCCTTTATTATTTTAATCTGGTGCGTCAATGGGGGGATGTTCATCTTACGCTGGAAGAAACGGTGGGTGCCGTGGTAGATGCCAATAAAACTCCCCAGTCTGAGATTTATGCGCAAGCCATTATTCCGGATCTTGAATATGCCATCGCCAATTTGCCTGCATCGCAATCGGACTATGGCAGGGCATCCAAAGCGGCTGCACAGCATTTATTAGGATTGGTTTTATTGACGCGTGGATACCAACCTTTTGCGGCAGCAGATGATTTTTCGAAAGCGGAGCAGTATTTTACGAATGTCATTGCGGATTATAATTTTAAGCTTACCAGTGATGTAGGCAAGCTTTGGGATCAGGATAATCAACGGAATGCGGAAGTTATTTTTACAGTACAAAACTCTATCGATCCGATCCTGAATGGCGGGGAAGGAAATCGTGGTCATTTGTATTTCCTGATGGAGTATGATATTCAGCCAGGAATGCAGCGCGATATTGCTAACGGAAGACCGTTCAAACGCTTCAGACCAACAGATTATCTGATGGATATTTATGCGGCTGATCGGGATAAAGACAACCGTTATGATCTCACCTACAAACATGTGTGGTATAGCAATAAAGCCAGCAGTATTCCTACTTGGACACAGGCCAACGTGGATGCAGGCGCTAAAAATAAAGATGGCTCATTAGCCGTATTAGGAAAGCCAAAATTTGCCGTAGGTGATACCGCAATATTTATTCCTGGCCCTGGGCAAGATGCTGTTTGGACTGCTACTAAGAAGTTGCAAACACGCTATCGTGTTTATACCAGAAATGAATACACAGAAAGAATATTTGCTTCCCTTAATAAGTTTATTGATCCGCGAAGACCAACTATTCAATGGGAAATGGGATCACGGGATTGGTTTGTCATGCGATTAGGTGACACCTATTTGCTGCGTGCAGAAGCCCGGTTCAAACGAGGAAATAATACTGGTGCAGCGGATGACATAAATGTTGTTCGGTCCAGGGCAGCCAAACCTGGTCAATTGGCGGCAATGCTTATAACACCCGCACAGGTTACACTTAACTATATTCTGGATGAACGTGCCCGCGAACTCGATGGTGAACAGTGTCGCTGGTATGATCTTACAAGAACTGGAACCTTGGTAAGCAGGGTGAAATTATATAATCCGCAGGCAGCTGTGAATATTGGTCTACATCATGTACGCAGACCTATTCCTCAAACTCAACTCGACAGAACACTGGGTGGTTATGAGCAAAACTGTGGCTACCCGGGCGGCCCAACGTGTAATTAAAATTTAAGATTGTTGTTTTAGCAGGTCGCAGAGAAATCTGCGGCCTTTTTTTATTTTGAGATTGCAGTCTTTTTGGTAAATGTCCATTCTTGATATTTCAGGTGTTCAGAAGAAGTATCTAAGCAGGTCAGTAGGTTTACGTGGAAAGTATCCTATACTGTTCGTATTTTTATTGCAGAAATAGTTAACATGGAAAAAGTGGTAATCTGTACACGAGAAGAAATGAACCAACTTCAATATGTTGAAGACATACAAATGACATTTGAAGAGCGGCTAAAGTTGGCCTTTGAAATACTGGCATTTTCCAAAGCATTTTCTCCGGTTCAGCATATAAATTTCGATGAAAGCCCGGAAATCGAGTGGACAACGTTAAAAATGATAAATGATTGATGCCTATAAAAATATTTGTAAGAATCTTAACCAGCATCACGTTGAATATTTGGTAATTGGAGGTATTGCGGTTATTGCTCACGGATACCCCCGAAGTACCGGAGATGTAGATTTTTGGTATCGCCCAACTATTGAAAACTACCTTAAATTGTTAGCGGCCTTCAAGGACATGGGGGTTGATATTTCAACCTTAGAAACGGCTGTATTTGATTCAAAAAAGAGTTTTTTCAGAATTCCAGCACTGGGAATAAAAGCAGAATTTCTACCACAGGTACAAGGCCAGATAAAATTTCCAGAGGCATATCAGAGGGCAAAGCGATTTGACTTTGAAGGGATATCAATTCCGGTGATTGGATACAACGACCTCATAAAAATGAAGTTGGAAACGAACAGGCCAAAAGATTTGGCGGATGTCGATGAGCTTGAAAAAAGAAGAAAAGCTTCTGAAAAATGGTAGCTTGGACTAATACTTAGGTTGTCATTGCTTTAAATTTCCTGAGCATCAGCGTATCCTAAAATAAAAATTATGCAGGCTGCTCAATAGGAGAAATAGTAAGTGAAAACAGCGGCATTTTTTGTTTTAATTCTACTCCATTTATCTTGTTATTTGTGAATCATGAAGAGGATAAATACCTGATTAAGTTTCACGATCAATTGATTTGACAGAAGTAACCCTACTTTGTATGCACATAAAAAATAATACAACATTTTTATTAACAATAATCGTTTCACTTCTACTTTATAGATGTGGTCAGAAACACGATGTAATAAACTCGAAACAAGACGTATCACCGATTGAAGAACCTGTTTTCAAAAAGGTGGAGTCTACGCATAGTGGTGTTACCTTCAAAAATCTCGTTGATGAAAACATTAATAACTATTTTGATTTGTTTGCCTATGTTTATAATGGAGGGGGTGTAGGTATTGGCGATATCAACAATGACGGTCTTTCAGATATTTATTTCACCGGCAATGAAGTGCCTAATAAATTATACCTCAACGAAGGCAACCTGAAATTTAAAGACATTACCGAATCGGCTGGTGTTGCCGGAAATGGAAAGTGGAATAACGGAGTGACCATGGTAGACATCAACAACGATGGTCTTCTCGATATTTACGTTTGCAAAGGTGGATGGCATGATAGCGAAGCGCAGAGAAGAAATCTGTTGTTTATCAATCAGGGTGATCTCACGTTCAAAGAGCAAGCAAAAGAATTTGGACTGGATGAGTCCGGTTACTCAATACATGCTTCCTTTTTTGATTTAGACAATGACAATGATCTCGACTTGTATGTCACGAACCGACCTGATTCATTTGATCTTCCGCTCACCGAAATGGTGCGACAAAAAAAACTATCTCCCGCTGCGAGTCGCGATCGATTGTTCCTGAATGAAAATGGAAAATTCCATGACATCGCAGCAAAGGCTGGCATCTCAAATAATTTTGGTTATGCGTTGAGTGTGGTCACAGCTGATCTTAATAACGATGGCTGGACGGATATTTTTGTTGCCAATGATTTTGCCGAAGGCGATTATATGTACATCAATCAAAAGAACGGAACCTTTAAAGAGCAAATCAAAACAGCCACCAATCATATTTCCATGTATTCGATGGGCACCGATGTGGCCGATATTAATAACGATGGGTTGGAAGATATTTACGTCAGTGAAATGTTACCGCAAGATTATAAGCGATCTAAAGTCTCTATGCCATCGATGGACATTGAGGGATTTTACAATATTGTGAACGGAGGCATGCACAAACAATACATGCACAACGCCCTTCACCTCAACCAGGGGAATCTTTTCTTTAGTGAGATCTCTCAATTATCGGGTGTAGCTAAAACAGAATGGAGCTGGTCTTGTTTGCTTTCCGATTTCGACAACGATGGCAACCGCGACATCTTTGTTGCCAACGGGTATAGGCGCGATGTTTTTGATGGGGATGTTCAACAAAAACTCACAGTGTTTATTACACAAAACAGAAATAAGTATCAATCTCCTCAAGAGATGCTGGAGAAGGGATTTAAAGAATTTATTGAAGTGTATGATCCCATCAAAGTCAAAAACTTTGTTTTCAAAAATAAGGGTGACTTGCAATTTGAAAGTGTGGGCGATCAGTGGGGGTTCAATGATGACAGCTTTTCCAACGGGGCTGCCGTGGGCGATCTTGATAATGATGGTGATCTTGACCTGGTGGTAAACAACCTGGATGATGAAGCCTTTATTTATGAAAACTCTTCAGCCAGTCGCAACAACTACTTAAAAATCAAACTTACAGGTCCTCCCGGAAACGCACATGGTATTGGTGCTAAGGTTACCGTTTATTATGAAGACAAAATCCAGTACTTCGAAAATAAAACGGTACGTGGTTATCTTTCTTCCAACGACCCCGTGGTTCATTTCGGTCTTGGCAAAATACCGAAAGTGGATAGTATTAAAATTGTTTGGAATGATGGTTTGGTAAACCATTTAAAAGAGAACACAGCAAATCAAATGGTTGAAGTAAGACACGATCAGGCGGTGCGTAACGTAAATAAAAACCGTAAGGAAAAACGTTTGTTTCAGGAATCTACCACGGCTGTATTGACAAGCAGTTTCGTTCATCATGAAAATGAGTTTAATGAATATAAAGATCAGATCTTATTGCCACACAATTTTTCAAAGAGCGGGCCATTCATAACAACGGGTGATGTAAATGGAGATGGTGAGGGTGATTTCTATATAGGTGGCGCAGCAGGACAACCGGGTAATTTATATTTACAAAAGAACGGAAAGTTGGTAAAGAAGCCTGTGGCAGCTTTCGAAAATGATAAAGCCTATGAAGACATGGGTACCTTATTAGTTGATACCGATCAGGACGGAGATAACGATTTGTATGTGGTGAGTGGAGGAAGTGAATTTCCTGAAAACGCAGAAATGTATCAGGACCGTCTTTATCTCAATGATGGAAAAGGAAACTTTACTCGCGCACCACTTCCTAAAACAAAAAGTAGTGGTTCCTGTGTGGTACCATACGATATTGATGGCGATGGTGATCTCGATTTATTCCGCGGAGGTCAGGTGGTAGCGGGCACATATCCAAAATCGCCTAAGAATTATTTATTGATCAATGACAAGGGAAAGTTCACCGATAAAACGGATGCCCTGGCACCAGGCCTCTCTGAAGTAGGCATGGTTAATTCTGCTGTATGGGTTGATTTAAATGGCGATAAGATTTCAGAATTGGTAGTAGTCGGAGAGTGGATGCCTGTGAAGATATATGAACTACAACAAGGAAGACTAATTAATGTATCGGAGCAATATGGAACATTAAATACCGAAGGCTGGTGGAACAAAGTGATCGCTGATGATCTTGATGGTGATGGCGATCAGGATCTGATCATAGGAAACCTGGGTGAAAATTATAAGTTCAAGGCAAGTGCAGAAAAACCTTTTCATGTTTTCGCCAAAGACTTTGATGGCAATGGTACGAACGATATTTTTCTTGCACGGCTTTATAACGATTCGTTGTTGGTGCCGATAAGAGGAAAGGAATGTACCTCCCAGCAAATGCCAATGATTTCTCAGAAATTTCCCACCTATCTTTCTTTTGCCACTTCTGATCTGCCTTCCATTTTAGGACATGACATAGAGAATGCGATGCATTACAAAGCCTATCTTTTTTCGAGTGTAATTATGATGAACGATAATGGAAAATTCAATATAAAGAAACTACCTACGGAAGCTCAGCTTTCTTCCGTAAACGGAATTATTGTTCATGATTTCGATGGTGATGGCGTGAAAGATATTTTGTTGGCAGGCAATAAATTTGATGTGGAAGTAGAGACCACACCGGCCGATGCTTCTCCGGGTGTCTTCATGAAGGGATTGGGTAATATGAATTTCAGATGTTTAAAAAATCTTGAGAGTGGTTTTTTTGTTCCCTACAATGTGAAGGATATTCAAATGATCAAGACCGGCAATAGTTGGAGTATTTTAGTGTCATCGAATAATGATAAACTGAGAGTATTCACCGCAGGAAAGAATATCGCTCAGGCTAATTTGACGTTGAGTAAGTAAGTCCATTTTCTAGTAATGGTTTTGATTTAGTTACAAGTTACAAGCCTTGAGCTGTGAGCAGGACTCAAGGCTCATAGCTCACGGCTCTAAGCTTAGCGGAAATCAGTCCTTCCTCAAGGAACGCAGCGTGACTGGTCCCATCAATCCCGATTCTCTTGGCAGCCATTCCGAAGCATCAAACAAACCATTCTTCCGGTTTTCTGCTTTACGGGCAGGAAAATTTACGTTGTAGAATTTGCGCCAATGTATTTTTTTTCTGTCCATGTCGGCAATGCGGTTTGCCATCAGGTTGGAGACACGCACTTCCAGTATATTTTTTTCTTTGAGGATTGAGTTATCAAGATGGATTTGATAAACCGGTCCGATCAACGTACCCATCGATTTTCCATTTAGGAATACTTCTGCGGTTTCTTTGACAACCCCCAAATCCAATAACCAACCTTCTGAAGTTTGTGAAGGCATATCAAAAGACAACGAGTAAGTGGCTGTTCCGGAAAAGGCTTTATAGGATTCTCCGCCCAGGTTAGTCCACGAAGTAAGCGTATCCGTTTCCCGTGACGCGGGCAGTTCCGGGCCACCGGAAGTAAAACTGATTTTCCACTTTCCTTGAAGAGTGATAGGATTTGCTGATGTCGAATAACTTATAAATGAGTTAATTTCCGTCTCGCCTTCATACGTTTCAATGAGAATTGTTTGTTGTGTGGTGAGGTGAACCTGAACTTCCAACGTTCCTTCGTTGCTTTTTCTACACGCAGCCTTGCCCAATTCGCCTGTCATGGGATCATACAAAACTGCGGATGCTGCCATCACTTCGAGGGGAAGCCATCCATCAAATGGTTGATTATTTTTATTGGCGATAAAATAGAGCGTGCGGTTGCCGCTTTCTTTTTTTCTGATAAAATTAATACCACGCTCTACCATGCTTTCTTTTCGTATCGATGCATACGAAAGAAGGTCATCCAATTGATCACCAACCAAAATCCTTCCTTTACCAACTTTTATTTCATGTACACCGGCTGCTACCGGGTTTGCGTTCTCAAGGTTGTCCATCATTACCTTAAATGAATTTTTATTGTTTTCGAGATTACTAAAACCGGCAACCGAAGCGGGAAGTCCTTCATGTGCCAGAATAGTTGCTCCAGCTTCTGCCAGTGAAATTATTTTCTGAAATGTATTGATTGGAATATACTGACTGCGGGGAATCACTAATGTTTTATATGAATTGTTTCCTTCCGTTTTCAGAGAACCTTTTTCGTATAAAATATTTCTAATTTGTTTATCAGAGATATAATCAAAGGAATATCCTTTTTCAAGCATCGTTTTAGCGCTACGTTCGAAGGCGGTGTTTTCAAATTGCTTCCCAAGGCCATCAAAGTGTTCAATCAATTCCTTTCCTGGCGTGGAGAAGCGATCATAGATTGGAAAGTATAACAACACATCGTTGTCAGGAGTCGTATGTTGAAGGAAGGATTGGCAACGGGACACATACTTATTCAACGCATCGAAATCATTCCACAATGAATTTCTGGGGTTAAGATGAACAGCCGCGTAAAACAACCTTCCCGGCCAGGGCTCACCCGGAGGTGAATACGAAGTGCCATGATAGAAGATGTGATTGATGCCGTTAAGCATAAATCGATCGACTGCAATCTTTATGTCGGAGAGGTTGGATTCGAAATGTTCGTTAAGCCACGTGGCCGATTCAGATGAAACTAATTTCTTACCTGTTACATTTCCTGCCGATGATGCCATCTTCATACGCAACGGTTCTACGCCCTCAATTTCAGGAATATCCACGGTAGCATACAGATCAAGAATATTGGCTGGCGATCCATGTGCCTGGTTGCGAACGATAGCATATTTTCCATGTGCCCATGTTTTCCACGGCTGCGTAAAATTATCCAACAACATTTCTGAAATGGTTTCGCGGTAGTCGCACAGAATACGCTGATTTTTTTCATCATCATCATGGCCAAGCAACGCAGGAAGGTATTCTTGCAAATCGTAGCCTCTCCTTTTTTTAAATTCATCAAACAAGGTGGGAGTCCAGTCTGCTGTTCCACGCGCGTCATCTACTTCATACGAGTCATTAAAAAATGCACGTAGCGAATGAATATTTTTGCCTGCCAACGCACTATCGATATGATGGAGATAATGTAGTAATGCGATAGCAGAAAAATGATCAATAACATTTCCTTCGCCACCGGGCCCGGCACGCTCTACCATTTTACCATGCCAGCCTTCAAACACCGCATACAGTTTCCAATTCCCTGGAGGAGCAACCCAATCAAGTTTTCCCGATGCATCTACGTTACTGGTCAGGTTGATGGTTGTTCCGGTATCGCTGAAGGCCATCAACGTTTGTAGTGGAAGAGGCTTCTCAAACTTAACTTGTTCCAGGGCCAATGCTTGCAGATTTTTATTGGCCCCAATGGGTTCAATTAATTCCCTAATGTCAATTCCTTTTGGATCTATTCTCATCACGGGTTCTTTTCTCGTGCCAACAACAGCCATTGGCTCGGTTGAAAAATTATTGCCCACTTCATGTACCTGGCTTCCTACAGCCCGTAAATAAGGCTGCTGAATAAATTCAATTTTTTCACGGAGTGATGCTCCGGCCTTGACCTCATATATTTTATAGTTTATGTTCTTACAGGCATCTTCACTGCTCACCCAAGGCCCGCCAAATGGCCAACCGGTGCCCGTGGCCATATCAATTCCTAAATCTAATCGCTCGGCTTCTTTTAGTGTATGAAGAAATAATTCTATCCACTCAGGTGAGAGGTAATCTACAAACTGATCTTCGTATCCGATTACGCCATATATGGGTGTAATCTCCAGTCCGCCCAGCCCGGCTTTCTGATAGGCTTCCATTTCGGCTGTGATCCCCTCTTTAGTCAATGAGCTGCCATGCCACCACCAACGGGTCCACGGTTTTGTTTCGCGGGCTATCGCAGGCCAACCTGGTTTCTCTTCCGTTTTTTGTTGACATCCTTGAAAAACAACACTCAACAACACAATACAAAATAGTGATTGTAAAAATTGAATTACATAAATGCGCTTGTTCATTATTGAGGGCTAAGAGGAATGACAAAAAAAGGTTGTACCAAAAGAAAGTATGACATACGCCTGTCAGGTACGCTAGGCATAATTAGCGTCTATATAGTGACGAAAATGGTGAAGTTTACCCTGATCATTTTCATTTACCACCGATAAACAAAACGTATGCGATTAAACGAGTTATTCTTATTTTGACCACAAAGCAAGGCTTATGAATTTAAACACTAAGGCAAAAGAAGAAAACACATATGATGCCATCGTGGTAGGCTCCGGTATCAGCGGTGGTTGGGCGGCAAAAGAACTGTGCGAAAAGGGTTTAAAAGTATTGATGTTGGAAAGAGGCAAACCGGTAGAGCATCCGCATTACGAAACAGGCACAAAAGATATTTGGGAAATATCTCACTGTGGACTTCTTACGGAAGAGGATAAACGTAAAAGTTTTGTGCAGGCGCGACATTATTCATTTCGTGCCGATAACAAGCACTACTACATCAATGATTTAGAAAATCCTTATCACGAGACCAAACGGTACGATTGGATCAGAGGTGATGTGGTAGGTGGTCGTTCACTGCTTTGGGCCAGGTTAAGCTGGCGTTGGAGTGACCTTGATTTTGAAGCAAACAAAAAAGATGGTCATGGGGTTGACTGGCCCATTCGGTATAAAGAGTTGGCACCCTGGTACGATTATGTTGAGTCCTTTATTGGTGTGAGTGGTCAGGCCGAAGGAATCCCACATATACCCGATGGAAATTTTCTTCCACCGATGGAAATGAATTGTGTGGAGAAAGATTTTAAATCCAAAGTCGAAGAAAAATTTCTAGGTCGAAAATTAACCATTGGCAGAGTTGCCAACCTTACCCAACCGGTGAAAGGAAGAGGACAATGCCAGCATCGCGATCTTTGTCACCGGGGGTGCCCTTATGGAGCCTACTTCAGTACCAATGCAAGCACATTGCCGGCAGCCTTTGCTACAGGCAATCTTACCCTTCGTCCAAACTCGCTGGTGAATAAAGTGATCTATGATGAAAAACTGGAAAAAGCGATTGGTGTAGAAATAATCGATACGACCACCAACGAAGTGAGGGAGTATTATTCAAAAATTATTTTCCTGAATGCGGCTACGTTGGCTACCACATTCATATTGTTAAACTCCACCAGTTCACGTTTTCCCAATGGCTTGGGAAATGGCAGTGACCAGGTGGGAAGAAACCTGATGGACCACCACAAAATGGCCGGGGCCAGTGCCCGTGTGGAGGGGTTTGAAGATCAATATTATTATGGCAAAAGACCCACCGGAGTATATGTGCCACGCTTTAGAAATATTTCAGAAAAACGTACCGATTATATACGAGGGTTTGGCTTGCAGGGAAGTGCTTCACGTAGTGGTTGGAATCGCTCAGAACAAATTGGTGTGGCGTTAAAGAACGAAGCGCAAACACCGGGAAACTGGCACATTGGTTTGGTAGGTTTTGGTGAGTGTTTGCCTTATGCCGATAACCGCGTTACTTTAAACAAAGATGTAAAAGATATTTATGGAAGGCCTACCATCAGCATCGATTGTGAGTTTAAAGAAAATGAAAAAGCCATGCAACAAGACATGGCCAACTCGGCAGCAGAGATGATGGAGGCTGCCGGTTATAAAAATGTGACCCCCTATGTAAATACCTCCTTTCCTGGAAATGCCAACCATGAAATGGGAACCGCCCGCATGGGCAGAGACCCCAGGACCTCCGTGCTCAACGCATACAATCAAATGCACGAAGTACCCAATGTTTTTATTACGGATGGCTCAGGTATGACTTCCAATTCTTGCTTAAATCCTTCGTTGACGTACATGGCCATTACAGCACGTGCGTGTGACTATGCTGTGAAGGAATTAAATAAACGAAATATTTGATGGCAGAATCAAAGTGAACGGATCTTTGAATGAAGCCACGAGGTATGAGCTTCGAGTATCGGCTCAAGGCTCGCAGCTCTTTACTCACAGCTTTATAAATGACACGTGAAAACAAAAATTGAAAAAGCCTCCTATGAATAAACTCACGCTTGCATCAATCTGTATTTTGTTTCTCTTGTTGGTAAGTTCGTGTACTAATAATACTTCCGTTGATACGAGTTCTATTCCCACGGATTCAATATCAATAGTTTCCGGGAAAACCAAGTTTACACAAAACTGTTCATCATGTCATAATTTCAATGTTGATGGCATTGGTCCACAATTAGGAGGGGTAACAAAAATAATTCATACCGAATGGTTAAGGGAATTTATCAAAGACCCAAAGACAAAAATTGAAACGGGAGATGCTCGGGCTAAGGAACAGTTTGATAAATTCAAATTACAAATGCCTTCATATAATTATCTGTCTGATGATGACGTAAACGATATTCTGGCTTACATCCACACGTCAAAGGCACCAGACCTGCGTAAAGCTACGATGGACCCGAATGCGTTAAAGAACCCTATTCCTGAACCGATATCCATGTCAAATCTGGTGGTTGCATTGAAACCTGTTTTACAGATTCCACCATCGGGTGACAACAATCCAATAACGCGCATCACCAAGCTGACCTATCAACCCAATACCGATAAATTATTTTTGAATGACCTGCGTGGTAAATTGTATTTCCTCAACGGCAACAAACCGGAAGTGTATCTGGATATGGCCAAAGAAAAATCAAACTTCATTCACACACCAGGGTTAGCGACAGGCTTGGGCAGTTATGCATTTCATCCTGAGTTCGCGAAAAACGGATTGTTATATACGACACACACCGAACCTCCCGCTTCTGCCAAAGCCGATTTCAGTTATGTGGATTCGATCAAGGTTACCTTGCAATGGGTAGTATCAGAATGGAAAACAAAATCGCCAGAAGTTTTTCCCTTTGTGGGAGAGAGCCGTGAACTTTTTCGTGTAGATATGGTAAGTCAGATACACGGGGTTCAGGAAGTGGCATTCAATCCATATGCAAAACCGGGTGATGAAGACTACGGATTGTTATACATCGGAGTAGGTGATGGAGGCAGTGCAGAAAATGGTTTCCCGTTTCTCTGCAGTAGTACAGAAAAAATATGGGGAACGGTTTTACGGATTGATCCGAACGGAAATAACAGTGCGAATGGGAAATATGGTATACCCGAACATAATCCATTGGTGAAAAATGAAAGCTCCAATACAGTTAGAGAAATATTTGCCAGGGGATTCAGAAACCCACATCGTATGATTTGGGATCAGGCGGGTCGGATGTTTATCCCAAACATTGGGCATCATAATGTAGAAAGTTTATACTTAATTGAAGCGGGCAGTAATTGTGGTTGGCCAATTCGTGAAGGAACCTTCTTGATTGATCCTTCGCAAAACATGCATAACATCTATCCACTACCTGCAGATGACGCAAAAAATAATATTACCTATCCCATCGCACAATATGATCATGATGAAGGTAATGCTATTGCAGGAGGCTTTGAATATGTAGGCAAAGATTTACCGGAACTCAAAGGAAAGTTTGTCTTTGGCGATATTGTGAAGGGCAGATTGTTTTATATCGAAATGGCCGATATAAAACTCGGTACGCAGGCGCCTGTAAAAGAATGGCAAATTTCTATTGATGGACAAATTACTACCCTTGCCAAACTGTGTAATTCAGAGAAAGTGGATGAACGTTTCGGTCAGGATAGAAATGGGGAACTTTATCTTACCACCAAGCCGGATGGACGGGTTTATCGATTGGTAGGGGCTGATATCACCAAGACAAATTAGCATCGGAGATGTTATTACCACTGCTTTTGAAGCCGTACATCAAAATATTATTTGGAAGCATATAATATATGCAATAGATCATTTTTGCTTTTCATAAAGTAACCGTATTTTTCGCGCCCAATTTTAACAGATCATAGATTTTGAAACCAACAGACATAAAGAACCCGGAGTATTTCCACAAAGTTGTTGATTGCCAATACGCCTGCCCTGCCCATACGCCTGTGCCCGAATATATCCGACTTATTGCAGACGGACGGTATTCCGATGCATACATGGTAAACTGGGAGTCAAATGTTTTTCCTGGAGTGTTGGGTCGCACCTGCGATCGTCCTTGCGAACCGGCTTGCAGGCGCGGACGTATTGAAGAAGAGCCGGTTGCCATTTGCCGCCTGAAGCGTGTGGCGGCCGACAACAAAGACGATGTGAAATCAAGGATGCCTTCCATTGGCAAAAAGAATGGCAAAAAGATATGCCTCATTGGTGGTGGCCCAGCTTCGCTTACGGTAGCGCGCGACCTCGCCCCATTGGGTTATGAAATTGATTTGTATGATGAGTGGAACAAAGGTGGTGGCATGATGCGCACTCAAATACCTGATTTCCGACTTCCCGAAAAAGTGCTTGATGAAGAAGTGGGATATATTTTAGACATGGGCATTCATACGCATTTCAATCATTTCGTTTCGAGCATGAAGGAAATCCTGTCAAAGGATTATGATGCTGTTTTTGTTGGAACCGGTGCGCCTAAAGGAAGAGACTTGATATTACCTGGTCGGGAAGAAGCCAGTGCGAACATCCACATAGGGGTACAGTTTTTGGCAAGTGTTGCCTTCGGCCATATCAATAAAATTGGAAAGAAAGTGATCATACTGGGTGGTGGCAACACAGCTATGGATTGTTGCCGCACCTCGCGCAGGTTGGGGGGCACCGAGGTGAAAGTAATTGTGCGGAGCCCCTTCAGCGACATGAAAGCTTCGCCCTGGGAAATTGAAGATGCCCAATCAGAAGATATTCCAATCATGAACAACATGCCACCAAAAGAATATGTGGTGGAGAACGGCAAACTAAAAGGCATGGTCTTCGGAAAAGTAAAAGCCGTGTATGACGAAAACGGAAAACGTTCTTTAGTGCCTACCGGAGAGCCCGATGTATTTATAGAAGCCGATGATGTGATCATTGCCGTTGGACAAGACAATGCTTTTCCATGGATTGAAAAAGACCTCGGCATCCAATTCGATAAATGGGAAGTGCCGGTATTAAACACAACCAGTTTTCAATCAACCGTGCCAAAGGTTTTTTTTGGTGGAGATGCAGCACTCGGTCCTAAGAATATTATCACGGCTGTGGCACATGGGCATCAGGCAGCTGTTTCTATTCATTTGTTCTGTCAGGGTAAGGATGTGTTGGTGCGACCTGATCCGATCACAAACCTGCTCCAGCAAAAGATGGGCATTCATGAATGGAGTTATGATAGTGAAATCGCCAATGACCATCGGTATAAAGTGCCCCATCAGAAAAAGGAAATTGCACTGAAGAATCTTAAAACAGAAGTAGAACTTGGCTTCGATCAAAACATTGCCTTTAAAGAAGCAATGCGTTGCCTGAACTGCGATGTGCAAACGGTATTCTCTACCTCACTTTGTATTGAGTGTGATGCCTGCATGGACATCTGTCCCACTTCGTGCATCACGTTTACCAAGAATGGTGAAGAAGAAGATTTGCGTCAGCGGTTAAGTGCTCCGGCCCATAATAAGTCCCAGGATTTATATATCTCAGAGACCCTTAAGACTAAGCGGGTGATGGTAAAAGATGAAGACGTTTGTCTTCATTGCGGCCTGTGTGCCGAACGCTGCCCTACCTCGGCCTGGGACATGAAAAAGTATTTTTATAACGTAACGAAGCCAATCAATATAGTATGACAAAATTGAGCAGGGTGAACGACATGGTCATCCGTTTTGCTAATGTGAATGGAACCGGTTCTGCCAGCGCCAACGATTTATTTACGAAGGCCGTATTCAGAATGGGCATACCCCTTTCATCCAAAAATTTTTTCCCTTCCAACATACAGGGATTGCCTACGTGGTATGAAGTTCGCATCAACGAAAAGGGTCACATCGGCAGCCGCATGGGCGTTGATTTGGTAGTGGCGGTAAACCCTCAAACATTTGGAAAAGATGTAGCCTCGGTCGTGAAGGGCGGATACTTTGTTTACGACAGCACCAAAAAATTACACCCGGAGTTTATCCGCGAAGACATTAATTACATCGGCATACCGATGATGCAATTGTGCATGGATAACTATGAAGTGCCTCGCCATCAGCAGTTGTTTAAAAACATTGTGTACATCGGGGCGCTGGCCACGTTGCTGGATGTAGAGATGGAAGTCATTCGTCAGATCATCCGTGAGATGTTCAGCAAAAAAGAAAAACTGATCCCACCAAATTTCAAAGCCCTGGAGCTTGGTGCTGATTATGTTAAAAATAATTTTAATTATCCGCTCAACATCCGCGTGGAGCGCAGGGATAAATTGCAGGACCAGATATTCATGGATGGCAATACTGCCGCTGGTCTGGGTGCAGTTTATGGAGGAGCTACGGTAGCTGCCTGGTATCCCATCACGCCTTCGACATCTGTGGTTAATGCATTCGAAAAATATTGCAAGAAATACAGGGTAGATAAGGAGACAGGCAAAAACAACTATGCGATTGTTCAGGCAGAAGATGAAATTGCTGCCATCGGGATGGTGATCGGGGCTAACTGGAATGGTGCGCGATCCTTTACATCAACCAGTGGGCCTGGCATATCGTTGATGACGGAATTCTTAGGCCTGGCATACTTTGCTGAAATACCATTGGTGATCGTAAATGTGCAGCGCGGTGGGCCTTCAACCGGAATGCCAACACGCACACAACAATCGGATATTCTTTCCTGTGCGTACGCGTCTCACGGAGACACCAAACACGTACTCTTATTCCCCAGCACACCGGCCGATTGTTTTGAGATGACAGCCGATGCGTTGGATCTGGCGGAGCGATTACAAACACCGGTCATTGTTATGTCTGATTTAGACCTCGGTATGAATACACATTTATCCCCACCCTTAAAATGGGATAACGAAAGGCGCTACGACCGTGGAAAAGTGTTGAATAAAGAAGAGTTGGATAAGTTGAGTAAGTATGGGCGCTATCTGGATGTTGATGATGACGGCATCTGTTATCGTACGCTGCCGGGAACACACCCAACTAAAGGTTCCTTTTTCACGCGAGGCACTTCGCGCGATGAGTATGCTAAATATACCGAAGATGGTGAAGTGTACGTGCGAAATGTGAATCGCCTGGTAAAGAAATGGGAGACGGCAAAAAGTTTTATGCCTAAGCCCTCGATTACAAAATCAAAAACACCGAGTAAACGTGGAGTGGTTTATTTTGGCACGTCAAAATACTCAACCATAGAGGCGCTGGATATGTTGACCCAGGAAAATATCCATTTTGATGTGATGCAGGTAAAGGCTTTTCCTTTTAGTGAAGAAGTGTCGAAATTCTTCGAAGGTCATGAGCAGGTTTTCATTGTTGAGCAAAATCGCGATGCACAGTTTCGTTCATTACTCATCAATGAATTGGGGTTGCATCCTAACCGCTTGCTATCGGTATTGAATTACGATGGGATGCCCATCACAGCAGACACAATCTTTCAACAAATAAAAAATCTATTGCCGCAACATGAAGTGGCCTCGTCAAACTAATAATTGCCAATACAATGAGCTATATAAAATCCACCTTCCGTCATCCTGAGCAAACAAAAAATGCGGTAGGCTTTGTGAAAGCCGACTATGAAGGTACGTTATCTACGTTGTGTGCGGGTTGCGGCCACGACAGCATCAGCGCTGCGATTGTTCAGGCTTGCTATGAACTTTCCATCGAGCCGCACCGATTGGCTAAGTTGTCGGGCATTGGGTGTTCCTCTAAAACGCCCACGTATTTCCTTGGCAATTCGCATGGATTCAATTCTGTGCATGGTCGCATGCCTTCCATTACCACCGGAGCTAATATGGCCAACCATGAATTAATTTATCTTGGTGTATCAGGCGATGGCGATACTGCTTCTATTGGTTTGGGACAGTTTTGTCACGTCATCAGAAGAAACCTCAACATGACGTACATCGTCATGAACAATGGTTGTTATGGATTGACCAAAGGACAAGATTCTGCTACCGCTGATTTTGGTTCTGTAAATAAATCGGGTGTGGAAAATCCATTTCCCGCTATTGATCTGGCTGCTTTGGCGTTGGAGTTGGGGGCTACGTTTGTGGCTCGAAGTTTCTCAGGCGATAAGGCACAACTTGTTCCGTTGATCAAGGCCGCATTATCACATCAGGGTTTTGCCTTTCTGGATGTAGTGTCTCCGTGTGTTACGTTTAACAACAACGATGGCTCTACGAAATCATACGATTATGTAAGAGACCATATTGAAGCCACTTCTATTTTTGATTTCGTGCCCGAAGAAATGGAAATTGTAGTCGCTTATCCGGAAGGTAGTGATACCACCGTTACCCTTCACGATGGCTCGGCCATTCATCTTTCTAAATTAAATCCAAACTGGAATCCAACGGATCGCAGGATTGCTGTGGATCGTTTACAAAAAGCCAAAGTTGAAGGACGCGTGTTGACTGGATTATTGTACATCGAACCCGACACCAAAGATCTGCACGATACCATCAATACTACTGACACACCGTTAAATGCATTGAACGAAGAAGCGTTGTGCCCGGGCTTGGATACGTTGGCAAAGATCAATGCAGGATTTAGATAGTACCTGCTGAAAAAGTAATCTTAACCCGTTGTCAGTTCGTACGAGCTAACAGTAAAACCAGCCTTTAGTAAAACGGTTTCTGGTAAAACGTGTATAATGTATTGGGTTAACGAAAGGGTAACTTCGGGTAAGATGGGTATATTCTTAAGGTCTTTGCCGTTGACGAACCGTTCATTTGCCGTTCATTTGCCGTCTGATTGCCTGCTTTTAACTTGTTATCAAGTCGTAAGACCGGACAACAAAACTAAAACTTGATTTGAAAAACTAATGTTTGATTTAACTCAAAATTGTCTTTGGAGCACGAACCCCCGCCTTTTGGGTAGGTGCTGTTACCCATTGTTGTTGGTCAAAAAAGTTTTATGAATAAAGTTATTGCGGGTCGCCTGACCCGCAATGAATTAGAAACTTCAACGCGGTACTTCTTATTATAATTTTAAGAAGTACAAGATTTAAATTCTTGCAGGTAAGTTAAGAATTAAAAGAGATTCGATTTTTTGTATTTGTCGAACTGTGCTGGTCAGGCGACCCGCACAAACAGGGAGATATGGCTGTCATCGGAGAAATAAATTTCATTACTCAAATAATTGATGATTCATTGACTGGCCGACTACCGAATCATTGAAATGGTATATGATTTTTTTATTAGAGTTTTTGTACACACTCGAAAATTTCTTTTACTTCTTTAATTGATAAACGATAAAATACATTTCTGCCTTTTTTGGAAGACTCAAGGA
>CAYGGY010000010.1:0-114935 GCA_964349405.1 uncultured Ohtaekwangia sp. | reverse complement strand
CTATAACATTATTGTCGAATGACGAAAAATAAAATTCAGAGTTTTGGTCATTGAGTTCATCACTCAATTTTTTAGCAGAAAATCCTTCTTCTAAATATTTATTCATATTTTCTTCTGTGTTTACTGAAGAAAATGTCTCATAAAAAGTTTGTCTGCCGATTTTTTGCAATTGTTCAATGTCGTATATGGTTACCCTTTTTATATCAATGCTTTCCATACTGATTATTCCACTATCGAAAGGTCTATATTTTTTGCCGAATGAAATTTATCTATTACACTTCACTATTCACAACCCGTAGCGTTGAGTCATCACGATTCTATTTACATTAATAACAAATATTTAAATTAATAACAAACACATTCCCATCATCACAAACGCACCCCAATAATAAGGATCTTCTTTTTTACGCATCGTCTCGAAACGGAGAAAATCCTTGACAGTAGAGGATTATTCCGGTTAGCCCCAGGGATGATCCCATGTTGATTAAGGCATCAGCCGTTCATTAGCCGTTCATCAGCCGTTCATTTACCGATAGTTGATCGCTACGGTACACCATGAAATCACGCTTCTGGTTAATCATGCATAGGGCTTTTACTTAACCCTACTGGCAACCTCGACCCAAAGCAATAAGTTAAAAACTTTTTTAACAACTTTCCAGCATCCGGTCTCATGCATCGTGCATCTGGAAGTTTCTCACATCCCCATCATCACAAACGCACCCCAATAGTAAGGCTCTTTGTATTTCACCATCAGTTGCAGTTGAGCTTGCTTGAATGCCTTCGCTTTGCTGCCGCCTTTCGCTAAGTTGGTATAGAAATTAGTCATCAACGCTTGCGTAGCCGCATCATCTACTTTCCATAAACTCATCACCATGGCCTTGGCACCGGCCACTAAAAATGCACGTTGCAAACCATACACACCTTCACCGGCACGCACGTCACCCAAGCCTGTTTCGCAGGCACTCAATATAATCAGGTCGGTACCATCGAGTGATAAGTTCATAGCTTCATAGGCGGTGAGCACTCCGTTGTCGTTACTTTCTAAGTTGGGCATCACCTCACCTTTGATGGTGGGCGAAGCACCAGCCAACAATAGCCCTGACCGTAACAACGGATTGTTCTTTGCATTTTCCTGTTGCACCCCCACCGAAGCCTGATCTACATCCGCCTGAAAATATCCATGCGTGGCTATGTGTACGATGGCCGGACCTTTCATAGTTTTAATGACAGCTTCCGTAGCAGCCTTTTGCAAGTATGGTGTAGTTTGATATCCGCCTGTCTTTAAAATTTTTCCAATGTTTTCAATTTCAACTTTCGTTCCAGGTAAGGCGGGAACCGCATCGCCTCCATAATCCGGGAAGCCTACTAAGAAAGCAGTCTTCTTTGAAGCCACCGGTTTTTGGTTTTTCAATGCCATCACATCTTTGGAGTTACCTACCATAATCATATCATAGCGATTAAGTAAATAATCTCCATCTGGTTTCTTCAACGTGTTTAGACTGATTTGATTATAAACCCCATCGGCAGAGATGTATAATATTTTTTTACCTGCCAGGGTCGGATCAAGGCGCGCCCAAAACTGATCGTAGGAATAGGTGTCGGCTGATTTTTGTTGAATGGAGTTGCGATAAAATTTCGCATAGCGCGTTTCCAATTGATTGCCATTGTCAAGCACAATCAACTTCGGGGTAGTAGCTCCTTTCGTCAGCACGAGTGCTGCATATTTCGAGTCGTTGGTGAAATCTTTATCGTATGAACGTATGCGAATAAACTCGATGGCTGCTTCCTGATCGCTTAATACGGAAGTCACTTTAGTAAAAGTTAACTTCTCAGCGGCATATCCTTGCGAAAAATCGGAAGAGCGTTGGGAGAGCGAACGCTCCATATCATTGGCTTCTCGCTCCAACGAAGGCAAATCAATTTTTTGATTACTAAGATCTTCTTTGGAAAGTGAGTAATAACGAGCCAGTGTTTCTTTCTTATCCAGCCAGGCAACATAATCTTTGATCAATTCATTATTACCACTGGCAAAAATTGCTTTCTTGATTTTATTGGTGGAGTTGAGCAACAGTCCTTTTGTTGACATTTGATAGTCGTACATGGTTTGTACGATGGCCGGATTAGTTGCACTCGCGTCAAGGCAATAATTGTAAAAGCGTTGAAAGCGTGGTTGCAACACATCCCAGTATTTTGTTTTCTCTGCTTCGCTCATCGGAGGAAAATAACGATTGATAAAATCCAGTGATTTATCCATCGCGATTTTATAACTAGCATCCGCTTTTGCGAGATCACCTTTCTTCCAATACAAAATAGCCAGGTCTTCCTGCGACTTCACATAATCCGGGTGATTCGTATCCAGCGTGGTGCCACGAATGGTCATTGATTTCAAAAGATTCTCCTCTGCTTCTGCAAACCGCCCCTGTGTACGATAAAAATTACCGAGGTCGTTAATTACTTTGGCGTAGTTGGGCCCTTCTTTAAAACGATCAAGATAAATCTGTGCTGACTGTTTGAAGTATGCCTCCACTTTATCCAGCTTATTCATTTGAATATAAAGCAACGCAAGGTTATTCAACACACCGGCATAAAAAGGATCTTTACTTCCCAGCGTTTTTTCCAATTTTAAATAGATGGTTTCTGCCTCCGCAAATTTTCCGGTTTGCTGATAGAGCAAAGCGAGGTTTGATTGAAATCCAACCTGATCACGTGTGCTCTTCTTCTTCAACTTCTCCAATATGGATATGGCATTATTTAGTTTTGTCACAGCTTGTTCTATCCGTCCAATCTGAGAAAACAAAATCGCCTGGTTATTAAGTACAATAGCATACTCCTGGCTTTCGGCTCCCAACTGATTTTGTACCGTCTTTAAGGCGTCTTCAAAATACTGTTCCGATTCGTTATACCGTGCTGTTTCCTGATACAACACCGCCATATTGTTTAGTGACGATGCATACGCTTTGCTATTCGTTCCTAATGTTTGCTCACGAATAGAAAGTGCCTCAGACGTAAAATATTCCGCAGAATTATAACGCCCCATCGTGGCATAGAGCAGGCCAAGGTCTGCATGTACTTTGCTGTAGTTAATATTATTGGCGAGACCTTCTGTTTCATAACTGAGCTTGGCATCCAGGAAATATAGTTCTGCCGGTTTGTATTGACGAACTTGATAGAATTTTTCAGCCGCATCCAAAATAGCCCGGCACTTTTGGGCAGGAGTTTTATCCTTCTCTTCTTTCAATAAAAAGTTGGAAGCCGCATAAGCCGACTTGGTGAGCGTTTCATCAAAGTCGCGAATGTTCATCATGCCTGAGTTATCAATGACTTTGATGGCATAATTGAAATCGGTGGAATCTAATCGATCGCGCTCGGCATCGGCAGCGCCAACACCCCTGTCCTTCGCAGCATTTTTTGCCGCCTCCCTGGTCTTTTGAATGAGCCTGTCTTTCATTCCTCCCAGCTGCGCTTCACTTATCATAGGAAACACGGCCAGCAACACTCCAACAAAAATTAGCTTCTTCATGACACAACAATTTTAATTGATCACTACATCAGAAACTATCGCTTTCACGATACGCATTAATCAACGCCAACTCTCCTTCTTTCCCTTCTTTAGAGTTGCCATGCTCCATGCCCATAATACCCCGATAGCCCTTATCGTAAAGGTGTTTGAAAATATTCTTGTAATTAATCTCACCCGTAGTCGGTTCTTTACGGCCTGGGTTATCGCCTATCTGGAAATAAGCAATTTCATCCCAGCAAGAATTAATATTGTTGATGATATTCCCTTCATTGCGCTGCATGTGGTAAATATCAAATAGTATTTTGCACGAAGGGCTATTCACCGCTTTACAGATCTCATACGTTTGATCGGACGTGCGTAAAAAAAGTTCGGGGGTATCACTTAATGGCTCCAACACCATAATCAAACCGGCTGGCTCTAAAATCTCAGCGCCTCTTCGAAGGGCATCAACTACATTGGCGGTTTGAATGCCCATAGGCATTTTGCGTTCAAAAAACCCGGGCACCACGGTGGCCCATT
Organism: uncultured Ohtaekwangia sp.; assembly: GCA_964349405.1. Classification (GTDB taxonomy): domain Bacteria; phylum Bacteroidota; class Bacteroidia; order Cytophagales; family Cyclobacteriaceae; genus ELB16-189. The sequence continues at coordinate 110,896 of CAYGGY010000010.1, read as the reverse complement.
TAGCATTCACACGCTTGGCCGCTTCCACCGAAGCTTTACAAGTCTTGATAAAATTATCTTTAAACTCCTGCTTGCCAGTGGCCAGTGATATTTTCCAGTTATCCCCTCCATCAATCACAAACACCCCCATGGTCATGCCCAGTTGAGCCAGCGTTTTTCCAATGCGCTCCTGTTCTTCAACCGGTCTTTTCAGCAAGCCATTATCTTCAATTCCGCGAAATCCTTGATCGGCTGCAAATTTAATCTGATCTACAAAGTCGGTGCCCGCATGGTTCTTAAACATTCCATCGTGTGGTGCATAATTTAGTTTGAAAGGTTTAGCCGGTGCTGGCTTGGTCTTTTGTGAAAATGAGGGAGTTACCATGGCAGCAGAGGCTATTGCGGTTAGTCCGGCTTGAATAAAGTTTCGTCTCTTCATGAGGATTAAATAATTAAGTTGGAGTACTATGAAAATTAACATCTAAATTTCAACAAAAAAACACAAAGGGTGAAACTATACCGAAACTTATCAGAAGCGGTGATTCAGGGACTTCAATCGATCTTTACTGAAAACAAATATGCCGATAAAGTGATTGAAAAAATCCTGAAGAGCAACCCGAAGTGGGGCGCGCGCGACAGGCGTTTTATTGCCGAAACCATCTATGACATCGTGCGGTGGTACAGGCTCTTTCGTGAATTGTCTGGTGCAGGCGAAGAAGACTATTGGAGACTATTAGGTGTTTGGTGCATTTGGAAACAAACTGAATTTCCTGATTGGGAAGAATTTGAAGGGCTTAGCCGAAAAAAAATAGAGGCAAATTATGACTTACTTAAAGAAAACAGGAAGGTACGTGAGTCGATTCCCGATTGGCTGGATGAGTTGGGTGAAAAGGAATTAGGAAGCGATTGGGACAAAGAACTTGCTGCGTTGAATGAAGAAGCGAAAGTGGTACTGCGCGTGAATACGCTTAAAATATCCCGTAAGGATTTACAAGCACAACTGGAAGAAAATGAAAATATTCAAACGGAGGCCCCTGCAGATTTTCCGGATGCGCTGATTTTAGAGCAACGTCAAAATATTTTTACGCGCCAACAGTTTAAAGACGGTTTGTTTGAAGTCCAGGACGCTGGCTCTCAACTCATTGCTCCTTTCTTAAAAGCAGAGCCCGGCATGCGTGTGATCGATGCCTGTGCCGGTGGTGGTGGCAAAACGTTACACCTGGCTTCGCTCATGAACAACAAGGGCCGCATTATAGCGATGGATACCGAAGCCTGGAAACTGGATGAACTTAAAAAGCGTGCCCGCAGAGCCGGTGTGGGAAATATTGAGCCCCGCGTGATTGAATCTTCTAAAACTATTAAACGATTAGAAAATTCTGCTGACCGTTTGTTACTCGATGTTCCGTGCACAGGAATGGGCGTGATCAAACGAAATCCGGATGCGAAATGGAAACTCACACCTGAGTTTATGGAGCGCGTGAGGGAATTGCAACAACATATTTTAGTTGACTACAGCACAATGCTAAAGCCCGGTGGATTGATGGTTTATTCAACCTGTAGTTTATTTCCTTCGGAAAATGAAAAACAGGTAGAGAAGTTTTTATCATCACGCAACGATCAGTTTGAATTGCTGGAACAAAAATGGATAAAGCCTTCGGAGGGATTTGATGGATTTTATATGGCGTTGATCAAGCGAAAAAACTAAGTTTAAAGTTGAAAATTTAAAGTAATAAGTTGAAAGCAGCTAACTTTAGACTTTCAACTTATTACTTTCGACTTATGAGTAAATTCTTATTCCTGTTTTTGTTTACGATTACGGTTTCTTACGCACAAGACTTAAAAACCTACGACCAAACCATCCCGGGCACGGCACTCACGTTTAAGATGGCAGCCATTCCTGCTGGTAAATTTAAAATAGGAAGCCCGGTTTCTGAAGATGAGCGAGCCGCAGATGAAGGACCTCAAAAACAAATTGAACTCTCTCCATTTTGGATGGGTGTTAAAGAAATTACGTTTGCCGAGTGGGACTTATATTTTAAAGATGCCTCTCTTCCCCAAAGCAAAACCATTGATGGCGTAACCCGTGCCACTCCTCAATATATTGATCTTACCTGGGGCATGGGGCGCGATGGGAAACATCCAGCGAATAGTATGAGTCACATCGCAGCGGTGATGTATTGCAAATGGTTATATACTAAAACCGGAATATTTTTCAGACTACCTACTGAAGCTGAGTGGGAATATGCCTGCCGCGCAGGAAGCTCAACCGCTTATCCCTTTGGCAACGATGCACAGCGTTTGAAAGAATATGGTTTCTTCAAAGAAAACAGTGACAGCAAATTTCATCATGTGGGTCAATTGAAGCCCAATGCCTGGGGCCTTTATGATATGCTTGGCAACCTGAGCGAATGGACGATTGATCAATATGATGTGGTTTATTATAATTCAATCTCCTCCAAAAATCCAATCACGATACCAGGTTCTAAATATCCAAAGACTGTAAAAGGTGGTTCATACCTGGATGAACGACCGGAGTTGCGTTGCGCCAACCGCATTGCCTCTCATGCCGACTGGAACAAGCGTGACCCGCAAATACCAAAAAGTAAATGGTGGCTCACAGAAGGAATGTTTGTAGGATTTCGTGTGGTGCGACCGCTCATACAACCTTCGAAGGAGGAAATCGAGAAGTTTTATAACTTGTACCTCAAGTAATGTTAATAATGACTAAACTTTATTTCTATGAATGATATCAGCCAATCACGCAGAGAGTTTGTTAAGAAAACATCTCTCATCGCCAGCACTCTGGCAGCAATTCCATTAGCATCCAACGCGGAATTTTTTAATACCTCCGCAGATGACTCAATCAAAGTAGCCCTCGTGGGCTGTGGTGGTCGTGGCACCGGTGCTGCTATGCAGGCCATGCTCTCCAAACAAAATGTAAAATTAGTGGCCATGGCCGATGCCTTCCGCGATAGGCTCGACAGCTGCTTCAAAGTATTAAGTGACCCCAATAATGAAGACGGAAATGTCTCCAGCAAAATTTCAGTTCCTGAAGAAAATAAGTTTACGGGTTTTGATGGGTATAAAAAAGCAATTGCGCTGGCCGATGTAGTCATTCTTACTACACCTCCCGGATTCCGCCCTATTCATTTTGAAGAAGCCGTTAACCAAGGCAAGCACATTTTTATGGAGAAGCCGGTGGCTACCGACCCTGCCGGAATCAAGCGTGTGTTAGATGCGGCCGTAATCGCAAGACAAAAAAAATTAAACGTAGTAGTAGGATTACAGCGCCACTATCAAAATTCGTATAGAGAATTATACAAAAAATTAAAAGAAGGAATGGTGGGCGACATCGTTTCGGCACAAGCCTGGTGGAACAATGAAGGTGTGTGGATGAACCCACGCAAATACAATCAAACCGAAATGGAGTACCAGATGCGCAACTGGTATTACTTCAACTGGCTGTGTGGCGACCACATTACGGAACAGCATATTCACAACATCGATGTGATCAACTGGTTTAAAGGAAGCTATCCGGTAAAAGCACAAGGGATGGGCGGTCGTGAAGTGAGAAAAGGAAAAGAATACGGTGAAATCTTTGATCACCATTATGTAGAATTCACCTATGCGGATGGAAGTGTCCTGAACAGTCAGTGCCGCCACATCAAAGGTACCATGAGTAAAGTAGATGAATTGCTGGTGGGCACCAAAGGATCCATTCAGTGTGGAGCTGCTAACATCATCGACCGAAAAGGAAAAGTTTTATTTCAATTTGATAAGAGCAAAGAAAACAATCCGTATCAGACCGAACACGATGAACTGTTTGCAGCCATCGCGAAGAAAGAATACAAATTTGATGATACTGAAAACGGAGCAAAGAGCACCATGACCTCCATTCTTGGAAGAATGGCTACTTATACCGGACAAGTGGTTGAATTTGACAAAGCGTTGAATTCAGGCCTGAACATTATGCCTGCAAAATATGATTTCAATGCATTACCTCCTGTATTGCCGAATGCTGAAGGATTTTATCCTGTAGCCGTGCCGGGTGTAACCAATTACTTTGCCTAATAGTAGACAGATCGCTTAGAGCGGTCAAGATGCCTTCTTTAAATTCCCGAAAGATTTTGCACCTTTCGGGAATTTTTTTTGTCACTCAAACCGTGTTGCGTTGAAACTGATGCATAAGCTCCTTTTAATCCTGTATAGATTCTGGGTATTCTTGGTATTCAGTGTTTTTATGTTGTTGCTTTTGCCCGGCATTATTATACCGGCATTCTTTGGACATCATGGATTACTGGTTACTTATTTTTTTTTAAAAGTGTGGTCATGGATTTTCAGTAAACTCACGTTTATCCGTTATGAAATCATCGGTCGCAAAAACATCGAAAAAGGAAAATCATATATCTACATCAGCAATCATACTTCCTTTCTTGACATACCCGGCATCACAATGACTATTCCCGGGCAATTCCGGCCGTTGGCCAAAAAAGAACTTCTGAAAATTCCGGTGTTTGGATGGATCACAAGAGCCACTTGTGTGGTAGTAGATCGCAGCAGTAATGAAAGCCGCAAGAAGAGTCTTAATTACCTTAAGCAGATTCTGAATCTTGGCATCAACATTTTAATTTTTGCAGAAGGCACACAAAACCGCAGTAATAATATTTTACAACCCTTTAAAGACGGAGCCTTTCGCATTGCCGTTGATACCCAAAAACCACTTATGCCCATAGTGGTGCTTGGTGCCGGAAAGTTGATGCCTCCCGGCACAATCAACCTCAAACCTGGTCGCATTAAAATTGTTGTCGGAAAAGAGATTCCGTTGACACCTGATAAAAGTGTCGCTGATCTTAAACAAAAAACATTCGAGATCATGCACACGATGATCACCGAACAGGATACAAAGATTTCTTCGTAATTTTCAAGTATGAATACAACATCAAAGAGCGTACTTACTGCCATGAACCTGATTTACTTTTCCCTGATCATGGTGATGACGATGTTTGGAGCAATTGTATTTTTTTTGAATGCCTCCGGTGGCCTTACGCCAGACCCCGATTTATCAAACACCTTTCGGTATCTGCTCTTTGCCCTTTTACCCATTGGATTAGGTGCTGGATATTTTATTTTTAAACAATGGATGAAGGCTATCAATCCTTCACTTTCCTTACGGGAAAAATTAATGAAATACCAAACGGCAGTACTTATTCGCTCTGGTTGTTTTGAAATGCCCGGCTTGGTTGGTGCTGTTGCCGCCCTCATAACGGGTGACCTGTCTTTTCTTCTATTCACAGCCATCGTACTTGTTCTTTTCCTGATACTAAGGCCATCCATATACACCATCACTACCGATCTGAATTTGTCGCAAAACGAACGATCCATTCTCGAAAATCCATCTTCACCACTTTAATACGATGATTCGTTCTTTCATTATGGTGTTTATTGGAGGTGGCCTGGGTAGCCTGGTACGCTACTCATTGGGCCGTTGGATTAACGCGTTGCATAATCATCATTTTCCGTTTGGCACCTTACTCGTGAATATTATCGCTTGCTTTGTTTTGGGATTAATCATAGGGCTGGCCGATCATAAGCAGTTATTCTCCCCCCCTGCCAGACTGTTCTGGACGGTTGGTTTTTGTGGCGGATTCAGTACGTTTTCCACCTTCAGCCAAGAGACATTTTATCTAATACAGGGTGGTTTTAATCTTTCAATGATTGTTTATGTGACGTTAAGTCTCTTATTTTGTGTGTTCGCTGTGTATGTAGGATTGTTTGCCGGTGAACACCTTTGATCAGAACATAATTTTTTAAACTATTTTTTTTGTAAGTTGTAAGTTGCTACTTACTTCATCTTTGATGAGATCCATAATTACCCTATTGATACTCTCCATCGTACCGTTTTTTGGCGTTGCACAAAAGATATCGTCTCAGATTACAAATCTATCGGGCTTAGACTTGTCGGCTGCTGATTTGATCGTAACGGTTTCTATTGGAGAGCCAGCGATTGCCACCTTCATAAAAACAGATTATATCCTCACCCAGGGATTTCTGCAGCCTGAAATTTTGCCTTGCCAGGAATTTAAATTAACCTACTACCCCAACCCGACTCCCGATGACATGATTATTGAAACGCTGGGTTGTGATGTTAAAATTCAGTCGATGCAACTCATCGATCCCTGGGGCAGGATAATCACCACGATTAATCCCACTAAAAACAATAAGGTACACCTGGGCGATATTAGCCCGGGTGTTTATTTTATCAGGGTCTTTTTCTCGAATGCTGCCACGGAGACTATAAAAATTGCTAAAGTTTCAAACTAACCTATGAAGAGATTTTTATCCTCGTTTGTTATGTTCCTTTTCTGTGTCACGATGTCGTTCGCACAGGCACCGAAGGGAATCAATTATCAGGGCGTTGCACGTGATAACGAAGGGAATCCGTTAGCCTCCAAAACCATCGCTGTGCGGATTAGCATTTTAAAAACTTCCGCCACGGGTGAAGTTGAATATGCTGAAACACATAAATCACTCACCAATCAGTTTGGATTGTTTACACTCATCATTGGTCAGGGAACGAAAACAACCGGAGACTTTGCATTTATCAGTTGGGCGGTTGGCAATAAATGGTTGCAAATTGAAATTGATCCCAATGGTGGAAGTTCATACACATTGGCAGGCAGTCAGCAGTTGATGACGGTGCCGTATGCCTTTTATGCAGAGTATACCAGCAACAGCAGTCTTACCGCAGGACAAGGCATTACCATCAACAGTGGTGTGGTTAGCAACACGGGTGATGCTGATAAGGACCCCACCAATGAACTTCAAAATCTTTCCGATGTATTAATTAAAAGTAATAATGCAGGTGGAGTAAAAATCACAAACCTGGGAGCACCGGTCGATGTATCCGATGCGGCCACCAAGAACTATGTAGACACACAAAATGCATTGGACTTAGACATTGACCCAACCAACGAACTTCAGGATCTCTCTCAATTGCTTACCAAAGGAAATGATGCGGGCGCACAAAAAATAACAAATCTGGGTACGCCAACTACGGCTACCGATGCCGCTACTAAAAGCTATGTCGATAATCAGAATGCATTAGATCTGGATCAAAGTACCACCAACGAAATTCAGGATCTAACACTTAACACCACCACAAATATTTTAAAAATTACTAACAATACAGCCCCCACGAACATTGATCTATCTCCCTACAAGCAAACACTTACCTACACACCCGCTACGAATAACCTGGCAATCTCGGGTGGCAATAATGTTACTATCAATAGCACACTCACACAAGTGTTAACCACCAATCCCAACGCAGGAAATTTAAGAATTCAGGGTGTTGGCACGCCCACCGCGAACACCGATGCAACGACAAAAGGGTATGTAGATAATGCGATTGCTACGAATTTCGCTTTTAAAATCCGATTTGATTATACCAATACCACAGGCGGATATGTACTTAATCAAACAGTACCGCTGTCAGTGACACCCGATTTCGATTCATTTGGTGTTTTATCAGGTAATACTTTTACAGCCAAAGAAAATGGAGTTTATGTTTTTACCGTAGAGGGAAGTTATCAATATTCAACTAGTTCAGCCCCTTCCCTATTCTTAGTTATAAGTGGTGTTCAAAATCCTGTTATTATTATATCACCTGTTGGAGGCGGTGACCCAAAGTACAATTCAACCTTTATGTATAAACTTAACATTGGACAAACCGCTACTCTTCTAATGGATTTAATTCCCAACAACGCCCGGTTTATCGGGAATTTCTTCGGCTACAAACTATAGCGGCACATACACCACGCGCTTGGTTTCAAAGAATTCTTCTTTGAAATAATCCGACAAGTTATAGATACTGTAAGGGCATTTGAGTTCACTCATCTCTTCATCCAGGTCGCCTCCCTTCAAATATAAAATCCCATTATCAAAAGCGTTCTTTGAATCTGCCTTGGTTTTGTTATTCACCCAACCATAAAATTCTTTCATGCGCGTAACGGCCCGGCTCACGATAAAATCATATTTACCTTTCACTTCTTCTGCACGAATTTGCTCTGCTCTTACATTTTTTAATCCCAACGCAGCAGCCACTTCCTTTACCACTGTTATTTTTTTTCCGATGGAGTCCACTAAATGAAAGTTGGTATCCGGAAAGAGAATCGCCAACGGAATTCCAGGAAACCCGCCACCGGTGCCCACATCCAACACATCGCTTCCCGGCTTGAATGACATAACTTTAGCTATCCCTAAGGAATGCAATACATGGTTGGTGTAGATATTCTCAATATCCTTGCGCGACACTACATTGATCTTGTCGTTCCACTCCTTATAAAGCGGCCCAAGTTGTTCGATTTGTTTCTTTTGTTTTTCCGAGAGGTCAGGAAAATATTGAAATATTATGGATGCGTTTTGCACGTGTGTTGAGTTTTAATGATTACTTCTATACTTTTAGTGATGTGTTAGTGAATGACTAAATGTCTCATTAACTACGAAGTGTCATAACGGGCTTGACCCGGTATCACGTTGAGTACACATAAAAACAAGATCGCGGCTCAAGGCCGCGATGACAATGGTACTTTTTAGTCATTCACTGATTAACCTACGAAACAAAATTAAATGAAACACATCACAAAACTAATCTTGCCATTGCTTTTCCTTGCTGTGCAAATCAGTTGCAATCAAAAAACTGCTGACAGACCAACGTCACTCACGCTTCAACAAAAAATCGACTCGTTGTTCACTATGGTTCCTGATTTCAGCGGTGTTGTGCTGGTGGCAGATCATGGAAAACCAATTTATAACAAGGCATTTGGCTATCGCAATGTTGAAACAAAAACTCCGCTGGATACCACCGATCTTTTTGAGTTAGCTTCTGTTTCCAAACAGTTTACTGCGATGGTAATTATGATGCTTAAGGACGAAGGAAAATTATCATACGATGATCTTCTGGAAAAATACATTCCCGGCCTTCCTTATCCAGGCGTCTCCATTCGTCACCTGCTCACCCATACCTCCGGCCTTCCCGATTATCAGGCTATCATGGATCAACACTGGGATAAATCGAAAGTGGCCGGCAATGACGACATCGTAGACTACCTACAAAAATTTCATCCTCCATCCTTATTTGCACCGGGCGAAAAATATACCTATAGCAATACAGGCTATGTGTTGTTGGGAAGCATTGCTGAGAAAGTATCTGGAAAAGATTTTGTTGAATTCTGTCGCGAACGGATCTTCAAACCCCTTCACATGAAAAGCACCGACATACGCAGTATAGAGGAAAAGAAGACAATAGAAAATTTTGCACTGGGTTATATCTTTGTTACGGAAAAACAACGCTATGTGCGTGCCGATTCCTTTCCTTCATCCAACTATACCATTTGGTTAGGCAATCGCAAGGGTCCGGGTCGTATTAGTTCCACGGCACCTGATCTTCTTGCGTGGGATCGCGCCCTTTATACAGAACAACTAATTTCGCAATCAACATTAAAAGAAGCATTCACACCGTACACACTCAGCAACGACTCGATCTCTCACTATGGTTTTGGATGGTTCATTGAAGAAAATCCGGATGCTGGAAAAATCGTATGGCATAATGGCGATAATCCAGGCTATAAAACAGTCATCATTCGATGGATTGATCAGGATAAAACCCTGATGGTGTTGTGCAACAATGCCCATGCAAAATTTGATGTAACCATTCAGGCGCTAAAGGTTTTGTTGGCAGTCTAAATTTTTTTTCCGGAAAATCAATACTTTTGTCTTATGGAGTTCATGCAGAAAAGGAGAATGGTCTGGGCCGCACTATTTCAGTCGGTCTTCCTGTTTTTTATTCTTTTCTCTGCCTATTCTGAAGCAGGCAATCCTATTCGCGTTAAAACCAACTCAAAAAAACTTCTTTGTATTAGCCCTGGTAGTTCTGTATTAGTGCGGGAGGCTTCCGAACAATTATCCGTATCGCTCTCATTCATTAAAAACCACAGCATTCTTGAAAAAATATGGCTGTGTGCAGAATGGGTTCATTCTTCAGAATTAATGACCAATACTTCCCTACAGATCTCAAGTAGGGTGTACAATACTTTTTATGTAATTACTACCATTCACGCACCATAGCGTACCATTACCCACCAGCAGGAAAACACTGCTCTCTATCTTTTAAATAATTCGTACTCATACATCTGCTTATACAGCATGATGAATGCATATCGAACTATATTTTATCATGAAAGGCGCATATAGAGACCATGCCCAAAGGGATGATCATCTATTTGCGAATTCCATCCCGAAACATCGGGACACGTTGTGACCTTAAACAGTAAATTATTAACACATGAAAGAATTAATTGAAAACATCAAAAGACTTTGGTTTATCATCTTAATGGGTGTTATGCTGGTCGTGCTATTTGTTATGATGAAAATGGCCTAACCTTTATGAGGCCATGAAAAAAAAGTCGGGCACCCCTGCCCGACTTCCACAAACAACAACTAAAAAAAACAATTATTATATATGCCTGCACAAAGCAATGTTTTATTAATTAGCTCCATCCGCTTTTGCTTTATTAACAGCGTAAACCCCTACTTTTTTTCCTTGATCAAGCCCCACCTCGGCATCAAAACGATAATGAATTCCCCCATATACTCTTGACATCGCTGCTTCTTCTGCCCATGCCTTGCATTGAGTTGCCTCATTAGGAAAAATATAGGATAATACTTCGGCTGCGGCTGCTGAAAAGGTACTATGCCCTGATGTATAGCTTGGAAAGTTTGGTGTACCCAAAATGGCTTTAAAACCAGGAATAGTTTGGATGGGACGTGGATAGTGGTAGTAATATTTTGCATCCCAACAACTAATGCCTGCATCCATAACGGCCATGTTTAAATACGCAAATGTTCTTGCCGATCGAATCGGATTCGTCTTGTACTTAATCATGAATTCTTTTGCAAAACGATTCCAATGGCCCGGAGGCGTATAGGTGCTTAATCCATCCGACCACCAGTTGGCAATTTTTCGTTGTTTATTCGTTAGATTCTTTGCAATATCCTTCAGCTCTTGAACATCTTTTTCAAAAGCCGGTGATCCGGGTGCCGGAGGAATTCCTGGCCTAACCTCTTCTACCGTAGGCACGTTCCACATTTTTACTTTTCCAAAAAGTGGCGTTAAGCCCACGGGTCTTACCGGTGACTCCATATTATCCCACTGCCAACCGAACCGTGCGAAGGCAGCCGCTTTTATCGAATCTGATTTCACCTTGGATGCCTGCGCGTTTTTCATTCCATCGCCTGCAGCTCTCGCCAACGCTATCTTTTTTACTTCTGTTCCAATGTACTGACCCGCTTCAATATCACTTGCCACATTTGATCCTGACCAGATCAGACTATTCAAATGCTCTTCTGCTTTGGCCGCGAGAAAATCTTTTTCCAACGGAAACATCGCTGTGAGAATGTCTCGCGAAATAACGGCAACCACTGCCCCCTCGGAAGGATAAGCAGGTAACGTATTCTTTGTATAGGCAAATGGTATCGTACTATCTACCGTGTATGGTGCCGGCCTGTTATATGAATATTTGTAATGCCAGGCTGAAATTAATCCATCGAACTGGGCAACACTTAAATAGGCCAGCATTCTGCAAGTATATGGCGGATGCGCAAATGGAAATGCCGGAGGCCCGGCAGGATTTGCTGCATTGGGTAGCGTATAGGTTCCATCCGGATTGGGCCCCGGAATTAAATTATACTTAGCTGCCAACTCCAAAGCAATTTCATTCCATCGTAGAATCGGATTGTTAGTCCAATATTCAACAGCATCCAGTTGAGTACCACTAAGATTAGCGGTTGCCGATTTTAATGAGGCTAACTCAACCTGATAAACACTTGAAGTAATATCCGCTGGAGCGGCAATCATAATTTGATTGGGTGCCGAAAGAAGTACAGGTTTCCACGTGCCTCCATTTACATCCAACCCCGAAAATTCGTAGGAAGAAAAGTTTGCTCGCGTAGGAAGATCATTCTCACAGGAAATGATCATCAGAGCAAGACAAAAAAGAGTCGCAACTTTAATTATATATTTTTTCATGAATTGATTCGAATTAGTGTGAGTCCTTTACTTTAAATTGGTAGGTAGCCCCCACACCCAGGTTGGCGAACTTTCCCATGTTTCTTCCATTAATCATTTGTGTGTAATACGTGAGCACACCGAGACCTTTCATTTTTTTCTTGAAATAGTATTGCGCAAAAAATCCGACTTGCTCCACCTCTACTTTATTAGTTGGCTGGGGAGAATTGTATGAACGAATATCATCACCACTGGTAGATTTTAATGCGGCATAGCTGGCTTCCAGCCTAAGTGCATAATTAAACAACCACGTGCCTGCCGTGGCGTTATAATTCCAGGCATTCGGCACATCCATAAAGCGCGTGTAATAACTGCCATTGTTATAATAGTAATCCCGCTCGGCTTGTGTTTGTCCTCGCCACAAATGAGCCCCGGCAAGACGCGCATACATTCCTTTGTCCAGTTGGTAATGAAGGATTCCGCGAAGCGTGAACTCATTCGTTCCTAAGCCCAAACTATAAGGCATGTAATCCGAGAGATAATTTGACATAGGGGTAGCAAAAGCAGCAGCAGAAAGAACCGTCAGATTGCCTTTACCGATTTGTTTTTTTATGACCTCATATTTCAAGGCCACACTTACATCCTGAAAGCCTTTTGCTCCGGCAAGTTGCCCGCCACTGGATTTTGTTTGTACATAGGGCGTAGCTACCAACAAGTTTAGTTTATCGGTAATTCCAACCGCCACCATCGGCACCACCGTAGTGCGTGAAAGGGTGCCGATGTTTTCATTACCCCGCAGGTAGGTTCCTTCCCAGTATTGATTCCATTTACCATGATCATAGGAAAGCGCAACGCATACTTCCCGTTTCTTCATTAAAATTTCATCCGAAGGGGTTTGTGCTTGTAGTGAGCCCGTGCTCAATAATGAGATTGTGAGTAGACTTAGTAGTAAATATTTTTTCATTCGCAAAAAAGGTTAAATGCTTTCTGATATTTAGGTCGCTCGTGGTTGGGATTGCTCATTCCCGCGCATTCGTCATCGCGAAATAGTTCTTCACGAAACAGAATACACATGAAAAAAGAATATTAAAACAATCTCCGTTGGTCTATGACACAACACGAACTGAACTGCCAGATACTGAGTATCCGGAAAAAGAAAGGTTAACCCTTCGGGGGAGGACTGTTTAGCTGAATCGTGAGAGATTCAAATAAAGAAGTGGAAGTGCGATGAGTAAGGACTTTGTTCCACCCGCTTTCTTCTGACTGAAGGACCGTGGAACATGAAATATAATCTTTAATAAAATTCTGAATGGTTTTAGTGCTGCTCTTTTCACTGGATGGTTTATCCGTGAACGTTTTCACATAATCCGTCAGCGCCTGTTTAATCTTTTTAGAGGTGTGGTCTTTTACACATACGATAAAAAGCGTATCACTAATATAGCGTTGCTTCACCATGCGGAACACTTCACCTTGATGTTCAAACGTACCATCCACACGAGTAAACTCACGTGAGTCGGTGGCATAGGGAACGGTAATCGGTACTTTAATGGTAATTTCCTCTTCCAGCAAAAAATTATCATCATCGAAAAGGGCTCTCATCTCCTTTTCATTTACCACCTGAAGCCCCATAAATATGCCATAGTATCCCAACACGTTGAGCAGGAATAAAACGAGCATGACTATGGTAAGACTTCTTTTCACAAGCCGAAATGTAGGTAATTATTCTAATTCCAAAAATATCCTATTCGTTTTCTGCTCAGAAAAGGCGTTTTGGGCAAGTGAAATAAAATCAAATGTGCTCCTTTTTGTTCTTCACCAGGTCATACATTAACTCACGGGCGCGGTGTAGTTGTGCTTTCACCGTGCCCAGCGGTGCTTCTAATTCGGCAGCTATCTCCTCATAACTTAATTCATGAAAGTAGCGAAGCCTCACCAGCTTTTGGTATTTAGCCGGAAGCATATTCACAAACACCTGGATGAGTTCTTCCTTCTGTGCCTTGATGGCTTCGTCTTGTGGATTCAGCACTCCACTATCCTCCACATCAATTGAAACCGATTGTCCGTCCGAATCCGTATAGGTGTTTTCAATGCTGAGGGTATTTAATTTCTTTTTACGGATATGATCAATCGTGTTGTTGGTGGCGATACGAAAAAGCCAGGTACTGAACGTAAAGTCTTTCTTAAACTTGTGTAAACTACGAAATGCCTTGGAGAAAGACTCCATCATAAGATCTTCGGCATCATCAACATTGCGCACCATTTTTAAGATCATGTGATACACCGGTCGCTTGTACCGCTGAAGCAGTTTGGCATAGGCTTTATCATCGCCAGCCACAGCCATATCAATCAGTTTGAAATCTTCAAGGGCTTTGGATGAAAACCTACTTTCGTCTAACTCTTCCATCGTATTCTTTTGACTATTAACGCCCGCAGGGCGGTTACAAGATAGTAAAAGGGAAAAATAAAATCTAAAAGTGGTGTTTTCCACAACTCAAACTGACCCCCCAAACGCTTTGTGGCCTTATCTAATAACCAGACTAATAGTACCCAACGCAGCAAGAAGGCAGAAAGTAGAGGCCAAACGGGTTGCGTAAAGAATAAGGCTGGAAAAACTAAAAACCAAGTCAATAACCAACTGATCATGAATAATCCTAAAACCATTTTGTCAGAGAACTTATACCGCTTGCCTGCAAAGAGATGTCTTAATTTCTGATCCATAAAATCAGACCATGCACTCTTAGGTGCAGAAAGCACAATGGCATCCTGACCAATGCATACTTGTGTGTTTGATTTCTTTGCATGAAGATTTACAAACAAATCATCGTCACCCCCCATCACTCCTAAATAATTATTGAACCCTTTATTTTTTAGAAAAAGTGACTTGGTATAGGCTAGGTTACGACCAACACCCATATACGGTTTGCCAAGTAAAGCCATACCAAAACATTGAATGCCCGTCAGCAATGACTCAAACCGGATGAAAGCATTTAATAAACCAGGCGATTTTCGATAAGGAGAAAAGCCCAGCACAAATTGTGTCTGGTCGTCATATCGCCCCATCATGCGCGTAATCCAATGGTTGCTGTCGGGTCTGCAATCGGCATCGGTAAATAATAGCCACTCATACCTGGCTGCTTTAATACCCAGCGTAATTCCAAATTTTTTCCCGTTGATGTATTCTGGTTTGTCTTTTACGCGCACCATCTTCAACCGGCTGTGTTCCTGCGTAGCCTGACGTAAATAATCATACGATTCATCATTAGACCGGTCTTCTACGATAATGATTTCAAACTCAGGGTGATCCTGCTCTAATAATAAAGGCACCAGTGCTTTCAGATTTTGCTCTTCATCGTGGGCACACACAATCACCGAAACCGGATGGGGCTTTTGCTCCACGATTTTGTCCTTACGGGAAAAAGCAACCAGAAAAAGCGATAGATAGAGGATCTGTATACCGATCAGAACAAAACAAATGAGGACCAAAGTTGACAAGGCGCTGAATTTTAGAAGGACAAAGATAAAGCCTTATCATAAACGGGAAACATTTTATCGGTAAGGTGACCGGTATGATGTCAATTCTTTTTCAATTTGGAGGGGGGGGGCAGTGCAGTTAACTTTGCGCCCGAATGAAATTCAGCCTCACCGCCAAAGATCCTCACTCAAAAGCACGAGCAGGGGTAATACACACCGATCACGGTGAAATTCAGACACCTATCTTTATGCCCGTAGGCACCGCTGGTTCAGTAAAAGCCGTGCATCAGCGTGAATTAAAAAATGACATCGATGCCAAAATTATTTTAGGCAACACCTATCACCTCTATTTGAGGCCTGGTCTGCCTTTGCTGGAAAAAGCAGGTGGTCTACATAAGTTCATTGGTTGGGATAGACCTATTCTTACCGATAGTGGTGGATACCAGGTGTATTCCCTTGGCGAAAACAGAAAAATCACCGAAGCGGGCGTGATCTTTAAATCACATATCGATGGCTCGAAGCATACTTTTACACCAGAAGGTGTGATGGACATTGAACGCACCATTGGGGCCGACATAATCATGGCCTTTGATGAATGTACTCCATATCCATGCGATTATGACTACGCGAAAAAATCGATGGCCCTTACACACCGATGGCTGGAGCGATGTGTGAAACGAGTGAA
This sequence comes from uncultured Ohtaekwangia sp., assembly GCA_964349405.1. Lineage (GTDB taxonomy): Bacteria > Bacteroidota > Bacteroidia > Cytophagales > Cyclobacteriaceae > ELB16-189. The sequence goes on along the minus strand of CAYGGY010000010.1, from coordinate 94,697 downwards.
TGAAACAAATCCTAAATATGGATATGAACAGACACTGTTTCCGATCGTGCAGGGTAGTGTTTACAAGGACCTGCGATTGCAATCGGCCGAATTTATTGCCAATCAAAATCAGCAAGGAAATGCCATCGGGGGATTGTCGGTGGGAGAACCTCATGAAATGATGTATGAGATGACTGACCTGGTATGCAACATTTTACCTTCCGACAAGCCTCGTTACCTGATGGGGGTGGGCACTCCTGAAAATATTCTGGAATGTATTGCCCTGGGTATTGATATGTTTGATTGCGTAATGCCGACACGGAATGCGCGCAATGGCATGCTATTCACCACGCAAGGCATTATCAATATCCGAAACGAAAAGTGGAAAGATGATTTAAGTGCACTTGATCCGGAAGTAGGTGGCCACGTGAGTACATTCTATTCCAAAGCATATCTGCGCCACCTGATCATATCCAAAGAAATTTTAGGCGCGCAAATTGCTTCCATCCACAACCTTACCTTCTACCTTTGGCTGGTGCGGCAAGCAAGACAAAAAATAGAAGAAGGTACCTTTGCTGAATGGAAAAACAAGATGGTAAAAATTGTATCACAACGCCTTTAAAGAATTGTCCTTGATGACCTTAATCGACCGGTATATTATCAAAAAAATACTCGCTACTTTTTTTTACGTGGTGCTGATACTGGTTGCCATCATTACTGTTATCGACATCACTGAAAAGATTGACAAGTTTACCAAGAACAACCTTAGTTTTGGAATCGTGCTTGGATATTATGGAGACTTCATCCCTTGGATTGCCGGCCTTCTTACTCCCATCACTGTTTTCATTGCTGTCGTTTATGTTACCTCACGGATGGCTGCTCATACGGAGATCATCGCTATCCTATGCAGCGGAGTAAGTTTCAAAAGACTTTTAGTGCCCTACATGCTCGCTTCGTTTGTGATTGCTGCCATTACCTTCTATCTCAATGGATGGATAATTCCCAAATCCAATCAGGACCGACTCCTATTTGAAATGCAATATTTCAATAATAACAGGAATGCCTACCGGCTAAATACTCACATGCAAATCGAACCCAATGTGATTTTGTATATCAATAACTACAACAGTGAAACGAATAATGGGTATCAATTTTCATTGGAGCGATTTGATAACAACCGCCTCATCGAAAAAATAACAGCCGAAAACATTCAATGGGATTCGGTAAAACAAAAATGGACGTTGAAGTACTGGAAAAGAAAAATGGTTGATAGTTTATTTGTTGTTAGGCAGGGACCTTCATCCATACCCCTGGCTACCAGCGGTGAAAGCATGGATACCACACTTTCTGTCACACCAAAAGATTTTGACAACAACGATCGTAACTATGATGGGTTAACCATGGGCGAACTAACCGATCACATTACCAAGATGAAGTTCCGTGGATCCACCGGTGTTGAAATTTATGAAGTGGAAAAACAAATAAGGTTTGCCTCTCCTTTTACCGTTTTTGTGTTGGTGTTCATGGGCGTGATTGTTTCTTCCCGTAAAAGCAGGGGTGGCACCGGCTTTCAAATCGCCTTAGGTTTCTTCCTCTCCTTTATTTTTATCTTATTCTTCACCATGACGCGTACATACGCAGAAACAGGATCGCTGCCTCCCTTTTTAGCTGCCTGGCTCCCCAATGGGGTGTTCACGATTATCTCTCTTGGAATGTATAAATATGTGCCTCGGTGATCGCCACAACTAAAGATTACCTTAAACTCCACTTCCTTGTTTTTTTGTGGGGCTTTACTGCCGTGTTGGGCATGTTGGTTACCATCCCTTCTGTGGAAATGGTCTTCTACCGAACCTTTCTCGCAGCACTGGGGATGGGTGCGTTGATTTTAATAACACGTGGAACCTTCACGATTTCAAAATCAGATTTTATTAAGATTGCGCTTACAGGTTTCATCGTAGCCATTCACTGGCTTACTTTTTTCGGATCGGCCAGGGTATCTAATCCTTCTACCAGCCTCGTGGGTTTTGCTACGTGTTCATTTTGGGCAGCACTCCTTGAGCCAATCATCAAACGAAAAAAAATCCTACCACTTGAAATCGGCTTGGGCTTGATTGTAATAATCGGACTCTATATCATTTTTGCCGGAGACTTTAAATATCCTTTAGGCTTGTTTCTTGGGATCGTTTCGGGACTTACGGCTGCTATATTCAGTGTCGCCAATTCCAGATTGGTTGTTCGTGTCAATGCCTATACGATTACCTTTTATGAAATGGTAAGCGCGTGTCTTATTATTTTTATTTTCTTTCCCATTTATAAAAATACCATGGCGGATGATGGAGCGTTGCACCTTCTACCCTTGTGGACCGATTGGATTTATATTGCGATCATGGCTTGGGTATGTTCGGTGTATGCCTATTCTGCTGCAATTGACCTCACCAAAAAATTGTCAGTGTTCTTCATTCAACTTGCGTTGAATCTGGAGCCTGTTTATGGAATAGCCTTAGCGCTTATTGTTTTTGGTGAGAAGGAAGTGATGGGTTGGAATTTTTATGCAGGCACTGCAATTATCATAAGTGCCGTTGCCCTCTATCCTTTCCTGAAAAAGAGAACAGCAACTCAGTTCAAATAATCGGCCCAATACTGCATGCCTTTAAATTGCGATGACAGATTCGCTTCTGATCGAAAAATACCAAACACCGAAGAACCTGAACCACTCATGCTTGCATACAAGGCACCATTATTATACAGTTCTTTCTTGATTGCTCCAATTGCCGGGTATTTTGCAAATACCGATTTTTCAAAATCATTGAGTAGATGATCTTTCCATTCCCCCACAGGGCGGGTCAAAATTTCTTTAATCGTTTGATAGGGTGCTTTTGGTGTTACCCCTGCGTAGGCTTCTGCCGTTGACACATGAATCTCCGGTTTCACCAACACCAGATAATATCCTTTAAGACTTACTGTAAACTCGGTAAGCTGCTCACCTCTTCCACTGCCAAGCATGGGTTTATCCTCAATAAAAAAGGAGCAATCACTACCTAACTGCGAAGCAAAGCCACGAAGTCTATCTGCCTTCAGTTTCAAATCAAAAATAGTATTCAACAATCGCAGTGTAAATGCTGCATCGGATGATCCTCCACCTAATCCTGCTCCCATGGGCAACACTTTGTGTAAGTGAATTTTTACAGGAGCCAGATTAAATTCGGTTTGTAAAAGATGATAGGCTTTGATGCAAAGATTATCTTCCTCGTTTCCGGGAACAACCAAGCCCGAACACGTAAATGAAAATTCCTTTGACGGGATGATTTCTAAAATATCTGTCCACGGCACCGGATAAAAACACGTTTCAATAGTATGGTACCCATCTTCACGCTTAGAAATTACGTGAAGGCCGAGGTTTATTTTGCAGTGAGGAAAAACTACCATGTTGGGTTGTTTGTGATTGGTTATTAGTTGTTGGCAAATTCACAAACAACTAATAACCAGCAACGATCAACTATTTAGATAAGCGTTCAATCAATTCGTTCGTGATGCCTGAACTGGAGAAACCACCATCGTGCATCAGGTTTTGCATCGTAACCATGCGCGTGTAGTCGGAGAACATGGCTACGGTATAACTGGCGCAATCATCGGCCGAAGCGTTGCCCAGTGGCGACATCATTTGTGCGAAATCATAAAAGGCATCGAAGCCAGAAATACCCGTTCCTGCTGTTGTCTTGGTAGGCGATTGTGAAATCGTATTTACCCGTACTTTCTTTTTAGAACCATAACGCTGCCCATAGCTGCGCGCAATTGACTCCAGCATTGCCTTAGCCTGTGCCATATCGGTATAATCCGGATAGGCACGTTGTGCAGCAATATAACTGAGTGCCACTACAGAACCCCATTCATTCATGGCATCCAATTTCTCGGAAGTCTGCAACACCTTATGAAATGAAAGAGCCGATATATCGATTGTTTTTAAATACCATTCGTAGTTCATATCGCCATATTCTTTTCCCTTGCGAATGTTAGGACTCATACCAATGGAATGAAGCACAAAATCAATTTTGCCGCCTAATACTTCCATCGACCTGGAAAAAAGATTAGCAAGGTCCTGTTCAGAAGTAGCATCGGCTGGGATTACTTCTGCATCACAGGCTTTTGCTAATTGATTAATGGTTCCCAATCGCATAGCAATGGGTGCATTGGTAAGAGTAAAAATACCACCCTCCTCTTTTACCTTGAGTGCCGTTTTCCAGGCAATAGAATTTTCATCCAACGCTCCAAAAATAATTCCCTTCTTTCCTTTAAGCAGGTTATTAGCCATGTTATATCAGTTTTAAAGTTTGCGCAATATTACAAATTCCCACTCACAGCCGCTATTTTTGATACACATGAAATGGCCATTAAAATGCGCTACACCCAAAGGCATGATAATACCTGGTCATTACAGATGTCCTTAAATGAAAAATTATTAACACGTGAATAACACAGCTACTTCCCCAATTGGCATTTTCGATAGTGGTATTGGCGGTCTTACGGTAGCGCAGGCCATCCATCAATTATTGCCAAATGAAAGCATGATTTATTTTGGAGATACCGCACACTTGCCTTACGGGGATAAATCGGAGGCAGCTATTCAGGCATATTCGATTAAGATTGCAGATGTTTTATTGAAGAAAGGGTGTAAAGTAATTGTGATTGCATGTAATTCAGCTAGTTCGGCCGCCTATGAATTATTAAAAGAATATGTGCGCAAAGATGCTCATATCATTAACGTGATTGACCCCATGGTGGAATTGGTCACAAAAAGATTTAAAGGAAAAAGAGTGGGCCTGATCGGCACCAAGCGTACTGTACAGTCTGGTATCTATTCACGCAAAATGCAGGAAGCCAATTGTGGTATCGATCTTCAATCGTTGGCTACACCTTTGCTCGCGCCTATGATCGAAGAGGGCTTCTTTAACAATCAGATTAGTCATGAAATAATCAGGCAATACCTTGAAGACGAAACATTGAAAAACATTGAAGCACTCGTTTTGGCCTGCACACACTACCCCTTAATAAAAAAAGAAATCAACGAATTCTATCAGAATAAAGTAGAGGTTCTTGACTCAGCGCAAGTAGTTGCGCAGGAGCTGCAACGCCATCTGGTATTCAACCGAATATTGAATGATTCAACGGATCCTATAAACCACTTTTTTGTTTCTGATTACACCGAATCTTTTGAAGCCTCCACCCGGCTATTCTTTGGTGAGCAGGTACGACTGGAAAAACACCCTTTGTGGAATTGAAATCAAAAAAAGATATTGCTAAATTATGATTCACTCTTTTTTAAAATTATTTTTTTCATAATATTTAGGTGACCCTTCTTACTTATTCAGAATATACGCTGTGCTTACAACCTTACTTTTCTTTCTTCCATTTTTAATCTTTTATATCATTTTGGTGGTCTATGCAGAAAGGAAGATTTCCGCCTTCATGCAAGACCGACTGGGACCAATGGAAGTAGGGTACTATGGCATTCTTCAAACAGTCGCTGACTTATTAAAGTTGTTACAAAAGGAAGATATTATACCGACAAGTGCCAGTAAACAATTATTTCTACTTGCCCCTTTATTCATTTTCGTTCCCATTTTTATCGGATTCTCCATGCTGCCTATCACCCCGGAGTGGTCAGCACCAGCATTGTCATCAGCACTCTATTTTGTTTTCGCCATCATATCCTTGGATGTAATTGGCATTGTGATCGCTGGCTGGGCATCCAATAACAAATACAGTATGTTGGGCACCCTACGATCAGCTGTGCAGATCATTTCGTATGAAGTGCCATTGACCATCTCCATACTGTGTGTGTGTGTGTTGACTCAAACATTAGATTTACAGGAAATATCTTTTCAACAGGGTATTTTGATCCATTCTGCCAGTGGCGAATTACTTCAAACTAATTATTTATTTGGCATAAAACCACTCGGTGTAAATGTCACCATGAATGGAGGATTCCTTACCTGGAATGTCTTCCGCATGCCCATACTACTTTTCGCCTGGATTATTTTCTTCATCGCCTCATTGGCCGAAAGTAATCGTGCTCCGTTCGATTTACCCGAAGCAGAATCAGAACTAGTAGCCGGTTTTCAAACCGAATATTCTGGCTTTCGTTGGGCCGTTATTATGCTGGCCGAATACGCCATGATGCTGCTGGTGAGTTTTATAGGAGTGATTTTATTTTGGGGTAGCTGGAACACCCCATTGCCAAACATAGGAACCTTAAAGTTTGCCGATTGGACTACTGGAACAAGTGGTGAGTTCAGCATCCATGCTTGGGGCATTTTTTGGCTGATCTCTAAAACTTTTCTCACTGTAATTTTGCAAATTTGGGTACGCTGGACGTTTCCACGAATTCGAATTGACCAATTAACTTCACTTAGTTGGAAATATTTAACGCCAGCTTCTTTAATTTTAGTGGTTATTTGTGCACTTTGGAAACTATTGTTAATGTGAACGTGAAAAAAATATTACATATCGCCAGCCTGAGCCTACTTGGTATTTTCTGCTATTCGATATCATTTTGTCAAAATAATACCGATAGCCTCGAAAATACCCTCAAAAATAAATTATCAGACTCCGTTCGTTTTGTCACCTACATTAAATTATCGAAACAAAAACAGTATACTGATTTTGTAAACGCTACACTTTACGCTGACAAAGCATATGCACTTGTAGAACAAAACCAATGGCCTTGGGCCAAAGGTATGATCTATGAACAGTTGTCATTTTTGGCCACACTTAGCGGTGACTACTCAACATCCATGAAATATGACAACCTCAACCTACAGATGAGGTATGATGCGAAGGATAGTGCCGCCATAGCAGAGACGCTCAATTTTCTTGGAAATGACTATAGTGACCTGGGTAAGTATGACGAAGCCTATTACTATTTCACTCAATCCTATCGTGTGGCACGGGCTATCAAGGATGATTTAAAAATGACTATCGCCATTTATAATATTGGATTGGTATTGATCGAGCTTGGGCAATATGACATAGCGTTAAATCATCTTAATTATAGCCGTGAGATTAGTGAAAAAATTGGCGATCTGGATGGTTTGGTGCATTTGAAGGATGCAATGGGCGAACTTTATTTAAAAAAGAAAGAGTATAAAAATGCTGAAGAGTATTTACGGTCGGCATTAAAGTCACTTCGCGAAAGGAACATGACAATTTTAGAACCGCGTGTTCTAAAAAAGTTAGCCCAATTAAAATTTGAATTAAATGATTACAAACAATCCCTGGCATATTATGATTCTGCCGCTGTGGTCCATAAAAAAGCACATAATGAGTTTGGTATAGCAGAAACACATCTGGGCATCAGTAAAATTTATATTGAGCAAAAAAAATTCGATGAAGCTGAGGATCTGATTGAAAAAAGTCTGCTTATAGCAGAGCGGAACAATGCCCAAAAAATGAAAATCGAATGTTTTCATCAGCTTTCATACCTGGCTGAAAAAAGAGGAGATTATGAAAGTGGATTGAAGTACCATAAGAACTATAAGCAACTTGAAGACAGTTTGTTTAGCGAGGAGATGCTCGCTAAACTATTTCAGGATCAAATTCGCTTTCAAACCGAATTGAAGGATAGCAAAATTGCTTCCCTCAGCAAAGAAAAAGCAGAACAGGATAACAACATGAGAAGGCAAGAAATGGTAAGTAATATCCTGGTGGTCGTGATCGCGCTGACTGTTATTTTGCTTTTTACTGTCTACCGAAGCGGGCAGCGAAGAATCAAAATAAACAAGCTACTATTAGAACATCAGCAGGAAATTAAAAAACGAAGTCAGGAACTGGAGCAACTTAATGAGGTAAAGGATAAATTTCTTTCGGTTGTTTCGCATGACCTTCGATCACCGCTCAATGCGTTATCCGGCATTTTACATCTTGCCGAACAAAAGAATCTTAGTGCAGAAGAGTTCAAACAACTCATCGGGGATTTGAGAAAACAATTTGACAACGCGTATGCATTCATTAGCAATCTGCTTGATTGGGCTTTGTTGCAAATGGACAAAATGAAGATTCAACCAATAAAAATTGAACTTGCCCCCATGGTTGAGGAGAATCTGAAGATGGTTAATGCCATGAATTTGAAAAAAATCAACTTTACGCATAATGTTCCACCAGGAGTCTACGGGTTGGCCGATCCGAATATGTTAAATCTTATTTTAAGAAACCTGATTCTAAACGCAATGAAGTTTTCAGAAGTTGGAGGGAAGATTGAAATTACCTACAAGGATTACGATGAACATTTTGTGGTCATGGCAGTTAAAGATCATGGTGTAGGTATAAGTAAGGATGTGCAAAATCTACTATTTGACAAATCTTCAGGGTATAGTAGCCGTGGCACAGCCAATGAAAAAGGCACTGGCCTCGGCCTTATTCTCTGCAAAGAGTTTGTAGAGAAAAATGGTGGTAAAATATGGTTTGAAAGTGAGGAATTAATAGGCAGCACATTTTATTTCACTATTCAGAAACCATCTGAATAGGGTCTAGTATTTTCCTTCTATTTTTGTCAGGCATCATGAAGGAATCCACCTCTACGTATTGGTCGAACATTAGCGTTGCCGTGAGTACCTTACGGCAAGGGCTCGCGCTTACCTTCAATCACCTTATTAAGGCCAGAAAAAGCAGATCACCGCTATCGGTTCAATCTCCATCTTATTTCGAAAATCAGGAAGGCATTGCCACGGTTCAATATCCGTTTGAATCGATACCAGTGCCTGATAATGGTCGTTATAAATTGCATAATGAAATTGATGATTGCATCGTTTGCGATAAATGCGTTAAAGTTTGTCCGGTAAACTGCATCACCATTGAGCCCATAAAATCTACCGAAGAATTTGGCAAAACTTCTGATGGAACGCCCAAACGGATTTACGCTGCTAAATTTGATATCGATATGGGCAAGTGTTGCTTCTGTGGATTATGCACAACGGTTTGCCCTACCGAATGCCTCACTATGACAAAAGAGTTTGACTTTTCTGTATTTGATATAAACCAACATTATTTCGAGTTTGGCAATATGACTGCCACTGAAATTGATGCAAAGAAAAAAGAATGGGAGGAGCATCAAAAAAATAAACTTGCAGTAACTCCTGCTGCAACCGTGACATCAACCACATCAGCGCCAAAGCCTGTGTTCAAACCTAAGATTAAACCACCCTCACCACCCACAGCTACCGAATGAACCCAGGCAGTATAACCCTCTATGTTTTTGTTTTTGCCGCAGTCCTTTCGGTGATCATAATGCTTTTCACACGAACACTTTTTTATGCTGCGCTTTCCTTGATGGTATGCCTCGTCTCAATGGCTGGTATTTACGCATTGCTTTATGCTGAGTTTCTTGCGATCACACAATTGGTAATTTATGTCGGTGGGGTGTTGGTGCTAATTCTATTTGGAATTATGCTCACCAACAGAATTGCAGGCAAACCTCTTCATATTGAATCACAACATGCTTTGCCGGGAGTCATTATTTCGATTGGCATGTTTCTCACACTAATCATCGCGTATGAAAAAGCATCATTAAATAAATTAGAGGCTATACCTTTGCCTGGCAGTCATATCAATAAAATTGGAACAGAACTAATGAGCACCTATGTCGCTCCTTTTGAAATTGGAGGTATCCTTCTTTTAGTTTGCTTAATTGGTTCGGCCCTGATGGCATCTTCATTTAACAATAATAGCAATGGATGACCACGACCTGCTTTTTTTTCTAAGCGCCTTCCTTTTTTCTGCCGGCTTATTGATTGTGTTCACAAAGAAAAATGCGATCATGATTCTCTTGGGCATTGAACTGATGTTAAATGCGGCCAATCTGAATCTGGTACTATTCAATAAACAAAACCTAATCAGCTATGAAGGTCAGTTCTTTGCTTTATTTGTTATTCTGGTAGCCGTGTGTGAAGCTGCAGTCGGCATTGCCATCATATTAAAAGCCTATCATTACTTTCATACCTCCGTTCCCGATCAGATCAGCGACTTAAAGGAAAAAAATTGACAGAGGCAATTTCTTCATCGGCTTCCCTTTGGCTGGCATTAAGTGTGCTGGGCATTCCTTTATTGTCCGCACTCATTTGCATTCTGATAGCTAAACCTTTTGCATGGTTAGCCCCTCTGATCAGTAGCTTACTTCTATTCATTACCTTTATCTGCGCTGTCTTACTCTTCTTGCAAATGCAAAACCAGCCCGTGTTGATATTTTCATGGCCTTGGTTTACCATGAATCAAAAAATACTTGAGGCAAGTTTAGTGTTGGATAACCATGCGCTTATCATGATGTTGGTTGTCTCATTGGTTTCCTTTCTGGTACATCTCTATTCTATCGGATACATGGCCGAAGATCATTCACGAGCCCGATACTTTGGCATGCTTGGGTTTTTCACCTTCGCAATGTTAGGCCTTGTGATGAGTAGTAATTTGTTAATTACATTTTGTTTTTGGGAATTAGTAGGCTTTAGTTCCTATCGTTTGATTGGACATTGGTATGAAAAGCCGGAAGCAGCCAAAGCGTCAACGAAGGCATTTCTGATAAATCGTTTGGGCGATCTGGGTTTTCTTATTGGCTTGATGGTACTGTGGGCATGGTTAGGTAACCTCGACATTACAAGTTTGAATCTCACCCATGTTCCTCCTTTTTGGTTAACCACCGCAGGGATTTGCATTTTCATAGGCGTGATTGGCAAGTCTGCGCAATTTCCTTTGTTCCATTGGTTACCCGATGCCATGGAAGGACCTACTCCGGTGTCTGCATTGATACACGCAGCCACGATGGTAGCTGCCGGAGTTTTTTTATTGATACGAGTAGAAATCCTCTTCACCCAAGATACATTGATTATCATTTCATCAATTGGAGCAATCACAGCGGTGGTTGGTGCGGCAGGCGCGCTCTTTCAATATGACATCAAAAAAATATTAGCCTACTCCACCATTTCACAGTTAGGTTTAATGGTAATGGCCATTGGTGCAGGAGCTGCCCAGGGAGGGTATATGCATTTGCTCCATCACGCGTTTTTCAAAGCCGGATTATTTCTGGGAGCAGGAACCATCATTCACGCCATGCATAAAGCGTATCATCATGGAAACAACATGGATGTGCAGGACATTCGTAACCTGGGAGGGCTGCGAAAAAAATTGCCAATCACTTTTATCACATTCATGATTTGCGCGGCAGCATTGGCTGGTCTTCCTTTTACTTCCGGGTTTGTATCGAAAGAATTGATCTTAACACAAATGAGTGCGTGGACCGGAGATGAGTTTTCGTGGAAGTGGCTGATTATGCTTAGTGCCTGGGCGGTTACGTTTCTTACTCCGGTTTACACCTTCCGACTTGTGTGGTTTATCTTCTTTGCTACACCCAAACACCCTGTTGATATTGTAGAAGCTCCATTCGTGATGCGCCTTCCATTGCTCATACTTTCACTTAGTTCGTTGGCGTTGTTTGTATCCTTCAATCCATTTCATATCTCATCGATAATAAATGCATTGATGCCTTCTCATCCCAATACCAGTAACACGATCACGATATTATCTGTTATTCTGATTTTACTAGCGTTACTAGCAGCCTTTTTCACGTATAGAAACAATGAGTTACCAAATCAAAATAAATATCTGGCTCCACACTTCTACCTTGATTGGATTTCTGAGTATACCTGTGTGCTGACAGAACGATTATCTGATTTCTCGCATTGGATCGACCGGAAAATAATAGACAAAATTCTTCACGGATTAACCTACTTACAAGTCGCCCTTGCGCATGTCACTGGTTGGTCCGACCGGTATCTGATTGATGGTTTGGTAAACGGTGTCGCCTATTCGGCAAAAGGTATTGGAACACTTACACGACAATTGGCTAACGGAAAAATTCAGTCTTATTTGCTTTGGGCTTTGGCTGGCCTGCTTATTTTTATACTTTGTATTTTATACTGATGCAGCATCTACTCTCTTATTTGATTTTTACACCACTCCTTGCTGCGGTGGTGGCCATACTTATTCCAGCCAGACAAAAGAATACGTTTAAAGTATTCACCTTGCTGGTAAGCATTATTCAAATGGTGATCATGATAGTGATCGGCATTCAGTATGAATATCATGAAGGCATTCAACTCGCTGAACGCCTTCCCTGGATCACCCTGGAGTTAGGACAATGGGGTGCGTTGCAGTCAGAATATTTTGTGGCCCTCGATGGATTAAGTTTCCCCATGGTGGCACTATCCGTTGGCATCATGGCCATAGCCGTTATCTCCTCCTGGACAATTGAAAAGAGTCAAAAAGGTTATTTTATTTTATTACTCATTCTAAATGGAGCGATCATCGGGAGCTTCTGTGCGTTAGATTTTCTGCTTTTCTATGTCTTCTTTGAATTTATGTTGCTGCCCATGTATTTTCTTATCGGGATATGGGGAGGGCCAAGAAGAGAATACGCTTCGATCAAATTTTTTCTATATACCCTGTTAGGATCCATCCTGATATTGATTGTTATCATCGGGCTTTATTTATCTGTTCAAGATCCGACCTCGGGCAATCAACTGGTGCACACTTTCAATGTGCTTCACATGCAAAATCCAGAAAATATACTTCCGGGGTCAATCTTATCGATCGATTCAACTAATTTTCTTGGACCATATTCCTTTAGACTGTGGGCATTTCTCCTGCTATTCATCGGCTTTGCTATTAAACTTCCAGCTGTGCCCGTGCATACCTGGTTGCCCGATGCACACGTAGAAGCGCCTACACCGATCTCGGTGATTCTTGCTGCTCTCCTTTTAAAATTTGGCGGCTATGGTTTGCTTCGTTTTGCATATCCCATTTTTCCAGATGCCGCAATTTATTTCAGTTGGTTGGTCGGGTTTATTGGTGTGGTCTCCATTATTTATGGAGCACTCAATGCCTTGTCATCCAAGGATCTCAAACGACTCATCGCCTATTCTTCAGTATCACACATGGGTTTTGTCCTGTTGGGAATAGCCTCGGCAACAGTAGAAGGAATTGCCGGTGCGATGTACCAAATGGTTAGCCACGGAATTATCTCTGCCATGCTATTCCTTGTAGCCGGTGTACTTTATGATCGTACACACGATCGATTGATTACGAACTACTCTGGCCTGGCCAACAAAATGAAAGTATATACCGGTTTTGTTCTGATTGCTTTCTTTGCCTCACTGGGGTTGCCCGGCTTCGCAGGGTTTATTGGAGAAGTGATGATCTTCTTTGGAGCATTCCTGTCGCAACAAGTTAACGGCCTCATACCCATTTGGATGGCGATCACAGCAACCTTTGGGCTTTTGTTGGGAGCCGGATATTTTTTGTGGACCCTCCAACGAATGTTTTATGGTCCTCTGTCCATAAAAATTCCTGCCGCTGAAATGAATGATCTTGATCAAAGAGAATACGTCATGCTTTTGCCCTTGGCACTGGCAACCGTATTTTTTGGAATACTCCCACAAACATTACTTAACTACATCAATCCGTTTGCGCAGGAATTTGTAGAAACATTATTCATGTCCGCATCATTCATGAATCCCTAATGAAGCTACTTGTATGAATGATCAGCTTCAACAAATCTACGAAAGTGTTTCTCTGCTGATACCAGAAGTAATAATCACGGCCACTTTACTGATCACCATTTTACTTGGTCTCACACTAAAAGCCAACAAGCATTTTGTTTTAAAATTACTGGCCTTCATTTCGTATGGATCATCCATTTTTATCATTATCCACCATTTACCAACAGAGGCGACAACCTTATTTGGGGGCATGATGCGTATCGATACCTTCTCTTCCTATTTCAAAATATTATTTTTAACGGGTGGTATTTTAGGTATTTGGATTTCGGGGCCACAAAAAGAAAACACATCCGCTGAATATTTACTCTTTTTCCATGCCGTGATACTGGGCAGTTGTCTGCTAGCTTCCAGCATGAATTTTATCATGGTGTTGCTTTCCATCGAACTAATTTCATTGAGTTCATACCTACTAGCTGGATTTGGCTTCGATAAAAAAAGTGCAGAAGGGAGCCTGAAATATTTTTTGTTCGGCACCGTAGCCACTGCCTGTATGATCTATGGATTTTCACTTCTATATGGATTTGCGGGCACCCTTGATTTCTCATCCGATCTGTTTGTACAAAACCTGATTGAGCGTGCATCACCATTACTATTAATTGGAGGTCTCTTGACGCTCGCTGGCTTTCTCTTTAAAATTACGGCTGTACCCTTTCACTTTTGGGCGCCTGATGTATATGAGTCCGCGCCAACACCGGTAGTCGCTTTTATTTCGGTTGTTCCCAAACTGGCAGGCATCACTGTGCTTACAAAATTTACCCTCGCCATCAATCTTTTTGGTCAATCTGGTTACAACTGGCAAGTAATTCTTTCGGTCATTTCTTTGATTTCCATTCTCGTTGGAAACCTATCGGCCATAGCCCAAAAAAATCCCAAGCGCATGCTTGCTTATTCTTCAGTAGCTCAATCTGGATTTTTGTTGATAGGCTTAGTCACTTTCAGCATAGAAGGCATTCATTTCCTGCTATTTTATTCTGCTGTTTTTCTGATTATGAACTTCCTGGTTTTTAATGCCCTTAATCAGTTTGAAACTGCATGGGGTGAGCGCACCATTCCATCTTTTGCCGGGTTGGGTACCCTTTCAATTATTCCTTCATTCGCTCTTCTCATTGGAATGGTCTCCCTTACGGGACTCCCGCCCACAGCTGGCTTTACAGCCAAACTATTTATTTTTGGTTCTTTGTGGGGATCCTATCAGCAAAGTGGCGAACCGATTGTGTTGGCACTATTCATAATTGGGTTATTGAATACCGTGGTTTCGCTCTTCTTTTATCTGAAAATCCCATACTACCTGTTTATTAAAGAAAAAAAAGATTCCCTTGATCCCATAAAATTTGACTTTTCCTGTAATCTTTTGAGCCTGATTTTGGTTATCGCACTATTCTATCTTTTCATAAGCCCTGGTGTGTTGATGGGATGGATTAATAAAATTACCTTTGTGCTCTAAAGTCTTTGGGCTTTCATAGCAAAAAGGCGAATTTCTTGTCGTTTTATTTTCAGAGACTTTGAAATAAAAAATTTATGAGTGAACCCATCCTGCATGAATGTGGCATAGCCCTCATTCGTCTTCGCAAACCACTTTCCTTCTACATCGAAAAATATGGCACTACCTATGCCATGAATAAGATGTACATTTTGATGGAAAAGCAGCACAACCGGGGCCAGGATGGAGCCGGAATCGCCAATATCAAAATAGATCAAAAGCCAGGGTTTCGATTCTTTAGCCGCTATCGCTCAATTAAGGCACAACCGGTGGCCCATCTTTTTAAAAAGATAGGTAAGAAATATCAAAAGGCTCAGAAAGAGGGCAAAGAAAAATTTAAAGACGAACATTGGTTGAAAGAAAAAGTGGCCTTTAGCGGTGAGCTTTGGCTAGGGCACCTTCGCTACGGCACCCACGGCTTCAACAGCATAGAAAATGTGCACCCTTTTCTGAGACAAAACAACTGGCGCAGCCGTAACCTGGTAATGGCTGGTAATTTTAACATGACCAATGTTGACGAGCTCTTCAATATTTTAGTGGATCTGGGCCAGCACCCAAAGGAGAAAGTAGACACAGTGACGGTAATGGAAAAAATCGGGCACTTTCTGGATGAAGAAGTACAAACTCTTTTCCAGAAATATAAAGGCCAATTCTCCAACCGCGAAGTATCGGACATTATTGAAACTGAACTTGATCTTACGCGCGTATTGCGAAGGGCATGCAAAGATTTTGATGGTGGCTATACGATGGCTGGACTTACCGGCTCGGGTTCTGCGTTTGTCGTGCGCGATCCTTCCGGCATTCGTCCTGCCTATTACTATGCTGATGAGGAGATTGTGGTGGTGGCTTCGGAAAAACCCGCCATTAAAACAGCATTCAACATCGACTACTCTCAAATCCAGGAAATTCAACCCGGCCATGCGCTTATCATTAATAAAAATGGTGAATACGTGCAGCACCAGATCCTTCAACCTCGCGAAAAGAAATCATGCAGTTTTGAACGCGTTTATTTTTCAAGAGGAACCGACCCGGAAATATATCAGGAACGCAAACAGTTAGGCAAGCTGCTGGTGCCTCAGATTTTGAAAGCTATCAATTTCGATTTAAAAAATACAATCTTCTCCTATGTTCCCAATACTGCCGAGACAGCCTTTTTAGGAATGATGGCTGGTATTGAAGATTACCTGATTGGAAAACAAAAGGATATTATCGTAGATGGCAAACCAAATGTCGACTCCCTCGAAGACATTTTATCTTTCCGTCCACGCATCGAAAAAATTGTTATCAAAGATGTAAAGCTCAGAACATTTATAACGGACGATGTGCATCGCGATGATATGGTAGCACATGTCTATGACACCACCTACGAAGTGGTCAATAAAGGCAAAGACACATTAGTAATATTGGATGATTCGATCGTGCGCGGAACAACATTAGAGAAAAGCATTCTTAAAATGCTGGACCGTCTGAATCCTAAAAAAATTGTAGTAGTGTCTTCAGCACCACAAATCCGTTTTCCGGATTGTTACGGAATTGACATGAGCAAAATGGGCGATTTCGTAGCGTTCCGTGCACTCATTCAATTACTAAAAGAACAAGGAAAAGACTATTTGTTGGGAGAGGTTTATGAGCAATGCCAGCGAGCCGAGCAGGAAGAAGAGCCTACAAATTATGTGAAGCGGTTGTATGAACAGTTTAGGTATGAGGAAATTTCCGATAAAATTGCTGACATCGTGCGCCCTCCTGACATGAAGGCTGAGTTGCAAGTTGTCTATCAAACGGTGGAGAATTTACATAAAGCAATACCTCATCATTCCGGTGATTGGTATTTTACTGGCGACTATCCAACACCTGGAGGTATGCGGGTTGTAAACCGCTCCTATATGAACTACCTGGATGGCAAGTTGGTGAGGGCTTACTAAAATTATTTTAAAATAAACCTAGCATTATGCTCAAGTTTTTAAACCGAATACTATCGGGTAATAAAAATATTTTCAAAAAATATGAATTCCGACAAGTTGAGTTCAAATTGAAAGACGAAGGAAGTGTACAATATGCACAATGGCTTCATCCTGGTGAATTTGGTAATGAAATAAAGCAAGAATATGTCGATTTCTTCAAAACCTATATTAAAAAAGGTGACTTCGTAGTTGATATTGGAGCGAATGAAGGTGACACCACTGTACCGATGGCATTAGCTGCCGGGGTTGAAGGCACTACCCTGGGGCTTGAACCGAATCCTCACGTTTTTAAGGTGCTGGAGGCAAATGCCAAGTTAAATAAGAATTTAACGAATATCATTCCTCTTAATTTTGCTGCTACTGCGGAAGATGGTGAATTCACCTTTGGCTCAGGCGATCCTTCATATGGTAATGGCGGCATTGTCGGTTTTACGTATAATAAAAAGAGGAATGTCAGGTACACGTTCAACGTGAAAGGAAAAAATTTACATAATTATCTCTTGGCCAATCATGCTGATGTTTTACCTGCCTTAACCTTTATAAAAATTGATACGGAGGGATATGATAAGGAGATTATAAAATCTATTCCTGGGGTCATCGACCAATATCGACCATATATGCTTGTTGAATGTTTTGGTCCTTCTTTAAAAGAAGAAAAGTTGGAGCTTTACGATTTATTAACATCAAAAAAATACTCTTTATATAAGATTGATGATTTTAACCTAACAACTAAAATCAGAATAGAAAGAGAACAGGCTGCTCCTAAGAAGACCTATAATATTCTTGCAATTCCGCAGGAGAAAGAATAACGCAAAAAGGCTTCCCTCTTATGTAATCGGTACGGATTGCGTAGTTAAGGAAGATAAAAATCAAAAACGATTTCATTCATACATTTAAAATGTCCTCTGGGACATTTTTGATATCCTATTTTAGAACAAGGACGACAACCAACTTTCTTATTTTCAAATAACGTAAACTTGGTGCGATATGGATACATTCCAAATTCAGGAATGGTGTTACCCCAAATAGAAAATACTTCCTTCTTGAAAGCCGCTGCTATGTGCATCAGCCCGGTATCGTGTGTAAAAACATGAGTGGATTTTTTTATCAAGCTAGCCGATTGATTCAAATTAAATTTTCCGCACGCATTATAAATAATAGTTTTCTTATTTAGTTGGGACAGCCCTGGCTCGTACTCTGAAGAGCTGGTTTGTTCAAAAAAAGCACGAATGTTTTCTCCAGCCTCAAAATCTTCTTTGCCTCCCAGCAACACTATGGGTTTATTAATGCGATCACATAACTCGATCATGCGAGGCAAAGGTAATTTTTTAGTGTTGTGCTGTGCGCCTATTGCATAGGCTATAAAATTCTTTTGATGAGTTTCCGGAAGCCAATCAAGGGGAACGTCATCCTTATCTGGAATAAAATAATCCAATCCTAATGCATCTGTTTTCACACCCAAGGATGCTACCGTACTCATATATCGATCAACGATATGGAGGGAAGGTAACTGATCTATTTTTAAATTGACTTTAAGCCACTTTTTAAAATTGATTTTATCAAAACTATATGACGGTCTCCCTAAGAACGTTTTAATAATCATGGTGCGCAGATTACGATGAAGATCTACGATGTAATCATACTTCTCCCGCCTTAATTGATCAATAAGTTTACCTAAACTTTTATCGAGAATAAAAAGTTTATCAACGTAGGGATTGAACTCAAGAATACCTTTGTATTGAGCTTTGGTAACATAATGGATTTCAGCATCCTCTAATTGGGTTTTCAAGGTGCGTATTACCGGGGTAGTGAGCACAATATCTCCAATAGAAGAAAAACGAATAATTAATATCTTCATTACGTAATCAATTCAAATGAAACCTCAGAAAAATACGAATACAATTTGCTATTTTAGTTACTTTGACGTGGTAATAATTTCCTGTTCGGGCTTCGATATGCTCAATATGGATCTAACAACAAATAAAACTTAATTAAACTTCTTTTATGAATTATTGGTTAATGAAAACGGAACCAAGCACATTTTCGTGGGACGACCTGGTTAGTGAAAAAAAAACGGTATGGGATGGCGTCAGAAATTTTCAGGCACGCAATAATTTGAAAGCCATGAAGAAAGGAGATCTCGCATTTATTTATCACAGTATGGAAGATAAAGCCGTCATTGGCATTGCCGAGATTACCCGTGAATATTTCCCCGACCCGAAAGACAACGATTGGGCATCGGTTGAAATTAAGCCTTTAACTAAATTAAAAAATGCAGTTAATCTTGGAGCTATCAAACAAGAGAAGCGACTCGCCAATATGGTTCTGGTAAAAAACTCGCGACTTTCAGTTCAACCTGTAAGAAATGAGGAGTTTGATCTCGTGATCGGCATGAGTGAGAAATAAAATATGATACAAATAGCCGTACTTCTTTTAAAAAAAACAGGCCTGATAGGGGTCGCACTTTTATTTTCATTTGCGGTGACGGCACAGGTTGAACAAGAAGCTCGTTATGAACGCGAGTATAAAAATAACGATCCAGATTTCATTATAATACCCATGGGTGAACATGGATTATCTTTAATCCAAGACAAAGACCAATATCGGGAAGGTAAAAAGCTATGGGAACTGATTTGTTTAAATTCTGATCTGAAAGAAACCTGGAGTTTGGAATTAGAGATTGAAGCCCGTTTGCGTCTGGTCGGTTATGACTACAAAGATGAGTTGATTTATGTTTTGTTCCGAACGAGTGAACATGAAGCCAGTGATTTAAACCTTTTCACTATTCAAGCAAAAACCCAAGAAGTTAAAAGATATTCCATCAAACAGGAGCTCACCTTTAAAGTGACTCACTTCGAAGTGCTTAGGAGGGCCATCGTACTGGGAGGATATGTGAGCAATGACCCGGCTGTCTTAATCTATGATTTAGACACAGAAAATTTAAAAATTGTACCCGGGTTTTTCATGACAGAAACTGAATTGCTGGATTTGCGAATAAATTCAAATAATACATTTAATACACTCATCATCGACCGAAAAGCAAAAGATAAGAAACGGCTCATGCTGAAAACTTTTGATGTCACCGGAGCGATGTTACTGGATGATATCATTGAAATTGATGGAAAGAGATCCATCCTTTCCGGGATTACAAGCACACTAAAAAATGATGAGTTGCTGATTACTGGAACTTGGACCGTTGGCACCTCAAAGCAGGCATCAGGAGTTTACACTGTATTGGCTGACCCCTTCACGGATCAAGCCATAAAATTTTATGATTTCGGCAGCCTGGAACATTTCCTCGAATATCAATCTCCCAAGCGGACCGTTAAGTTGAAACAAAAATCTTCGCAAGCAAAAAAAACAGGCTTGATACCAGACTTTAAGGCATACGCTTCTGTGATACGCATGGAAGAACATACAGGGGAATTTGCTCTGCTGACAGAAGTATATCAACCGTCTTCGAATTTTAATTCGACACCTTACTGGTCCGGCTTCACGAGCCCCTATTACTATGGAGGTGGTTATAGCCCTTATGGATACAATCCATTTATGAGTCGCTACTATAACCCACCTTATCAATATAATAATGGCCCATCACAAGTTGGGGAGACAAAAGTTTTATACTCAGCACTGCTTCTATTTGATCTCAAAGGAAATCTAATTAATGATTATGGTCTCGTGCTGGAAGAAAAAAAAGCTAATGGGTTAGAACAAACCACTGATTTTATTTTTGATAATGATAACATCGCCATTGTCTATAAAAAAGAAAAGGAAATATTAATTTCACAGCACACACCCGATGGAAGCACCCTCGACACCCTTCAAACTACGCTTCAAAAAGCAGGAGAAATTGTGCGTTCCGATTCTGAAAATGGATACGTTCGATTCTGGTATCAAAACCACATGTATTCATGGGGATATCAACGTATAAAAGACCAGGAAAAACAATCTGAGGATCCCAACCGGCATGTATTTTACATCAATAAAATCAGGATCGATTAATATTATTTTAACGCTGTTTATTGCACTGCCCAGCCTTGGACAAGTAGCTCCAACGGATCGTTATGAACTCCTGCTGGAAGATCTGCCAGGCATTGAAGAACCACAAGTGATTGCTGTAGGCCAGGAAGGAATTTTGATTCATCGTAGAATAAAAGGCAGAACAAAAGATCAGTTAGAACTAGTAAAGTTAGATACCACCCTTCTTGAAAATTGGCGAGGCGTAATATCGGTAGAGAAAAACCTGGTGATTTCTAAAGTGGTAGCACAAGATCAAATGGTATACATGCTGTTGCGTTCAGCAACGTACGGGAATTTTGATTTTAATATCATCGTAATCGATGTACGCACCCGCGGCTTTAGCAACTATCTTGTTAAGAACCTGATTCCATTTAACCCAACTGATTTCCGGATCACAACGAATGCCCTTCTCATTGGCGGATATTTTAATTATCGTCCGGTCGTTCTTCATTTCAGTTTTTCGTCAGGACGATCACGGCTATTACCAGGGTTCTTCAACGACCTGGGCGAAATAAACGAAATAAAAACCCATAGCGATGGCCTGATTGATATTATTGTGAGTACGCGAAACATTCAGCGAAAAAAAATACTATGGCTACGAAGTTATACCCCTGAAGGTGATCTCATAAATGCTTCCGTGCTTGAGGCTAATCTTGACAAGAACCTGATTTTTGGAAGATCCTTGCGAAAGGCAGATGGCACACAAATTATCGCTGGAAGTTTTGGCGTGCACAATATTGAATTCAGCCGAGGGATTTTTATGGCTGAGCTAAAGCCTGGAGGCGATCCTGTTATTCAATATTACAATTTCAGTGACTTTGAAAACTTCTTCAAGTTTATGAAACCAAAGCGAGAAATGAGAATCAAAGAAAGGATTGAAAAGAGAAAAAAGAAAGGAAAGAAAAACAGGCAGTCGTATCGTTTCTTAACACAAGAACTTCATCAGTATGGGAACGGATATATTTTACTGGGGGAAGCATTTTATCCTCGTTATCTGTACGCAAATCCTTATGGTTCTTTTGGTTTTTTCTCAGGCTCTTCAATAAGGAGCGATCGTGTCTTTGATGGATACCGATACACACACGCATCAATCATTGGGTTTAATGAAAATGGTAAATTATCGTGGGACAACACCTTTGAAATTAACGACATCAAAACGTTCTCTCTCCACCAATATGTAAAGCTAGCCCCAAAGGATGATCGTCTGGGAATGCTCTACCTATTCGGCAACACCGTGCATAGCAAAACCATACAAAACAACCAAGTACTGCAAAGCAAATCGACAAACCCATTGCATCCAAAATATGAAACGGACATTGTAAAAGATAAAAATGCAGAATCCAGTGTGCTTGAGTACTGGTATAATCCATATTTCTTAGCACATGGAATACAATATATTCGTAGTGCCATGGATGGGAAGAACGAATCGAGGCGTAAAGTGCTTTTTATTAACAAACTGAAATATCAGTAGAAAACCATTCCTTTTTGTTATTTTCGCGCTGGCTTATGCAGAAGAAACTCATCTTTGATTCGGACCTTCTAGATATTACCCTGAGCCGCCTTTGCGAGCAGCTGATTGAAAATCATTCTTCATTCGAAAATTGTGTGATTCTGGGGCTTCAGCCGAGAGGCATCTATTTGGCCGAAATGATTCAGAAAAAATTAAAGAAGCTTAGCAAAAAAGAAATTCCACTCGGCTACCTGGATACCACCTTTTATCGCGATGATTTTAGAAGACGCGACACCCCAGCCAAAGCCAGTGAAACGAAAGTCCCGTTCGTAATTGAAGGTAAAGACGTGGTGTTGATTGACGATGTACTTTACACCGGACGCACGGTGAGGGCTGCTCTTGATGCAATGATCGCCTTTGGTCGGCCAGCAAAAGTGGAGTTACTGGTGCTGGTAGATCGTGCAAATACACGCGATCTCCCTATTTCTGCTGACTATGTAGGTAAGTTTGTAAATACCCTCGAATCGCAGCGGGTGTTGGTAGAGCTGCACGCACAAGGATATAAACAGAATAGAATTTGGTTAATTGATAAGGAATAAAAACAATGTCAACACTCAGTCAACGACACTTATTAGGAATTAAAAACATTACCCGAAAAGACATTGAGTTAATTTTTGAAACGGCTGATACGTTTAAAGAAGTCATCAACCGCCCTATCAAAAAAGTGCCTTCGTTACGAGATATAACCATCGCCAATATTTTCTTTGAAAACTCCACACGCACACGCCTTTCGTTTGAGCTTGCAGAAAAAAGACTCTCCGCTGATGTCGTTAATTTTTCAGCCTCAACGAGTTCTGTAAAAAAAGGTGAAACCCTCTTGGATACGGTAAACAACATTCTGGCCATGAAGGTAGATATGGTGGTGATGCGTCATGCCAGTGTTGGTGCTCCTCACTTTTTATCCAAGCATATTAAAGCCAATATTGTGAATGCCGGAGACGGCACTCATGAGCACCCTACCCAAGCATTGCTGGATGCCTATTCCATACGCGAACGATTAGGGTCAGTAGAAGGTAAAAAAGTAGCTATCATTGGCGATATCCTCCACTCACGTGTGGCGCTCTCCAATATTTTTGCATTACAAAAGCTGGGTGCGAAAGTAATGGTATGTGGCCCACCTACCTTGTTACCAAAGTTTATTTCATCATTAGGGGTACTCGTTGAACTGGATGTAAAGAAAGCATTGGAGTGGTGCGATGTGGCGAATGTACTACGCATTCAATTAGAGCGACAGCAACTAAAATATTTTCCTTCATTGCGCGAATATTCACTCTATTACGGTATCAATAAAAAGATGCTCGACAGTTTGAAAAAACAAATTGTAGTGATGCACCCCGGGCCCATTAATCGTGGGGTAGAACTTACCAGCGATGCAGCTGACTCACAACAGTCTGTCATTCTGGATCAAGTTGAAAATGGCGTGGCCGTTCGTATGGCCGTACTGTACTTATTAGCTGGTGCAACCGCGTAACTTTTCTATTATAGACTAACTTTCGTTAGTCTATAAATCCGTACTTTTACAATCATTATAAACTGCTTATGATTTACAATTCCATTATCGAAACCATTGGCAATACGCCACTTGTGCGACTTAATAAAGTAACCAAAGGAATAGCAGGTACGGTGCTGGCCAAAGTAGAATATTTTAACCCAGGCAACTCCACCAAAGACCGAATGGCATTGAAGATGGTAGAGGATGCTGAGAAAGCGGGGCTTTTAAAACCTGGAGGAACTATCATTGAAGGAACCTCTGGTAACACGGGCATGGGCCTGGCGCTAACGGCACTGGCTAAAGGGTATAAATGTATTTTTACCATGGCTGATAAACAGTCACAAGAAAAGATCAACATCTTGCGTGCTGTAGGAGCCGAGGTTATTGTGTGTCCTACGAACGTGGAGCCTGATGATCCAAGATCCTATTATTCCATAGCGCGAAAACTCAACAAAGAAATCCCTAATTCAATTTATCCAAATCAATACGATAATCCATCCAACGCGCAGGCTCATTATGAATCTACCGGCCCTGAAATATGGAGCCAGAGTGAAGGAAATATTACTCACTATGTTGCCACCGTGGGAACCGGAGGTTCAATGTGTGGCACGGCCAGATATTTAAAGGAACAAAGGCCATCACTTACAACCATTGGTATCGACACCTATGGCTCGGTATTTAAAAAATATAAAGAGACCGGCATCTTCGATAAAAATGAAGTGTACCCATACCTCACAGAGGGATTTGGAGAAGACATACTTCCTAAAAATGTTGACTTTGATGTAATTGATCAGTTTATCAAAGTAACCGACAAAGATGGGGCTATCATGGCGCGAAGACTCTCTCGTGAAGAAGGTCTGTTTGTTGGATGGAGTAGTGGTTCCGCTGTACACGGAGCTATGGAATACGCCAAAGAACATCTTAAAAAAGACGATGTGATGGTGATACTTCTGCCCGACCATGGCACCCGCTATCTCAATAAAGTGTACAATGATTTGTGGATGAAAGACCACGGGTTTCTTGAAGAACGTACCTATGGAACTGCGCGCGAAATAATTTCCAGACGTAGCGGAAAAGATAGCCTATATACAGTATCCATAAATGCTACCATTGGTGAAACCATTCGCATCATGAATCAGCAAGGAGTGGATCAGGTACCGGTGACAGATGCTAATGAATTTGTAGGTAGCGTGACTACCGCCAGCCTGGTTGAAAAAATTATCAATGATCCTACTTTGAAAGAAAAACATGTAGGTGAAATTATGGATAAACCCATGCAGGTTGTCGCCCTTGATAGTACCTTGGATGTACTATCATCTTTGTTAAACAAAAATAATAGAGCACTTCTGGTACGTGATGATCAGGAGGTGGCTCACATTATTACACAACATGATATTTTGAAGGCAATCACTCAATAAGAATGATGAAGGTTAGGTTGCACTCTTAATTATGATAGGATTCCAGGGCTTTTCTCACTTTCGCTACCCAGGCAATCACTTTTAATTTTGGATCGCCCTTTCCCAACGTTTCAATGGGGATGTAACCTTTATATCCCGAATCAATAACGATTTTAATGAGCCTGTTGATATCTGTATCAACCTCCACACCGTTAACAAATACTTTTTCTTTGATTTGCCAGTTAACGGCATGCCTGGCTGTCTTTGCCGTTTCCAAGTAGGGGTCACTTTGTCGAAAACTGCCCGCATCTACTACCAATCCAAACCAATCAGAATTTACCTGCCGTATGAAATCCAGGGCCTGGTCCGCAGTTTGAATAAAATCATTGTGATTTTGCACAGCCACCACCACTCCCTGTTGTTTGCCAAACTCAACACATTCTTTAACTGCTGAAATAACTTGCAGTTGCATTGCTTCTCGTTCAGCGCCATTGGGATTTCTGTTGCCAGAAAAAATCCGTATGACAGGCGCTCCTATTTTAGATGCAGCCACAATCCAGTTTTTAACTACCTGTACCTGTTCATTTTGTTTTGTTTGATCAGTGAAATCGTTGCGAACACCGGTACCACTAATTTCTATTCCTAACTGTAATGCTTTGCGCTTAAACTGAAAGAGCACTTCATCAGACGGAACCAGAGGATAGCCCTGAAAATAATATGCTGTGATATCTACTGCTCCTATTCCTTCATCATAACAGAATTGGAGCAACTCCTCCAGACTCATTTTATTTCCAAGCAATAGATCGTTAAACGAATATGCGTTGAGACTGAGTTTAAGAGGAGAAACAAAACTCTTTTCGGTTTCTCCATACGTCAGGGACGTGGAAAATAATGCGGGTGCAATCAAAAGTTTCTTTAAGAAACTTCTTCTCTCTTTGGGTTCAGTTTTCGTTTCCATCATTCGTCAGGTTGTGGTTATGCGATCAAATCAACTGAACGGTATTCGTAAGCATACCAATTCCCTCTATCGAAATAGAAACTTCATCATTGGCTTGCAAGGTAAAATCATTGGGCGGTACGATGCCGGTGCCCGTCATTAAAAAACTGCCGTGTTGAAACTTGCACGCTTTGTAAAGCCACGTTGCCAGTTCAGGAAGATTCCTTTTCATACGATTGAGTTGAATGGAGTTCGAAAACATTTCCTTATGATTCCTCTTTATTGAAATGCTGATGGTTGTCTCGGGTGAAATCGGCTCTTCGGGAACGAACAAACACGGCCCTAATGCACAACTGCGTTCATACATTTTTGCCTGTGGAAGGTACAATGGGTTTTCGCCCTCAATACTACGAGAACTCATATCGTTACCAATCGTGTAGGCCTGAATCTCCCCATCCGAATTAATGAACAGCGTCAGTTCTGGTTCTGGCACATTCCATGTAGAATCTTTGCGTATATAAACTTCTTCACCGGGTCCGCTTACGCGATGAGGCAATGCTTTAAAAAATAATTCTGGCCGATCGGCATCATATACTTTTGAATACACATCAGAAGCACCCGATTCTTTAGATTCTTCCATGCGCGCATCGCGACTCCGCAAATACGTAACGCCTGCTGCCCATACTTCCTGGTTGCCTATGGGCGCTAACGAATTACTTAACAAGTGTTGACTTCGATCAAATGGAAGCGGCTCTGAAATTTGTGAAAGTTCTAACAGATGCTGATGAAGAGCGGGGCGGTTTATAATCGTGTCCCAACTTTCGGTAAGAAGAAATACTGTATTCTGATTTACCAACAACGCACCTTCTTTTGTTTTATATAATTGCATGACCTACTTTTTAATTTTATTTAAATCTACGCCCAGAATATTTTTAGATAAGAGATTCAGCTTTTCAAAATCCCCTTCAAGATGACAGGTTACCTGCCGATAACTCGCACTTTCTCCCGCCTTTAATTCAAGTGCCGGGGAAGAAGATTCAAGTTCATAGAATGGACCTAACTGCGATCCGTCTTTCATTGGTCCATCATTGTAGGAGTTTACCGCATCGCCCCGATATGGTTCTTGTTGCACCTCCCATTTGGAATTTACATAAGGAGCTTGTGAAGATATTTCATAACGAGTAAGGGTGAGAATATTCTTTTTAAAATCATAACTAGCTGACAGAGGTTTGGCGATGGCGGGTGACAAACCAATTTTGCTACGGTATTTTCCATCGCAGGTGAAAAACAAAACACTGTCTTCAATGATAAGCCGTTCAGCGGGAACTTCCCCAAAATACGTAGTCGTTATTAACTCCTGCGCGTTGGCTGTCGGTTTAAAAGGTATGATTACCGTGGTTTGATCGGATGGAGTAAACATACCCAGCAGCCAGATGGAGAGTAATCCATTCTCCTTTTTCCAATCAGTTGTGCCCGCATTCTGGATCTCATTCTCAGATCGGTAGCCTACATATTTTACTCCTTCAGGAAGTTGAGTATCAATTTCTGATTCAAGTTCGGTTTTATTCAGCAGTGAAATTTTTCGTTCGATAAGAAGTTCAAAAGTCGTTCCGCTATAATTGGTAATGGAACACTTTTTGAAGAAAATAGCTGAAGACGCATTGCTTTCTCGTATCTCAAAAGCCTCGGTGTCAATAACCGGTGGTACTTGCCAGTTCTTAATTACAAAAGAATCTCCCTGATGAAAATAAAGAGAATACTGACCGCCTTCCGGGCCCAACCAAAAGCGTTCTTCGCCACCAACCGGGTTAAATTGTTTTTTCTTTTCTCCTGACGCAATCAAATCATAATTGATCCACCCATAACTGGTGCCTTCGTCACCCGATGCCGTACTGGTCATCACGCGTCCCTGATAATCGGCCGAGAGCAATACTTTCGACTGCCCCATTGCATCACTCAATTCAACTACTTGCTTTGTGTGCTTACGCAAAAAACCGGCATCGGCAGAATATGAATCAGAAGGTTGACTATTTCTAGCGTTATCGCAACTGAACAAGACACTACCGATTACCATAGTGAGAAGCTGGGTTAAGAATTTCATGACGCATTTATTTTTGAAGGCATTGAAATGGTTTCGCGATTAATATCCGTAAAAAAATGAGGCTATCCTCATTCTAATCCATTTTTATACTTAAAAAAAAGAGACTGTCCTTGCGAGACAGTCTCTTCATTTCAATCAATTAATAATATCAATAGCCAGGATTTTGTTTCAACGTAGCCTGACCTGATAGAGAACTATTTAATATTTCCTGTGAGGGAATCGGAAAATACTCATGTTTACCAGCTATAAAAGTTGCACTGCTCAAATAAGAACGTTTGCCTTTTTCACCAGCCACATAAGTATTAAGTGTTTGAGCGGCAATGCCCCAACGCACCAGATCAAAATACCGATGGCCTTCCATGGCAAACTCAATACGAACCTCATGACGAATAGCTTTTAGCGCATTGTCTTTTGTGTCAAATGGATAAGCACTAGGAGTATCATATGTTTTAACAAAATAATTTGCAGCAGGATTTCCATTAGCATCTTTTACAAATCCGGCCGGGTTTGCTGCTCGTGCTCTTATCATATTTACATACGTGCGAGCTACATCCCTGTTACCCAATTCAGCTTCACATTCAGCCAGCCATAATAAAACATGTGCATAACGGATCATCCGATAATTATTAGCGTTTTGTCTTCCACTCCCCACAGCTGAAGATAGAGTTCCTCTTTCAGCTTTGTAGTGCATATGCTTGATGGGTGAATAGGGTCCACCGTAGGCTTGATCACGAACCCAGGCTTTACCCGGATGAACGCCCCAATCCAAATAAGGAATACCTCTGCGGCCCACTGTCCAGTCTAAGCGCGGATCAAGGGTAATGGTGCCATCGGGAGTAAACACAGCAGTAGATTCAATGCCTTGATCATTTTTAACATCACTATCATTAAAAGTATCCAACAAAGGGAATCCAGTAGTGGCATCAGTTTTAAATGCATTCACTAAGTTTTGAGCTGGCTGAAAGAATCCGCAGCAGGTAGCCGGACCGGCATAAGGATAATTTAAGGTTGCACCGTTGTTACCATTCTGCCCACCGGTAGTACCATCGTTTACAGAAAACTGTACTTCAAAAATAGATTCACCATTATTGCGGGTAGAGGCTCTGTAGTTATCATGGTATTTAGGCTCCAGTTTATACTTACCACTGGCTACAATGGCATCTAATAGTACCTTGGCTTCAGCAAATTTCTTTTGGAATATATATGCCTTTGCTAAATAAGCTGCAGCAGCCCACTTCGTTGCACGGCCTTTTTGTCCACCACGGGGTGCACCGGACTGATCCAGGTTTTTATAAGCAAAATCAAAATCAGCTTCAATCTTAGGCCAGATATCGGTGGTATTGGACACTTTCGTGCTGTTAGGATCAGTAGGATCATACGTTACCTCATCAATATAAGGCACATTGTTCCACATTTTCTTGGCGTCAAAGTGATAGTGGGCGCGAAGGAATCTTGCCTCTGCCGTCATAATGGTAGCTTCTGCCGCAGGAATATCCGTAGCTTTTGGAAGCATCTGCAACACATCGTTGCTTCGGGCCACGCCATCATACACTACCCTCCATTTTCCTCTGAAGTAACCGTTGTCAGGAAGGATGTTGTAGGTTTCAATGAAGGTCTGATCCGGTTGGTCACCCGAAGTAGTTCCTTTGTAAGCATCGTCAGAAGCAATACTTCCGTAAACGTGGTTATCCACGGCAGAGTGATACGATGTTCCGCTTCCTCCCCAGCCATCGAGCAATGAATATGCACCTGTAAGCAGGTACTCCACACCAGTTTTATTGCTTAAGGATTGTACACTTAGCACACCCTTTGGGGCAACCTCAAGAAACTGGTCGCTGCATGACAGCGGCAACATCATGGCTGCAGTAAGTATAAAAAGACATAATTTTCTCATATTCTTAGTCATTTATTTCTAAACATTAAAAGCTTGCGTTAATACCCAGTAAGGTTGCTCTATAGGCAGGATAAGAACCTTCATCCACACCCATGTGGCGGTCATTGCCAGCACCATAATTTCGTAAGTTAATTTCAGGATCTAAGCCACTATATTTTGTAATAGTAATCCAGTTTTGTCCTTGCACATAAACCACGCAATTAGACATACCCAATTTAGAAATCAGGTTTTTAGGAACGGTGTAAGACAATTGGATATTCTTAAATCGTAGATAAGAACCATTTTCAAGATAATAGGTAGATGGGCTACTACTGATTACATCATTTGAACGTAATTGAGGTAATGTAGCATCTGTTTTCCCTGGCCTCCATGATTGCTCCAACATACGGGTGCTGCGGTTGCCTGCAAAAGTTGGGAAGTCAGTCCAGTATTTCACATAATTGAAAATCTGGTTACCGTGTACACCTTGTGCAAATACGGTCAGGTCAAAGTTTTTATATCCTGCACTAAGGTTTATGCCATACGTAAAGTCCGGATGAGGATTACCAATAATAGTGCGGTCATTGGCATCTATTTTACCGTCAGGCTGACCCGTTAAATTTCCATTCGCATCTCTGCCATTGGTATCTCTGAAAATAAACTGACCTGCTTTGTTATTTGCGCCTCCACCAAATTGGGTCGCATGGCCTGTTGCTTCGGCATCAGTCTGAAAAATACCATCTATGATATATCCAAAATAAGATGATATCGGATTACCTGCTTGCGTAACAGACATGGCTGGGATTCGTGTGGTAAATCCAAAATATTGTGTGTTAGGATTACCATCTGTTTTAAGCACCGTGTTGCGATACATGGCGAAATTCATTCCTACGCTATAACGTAAGGCTCCCTGCATTGCTGTATTGGTATAATTTATATCGATATCCACACCTCGGTTACGCATCGCTCCAATGTTCTGAAATGGATTGGAAGCAATACCATGGGCTGTTTGCAACTCAACAGGAAACAGCATATCGGTTGTTTCACGGCTATACCAATCAAATGAAATATCCAGTTTATTGTTTAGCACGCTGGCATCAAAACCTGTGTTAATGGAGGTGGTCGTTTCCCATCGGGCTTTGGCATTAGGAAATTGAGAAAGTTCATATCCCTGTAAAGATGAAGTAGCTGAACCATTCAAATCATAGAAAGAGGTTTGAGCATCGGTACTAAATGTTTGATATGAGTTATAATCACCAATTTCCTGATTACCGGTTTGTCCCCAACCAGCACGAACTTTTAAATCATTAATAAAGGATAATCCTTGCATGAATGACTCTTTTGAAACGCGCCAGCCAGCACTAACCGCTGGGAAAACAGCTGCCCGATAGGCTTGAGCAAATCGGGAAGACCGGTCCCTACGCACTGTTAAATCCAACAGATATTTGTCGTGAAGTGAATAGTTTGCCTTGGCAAATTCTGATGCCAACCTCCAATCGGAGTAAACACCTCCACTGTTATTAGCAGTACCCGGGTTACCCGCACTTAAATACCGGTTTGCCATATCATCCACCGCAAAACGGCTACGGCCAGCACTAAAGGTTTCCCCATAAGATTTGATGGCCTCAGTACCTGCAAGGATTGTAATGTTATGAATACCTCCTAGTGTTTTGGTATATGTAAGTGTATTATACCAGGTCCAGTTAAAATCATAATTGTTTGTTGTGGTCAAACTATTCGTAGCCGCTGACTCTGAAGATTCAATATCTCGAATGCTATAATTGCGGACATTAAATAAGTTATAATCCACACCAAAACTAGTCTTGGCAGTCAAGCCATCCAGTATATCGAATTCAGCATAGGCATTACCAAACAGGCGAACATTTTTGTTCACATTATCTTTATTTCGGTATAAAGCCGCCACTGGGTTTTTTGAATTATCCAAGTCTCCGCCTTTTGTGCCCGCAAAATTACCCATGATGTCATATACCGGTATGATGGGCTGCATGCGATACGCAAAGGAAATCGGGTTGCTTTCACTTTGGTTGCCTGAAGGTTGACCTATTCTTTCATCATATCCGATCTGAATATTTTCGCCCATGCGAAAACGCTTGCTCACTGAAAATTCTGTATTGGATCGCAAAGTATAACGTTTGTAACCTGTGTATTTCATAATACCCTTCTGATCAAAGTAATTGAATGAAACTGCATAGTTTCCATTTTCATTACCTCCAGAAAGCCCCAACTGATGGTTTTGAATAGGTGCCGGATCAAAAATCTCATCAAACCAGTCTGTGCCCTCTTTATTCGCCTTCGTAATCAACCACATTGTTTTCCTGAAGTTAGGATCGTCAATATTGGTTGAGTAATTGGCCGGGCTCACCCGAGGATCACTCGCGTTGGCACCATCCGGGAAAATATAATCCGGAGTAACAGGAGTGGCACCTGTACCAAATTGTGCATGTTTTGGGTTACCTGTAACTTTATCTACTACCCCCGCATTGATCCGCGACTCCCATAACAACTTGGCATAATCATCGGTGTTAAGAAGATCTAAAAACTTCGAGGGTTTTTGCACACCATAATAAGAATCATACGTGAGTTTTGATTTCCCGCTCTTACCACGTTTAGTGGTAATGATTACTACTCCGTTACCCGCACGCGAACCATAAATAGAAGCGGCCGAAGCATCTTTCAATACCTGCACAGAAGCTACATCACTCAGGTTAAGTGACGATAAGCTACCCTTTGTAGGCACACCGTCAACAACAAAAAGAGGTGAGTTGTCGTTGATCGTACCGAAGCCACGCACACGCACCATCACACCTCCACCGGGGCTGTTATCATTTCCCACGGTTACACCGGCCACTCTACCCTGTAGTGCCTGTCCTAAGTTTGAAGTAGGAACGGCCAGTAATTTTTTGGAATCAACCACCGAAACTGCACCGGTGATGTCCTTCTTCTGTTGTGAACCGTAACCAGTCACCACCACTTCCGAAAGCATTTCTGTATCTGACTCCATGACGATGTTGATGGCCGTTTTAGTGCCAACAGCAACTTCCACTGTTTTATACCCGATAAAACTGAATACCAACACATCCGTAGAGTTTGTGTTTAGTGTAAAGCTTCCGGCTGCATCCGTAGTGGTACCTTTAGCTGTACCTTTTACGATTACGTTTACACCAGGAAGGGGTGAGTTATCTTCGCTGGATGTGACCTTGCCACTTACTTGCGCTTGCGCTTGCGCAATGGTAAGGGCGGTTAGAAATAGAGTTAGACAGCACATTGCTATCCAACTAACTTTGTAATTTTTACTCATAGGCTTTTAAAATTTTAGGTTTGGTTTTATTAAAAATATATTAAAAGTTGAATTTTTCACCCTCCATTTATAAAATATTTTAAATAATCCTTGCCAAACTCATTATTAAATAGTAGTGAATTCTATATGACGTATGAAGTCAAAAGTTACCCTTACAAAATGACTGTGAAATCAAAAATTTATTTCTTTGACCCTTTAAAAGATTCTTGTTCCGGACTTATTAACTTAATAAGAGTTTTAAGTATGCCTGTGTGAATTTGATTGAAACCCGTATAACACCTTGACTAATCCATAATCGCATACGCATAAACGAGTTAAAAAAATTGTGAATAAAAAATCAACCCTACCCCCAACTCAATTTATTAAATCCCTCGCTACTCAGTTGGGCTTCAGCTTTTGTGGAATCTCCAAAGCCGGATATTTAGAAAAAGAAGCACCACGCCTGGAAGAATGGCTAAAGCGTGGCTACCAGGGTTCGATGAGCTATCTGGAAAATCACTTTGATAAACGGCTAGATCCAACGCTATTGGTCCCGGACGCCAAATCGGTAATCAGTTTGATTTATAATTATTATCCTGAAAAAGATCTCGTTCAAGGAAATACAGATGCACTGAAAATTGCGAAGTATGCTTACGGAGAAGATTATCACTTCGTGATAAAAGACAAGCTGAAAACCTTTCTCAGGATAATTCAAGAAGAAATTGGCGACATAAGCGGTCGGGTTTTTGTTGACTCCGCACCCGTGCATGAACGCGCCTGGGCACAAAAATCAGGATTAGGGTGGATAGGAAAAAATAGTTTGTTGCTCAACAAACACATGGGGAGTTTCTTTTTTTTAGCTGAAATAATCGTAGATCTTGAATTGGAATATGACGGTCCTATCAAAGATTACTGCGGCACGTGCACCGCTTGTATGGACGCGTGCCCTACCGATGCCATCCCACAACCCTATGTGGTGGATGGCAGCAAATGCATCTCCTACTTCACCATCGAATTAAAGGAAGAAATTCCCGCTGAAGTAAAAGGGAAATTTGAAAACTGGATTTTCGGTTGCGACATCTGCCAGGATGTATGCCCCTGGAATCGTTTTTCCAAGCCTCATCAGGAAATACGTTTTACGCCTAATTCAGCATTAGAAAATATGACCCAACAGGATTGGTCTGAGATCACCGAAGAAGTCTTTGAAAAGTTATTTAAAAACTCAGCGCTGAAGCGAACTAAATTACAAGGGATCAAAAGAAACATTTTGTTTGTCACTAACTCAAAAGGCAACTAACAAAAAAATCCTGCGACAGGGCAGGACTTTCTGATTAAACAATGTTGCGACTACGTAGCCACGAAACAACGATTTAAAATTGCCTCGTATTCCCCCCGGTAGTTGGCATAACACCAACGCTGGAGTTCCTGTATTTCTTCGGCAATCAATAATTTGATTGCCTTTCTTAGCTCTTTCTCAAAGAGCCGAGCATCAAAACTCACCCGCGTGAGTATTTGCTTTACATAACTGAGCATTTTCATTAAACAAATTGTAAAGTACGTTTGTCGAGTTTTTCAACCTGCGTTGCGAATATGAAAGTACAAAAGCAATTGAAGAATGAAAAGAAGACTTTACTTTTGTATACTGCAACGAGTTGCGGAACTATGTGCATTATGATTTTTTTAACAAGAACGATCCTTTTTACTTATTTGTTTCTTTTCGCTACCATAGCTTATGGCCAAAATCCGATTCAAATCGCACTTGGCCCTGATGAAATCGGTGAAAATCAGGCGTGGACGATCACTGTCACCATAAATAACGACCGATTAAAAAGTTATGAGAATTTTCCCGACATCGATGGTTTTCGCAAAAGAGGCACTTCCAACCAGTCGCAAACGAGTATTGTCAATGGGCAAATGAGCTCTTCGCAAAGCGTAATCATGACCTACACGCCTACCAAGCAAGGCGTGTTTACAGTAGCGTCTTTCAAAATGAAAGTGAACGATCAGATTATTTCCGTTACAGGTAAAAAGGTGAAGGTTGGGCCTGCTGTGCAAGCGCAACGCGATCCTTTTAGAAGCCTCTTTGATAATGACCCAGCTGATAATTTTTTTGGACGCGGTGAAACGGAGTTCGTAGATGTAAAAGAAGATGCCATTCTCGCCCTTACCACAAGTAAAGACGAAGTGTACGTTGGCGAAGGATTTACAACCACCTTATCCTTTTTAGTGGCTGACAACAATCGCGCACCCATGCAATTTCATGAGCTCGGAAAACAATTGTCTGAAATTCTTAAAAAAATAAAACCTGCCAATTGTTGGGAAGAAAACTTCAACATAGAAAATATTGAGGGCGAGTCAATCGATATCAACGGAAAAGGGTACACACAATATAAAATTTATCAAGCTGCCTTTTATCCCCTTAATGCGCAACCTATAACGTTTCCCAGCGTAGGCCTGGAGATGATCAAATTCAAAGTGGCTAAGAATCCTTCCTTCTTCGGTCAAAACCGTCAAGAAGATTTCAAGACATTTTATTCTAAAGCCAGAACACTGAAAGTAAAAGAACTGCCTCCTCATCCTTTGCGGAATTCAGTAGCCGTTGGTGACTATCAACTAGCTGAACAATTTTCAGCAACCCAACCGAAAACGGGTCAAAGTATCGGATATGAATTTCGGATTAGCGGTGAAGGAAATATCACCTCGATTGAAAAGCCAATAGTTAAAAAAGATGCCAATTTTGATTTCTATGAACCCAACATGAAACAAAACATCAGACGTGAAGGAGGCCACGTATCAGGCAATAAAACGTTTAACTATTTCATGATCCCAAAAGAGCCAGGAGAATTTAAATTGGGGGATTATTTTTATTGGGTCTTTTTCAATCCCACTACAAAAAAATATGATACGCTGCGGTCTCAATACACGTTGCGTGTAGAAGGAGAAAGTCAGAAAAATCAATTCATTGAAAGTACCGATCTCGGCTCCTTTTACGAACGGCTGGATGCTACACAAAATCAACTTCGACAGACTAACTCCTTTGATTGGATGAAAGTGAGCTTGAATATTTTTATTTTGGTGATGTTGGCAGGATCCGCTTATCTTGTCTTTAGAAAATAATTCAATATTCACTCTTAATTAATAGCCTGAATGTTGAATGTTAAATTTTGAATTAGTTAAATGAACTCATACGGAACCCTTTTTAAAATCAGCACCTTTGGTGAATCGCACGGTCCTGCTATTGGCGTAATTATAGATGGCTGTCCTGCCGGGCTTGATATTGATGAATCCTTCATTCAAAATGAACTCGATCGCAGAAAACCAGGCCAATCGAAGATCACCACACAACGTAAGGAAGATGATACGTTCAAAATCCTTTCAGGAGTATTTGAAGGAAAGTCAACAGGCACACCGATTGCGATTGTCATAGAAAATCAGGACCAACGCAGCAAAGACTATTCTCACATTCAAAATACTTTTCGGCCTTCGCATGCTGATTACACTTATGAATCAAAATATGGTGTGCGCGACTATCGTGGAGGTGGAAGAAGTTCAGCACGTGAGACCGCAGCACGTGTAGCCGCTGGAGCAATTGCTAAACTGATGTTGAAGAAATCAGGTATTGATGTAAACGCCTATGTTTCCCAGGTTGGTGAAATTAAAGCACCGCACTACGCACAATTAGACCTAGATAAAACTGAAGATAATATCGTGCGTTGTCCCGATCAGGTAATAGCCGAAAAAATGATCACACTCATCGATCAGGTTCGATTAGATCGTGATACGATTGGTGGCGTTGTTACTTGCGTAATAAAAAATACACCCGTTGGATTAGGTGAACCCGTATTTGATAAACTACATGCCGAACTCGGCAAAGCCATGCTCAGCATTAATGCGGTGAAAGGTTTTGAATATGGAAGTGGTTTTGATGGTGTGACACTCCGTGGCTCGCAACATAATGATGAATTTTATAATGACGGCACCAGAATTCGCACGAAGACAAATTACTCTGGCGGAATACAAGGCGGCATCAGTAACGGTGAAGATATTTATTTCAATGTTGCATTCAAACCTGTGGCTACGATCATGCAAGATCAGCCCAGTGTTGACAAAGATGGGAATGAAACCATCGTGTCGGGCAAAGGAAGACATGATCCTTGTGTTGTGCCCAGGGCAGTGCCTATTGTGGAAGCGATGGCCGCTATGGTAATCGTTGATTTTTTGCTACGAAATAAGGCGTCTAAAATTTAATTTCTTCAATTCTCCTAAGCACCTCAGAACGATTTATAACATCTTTTACCTGCCGTTGGTAATTATTTGATATTTGAGTCGTGATTTTTTCTTATTCATGTTAACTTTAAAGATGAAGAACAAGAAAAAACTACCACTCTACGCAAAAATTCTTATTGGAATGGTACTAGGTCTGATTTGGGGCCTTTCATCAACATCACTTGGTCTCTCTCAATTCACCCATGATTGGATAAAACCGTTTGGAACCATCTTCATCAATTGCTTAAAACTTATTGCTGTACCATTAATCATCGTGTCACTGATTGATGGCGTTTCAAATCTTTCTGATGTTTCAAAACTTTCACGCATTGGAGGCAAAACAATTGGTCTTTATATGCTCACAACAGTTTTCGCTATTACCATTGGGTTGATTTTGGTTAATATCATAGAGCCCGGCAAACTCCTGTCATCGGAACGAAGAGATTCGTTGCGCGAAACGTTTGCGTCTGATCTCGATAAAAGTATTACTGCTGCACACACCACCTCTGATGCGGGTCCGTTGCAACCACTTATTAACATCGTGCCTGACAACTTTTTCAAAGCTGCCAGTGACAATACTAATATGCTACAAGTGATTTTCTTTTCCATTCTGTTTGGCGTGGCGATGATCCTCGCCAACAAGGAGAAGATCATGCCGGTAAAAAACTTTTTTGATGGGGCCAATGCCGTTATACTCAGCATTGTTGATATTATAATGAGATATGCTCCCATTGGTGTGTTCGCTCTTCTTGCCAGTTTGAACATTGATACAGAATTAATGAAAGCCCTCAGTGTCTATAGCTTAAATGTTGTGTTGGGATTAGCCATCATGGTGTTTATTATGTATCCCACACTATTGAAAATTTTTACCAAAATAAAATATAAAGAGTTCCTTCGAGGGATATTTCCGGCTCAGATTTTGGCATTCTCCACCAGCTCCAGCGCAGCTACCTTGCCCGTTACTATGGATTGCGCGGAGAAAAACCTGGGCATATCTGAGGAAGTGTCAAGTTTTGTTTTACCCTTGGGGGCAACTATTAATATGGACGGCACCAGTATCCATCAGGGGGTATCGGCTGTTTTTATTGCCCAGGCATTTGGTATCGATCTTACATTATCGCAACAGTTAACCATTTTACTCACAGCCGTGCTTGCTTCCATTGGGGCCGCTGCCGTGCCAGGGGCGGGTATAATAATGCTAATTATAGTATTGGAGTCTGTGGGTCTTGACCCAGCCGGATTGGCTCTGATTCTGGCTGTTGACCGACCTCTTGATATGTTGAGAACTGCTGTAAATATCACCGGTGATTCTGCTGTAGCAAGCATTGTTGCCAACAGTGAAAATGAATTAAACATAACAATGGCTAACGATCCAACCACAAACATTAAGGATAACTAACTGCGCCTCTTGGTTCTTAATTCAGTTTAAATAGTATGAATCTGAAGGGCTCAAAAGTATTCGCAAATCTTCTATATTGCTGCCTTTATTTACCACCCACAGGTTATGGCAGCAATTCAATCAGAAAAGAAAAAAAGTAAACTTACCCTTTATATAATCATCAGCTTAATTGCCGGCATTGCGGTTGGGTTTGGATTGAATAAGAGCTATCTGTTAAATGACAACCAGGCTCTTGTCGATTCAGAAGTATCTATCAGGCAAGTGCAAGGGCAATTGAAAGTAGCCAGCGATACAGTAGTTATTAAACAATTAGAACAACGTAAAAAAGACCTGACGAAAGAGCGTAATGCCGTGTTAGCTGCGCGTGATAAAAAAGTAGAACCCTTTTCGCTCATGGCAGATATTTTTTTACGCCTTATCAAAATGATTGTGGCCCCGCTTGTTTTCACCACCCTGGTTGTGGGAGTAGCCAAATTGGGGGATATTAATTCGGTGGGTCGCATCGGGGGCAAAACCTTGTTATGGTTTTTGGGCGCTTCCCTCACCAGTCTTTTATTAGGGATGATCCTGGTAAACATTTTTAAACCCGGTGTAGCAATGAATTTACCGTTGCCTGAAGCCAGTGACATTGCTGGGATTACGAATACCGGACTCTCACTTAAGGTATTCTTGTACCATGTTTTTCCCAGTAGTTTTATAGATGCCATGGCAAAAAATGAGATTTTGCAAATAGTAGTGTTCTCACTTTTTTTTGGTGTTGCAACCGCAGCTATTGGCGAGCCAGGAAAATTGGTCATTACTTTTATGGATGCCTGTGCCCATGTTATTTTAAAATTAACCGGGTATGTAATGAGTTTTGCCCCGTTAGCTGTTTTCGGAGCCATGACAGCAATTATTGCCCAACAAGGACTAACCATTTTAAAAACATATTCCATCTTTATCAGTGAGTTTTATTTAGGCTTATTCATTCTTTGGGTGATTTTAGGTTTTGCTGGTTTCGTTGTTATAGGCAAAAGAATTTCGCGTCTAATTAAACGAATTAAAGAACCCATTCTCCTTGCATTTAGCACCAGCAGCAGCGAGGCGGCTTTCCCAAAGACGATGGAAGAGTTAGAGCGTTTTGGCTGCAAAGACAAGATCGTAAGCTTTGTCCTTCCGCTGGGGTATTCATTCAATCTGGACGGAAGTATGATGTATATGACTTTTGCCTCTCTATTTATTGCTCAGTCATATGGCATGCACATCCCATTGGCCACTCAATTAAGTATGCTGTTAGTGCTAATGTTAACAAGTAAAGGAATTGCAGGAGTACCCAGAGCTTCACTAGTAGTAATTGCCGGAACACTAGCTACTTTTAATATTCCAGAAGCCGGTCTGGCCCTTCTTCTTGGAATTGATCCCCTATTGGATATGGGTAGAAGTGCAACGAATGTGGTTGGAAACAGCATAGCCACCGCTGTCGTTAGCAAATGGGAAAACGCATTAGAACCAATACATTCCGATAAAGGAAACTAAATTTCCTTAATTTTGTTGGTTAAAGAGCAACCCCCAAATAATTATGCAAGCAATACCCAAAAACATACATATTTACCTTGAATCAAACCCCAATCCCAACTCGCTTAAGTTTGTTGTAAGTGAAATGTTGGTTCCTGAAGGGATGAGTTTTGATTTCCCTACACCTGCAGAAGCGGAAGAAGCCCCGCTCGCACAAGAATTATTCATGTATCCTTTCGTTGACAGAGTGTTTTACATGAGCAATTTTGTAACGGTTACAAAAAAAGAGGATGTAGAGTGGATTGAAATTCAAGACACACTCAAAAACCATATTCGCACTTTTTTAGAATCAGGTAAAGTGATTCTGGATGTAAAGGCACCCCGCGCGCCTGTTCAAGAAGAAACCGAAACCATCAAAAAAATTAAAACCATTTTGGATGAATACATTCGTCCGGCTGTAGAGCAAGATGGTGGTGCCATTACCTTTCACTCATACCTGGACAAAAAAGTGACCGTTGAATTGCAAGGTTCTTGCAGTGGGTGCCCTTCCTCCACCATTACATTGAAAGCCGGCATCGAAAATCTTTTCAAGAAGATGATGCCCGAAGAAGTGCAGGAAGTAGAAGCCCTTGGTTAACTAAATTTCCTTCTCATCCTCTGATTAAATAGGGATAGTCTAAATCTGAGGCAATTACACCAATAACAAAAGCTACGAGCTTTGGGTTTTGAGCAGTTCTCGAAACTCAAAGCTCGCGTCTCATAGCTTGACATCCGTTACGGAATAATCTTCTCTTCAACAGGAACCTGTTTTAAATACTTATCCAAAAACTTCAAAATCTCCTCCGAAGCTTTAATGTTATTTTCCTTCTTCACGAAGCCATGTCCTTCATCAGGGAAAATTACGTATTCAACAGGCACTCCATTTTTCCTGGCGTTGGCCACAATCTCATCTGATTCTACCTGCAACACACGAGGATCGTTGCTTCCCTGCAACACAATAAAGGGCTTGGTAATCTTGTCGGTATGAAAAAGTGGTGACTTATTAAACAAGGCCACAGAATCTGCGGAGAACGGATCTCCCAACTCGACATACAATGCCTTCCTTCCGGCTTCCCACCAGGGCGGAATACTCTTCAACGTGCGTATCCAGTTAGTCACACCAAATAAATTTACTCCTACTTTGAAATCTTCCGGAGTGAATGCCAGCGCAGCCATTGTCATATAACCCCCGTAACTGCCACCCATGATTCCAATTTTATCCATATCCACATATGGTAAGGTGGCCAGGAATTTTTTCGATTCAACACAATCGCGTAAATCTTCATCGCCATGTTTACGGTCATCGGCAGCAAAAAATGTTTTTCCATACCCAGAACTTCCACGATTATTAACAGCCAGAATCACATATCCATGATTCACCAGATGCTGTATGATGGGTGAGTAATTTAATCTTGTTTGTCCGCCCGGTCCTCCATGAATAAATAAAAGTGCTGGAGCCTTTTCGCCTTCTTTCAGTCCTTTTGGTTTATAGAGAAGTGACGGAATTTCCATCCCATCAAATGAGTTAAAACGGATCACTTCACCCGCAACTAAATCGTGTGTTGCAATCTCTTTGGACATGGTATTGGTAAGTTGCTTCACCTCCTTGGTTTCAAAATTGTATACAAACAAATTACTGGGCGACTTAGAACTACTTACGTAGAACGACATCAGTTTTTCACTATCAGAAATATTTACACCCGTTATATCGCCTTCCGGAAGACCTTCGATTTTCAATATTGCACCTCCATTGCTTTCATCATAGATTTTTATTTCTGTTCGTGCATCATTGTTGATCGCTACCACTCTGTATTTACCATTGTGCGATAAAGTGGTATACATAATGTCCCAGGGCGCTTCCTCCAATTTGGTCTTTGTTCTGCTTGGAATATCGTAACTAGCCACATACATAAACTCACTTCCCTCATTGGTGAGATAGATGAGTTTTGTCCCATCCGGGCTAAAATACTGAGGATCGTATTGAACGTCACCTTCGTGCGCTGATAACAACTCGCTTTTACCCGTTTGCGTATCCAGCAGATACATATTTGAATTATTGGTCGTTATTCTCTCCGATAATGCGATGTATCGATCATCATTTGAAATCGTAGATGGGTCAAGGCCTTTTTCATTTTTATACACAACGGTGGACGGATAAACCTTTTCTTCTGAGCCACTGGTAATTTGTACAGAATACAAATCAAAGAAACGCTTATCGCGGCTGTTCGATGCATAGTACATTAGCTTTTGATTAAAACTCCAACCATAAAACTGAGCTTTGGCTGTAGAGTCCTGAATCAAATCCATTACATCACCATTCGACAATACATATAAGTGGGTAATTTCATTTCCCCCCTTATCACTTCCATACAGAACACGATTATCCTTTGGGAAGTAACTATATCCAAATATGGCGTTATCAACAGACTTGGTTAAGGCAGTTTGTTCACCGGTTTTAATATCGATTTCAACCGCATTGAATATCCCTGTTTCTTTGCTGCTTACCAAAACTTTGCTGTCATCAGGAGAAAAAGATCCACCGTTGATTTGAACAATATCCATAAACTGAGCCATGGAGTATAACTTAGGTGGCGCTTCGGACTCCTTGGTTTTGCATGCAGCCATTCCAGCCAGCAACAGCATATACCACACTATCTTATGTTTATTCATATTTACGGGGGTTGATCAATAAGAAATATACAGTCATTATTTCATAAACACAATTTGAAATACTGTCACAAAATACATTCTGGCAATCTGAAACGGAGAGAAAAAAGCTCGGGTGCGGTCAATACCAAGCTTGGTATCTGTTTAATTTTTAAAGGATAAATCAAGTTGTCAAACTTAAATTTATATTTCTGCACAAAATTTTATGAGGCTGCAAAACTTCACGATAAAAAATTAATTCATCAGTAAGTGGCTATTTACTAAATTTCAACTACCCATGAATAAGAGAATGGTTCCATCAAAAATGAAGAGCGGGCCCCTCAGCCCGCTCTAACCCCAAAAACCAAACCCCACAACACTCCCCGGTGAACCCGGGACCACACAGCCTTTTGACCTACTCAACTACTTCGGCCTCTGATATATTTATGAATTCGAATTCTACCTCATCTTTCATATCAACAAAAATCACGGAGTCCTTGTTCACCTTGCCGCTTAAAATTTGTTTAGAAAGTTCATTTAATATTTCCCGCTGTATCACCCGCTTCAACGGCCGCGCTCCAAACTGAGGGTCAAAGCCCATTTTCGCCAACCGATCAAGCGCTTTGTCGGATATATCAAGTTTTATGCCGCTATCTGATAAACGCTGCTTCACACTATTAAATTGTATCGAAACAATTTTTCTTATGTCGGCTTTACTCAACGGCCTAAACATGATAATCTCATCAATCCGGTTTAAAAATTCGGGTCGTACCGATTTCCTCAACAGCGCCAGCACTTCG
The DNA here is from genome assembly GCA_964349405.1 of uncultured Ohtaekwangia sp. Classification (GTDB taxonomy): domain Bacteria; phylum Bacteroidota; class Bacteroidia; order Cytophagales; family Cyclobacteriaceae; genus ELB16-189. The sequence continues at coordinate 50,407 of CAYGGY010000010.1, read as the reverse complement.
TCTTTGGTGCTTTCAATCACATCAAAATAATTGGCATCGGTGATTTTTTCAAAATTCTCCTGTATGATATGCGAACCAATGTTCGTAGTCATGATGATGATCGTATTCTTGAAATTCGCCACACGCCCTTTGTTGTCCGTCAACCGACCATCATCTAGCACCTGTAGCAAAATATTGAACACATCCGGATGCGCTTTTTCAATTTCATCAAGCAACACGACCGAATACGGCTTCCTTCTCACGGCTTCCGTCAACTGTCCCCCTTCCTCATATCCTACATATCCGGGAGGTGCTCCAATCAAACGACTCACACTATGCCGCTCCTGGTATTCGCTCATGTCGATGCGCACCATAGCGTTCTCGTCATTAAACAAATAATCAGCTAGGGCTTTTGATAATTCTGTTTTGCCTACACCCGTGGTGCCCATGAAGATAAACGAACCAATCGGGCGTTTTGGGTCTTGCAAGCCTGCACGACTTCTGCGCACAGCATCACTGAGTGCTTGTATCGCCTCTTCCTGACCTGCCACTCGTTTCCCTAATTCTTCTTCCAGGTTGAGTAACTTCTCACGCTCACTCTGCAACATTTTTGAAACTGGAATGCCCGTCCACCGTGCCACGATATCAGCGATATCCTCGCTGTCAACTTCTTCTTTTAACAAAGAATGTTCACCTTGCATTTCTTTCATTTGAACCTGAAGGTCCTTCAGCTTCTTTTCAGACTCAGTGATTTTTCCATATCGGATCTCCGCTACCTTTCCGTAATCACCCGCTTTTTCAGCCTGGTCTGCTTCATGCTTTAATTTTTCAATGTTCTCCTTTTCCTGTCGCAAACCATTCACAATACTTTTTTCACTCTCCCACTTTGCTTTTAAAGAGTTACGTTCTTCAGAAAGCTCAGCAATCACTTTACTTAAGACGGCTTCTTTGTCCTTGTCTTTTTCTCTGCGGATTGCTTCCCGCTCAATTTCCAATTGCATGATCTTACGATTGAGTTCATCCAATTCTTCCGGCAATGAATCCATTTCCAATCGCAACTTGGCAGCCGACTCATCCATCAAATCAATAGCCTTGTCGGGAAGAAAGCGATCGGTTATATAACGACTCGATAATTCCACTGCTGCAATGACCGCATCGTCTTTGATGCGCACGCCATGGTGCAATTCATATTTATCTTTTATTCCCCGTAAGATGGAAATAGAATCTTCTACGGAAGGTTCATCCACCATCACCGCCTGAAACCTGCGCTCCAGTGCTTTATCTTTTTCGATGTACTTCTGATATTCTTTTAAGGTAGTCGCCCCGATGGCATGTAGTTCACCTCGTGCCAACGCAGGCTTCAATAAGTTGGCAGCATCCATCGCACCTTCTCCTCCGCCTGCACCAATTAATGTATGAATCTCATCGATGAATAAAATAATTTCACCATTCGAGTCTGTCACTTCTTTGATCACCGCCTTGAGTCTTTCTTCAAACTCTCCTTTGTATTTAGCACCTGCTACGAGCAAGCCCATATCCAGTGATACCAGAATTTTGCTTTTCAGATTTTCAGGTACATCGCCATCCACAATGCGTTGGGCCATACCTTCAACAATAGCGGTTTTACCCACTCCGGGCTCTCCTAGCAAAATAGGATTGTTCTTTGTTCTGCGCGAAAGTATCTGAAGCACCCTTCTTATTTCTTCATCGCGTCCAATAACCGGATCAATCTTTCCCTTCTTCGCCAGATCATTCAGGTTTTTTGAATAGCGTTCCAATGATTTATATTTTGCTTCGGCATTTTGATCGGTAACTTTTGATCCTCCACGCAATTCTTTGATCGCTTTAATTAAGGAATTTCGTTCAAAACCGGCATCCTTCATAATGGAAGACACTTTGTCCTTCGTATTCAACAGAGCGAGCAGAAGATGCTCTATCGCGATATATTCATCTTTGAATTCACGCAACTCCTTTTCAGCATTTTGCAATACGGTATTAGTGGTTGAAGAAAGATAGGCCTGCTGCCCCGACACACGAGGATATGCATTTACAATTTCTTCCAATTTTGTGGAGAGTATGGTCTCATTCACATTCAATTTCTTGAACAAATAATTAGAAACATTTTCGTCTGTCTCCAATATAGCCTTCAGCAAATGACCCGGCTCAATGGCTTGTTGTTCTCTGCTGGTTGCAATCTCTGCAGATTTCTGCAATGCTTCCTGTGATTTTATAGTGTATTTATCAAAGCCCATATTCATAAGTTTTGTAATTGCCTTAGCACAAATTAGAATCCACCAATTAAGAATTATGTTTTTGAGAAATTTTGTCATTAAATTGATCGTGATTAATATTAACTCAGTCAGTTTGACTTAACTCATGCCAAAACGATCATCAAAATCAAATTCTTCTTCACACAATGCTTTATTAGTAGAGGTGGCTTGGGAAGTATGCAATCAAGTAGGTGGAATCTATACCGTCATCCGGTCAAAGGCACCGGCTATGATGGAAAACTGGAGCGGTCGGTTTTGTATGATCGGGCCTTATGTGAACAAACATATTCAGGCAGAATTGGAACCATTGGATGATGCCGCTGATATTTTTGGTTTGGCAGCAGCCAACCTGAAAAAAAAAGGATATGATGTGATTTATGCAGAGTGGCTGATCACGGGAAAACCTCGCGTGGTACTACTCAATCCTAATGCCATAGAAGAGAAGGCAATGGGTGTGATTAAATATTTACTTTGGAAAAATCACAACATCCGCAATCCTGATAATAATCCATTAATCGACCAGGTAATTGGGTTCGCCTACCTTACCAAACTCTTCATTGATGAACTGGTGAAAATAGCTGGTAGTGATAAAACATTAATTGCCCATTTTCATGAGTGGATGGCCGGGCTTCCCATTCTGGATATTATGCGTGATAAGATGCCGGTAAAAACTATTTTCACTACTCACGCTACTCAACTGGGGCGGCACCTTGCTATTAATTCTCCTTTATTCTATGCCCATCTCCCATTTTTTAAGTGGGAGGATGAGGCCATAAAATTTGGCGTGGAGACAGAGGCTTCGATAGAATATTATTGTGCACAAAGTTGTGATGTAATGACCACCGTTAGTGATGTTACCGCCCGCGAGTGCAAACATCTGCTGAGAAGAAATCCAGATGTGATTCTACCGAACGGATTAAACATCCAACGCTTTGAGGCACTACATGAATTTCAAAATCTACATTCACAGCATAAAGAACAAATTCATGAGTTTGTGATGGGGCATTTCTTCAATTCGTATTCCTTTGATTTAAATAACACCCTATACTTCTTTACTTCTGGTCGATATGAATACAAGAATAAAGGTTTTGATCTTACACTCGAAGCGCTGGTTCATCTGAATCATCAACTAAAACAAGAAAAATCTGATCTTACGGTAGTGATGTTTTTTGTTACCAAGCGTGAGTTTTATAGTATCAAACCTGAAGTATTACAATCGCGTGCTGTGATGGAAGAAATCCGTCAGACCTGTGAGGCCATTCAGCGACAAGTAGGCAAGCGACTATTTTTTGAAAGCACGATTCGTAAAGATCATCGATTGCCAGAGCTGAATGATTTTGTTGATGAATACTGGGCGCTCCGCTATCGCAGAACCATTCAATCCTGGAAAAGCAGTAAGTTGCCATTACCGGTAACGCATAAACTGGTGAATGAAGAACATGATGAAATTCTTCAGTTTTTAGTGCGGAGAGATTTGCTGAATCGTGAAGAGGATAAAGTCAAAATTGTTTATCATCCTGATTTTATTAATTCTACCAGCCCGCTCTTTGGCATGGACTATGGCCAGTTTGTGCGTGGATGTCACCTCGGAATTTTCCCCAGCTATTACGAACCCTGGGGTTACACTCCGCTTGAGTGCATGGCCAGCGGAGTACCCTCCGTAACCAGCGATTTAAGTGGCTTTGGTGATTACCTGATGCGCAACATGCCCGATCATGAAAAAGGAGGAATGTTTGTAGTGGAACGTGGCAAGCGCACGTTCGATTGGAGTGCCAAACAACTTGCCGCCTTCTTATATAAGTTTTTACAACAAGATCGCAGAAGCCGTATCATGCAACGCAATAATGTAGAGAATTATTCTTCCGCTTTCGACTGGGAGAATCTGATCAAACATTATGACGATGCCTATCAGTTGGCATTGCAAAAGTAGTTTAATGAACACTTACGGTAGACATGTATCAATCCACACACTGATCTCTTTTGCCAGCACCGGGATCAGGTTTAGCGTTGATGCTTTAAAACTATGATCTGCACCTTCCAGCCTGATCAGTTTCGATAGAGGAAGTTCAGCACAAACATTTTCAATCAGGCTCCATTCGGCCAATGCATCTCTTGAGCCTTGAAGAAAAAGCATCGGGCTTTTTATATTTTTCAAATGCTCGGCCCGATCGATCGAGGGTTTTTCTGCCGGATGAAGTGGAAATCCTACGAATGCAATTCCTTTTACTTTAGGATCATCATGCAGCGACAAAAATTGAGAAGTCATTCTTCCTCCAAACGATTTACCACCGGCAATTAGTGGGATATCCGGAAAAACTTCACTTGCCTTTTTGATAGCTGCTGCTACCGCTTTATGAGTAACAGCCGGAAAATCAGGACGTTTCTTTTTGTTCTCCATGTATAAAAAATTATATCGGAGTGTAGCGATCTGATGACTGGCTAATTCCTGAGACAACGCTATCATGAATGAATGATTCATACCGGCACCCGCGCCATGGGCAAATACAAAAAGTGCTTTTGAAGATTCTGGAATATAGACCTCTGCCGATACCGAATCAACCTCATTTACTTTAATTGAATAGGTGGAAACTTTAAAATGCATGGCTGAATTGATTTAAGAAATAGCTGGCTCGTAATGAAAGTTGCAAAATTGAACCAATTACTTCAATCGTTGGTTTTTATTTCCTGTTATCTTGCACACAAATTTTAAAATCAACAAAAAATGAAAATTGCAGAAATTCATACCAAAAAAGGAGTCATGAAAATCCAGTTCTTTGAAGAAGATGCTCCGATTGCGGTAAACAACTTCACCACTTTGGCAGAAAAGGGTTTTTATGATGGACTTATTTTCCATCGCGTCATCCCCAACTTCATGATTCAGGGCGGTTGTCCTAATGGAATCGGCAATGGTGGCCCAGGCTATACCATTAACTGCGAGCTTACCGGAAAAAATCAATTTCACGACCGCGGTGTGTTATCGATGGCACATGCGGGACGAAATACCGGAGGTTCACAATTCTTTATTTGTCATAACCGTCAAAACACCCAACACCTGGATCGCAACCACACTGTGTTTGGAAAAGTATATGAAGGGTTGGATATAATTGATGCCATCCGCCAAGGCGATGTGATGGAGAAGGTGGTAGTTTCTGAAGTAGAATCTATTTAGAGTTATTTGTGATTTCCCTGGTCTGTGAGACATTGACTGGGAAAAGAGCCAAGTCAGTTTAACACTTTCCTTTTTCCTATACATCATAGGTAATATTAAATCAAGCTTTACTACTATTCAAACTCCGGCCTTCCCAGGTCGGAGTTTGTTTTTTTGACCTCTTCAATCTTTGCTATTACTGATTTTTCTATTGTAAATAATTATTAAGACCGTTCAAAAAAAATGAACATTTGTTTTTCGCGGAAATCATTACTTTCAATTAAACTTTATATACTATGACAACGTCACGCAGAGATTTTATTAAAAAGAGTGCCCTGGCTGTTGCCGGTGGCTCATTGCTCTCCTCCTCGTTATTTGCCTATGCTCCCAAAAAGAAATTATTGGGATTGCAGCTTTACTGTGTAAGAGATGAAATGAAAAAAGATCCGCTTAGCACTCTTAAAGAGTTGGCCAAATTCGGATATAAGCATGTGGAGCATGCCAATTATGTTGACAGAAAATTTTATGGCTGGACTCCCAAAGAATTTAAAAAAATATTAAAAGACCTGGGCATGACCATGCCAAGCGGACACACAGTGCTAAACATGAGTAAGCATTGGGATGCTACTAAAAAAGACTTTACCGACTCATGGAAATATACAGTAGAAGATGCCGCCTATATGGGACAGGAATTTGTGATCAGTCCTTCGATGGATTCTAAAGTGCGCCAATCAAAAGATGCGCTTATGCAAATCCTGGAAGTATTCAATAAAAGTGGTGAGTTATGCAAAAAATCAGGAATGAGATTTGGATATCACAACCACGACTTTGAATTCAGCGAAAAACATGGTGATGAAACACTCTATGACATTATCTTAAAAAACACAGACCCAACTTTAGTAATTCAACAACTCGACACCGGCAACTTATATAATGGCGGTGCCAAGGCGATTGATATTGTAAAGAAATACCCGGGACGTTTTGAATCATTACACGTAAAAGACGAAATCATGAGTGCCGAGGGAAGTCATGAAAAATATGAAAGCACTATTTTGGGTGCCGGCATCGTGAATGTGAAAGAAGTAATTGACATTTGCCGCGATTCAGGTGGTTCCAGACATTTTATTATTGAACAGGAATCTTACCAGGGAAAAACTCCCCTTCAGTGCATGAAAGAAGATTATGACATCATGAAGAAGTGGGGCTATTAATAATTTCCAATAGGTGAATCATAAAAAAAACCGGAGTATATGCTTCGGTTTTTTTTATTCCAAAAATACCCTCAATTACTCCTAAGAAATCGCCCTGAAAAAATTAACAGCGGCACCGCATACACAGCAATCATCGCATAGGCCATAATCGTATACCCTTTTGCTACAAGATCGATGATTCCAACTTGCGCCAGAATAAGCGAAGCAATCAATGCAGCAAAGGAGATGTATGCTTTAGTTATTTTCTCAAGTGGCTTACCCTTCTGATTCGCTTCCGTTTCAATACGACTAATGAAAGCATGAATCATACCTGTTGCAGTTTCAATTAAGGTCCAACCAACCACTATGCCAAACACAACAATGAGGATTGGATTAAATGCTTCCAGCATTTTCAACCAAGGCACAGTTGATTCAAGCACATTCGTATCCGGATAGTAAGCCATGATGGCGAAGTAGGTAAGAAACCACGGTATGGTCATCATCAATCCTGAAATGATTGCTGCGATAACACTTTCTTTTCTTGAATGAAGATCTTTGAACGTAAAAAATGATGCCGGATATACAGCAAGATTATAGCCTACATATAAAATTCCCGTCCACGCCAAAATGCCAACTCCTGAAGATTCAGGTAAGTAACTTGTATTCCAATCCCTGAAGATCGTTGCAATTTCACTTCCCTTATTCATAAACACGGTAACGGTGAAAAAAAGGTAAGCGATGAATAGTGCTATGGATCCAATGGTTTCCAGTTTCGCAATAGTTTCTTCTCCCTTGTAATTCAGAAAACCAACTACTACGATAATCAACACCACCCCTACCCAATTATTGAAATTTAATGTCTGATTTAAAATTTCACCCGCTGCCGATGCCATCACGGCAATAATGAGAACCGCCAACAATAAATACACTACTTCATAGGCAATCCAACCTGGACCAATTAATTTTTTCAATAACGATTTATAATCATACACTTTCCAGTACCGGCTTGCCTCCATCGATAAAAATGAAATAAGAGAGAAACCAAAAAATATCGCCAAGCCGCTGATCCAGCCACCAGCTCCAAATTTTCCTCCATACTCTACGATCTCGCGACCGGTAGCATAACCACCTCCAATCAATACTGATTGAAGAATGATACCTGGAAGAAATAGTCTTTTAAAAGCAGAGGAAGCAATCGATGAGGTACTCAAGTGTTATAAATTTAAATTAAGCGTTCAATATACAGGATTTATTTGATCGCTTCTTTTGTTGCCATCTCCCACCCGATGATACTTTTCTTTCGGGTTGCATTCCAGCGATATTCGCCCAACACGCCATTCTTACGAATCACCCGATGGCAAGGAATGAGATAAGCAATATGATTGGAGCCCACCGCTGAACCTACCGCCTGCATCGCTTTCGGATTTTGTAGCTGCGTGGCGATGCTTTGATAGGTAGTCACATCACCCATCGGAAGTTTTAATAATGCTTCCCATACTTTGACCTGGAAGTTAGTTCCTTTTACAAAGAGGGGAATCTTCTCTTGTGTCTTCGCTTCTTTAGGTATAAATATTTTTTCAACAAAAGAATGTGTATGGTGTTGATCCTGATGAAACAAAGAATTGCTCCAATGTTCTTTCATCTTTTCCAATTCATACCGAGAGTCTTCATCGGTATTGATGAAGGACAACCAGCACACACCGCGTTCGGTTATTCCGATCAAGGCATGACCAAAAGGCGTTTCATGAATTCCATAGTCGATGCGAATGCCCGATCCGCCTTGTTTATATTCTTGCGGAGTGACCGCTTCCAGTGTGGTAAACAAATCATACACCCGCGATTGACTGGAAAGCCCCGCAGCTTCGGCCACTTCAATCAGGTTCTTTGATTCCTGAAGTTTTGATTTTAAAAAATCAACCGTAAGAAATTGCAAAAACCGTTTGGGACTAATGCCCGCCCATTCTGTAAATAAACGCTGAAAGTGAAAAGGAGAAAGATGCACCACTTCTGCAACCTCATCCAATTCGGGTTGACGCTGAAAGTTTTTCTCCAGGTATTGTATGGCCTGTTCGATACGCTGATAGTTGATATCCTGATCCATAACTGTTCTCATAAAGCTATTGTTTTTTGTTGACACAAAACTGCCACGAATGGACTAATTGCTCAACCTGTTTCTTGCTATGTGTTGAAAAGTTGACCACAGAGAAATCACAGCCTTAGCTCCGTGTCTCTTTGTGTTGCATTCCTTCGTGCACTCTGTGGTAAGAATAAGACCAATGCCGCTCATTCACTCTTTGATATGGATCTTTTTTGACTATTTTTATCATTCAATCAAATTCCATATTCATGAAATCAACGTATCTAACCATCTTCTTTTTGTTGGTGATGCTATCGGCCAGCGCACAAACTAATTACGACACGGTTCGCATCAGACCCTCAAAAATTACTGAACAGATTTATATGTTGAAAGGTGCTGGCGGAAACATTGGCGCTATGATTGGCAAAGAAGGCACACTCCTGATCGACAATCAATTTGCTCCCCTCTCCAACAAAATCAATGGAGCTGTGAAAACGATTGACCCGGGAGAAATAAAATTCCTCATCAATACACATTTACATGGCGACCATACGGGTGGAAACGAAAACTTTAAAAGAATGGGTGTTACCATGGTAGCGCACGACCAGGTGCGTGAGCGAATGATGAAGGAGTCTTTTAACGCCAGAACGAACCGCACTACACCACCACGCGATAAAGAAGCCTGGCCAACCATTACGTTTGCCGACAAACTAAACTTTCATTTTAATGAGGACGACATCGTACTTCATCATTTTGATATTGGTCATACGGATGGTGACGTGATTGTTCAATTCACGAAAGCCAATGTAGTACATACGGGCGATGCCTTCGTGCGCTATGGCTATCCGTTCGTTGATATCTCGAGTGGGGGTGGCATAAACGGTTTTATCAATACACTTGACAAAATACTTTTGCTGATGGATGATAACACCAAAGTGATTCCCGGTCATGGGGAGGTGGCCACCAAAGCCGATGTGAAAAAATTGCGTGATCAGTTGGCTAATATCCGCGATCAGGTAGCCGCTGCGTTGAAGAAAGGAAAGAAAGTAGAAGACATGGCTTCACTCGGCATCACCGACAAGTATGAAGCTGAATTAGGAAAGGGTTTTGTGAAAGGAAAAGATTTTGTGTTGATGGTGGCGGAGAATTTGAAGGGTGGAAAGTAAAAGTGACCGATACACAATCTTGCGGTGCCTGGATTGACCTAAAAATTGAGTAAAGCAAACCGTAAATTTGATTTACAAAAAAAAAGAGGAAAGATTTTGCTCTGATGGTGGCCGAAGAGGTAAAAGAGAGTATCGCAGCTTCTGGTCTGGCCATAAATTTAAAGATCCAGTTTCCAGTCCTACAGAACGCTTCTTCGTCTTTTCATGATGTTGCCTTCCAGATTAAGCCCGATATAAAATGACATCGCGCCCTTCAGGTTATTGGCTATATACGGTGTAAACTGATAGTGGTATCCGGCCTCACGTAAAATAAAATCCGGTTGCATAGCAGCGCCTACGATGAGTTGATAATTGGTATCCGGGAAAAAAAACATCAGGGCCACATCATGATTGTATGAAATCTTTTTGATTGATTTTTCACCCAACTCAAGGTATTTTTTTACTGCGTCATTTCCGTTGATAAACCGATTGATATGATAGCTATAACGAACCCTCATATAAGGAATTAATTTAAACTCGATTCCAATCGGTATGGTGATAAAAGAGAATTTATACTGATCAGTACTGTTGACGTAGTACTTAGCCGGCAGCACCTTACCAGGATTTGTATCGGCAAAAAATTGGTTAAAATCAGATGCAGCCACATAGTTAACCACATTTACAACAGGCCTTTTATACATCACGCCCGTTATCAGATTGAATTGTCGACCAATGGGTTTTTTAAACCAGGTATTGATACTGGTATTTTGATAAATACGTTTTCCAGTTGACATATCCTCAAATGACTGATCATAACCCAATGCGAATGTAACCTGACCATGGGCGGAACATGTGATGATTAACAACGCTATTACTAGTAAACTTTTCATTGACTAAAAATTAAATCCCTTTTATAACAAAAGCACCCCAATGGAGAGGGTTATCGCTTGTTTCTCGCACTTTGTTTTGAGCTTTCTTAAAAGCTTGCAACACATCGTCACCATTAAATAAATGAGCATAAAACTCGCTCATGAGCAATGCGGTAATCTGGTCGTCTACCTTAAATAAGCTCATCACCAGATACCGTACCCCAGCCACCTGAAACGCACGCTGCAAGCCCCATACACCTTCACTATCTTCATACGTTCCTTGTCCTGTTTCGCACGCAGAAAGAACCACTAAAAAAGTATTATTCAATGTAAGGTTAGATGCTTCGTAGGCCGTTAAATAGCCATCTTCCTGTTCTTGCTGTCCCTTATCCTCAGTGGTTGCAAATACCAATCCGGAGGTATACATCGGGTCATTTATTTCTGAATCATAGAAAAAGCCATGCGTTGCAAAATGAATAATGGATGGCGAAGTTGTTTTTTTTACTGCGCCTTCCGTTGCCTGGCGCTTCAACAAAATCTCATAGGTTATGGATGGGGGAACAAGATGGCTAATGCCTATCACTTCGCTCTCTGCGCCTGGCAATTGTGGTGGTTGATTCTTTGCATCTTTCAGAGTCGTAAAATCAGGAGATCCAATCAAGGTGATATTTTTGATTGACATATCGGTATGACGGACAAGAAGATCTTTAGCGCTCATAATCTGGAAAAAATTATAACCCTGGATCAGGTAATCATGACCATCAAAAAGAATTTCAGGATTGATTACCGTATACACTCCGTCAGCAGAAAATAATAATTGTTGACTGGTGATGTGAGGAGTTATGGGGTCAAAGAATGCATGGTAAGTGCCATCTTCCTTCATCTCGGTGCGGGCAAAATTTACGTAGCCTCTATACATTTTACCTTCCAGATCAGAAGCAGAAAGAACATTTTTAGTTAGTACGAACTTATTGTTACCCTGAAATATATAATAGACATAACTACTCTCTTTTTTTTGAATACTTGCATAACCCTGATGCCTCCCTTCAATGGGAGGGCTACGTTGATAATTATTACAAACGAAAACATCGATCAGATTAACCGAATCAGGAATTGAAGTTAATATCTCCTTCATAGTAACATAGGTTTCTGCCGGCACATTAAGGAGTGATCGCAACGATCTTTCCTTTTCACCAACTGCTTTGGTGAGAGTCATTACCTTGGATACGTTACCACTTTGAGCAAAGCGAGCAATATCTTCTTTCAAAAAACGTATGGCATTATATTGTTGAATGGTTAACGAATCGCCTTTGTCATAAACCGCAGCAACTAATTTATTCGAAGCATTTAGCAAAACCCCTTTCTGGTTTACATTCACTTCATACAATTTTCTGGCTATTTGCTCATTGTGCTCACCGGTCGAAAAAAATTGGTAGAAGTAATAACTCTTTACAAGCTCCATCAGGTATCGGTTGTTGCGATAAAAAAAAGATCGTTCACCTTCCGATAGGTAAGAGAAATTCTTTTGTGTGTAATTAAAATAGATGGTTGCCAGCTCCTCAAAGCTTCGGTTAGCTTTCGAGGTATCACCCATCACCCAAAAGATTTGTCCTTGCGTAGCCAGCAAAGCCATCTTCTCAGGTGTGTCCATTTTAATCCTTTTATTGTATTGCCGGAGGGATTTATTATTCCAGCGCAAAGCTTTTTCGATGTCGTTTCTTACACGATAGGTTTCTGCCACCTGATTGGCGCCCGTAACGCGGCCTAAAAGATTTTTTCCATTGATAAACTTTGTAAAGCGGTGGCCCGCATAGCGTTCCCCCTTATGGGCAGCTTTCAGTGCACTTTCAGTGTCGTTCAGCTGGATATACGTTTTCGATAATCCCGTGTACGCCTCACCCAACTCTTTAATAGAAAAATCAATGCTATTCGGATTATTTAACATGCCAAGAATATACTTTTGAGCATAGGCTGCACTACTATCGTAATTGCCTTTTTGCGAGAAGTACTCCGATATCCCCAGATAAACAATGGTGTTAAGTCCTCCTTCACCCATTTTCCTTTTTAAGTAGGTGTTGGTTTCATCCAGGTTGGCCTTCGCTTCTTCCAGGTTTCCGTTGATCATGTTGACCCTTGCCTTTTCCACCTGCCGGGTTGCTTTCTTAATAATTTCTCTGCGATATAGCCCAGAAGGAGAACCTTGTCCAGCGATGCGAGATAAAGCCACACCCTCGAACATTTTGAAGGCATCATCAGCCTGTTGAAAGTAGGCGAGGGAAGTGGAAAAATTTCCTCGTGTCTTTTCTACCATTGCGAGTGTTGTATAAGCGGTAATCCACTTTGCCGCATACCGCATTTTTGCTCTTTTCCGGGAAATTGAAATATAGCTGTCTTCGTGCAACTGTGTTAGTTCCATTTGTGCCAATCGCTCTGCTTCACTATACCTTCCCTTACGAAACACCTTTTGTGAGTTTTGAGCTATGGTCGTAAATGAACTTATGATAATGGCCATCGATATGGCAATGATAACTCTGTATCTCATGAAAAAATTTAATGAAGGCGAAAAGTAGTCATTAGTACACGATGATTGGCATTAAACTATTGCAGCCAATTACGTGAGAGTGCTTTTCACTCGTAATATAGCGTACTACTCCACTAAACGCTTAAATAATTTTTCGGCCTTTGTGTATCATGTGCTAAAGCGCCATACACGATACAGCTCTTTCATGCAATGCCCACAAGGCCGATAACCTCCCTGATTGGCTTCCGTTTCATTCTCAAAGAATACCCGATTCTCTCTTTTCATTCTCTTTCCTGAGGAGCAACTTAAAGTTCCATAAATCTTCAGACGCTGATTGCCGGCAAAAGCCAACTTACCTGATCGGATCAGGCTTCTCAGTTGAGTTGGCGTTATTGATGAATGTTTGATCATTACTCAAAAATTAACGCCACAGATTTAATAAGTGAATCTGTGGCTACTGCATTTCACGCTGCATCATGAAAAATAATTCCTAATGCATAGCGCTCACCGGATTTTACTTCGCTGATTCCATGCTTCATGTTTGCCCGGTAATATCCACGCGTTCCTTTAATGGGTCGTGAATGTGTAGTGAACACAATCGCATCTCCTTGATTGGGTTGAATAACCAACGCTTTGGATTGAGCCCGTGGTATTTGCTCGGTCATTACAAATTCACCTCCTGTAAAATCCACACTGTTTTGATTCAACACGATCACCACCTGAAAGGGAAATACATATCTCCATAAAGATCCTGATGCAAGGTATTAAAACCACCGGGTTCATAACGCAAGATCAATGGCGTTGGCCTTATTTGATTTTTCGCTGCACACATCTCCAGAAATGGTGCGTGATTATCCGGATAAGAAATTCCGGTGTTTAAATGATTGGCCCATTCATTGGCAATGCTCGCCAGCGGAACATATAAATCGTTTCGTAGTTGTTGAATTACTTCCGGCAACGGATATTGAAAGTATTTGTATTCGCCTTGTCCGAAACGATAGCGCTGCATGTCAATCGTCTTGCGATAGCGTGTCGGATCGTGATAGGCTTCGATGAAACTTTCACATAATTCCGGAGATAACAATGAGGGAAGTATGGCATACCCCTTCTCATTTATTGAACGATAGTGTTAATCTTGAAACATGACCTGTTTTTTATTTTCAAAATTGTCATTCACGATTTACTTGCTCAACCTGATTCTTGCTGATCATACTGTTTTATTTCAATCCAATGGGATCGTATTTATCACCATTATACTTGCATTAGCCTTAATAATCCGGTAATTTTCTTTTCTTAAAATTTTCATGAATGAATCTGAACATTGATGCTGAAAAGCAAAACACGTATGATGCCATAGTCGTGGGCACGGGTATCAGCGGTGGCTGGGCCGCAAAGGAACTAACCGAAAAAGGATTGAAGACGCTCGTGCTCGAAAGAGGTCGCGCGGTGAAACATGTGGTAGATTATCCTACCATGACCAAAGATCCCTGGCAACTACAACATGCAAATAATCTCCCCCATGAAGAATTGAAATTATATCCCGTTCAATCGCGAACGAACTGGATTAATCCGGCCAACAAACACTGGTGGGTGAAAGATGAAGAGCATCCCTATACGGAAATAAAACCATTCGATTGGATACGCAGCTATCATGAAGGAGGACGCTCCATCACATGGGGTAAACAAACCTACCGATTATCAGATTTAGATTTTGAGGCCAATGCAAAAGATGGTGCGGGAGTGGATTGGCCCATACGATACAATGATCTTGCTCCCTGGTATGACTACGTAGAAAGTTATATCGGTGTGAGTGGTCGTGCCGAAGGGCTTGCGCATGTACCCGATGGAAAATTTCTTCCTCCCATGGACCTCAATTGTGTGGAAGAAGTTTTTCGCGATAAAATAGCTGAAAAATTTAATGGAAGAAAAGTTACGATTGGTCGTGTCGCGCACCTCACAGCTCCGTTGGCACACGATCCCAGCCGCGGTGTTTGTCAATCGAGAAATATGTGCAATCGTGGTTGTCCGTATGGAGCCTACTTCAGCAGCAATTCATCTACATTACCTGCTGCCGCCAAGACAGGTAATATGACGATGCGTCCTAATTCTGTTGTTCACTCCGTAATCTATGATGAAACAAAAGGCAAAGCCGTTGGCGTAAGGGTGTTGGACACAGAGACTAAAGAAGAAATGGAATTCTTTTCGCAAATTATATTTCTGAACGCTTCAACGCTAGGTAGCACCTTTATTCTACTTAACTCGACATCCAATCGTTTCCCGAATGGACTAGGAAATGGCAGTGATCAATTGGGTCGCAATTTAATGGATCATCAATATCGCGCTGGTGCGGATGGTCTCTTCGAAGGTTTTGAAGACAAGTACTATATTGGTCGCAGACCGAACGGAATTTATATTCCACGCTTCCGAAATCTCGGCAATGAAAAACGCTCGGATTACATTCGAGGATTTGGCTATCAGGGAGAAGCCAGTCGTTCGGATTGGAAACGTGGTGTAAGTGAAATGGCTTATGGTGCAGAGCTCAAAGAATCGTTGACCACCCCAGGTCCATGGAGAATGGGTATTACAGGTTTTGGAGAATGTCTTCCTTATTCAGAAAATCAAGTAACATTAAACAAAGACAAAAAAGATGTTCACGGATTGCCTACCTTAAATGTAGATGCTGAATGGAAAGAAAATGAACGCGTAATGCGCAAGGACATGAAGGAAGCCGCGGCTGAAATGTTGGAAGCTGCAGGATTCAAAGACGTAAAGATCTTTGATAATCCAAACAATATAGGCCTTGGTATCCATGAAATGGGCACGGCACGCATGGGTAAAGATCCAAAGACATCCGTATTAAATAAATGGAATCAGGTACATGAAGCTCCCAACGTATTTGTAACCGATGGAGCCGCCATGACTTCCTCTGCGTGTCAGAATCCATCGCTTACCTACATGGCGCTTACAGCCCGTGCCGTTGATTATGCTGTGAGTGCATTGAAGAAAAGAAATTTATAAAAATTGAAATCAGGAATTATGAACCGAAGAGAAGCTATACAACGCGCAAGTCTAGTACTCGGCTATGCCATCACAGGGCCAACCCTGGCAGCAGTGTTAAATGGATGCAAGGCAACTCCGGAGCTTAGCTATACGCCCTCATTCTTTAATGAAGACCAGGCACGTGCTATTGAAACTCTGGCCGAAATGATTATACCCAAAACAGAAACGCCCGGAGCAAAAGACGTGGGAGTTCCAGGATTTATCGATGCCCTCGTGAAAGAAGTTTATTCAAAAGAACAACAGGAAAAATTTCTGAACGGACTTGCTAAATTTAATGAAGACGCCCAGAAGACGTATGGAAATGGTTTCATCGATTGCTCTGCAGAAGAGCAAGCTGCACACTTCAAAAAACATCATGATGAAGCAGTGGCCAAAGCAGGTAGCGGTGGCTCTACCGGCTGGTGGAACACAGGCAGTGGCGCAGAGCAACCTTTTATGTTGAAAATAAAAGAACTCACCATTTTAGGATTTTTCACGAGTGAGCCTGGTGCCACTCAGGTGTTGCAATACAACCAGGTGCCCGGACCATATAAAGGTTGCGTGCCACTGGCAGAAGTGGGCAAAGCCTGGGCCACCTGATAGAAAATGCAAACACATCGCATCGCCATACCTGCTGAATTCAGCTTTGGACTGGCGTGTTCATTTTTAGAACGCTCTCCACATGAACTGCTTCACCGTGTGGATGGTGGAACAGTGTACAAGGCGCTACGTGTAGCCAACAAAAATATTTTGTTGGCCATTGAACAAGATAAATCGGATTTGACCATTCAATTCCTGAATCATAATCCTTCCGCCAGCGAGAAGGAATATGTTACTGAATATGGTTACCAATGGTTTGATCTCAACACAAACCTGAAGCCATTTTATAACCTGGTCGAAAACGATAAACTTCTCGGGCCACTTATTAAAAAGTTTTACGGATATCGGATTGTAGGTCAACCGGATTTATTTGAGTCATTAGTGTGGGCTGTGTTGGGACAACAAATAAATCTTACTTTTGCGTACACATTGAAGCAACGCTTTGTTGAGCAGTTTGGTGAAGTCATCGAATATGAAGGGCAAAGGTACTTTTTGTTTCCATCCCAAGAGGTAGTATCACAACTTACACCCGAATCATTGCTGGCGTTGCAGTTCTCCAAACAAAAAGCAAACTATACGATTGGAATTGCTCAGGCATTTGTTTCCGGTGAGATCTCCAAAGAATCTCTTCGGCATCTTTCACTCACAGAAGGAAAAGAAAAACTGATGAAGATTAAAGGCATCGGCAACTGGACGGCCAATTATGTGCTGATGAAAACATTTCGTTACCCGGATGCTTTTCCTTTGGAAGATGTCGGAATTCACAATGCCATCAAAAATCTGAAAGGCATGAAATCCAAACCAACGCTGGATCAGGTAAAGCGAATATTCAAAAAGTATAAAGGGTGGGAAGCCTATGCTACACTCTATCTTTGGAAGAGTTTGTAAAGTATCTTACCGCATAAGAATTAAGCATTTAATGATGCAAGCCTTATTTTTTCTTCCTACTCCTCATGGGGTTCTCCTTGCCTAATAATCGATCAATATCCTCATCCCCTTCCAGGTTATTCATCTGGATGAGAATCCATGGATACCTTCTATTGATATAATTTGATGGAGGTTTTACCGAATACTTTTTCGGATTAGGCAGGCAGGCTGCGATCATGGCTGCTTCCGTGCGCGTGAGTTTACTGGCGGGTTTTTTAAAGTATGCCTGTGAAGCCGCTTCAACACCAAATATTCCTTTGCCCATTTCTGCCACATTAAGATACATCTCCAGAATTCTCGCTTTACTCCACGTCAACTCAATCATGAAGGTGAAGTACACTTCCAGTCCCTTTCTGAACCAACTTCTGCCCTGCCAAAGAAAAACATTCTTTGCCACTTGCTGGCTGATGGTCGAGGCCCCGCGCACTCGCCTATTTTTCTTTTTATTACTTGTCAGTGCTTTCTTGATGCTCTCCACATCAAATCCATTATGATCCGGAAACAATTGATCTTCCGATGCCATCACTGCCAGACGTATGTTGGGCGACATTTCGTCAAAGTCTACATAATCACGTTTTAACCCATAACCACTTACCCAATTAGTAAGTTGTGTGATCGTGATGGGCGGATTGATCCATCGCAGAAGAACGATATAAATAAACTGCACTGCAATGAGTAGGAAAAACAACCGCTTTAGTTTTTCCCACGTATTTGACAGAAAACTTTTTTTGGCCATCAATGTGTATACTTGCGCAGCAAATTAACCAAGATGGCACGCATTGAAATACAACTTCCTGAAAAATTTATTTTTCAAACCGAAATGGTCGTTCGGGTGAGTGACCTAAACTATAGAAATCATGTAGGGAACGACAGTATGCTCACACTCATGCAAGAAGCCCGGAGTTTATTTTATCGATCCCTGGGCTTCGAAAGCGAAGTAAAACTGGAGGGGCATATTGGCCAGATCGTGACCGATACTGCCATCGTTTATAAGGCCGAATCGTTTTTAGGAGATATCCTGAAATTTGAAATTGCCATAGAGAATTTCAATAAATATGGTTTTGATTTCTTTTATCGCGTTAGCAATAAATCCTCCGGCAAGGAGGTTGCCATTGGCAAAACAGGAATCGTAGGTTTTGATTATGACAAACGTAAAATTGCCAGCATGCCACAAACGGTACTAGCCAAAATCACTAAAGATTAATTTCTTCTACTACTGACTCTACAACTTGTTTAGTTCCTCTACTATCTCTTCGCATACTTTGTGTGTGCGCAGTATTTCCTGCTTTTTTATTTTCGGCTCGTTGCCGGAAGCAAGTGCCAGTAAAAAATCGTCCACGATTTGTTCAAATCCACGCTTAAATAAGGTAGGAGCCCATTCATTGAGGCCTAATTTCTTTTCATGCTTGTCTTCACAAATTACTACTTCAGACACATTATATACCACTTGCTTTCCAACCGATGTAAAGACTTCCAGCTTTTCTTCTGTAGTCCCACTATCCCGGTTCATAATGCCAATCGCGGTGGCGCCATCAGCAGCTATTAACTGCACCACCACTTGATATAGTTTGTCTCCTCTTTTCATTCCATTGACGAGCATCTTTTGAACCGGATAAGGAAAGAGATATAATAACGTATCAATCACATGAATGAAATCATCGAATATAAATGTGCGCACATCACCCGGTAATGATTTGCGGTTCTTTTGCATCATGATAATGTTAGGATTAGCCAATTCTTTTGTGATTTGATAGGCCGGTGCAAACCGCCTGTTAAACCCAACGGTAAGAATTAAGTTTTTCCTTGCTGCCAATTCGAGAAGTTTTTCTGTGGATGGGTATTCATAGGTAACCGGTTTATCGATATACACATGTATATTATTGTTCAAGAGTTGCTCCACAATCTCATCATGTGAAGCAGTAGCCGAATGCACAAAAGCCCCGGTTATGCCGCTGTTGATTAATGAGTCAATATTCTGATGAAGGTTTTGAAACCGATACTGTTCACCCACCATCCGAAGCGTGTTCTCATTTCGAGTGCACAGGTGAACCTCCACCTTCTTTTTGCTAATGACAGGCAGATAGGCCTTCTGTGCTATGTCACCCAAGCCGATGATCCCAATCTTTATCATGATTTATTCATTCTCGTAAAAATCTCTTTGGTTCAACCGTGCTGTTGTAAAGAACTCATTTAATCCAAAAATGCACAGGCGTAATAAAGAGAAAAATCATTTACCGTGCTTACCTGCAAGATATGATTTCATAGGCTGCCAGTAATAAAGTTTCCAGCCTTCCTTTAGTGCTTCCACGTTGCGTTCAGGTATGTCGGTTTGAGTAAACGTAAGTTTGGTTCCTGTTGGAACTTTCTCAAATTCAAATGTGCAAAGGGAGAAGTGATCATCAGGCCATCCCTTTTCAGCAAAATGCCAGCCCTGAATGATTTTCTTCCCTTCCTTCAATTCAATATTGAAACCGGTACAATAACCATCAAACATCACAAACTTTCCATTGATTTCATTACTCATAGTAACCTTGCCACCGGTTAAGGCACCGAGTATATTTTCATCCATGAACAGGTTATACACTTCCTTTGGCCGCACCCCCTGAAAGGTCACCGTTTGTTTGATCTTTTTTGTTTTCATCTGAAAATAATATTAGGGTTCAAGGACAGATGGAACCTCGCATTTTCATTCCCCACTGTGCTAAATTCTATCATGCTCGGTTTCATGTATTACTTTGTTTTTGTCTATGTCCACATGGAATTCTCCCAATCAGATTATTATCCCTTGTAGGTTTCTTTGAGTAATGGCGATTTCATCTTATTTCAATGACTTAAGGAATTGCAAACTCTGTGGAATCTGATGCACTGCATGTGCCGATTCATCTTCAATGAAGAAGTGCTTTACACCAAGCTTGCGGGCTTCCTTCATAATAGCGGCAATGCCCACATCGCCCGTTCCTAATACGACATTCGTTTCATCAGGAGCCGTTCCGAATTGATTACCCTCTGTGCCGAGTCTGCGATCTTTCAAATGCATGAGTGGAAAGCGCTTTGGATATTTTTTCAACAACGCCACCGGATCTTGCCCGGGATGTTTTACCCAAAACACATCCATTTCAAAATTTACATAAGCGGGATCGAGCTTCTTCACCATCAGGTCAAAAAGAGTTCCTCCTTCATGTGGCCTGAATTCATACCCATGTGGATGATAGCAAAACGAGATACCCGCTGCTGCCAACACTTTGCCAGCTTTCTCAAAAACTGAAATAGCATTCTCTGTATCGGCTAATGTGAAATCGGTGCCCTTGTGAGGAATCCAGGCACACATCACATACTTTGCTCCAAATTGTTTTGCTTTGGCGGCAACAGCTGCAGGATCTTTAGCCAATTCATTAAAGTCAGCACCGATGCTGACCATTTTCAATTTATTCTTCTTGGTGAGCGCATTGAATTCATCGATGGTCATGTTGTAGGTGCCACCTCCTTCAATCTCTTTGATGCCCCAACTATGTATGAGGGTCAAAGAACCAGGAACATCTTTGGGGATTTCATTGCGGAGACTATACAGTTGAAGTCCTATTTCCTGTGCGTATCCGGAAAACAGAAAACTATTGAGTAAAATAACAAGACATACTTTTTTCATACACTTCACATTTAGGTGGAGTGAAAGTATGAAATAACCTGCCAATTAAAAAAGTAAAATTATTTTGACAACACGGGCATACTGGCGACCAACACTACCAAATCCGCATCGGTTACTTCCTTCTTTTCATCGGCTAGTACAAGAAAGTTTTCATACAGTGTATTCAGTTCATCACCTTCCACACGATGGCCCAATAATTCTGCGCGATGTTTTAAGGCTGCCCTTCCGCTACGAGCGGTAAGTACAATAGAAGAAGACGGAACTCCGACATCAGCCGGATTGATAATCTCATAGTTTTCGGCATGCTTTAAAAATCCGTCCTGGTGAATGCCCGAAGAATGTGCAAATGCATTTTTTCCAACGATGGCTTTATTCGCCTGCACAGGCATGCGCATCATCGTAGACACTAAAAGACTCAATTCATAGATCCGTTCAGACTTAATATTTGAATACAATTCTAAATCCTTATGTGTCTTTAAAATCATAGCCACCTCTTCCAAGGACGTATTACCGGCACGTTCGCCAATTCCATTGATGGTTACTTCCGCCTGACGGGCACCATTCGATAATCCAGCGATCGTATTGGCTGTGGCAAGACCCAAGTCGTTATGGCAATGCACTGAAAGAATAGCTTTATCAATATTTTTCACGTTTTCCATCAGGTACTGAATACGCTTGCCATACAAATTGGGCAAACAATATCCCGTAGTATCCGGAATATTTACAACATCAGCACCCGCAGCAATAACAGCCTCCACCAATTGAGCAAGAAATACTAAATCAGCACGCCCCGCATCTTCTGCATAAAACTCCACTTCATATCCTTTTGCCTTGGCATATTTGGTAGCCCACACACCTTGTTCAAGTACTTGCTCACGATTGCTTCTGAATTTATGCTTGATGTGAACATCAGAAGCTCCAATGCCTGTATGAATTCTTCCGCGCTTAGCATGATGCAACGCTTCGGCAGCAACATCAATATCTTCTTTCTTTGAACGGGTGAGTGCACACACGACCGGTTCATTCACCGCTTTTGAAATTTCCACCACAGAAAGAAAATCACCGGGGCTTGAAATTGGAAAGCCAGCCTCAATCACATCTACACCCAGCAACTCAAGCTCTCTCGCGATAATAATTTTCTCCTCTGTCCTCAGCTGACAACCAGGAACCTGCTCGCCATCGCGAAGCGTTGTGTCAAAGATTTGAATTTTCTGTGCCATATTTTTGGTTATTAGTTGTTCGTTGATACGGATAGTTTCTTGGCAATTTTATCAAGTTGATTTACTACTTGCATTCCCATTGCCTGGGTATTTAAAATCTTCTCTTTAGGTGTTTTAGCATCCGCAATATCGGTTGTGCGATAACCTTGCTTAAGTGTTTCTTCCACTGCTTTGATTACTGCTTCGGATTCCTGTTTCATACCTAACGAAATATCCAGCAAGAGTGCTGCTGATAAAATAGAGGCTAGTGGATTAGCAATACCTTTTCCTGTTATGTCATGGGCACTTCCGTGAATGGGTTCATACAATCCCACTTTGTCACCCACCGAAGCAGAAGCCAACATGCCCATGGAGCCTGCAATCTGTGATGCTTCGTCTGTAAGGATATCGCCAAAAAGATTTCCGGTAACCACTACATCAAAACTTCTTGGATTTTGAATAAGCTTCATAGCTGCTGAATCAACAAATTGATGTTCGAGTTGCACATCCGGATATTGCTTACCCACTTCCTGTACTACCTCTCGCCATAAACGGGAACTCTCCAACACATTCGCCTTATCGACAGAGGTAACTTTCTTGTTGCGTGTGCGTGCCGCCTGAAATGCTTTGTGTGCAATGCGCTCCACTTCAAAGCGTTGATAGATCATTAAATCATACGCGGTGTTACCATCATCTTTTCTTCCTTTCTCTCCAAAATAAACATCGCCTGTTAACTCACGGAAGAATAAAATATCTGATCCTTTTAGAATTTCCGGTTTTATACTGGAGGCTTCCAACAATTCATCAAATAATTTTATCGGGCGCAAGTTGGCATATAACCCCAACTCCTTGCGCATCTTCAACAACCCTTGTTCAGGTCTTACTTTGAGCGTGGGGTCGTTGTCATATTTTGGATGACCTACTGCGCCAAATAAAATCGCATCGCAATTTTTTAATTTCGTGAGTGTCTCATCAGGCAATGGGTTGCCGGTAGCTTCAATTGCATCATGCCCGATCGTGGCATAATCATATTCAAACTGATGGCCGAATAACTCGGCAATTTTATCCAACGCTCTTTTCCCTTCGGTGGTTACCTCTTTACCAATTCCGTCTCCAGGGAGTATCACTATTTTCTTATTCATTTATTTATATCGTTGTTCGTTATTGGTTCTTCGTTGATGGTCTCTGTTGCTATATATCGAACAACTAACAACGATCAACTAATAACCACTAATGTGCTACATCAAATTCTCTAATCTCTTTATTCAAACTCAACAGATAATCGATATCATCATACCCATTGATCAGACATTCTCTTTTATAGGCATTGATTTCAAACTTCTGGCTTTGATCACCATAGCTGATTACCTGATTCACTAAATCTACAGTTACTTCGGTGGAAGGATTCTTCTGAATTGTTTCCAATAAATTTTTTAAAAAGCCATCAGAAACCACCACTGGCAACACGGCATTGTTCAGTGCATTATTCTTAAATATGTCGGCAAAAAAACTTGACACGACAACACGGAATCCAAAATCGTAAATAGCCCATGCTGCATGTTCGCGACTGCTGCCACACCCGAAATTTTTTCCTGCCACTAATATTTTTCCTGAGTAGGATGGATTGTTCAACGCAAAATCCTTCACAGGCTTGTTGTCACTATCATAACGCCAATCGCGGAACAGGTTATCGCCAAAACCTTCGCGGGTGGTAGCTTTTAAAAAGCGCGCAGGAATAATCTGATCGGTGTCAATATTTTCAGCAGGGATGGGTACTGCTGTCGATTTTAATATGGTGAATTTGTCTTTACTCATTTTAGTTGTTCGTTGTTCGAAGTTGGTTACTCGTGAATAACGAAGAACCAACAACCATCAATAATTATAAAAATTCTCTTACATCGGTTACTTTACCCGTGATCGCAGCGGCAGCGGCACTCAACGGGCTCGCCAAAAAAGTACGTGACTTGGGGCCTTGTCTTCCTTCAAAGTTTCGGTTCGATGTGCTGATGCAATACTTGCCTGCCGGAATTTTGTCTTCATTCATACCGAGGCATGCTGAGCAACCAGGGTCGCGTAATTCAAAACCGGCTGCTTCAAATATTTTATCGAGTCCTTCTTTCTTTGCCTGGTCTTGCACTTGTTTCGATCCAGGAACAACCCATACCTCCACATTTGCCGCTTTCTTTTTTCCTTTCACCATAGAAGCCACCTCACGCAAATCTTCGATGCGCGCATTTGTACAACTCCCAATAAATACGTAATCGATGGCTTTGCCCAATAATTTTGATCCCGGCTCAACACCCATATATTCCAACGACTTTTTGAAAGAATTCTGCTCGCTTAATTCTTTCAACTCTTCCGTGGTTGGAATGCGATCGGTCACTTTCATGCCCATACCTGGGTTGGTGCCATAGGTAATCATCGGTGCAATATCGGCTGCATCAAATGTCAGCACCTGATCGTATACTGCTCCTTCATCTGTACTTAACTTCTTCCATTCGCTTACCGCTTTATCAAAGGCTTCTCCCTGCGGAGCGAATTTTCTTCCCTTTATATAATTGAAGGTCGTTTCATCCGGTGCAATCAATCCACCACGAGCGCCCATCTCAATACTCATATTACAAATGGTCATGCGCGCTTCCATGGAAAGATTGCGGATTGCATCACCCGCATACTCAACAAAAAAGCCAGTGGCGCCACTGGCTGAAATTTTTGATATGACGTACAAAATAATATCCTTGCTGACCACACCCTTGCTCAAGTTACCATTGATTTCAATCTTCATGGTTTTGGGTTTGTATTGCAAGATGCACTGCGTGGCCAACACTTGCTCCACCTCGGAGGTGCCGATACCGAAAGCAATATTACCAAATGCGCCATGCGTAGAGGTATGACTATCGCCACACACAATGGTCATGCCGGGTAACGTTAACCCTAACTCAGGGCCGATGATGTGAACAATACCTTGATAAGGATGTCCGAGATCATATAATTCAACACCAAATTCTTTACAATTCTTACGTAGTGTTTCGACTTGATGTCTTGATAAAGCTTCTTTGATCGGTAGGTGTTGATCTTTAGTAGGAACATTATGATCAGCCGTAGCCGTGGTTCGCTTGGTATTAAATACCTGAAGTCCCCTTTTCTTCAAGCCATCAAAAGCCTGAGGCGAAGTTACTTCATGAATAAAATGCCTGTCGATAAACAATGCATCCGGATATCCTTCTGCCCGTTTCACAACATGACTGTCCCAGATTTTTTCAAAAATTGTTTTTGGTTTTTTCTCGCTCACAACAATCGTTAGTTTGTTCAAAACACTTTAAAACGAAACTGCCCCGACAAGTCGAGGCAGCTTACATAGGTTTAGGTTAGGTTATTGGGCAATCTTTTTTTGATACACAAATAACACACGAAGATGGAAAATCCTGATGGATTACTCAATCAATTTTATATAAAAAATACAAATCACTTACAAGTGTTTGGTAGTGGTGAGTGCTCCCAGAGACACCCATTTAATTGTTTACTTTATCACGGGCAATACTACATGCGAAGGGAATTTCGCAGATCTAAAAACGCTTTGCGTAGTCGACTGAAAATCACTTTCAGTGGCATCAAAAATATTCGGCACATACTTTTGAGGGTTGCGATCGATAATTGGGAACCAAGTACTTTGAACCTGCACCATTATCTTGTGCCCTTTTTTGAAAACATGGTTTACCGCATGGAGATCAATGCTATATTTATTTATCTCATTAGATTTGATCGGTTCAGGTTTTTCAAAACTGATACGGTATCTTCCTCTAAATACATCGTTGGCAATCATAAATTGATAGCCACCCATTTTAGGATCTTCTGGAAATTTTTCAGGATACACATCAATCAACTTCACTACCCAATCACTATCGGTGCCTGAGGTAGAAGCAAACAAATTTGCAATCAGGTTTCCTGTAACGGTAATGTCTTCTTTCAACTCATCGGTAACCCAACTTAACACATCCGGACGATTGTGAACGAATCGCTGATCCTCCGTAAGCCATGTGTACCAGCGCGAGCCGGGGCTATAGGTTGCTTCGATGGGCCTACTGCGATAAGGGACTGGATGAGCCGGGTCTGAAATATATTGGTCGAATGAATCTGTCGTTGCGGGAGTCTCAAACGAAAGTTTACCGTTCGATTGAAAGTATAGATTTTTTAAACTCGTTTTGTTCAAAGGAGGCCAGGTGTCATAGGACTGCCATGTATTGGAACCTGTTTGAAAAGTGATTGCTTCAGCAAATTTTCCATTACTGATAGCAGCAATCTTCATCGGTGGTGCTTCGGGTGTGGGCGGAGTAGATTTTCCTTTCAAATGAAAAGCAAACCAGGGTGCCTGTATTTCCTTTCGGAACTGCTCTGCCGTTGGCATTCCAAACTTAATATTCCCTAGACGGTCTCCTGCCGAACGTCCCCAGCCACCATGATTCCATGGGCCTATCACAATAAAATTTTGATTACGGGTATCTTTTTTTTCTAACACTTCATAAGCTTTTAACGGACCATAGAAATCCTCCTGATCCCAATAACCGGCCACGTGAAGATTGGGAACGGTGGGTGCTTCAAGTCGATAGGGCATGGATTGTTTTTTCCAAAATGCATCATAATCAGGATGCGTGGCAAAATCATTCCATGTAGGAATTTTATTATGAAAATATTTTTCATTGACAGTTGATAAAGGGCCGAGTTTCAAATACCAATCATAGGTGTCATACTGATCGAATGGAAAATGGGCATCTTCTTTCGTGGCTTCTTCCATGTAGGCATATTCAAACCCGTAGCTTAATCGAAAGGCACCGTTATGGTGAAAGTCATCACCGATCCACATATCGGATGGAGTCGCTTGCTCTGAGACCGCTTTCAATGCCGGATGAGGATCGATCGTACCCATCATGGTAGTCCATCCTGCGTATGAAATTCCGTACATACCAACCTTGCCATTATGATTAGGAATATTTTTCAAAAGCCACTCAATAGCATCATAAGTATCTGTACTCTCATCAATCGACTTCGGATTTTTTTTGTCGCGGGTAAAGCGCTGCATTTCAAAAGCTCCTTCAGATTTGTAGCGACCGCGAATATCCTGAAACACAAAGATGTATCCCTCCTTCGCCAGGTCAGCAATGTAATCACGCTTATTGGGCGATGGTGTATCACTTACACCATACGGAGTTCTTGTTAACAAGAAAGGTACTGAAGCGTTTACTTTTTGTGGATAGTAAATTACGGTGTTCAATTTCACACCATCACGCATGGGTATCATGACTACCTGTTTTGAATAGGCAATGGTATCACTGTTCTGAGCATTTAATTGGATAAAGGCTACTAAGAAAACACCAAGCATAATAAGATTTGCATTTTTCATTTGTCTGAATTTTTAGAGGTATACCAGGAGAGTTTATATCACTTCCTACGTTCCTGACCAGAACACGTCATCTATCACTACATAACCTTACCACCAGGCAAGAGGCAATTGAATATCATTTACAGAATCCACAACCATATCAGGTTTATAGGCGTAACGAATCAATTGTTCCTTTTTTGTAATGCCACTCAAAACCAAAATAGTTTTATATCCCATCTGCACCCCTCCACGAATGTCTGTATCCATCGTATCACCTATCACGGTTGTCTCTGCTGTTTCTAAACCTAATGCCTTGCGTGCAGAGCGCATCATCACCGGGCCCGGCTTTCCAACCACAAAGGCTTTTATTCCTGTAGCTTCCTCGATCATAGCCGTAGTGGAAGCAATGCCTAAGTTATCCCATCCTTTTTTCTTGGGTGAAGGGTCACGGTTGGTGGTTACGAATTTCGCTCCTGCTAAAATCATATCGACCGCTTTCTGCACCATCTCTAATGTAAAATTTCTTCCTTCACCCATCACTACAAAATCGGGATCAGTATTCACCAGTGAAATTCCGTTTTCATGCAAGCTTGAAAGAAGTCCGCCTTCTCCTAAAACATAGGCAGTGCCATTTGGTATCTGACTTGCTAAAAATTTTCCTGTAGCCATGGCACTCGTATAAACATGGTTCTCCGTAACGTTAATCCCCAGCTTAGCTAACTTGCGCACCGCATCCAGCCGTGTGCGTTGACTGTTGTTAGTCATAAACATGAAAGGAATATTTTCTTTGAGAAGCCTGGCAACAAAAATATCCGCGCCCGGGATCATTGTATCGCCACCATATACTACACCGTCCATATCAATCA
The DNA here is from genome assembly GCA_964349405.1 of uncultured Ohtaekwangia sp. Lineage (GTDB taxonomy): Bacteria > Bacteroidota > Bacteroidia > Cytophagales > Cyclobacteriaceae > ELB16-189. Next base: position 21,557 of record CAYGGY010000010.1, on the reverse strand, counting down.
ATAATCCATGTGTCATAACTTAATAATTATAGTTACAAGATACGGATTGAAAGGCAATATTTCGAATCAGTGGCTGAGAGAACCCATTCAAACGATTGTTGAACGAGATTCTATATAAACGGCTCGTAATCGATCTCCATAAAGTCCGTTACACTTTCCATCCAAAAAGTTTTAACAAAAGCTACGTGATCAGGATGTTGATTATATCCCTCGTATGCGTTGATCGTATCAAACTCCATGGAAATACCATAATCATAGTTGTTCTTCTTACTGGTTTGCCGCAAACATTCAAAGTGTTGTACACCTGGAATGGACGACAGTTTCATGGCCGCTTCCAAAAATTCCCTTTCTTCAGAAGACCCCTTGGAATATTTTAATTTAAAAACAACGGTATGACGTATCATAAAAACAGTTAACTAAAACAGATGGCATCAACACTATACCAGGTATTCAAATAAATTTTCGTTTTGATTCACCAACGTGTAATTGAGTTTGTGGCTATCCATACGTTCAATGAGCGATGCGAAATCTTCCGATGATTTCACTTCGATTCCTATCAATGCGGGCCCCGACTCTTTGTTATGTTTCTGAATATATTCAAAACGAACGATGTCATCATTAGGACCTAAAATATAATTCAAAAATTCTTTCAACGCTCCTGGCCGTTGCGCAAAGCGAACAATGAAATAGTGTTTTAATCCTTCATACAATAGCGACCTTTCCTTGATTTCCTGCATACGATCGATATCGTTGTTACCGCCACTCACGATGCAAACCACTTTCTTGCCCTTCAATTGATTTGCATATTGATCAAGAGCGGCAATCGATAATGCACCTGCCGGCTCAGCTACGATGGCATCTTCGTTATACAGTTGAAGAATCGTTGAACTAACTTTTCCCTCCGGCACCAACAACATATCGGCAATCACATCCTTGCAAATTGCAAACGTAAGATCGCCTACTTTTTTTACAGAAGCCCCATCAACAAAACGTTGAATTTTATCTAATACAACTGGCTTGCCTGCTTTCAACGCTTCTTTCATGGAAGGAGCACCCGAAGGTTCAACGCCAATAATTTTTGTTTGTGGAGAATATGTTTGAAAATAACTTCCCAACCCTGCACAAAGACCTCCGCCACCAATCGGCACAAAAATATAATCGATGTTTGTCTGGTCTTCTAAAATTTCTTTTGCCACCGTTCCTTGTCCTTCAATCACTTTGATGTGATCGAAGGGAGGTATGAAAACCATATTGTTCGCCTCCGTATATTCCAACGCATGCATCTGACACTCGTCAAACGTGTCGCCAATTAAAACAATCTCAATATTATTGCCACCAAACATCCTTACCTGGTTGATCTTCTGCTTCGGTGTTATGGCCGGCATGTAAATCACACCTTTAATATTCAACAACTTGCAAGAAAATGCTACTCCTTGTGCATGATTACCTGCACTGGCACATACTACTCCCCGGTTGCGTTGTTCTTCACTCAGACTTTGAATTAAATTATACGCGCCACGAATTTTGTAGGAACGCACCACTTGCAAATCCTCACGCTTCAAATAAATCTCTGCCCCAAACTTTTCGGAAAGCTTGCGATGAAACTGCAGCGGAGTTTTGAGCACGACCGGCTTGACCACCTCATACGCAGCATCGATATCGAGATTGAATGTCTTTGTTTCTGATGCCATGATTATAATCGATAGAAGTACTTTATTTTTTAACAGCAACGATGATTCCTGTTGCCCAAACTTGTTTTGTTAATGACAAATCATTCCGGGATTCCAAACGACCAATCAGATCGATTGCTTTCTCCTGATGCCCCTCAGGCCAGTTGGATTGCGGCAACATATCATCAATAATATAGAGACCACCTTTGTTCAACATCGACAAGGCCTCCTCCAACAAGAGATATTTTCCATGCCATGTGTCCGCAAAAATGTAGTCGTATTTTTTTTCCTTATTCCCTTCAATCCACTCAGCACCGTCCATACAAATAAGTTCCAGCCGCGTATCCTTTCCTAAAAACGATTGCGCTATTTCCAGAAAATGAGGATCGTTATCAATAGAAGTCAGTGTAGCGTCCTCATCCATGCCATCCAATATCCATGAAGCTGACAAACCGGTTCCGGTGCCAAGTTCAAGAAATTTTCCAGCTGGCTTTGATCCCGCTAATGTTCTTAACAAGGAACACGTCAGCACATCAGAGGCCATGGTAAAGCCAGACGACTTAGTCGCCTTATCTATGTCACCATAGGCTTTGGGAAATGGCTGATGGATCGCTTCGGTCATTTTCTGAATACACTTAACTGTGATGAACTATGTTAAAACCAGTGTGCCGATATCACTATCGGCACACTTTATTGCAGATAATAAGCTTATGAATTAATTAATCATACTTGCTTCTACATTTGCCTTTTCAGGGCGTAGTTTTCTTACCGCAGCGCCCGCTTGCCATAATTCGCTTTCACGAACTTCTTTTAATTCTTCCGCGAGTTTTTCACGATAATCCGGCTTGCTACAGGTATCAATTGTACGTTTTGCTTCTGCGCCACTTGCCACACTTTCATAAAGTTCTTTGAATACCGGAAGTGTAGCTGCTTTGAATTTCTTTTTCCAATCCAAGGCTCCACGTTGTGCCGTAGTTGAACAGTTGGCATACATCCAATCCATTCCATTCTCCGCCACCAGCGGCATCAAACTTTGTGTAAGCTCTTCCACCGTTTCATTGAATGCTTCTGAAGGCGTGTGTCCTTTTGAACGCAACACTTCATATTGTGCTTCGAAGATACCTGCGATGGCGCCCATCAACGTACCACGCTCACCCGTAAGGTCAGAGAACACTTCTTTTTTGAAATCGGTTTGGAATAAATAGCCTGAGCCAACACCAATCCCGAGCGCAATTGCTTTTTCAGTCGCTTTGCCTGTGGCATCCTGGAATACTGCATAGCTCGAGTTGATTCCTTTTCCTTGCAGGAATAATCTGCGCACAGAAGTTCCTGAGCCTTTCGGTGCAGCCAATACTACATCAATGTCGGCAGGAGGAATAATGCCCGTTTGCTCTTTGAAGGTGATTCCGAATCCGTGTGAAAAATATAATGTCTTGCCTTTTGTCAGGAATGGTTTGATCGTTGGCCACAAAGCAATCTGACCTGCATCAGAAAGAAGGAACTCAAGAATGGTTCCGCGCTTGGCCGCTTCTTCAATTTCAAATAAAGTTTCACCAGGAACCCAGCCGTGCTCTACTGCTTTGTCCCAGGTCTTCGATCCTTTGCGCTGACCCACGATTACTTTGAATCCGTTGTCGCGCAAGTTCAATGCTTGTGCCGGGCCTTGCACACCATATCCGATAATTGCAATGGTTTCATTTTTTAATACATCAAGTGCTTTTTCCATAGGGAACTCCTCGCGGGTTACCACTTCTTCCCATACACCTCCAAAATTGATCTTTGCCATATTAATTGGTTGTTAATTGTTTGTTATTCGTTGTTAGTTTATAAGTTCTGTTTCGTTAATCCACGTCTACAATTTTTTCACTTAGCTCAAAGTATTCGCTATTGCCCGAATACACTTTCACATTGTCTACCTCAATGAGTTTTTCAAGCTGAACGGTTACTTTCTCTATCAAGTCAGGTGTGGTAAATAATAGCATGATCACGCCACCCCTGCGAAAATCGTTTTCATTTTCATGCGCCATCAACTTTTTGATGCGCACTCTTCTGCGGTTTAGAATATTGATGATCCTGTTTAGTACAGAAAAATTATTATCCGCAGTAAGTTCCAATGTATAATCCTGCTTCATGTTTTTATTATTTACCCTTTGGTGCTTCCAATAATACTTCTGATACGCCTGCCCCGGCTGGCACCATCGGAAATACGTTATCTTCTTTTCCAACTACTACTTCTAAGAAGTAAGGGGTCTCTGCTTTTAGCATTTCCTGTATTGCCCCAGCTAAATCTTCGCGTTGTTCAACCTTTCTGGCAGGTATCGAATAGGCTTCTGCCAGTTTTACGAAATCCGGGTTCACCATTTCCGTAAAGGAATAACGCTTACCATGAAATAGTTGCTGCCATTGCCGCACCATACCCAAAAAGTTGTTATTCAAGACTAAAATTTTAACGGGTATTTTATATTGCATGATCGTGCCTAACTCCTGCACCGTCATTTGATAACCACCATCACCGATTACAGCCACAACCTGTTGCTCCGGTATGGCCAGTTTTGCACCCATGGCAGCAGGCAAAGCAAAGCCCATCGTGCCAGCCCCGCCTGAGGTAACATTCGTACGCGGGCTTTTAAATTTATAATATCGGGAAGCAATCATTTGATGCTGGCCTACATCGGTAACCATGATGGATTCACCGTTCGTTTGATTGGAAAGATGATTTATCACTTCTGCCATCTTTATTTCACCAGTCGAGTTAAACTCATGATGAATTACTTTCTCATGCTCCTCCTCATTAAGCGCACGGAAACTTTCCATCCAATCCTGATGATTATTCGGTTGAACCAGGTTTATCAATGAACTCAATGCTTCCTTCGCATCTGCGTGAACCGCAATATCTGCTTTAATAATTTTGCTGATCTCGGCTTTATCAATTTCAATATGAATAACCTTTGCTTGCTTTGCATACTTGGTTACGTTGCCCGTTACACGATCATCGAAACGCATGCCGATAGCGATTAATACATCGCACTTATTTGTGTTAACGTTCGGTCCGTAATTACCATGCATCCCTAAATAGCCAACATAATTCGGGTGATTGGTTGGAAAAGCCCCCAGGCCTAACAACGTACTTGCTACTGGTATTCCGGTCTTTTCTGAAAATGCCAGTAATTCATTGGATGCCTCTGAAAGTAGTACTCCCTGTCCGGCTAATATATACGGTTTCTTTGCCTGGTTGATTAGGGCAGCAGCGGCTTCAACCTCGCTGATTTGCAATGTTGGCTTTGGCTTATAGGTGCGAATGCTTTCACACTTCTTGTATTCGGCAAACTCAAACAATTCATTTTGTGCATTCTTGGTAATGTCAATCAACACCGGGCCTGGCCTGCCTGTAGTAGCGATGTGAAATGCTTTTGCTACAGCACCTGCAATATCTTTTGCTTCAGTCACTTGCACGTTCCATTTTGTAACGGGTATGGTAGTATTCACCACATCAATTTCCTGAAAGGCATCAGTGCCCAGCAAATGAGCAAACACCTGCCCCGTAATACACACCAATGGAGTTGAATCAATCAATGCATCAGCCAAACCAGTCACTAAATTGGTTGCACCAGGACCGGAAGTGGCAAACACAATACCGGGTTTGCCCGACACACGCGCAAATCCTTGTGCCGCATGAATAGCACCTTGTTCATGACGCACTAATATATGAGTGAGTTGATCGGCATAGCCATACAGTGCATCATACACGGGCATGATTGCACCACCCGGATATCCAAAAATAGTTTTCACATTTTCGGCCACCAGGCAGCGAAGCAATGCTTCTGATCCTGAAATTTTTTCTTTTTCAGTCAACACTGTTTTTTTTTCAGTCTTCGTCAGTAACGCATCCATCGGCAGCTGTTTTTACTTGTTTAGCATATTTAAATAATACACCGCTGGTAGCTCGTGGTTGCGGTGTTTTGTAATGTGATCGTCTAATCGCAATGGTCTTTTCATCCACGAGTAAATTGATCTGTTGCTTCTTAATATCTATTTCAATCCAGTCACCATCTTCCACCAGAGCAATCAGTCCACCTTCAAATGCTTCTGGTGTTATGTGGCCTATCACAAATCCGTGCGAGCCTCCGCTGAATCTTCCATCTGTAATGAGTGCCACACTTTTGCCAAGACCGGAGCCCATGATCAAACTGGTGGGCTTCAACATCTCCGGCATGCCAGGAGCACCTTTCGGTCCTACATGGCGAATCACAACTACATCACCTTCCTTTATTTTTCCGGATTTAATTCCATCCACCAGTTCAAACTCACCATTGAATACACGGGCCGTTCCTTTAAACTTTTCACCTTCCTTGCCTGTGATTTTTGCTACTGATCCTTTCTCAGCAAGATTGCCATAAAGAATTTGTAAGTGTCCTGTTTTCTTAATCGGTCTTTCAATCGGAAGAATGATATCCTGCTTTTCGAAATCAAGATCGATTGCATTGGCCACATTCTCAGCAATTGTTTTTCCGGTAACGGTCATACAATCGCCATGCAGAAATCCTGTCTTCAGCAAATACTTCATCACGGCAGGCACACCACCATTTTCATGAAGCGCCCCCATCAGGTATTTCCCACTCGGCTTGAGGTCAGCGAGTAAAGGAGTCTTGTTGGATATTCTTTGAAAATCTTCTTGTGTGATTTTTACACCGACACTTTTAGCCATCGCAATTAAATGCAATACGGCATTGGTAGAACCACCCAATATCATCACGATTGTGATTGCATTTTCAAATGCTTTGAACGTCATGATGTCGCGCGGCTTCAGGTCTATTTCCAGCAGGTGTCGTATTGCTTTTCCAGCCTCCGCACATTCAGCAGATTTTTCTTTGCTCAAGGCAGGGTTAGATGATGAGTAAGGCAATGACATTCCCATCGCCTCAATAGCAGAAGCCATGGTGTTGGCTGTGTACATACCTCCACAAGCACCGGCACCCGGACAGGAATTTTGAATAATCCCCTTATAGTCTTCTTCCGAAAGTTTGCCTTGAATTTTTTCGCCCAATGCTTCAAAGGAAGAAATGATATTCAACTCGCGTCCTTTGTAATGCCCCCCGGCAATGGTTCCGCCATATACCATAATCGCAGGACGATTCAATCTCCCCATGGCCATCACAGAGCCAGGCATGTTTTTATCGCAGCCAACCACGGCAATTAATCCATCATAATATTGAGCGCCACACACCGTTTCAATTGAGTCGGCAATCACTTCGCGACTCACCAGCGAGTAGCGCATTCCCTCCGTGCCATTGCTGATGCCATCACTCACGCCTATGGTATGAAAAATCAACCCCACCAACTCCTGAGCCCACACCGCTTGCTTTACTTCTCCCGCCAATGCATTCAAATGCATGTTGCAGGTGTTACCATCAAATCCGGTACTTACAATTCCTACTTGTGCTTTTTTTAAATCATTTTCTGTCAACCCAATTCCATACAACATCGCTTGTGAAGCCGGCAGGGTTGGGTCTTGAGTGATCGTTCTACTGTATTTATTTAATGCCATAATTTATATCATTTTGCTTTAAGCTGCTAGCTACATGCTTCAAGCGCATTGCCTGAAAACTGTAGCTGGAAGCCTGAAGCTATTACACAATTACATATGAATAACTCTTGTCCAACACAATACACCGATAGGCTTCCTTGATGATGGCACCCATGGATTCATTCCAAGGTTTGCCTAATTTTTGCCCTTCCACAGAATCAATGCCGATGACCTCCACAGCCGTGCCACAGAAGAAAGCGCTATCGGCTTCAAATAATTCTTCGGGTCGGAAAAGTTTTTCCTTCACAGGCATATCAAGTTCTTTGCAAATTTCTAAAACCGTGGCACGTGTAATGCCCGGCAAAATATTTCCGAGTGGTGGCGTATAGAGCACACCATCCTTCTCATAAAAGAAATTGGCTCCGGGCCCTTCCGCCACGAAGCCATCGATATCAAGCATTAATGCTTCATCAAAGCCGCGTTGTTTCGCTTCGTTGGTGGCCATGATGGAGTTAACATAATGACCACAGGCCTTTGCTTCCATCTTGATGGATTTAGGATTGGGCCGTTGAAATGAAGAGATACATACATTCAATTTCTGTTCATCGAAGTATTTACTCCACTCCCACGCTGCGATCATGAGGGATACTCCCGTGGGGGCCGACAAGGTCATGTTAGGAGCGCAATACACCAAAGGTCGGATGTAGGCATCTTTGAGATTATTTCTTTTTAAAATCTGATAGGTGATTTGTGTTAGCTCTTCCGCACCCTGTTCAAAAGGGATTCCTATCAGGTCACAACTTCTCTTTAGTCGTTCGTAATGCTCGTGTGCCTTGAAGATCTTTACCCCATGTATTGTTTGATAGGCGCGTATTCCTTCAAAGGTGCCATACCCATAGTGCAGTGTCTGACTAAACAAATCGGTTGTAGCCTCCTTTGCCTTAACAAATTTTCCATCCAGATAGAGAACCGTATCGTCAGTGTAATACATATAAATTTGAAACAATCGTTAGTTTGTTGTTAATACTATAAAATAAAACCGCCCCAATTTCTCGGGGCGGTTGATATATCGTTTAAACAATATCGTCACAGCCCCGATGTTCGGAGAATAATGACGCTAATGAGCACAAGTACACCGCTGATCAAAGTGATCAGGTTGGTGTTGCTGCGGTATGAATTTAATTTCATTTGCATATAATCTCGTGCGAGGCTACAAGATTGGAAAATTTTGTGATGAGATTCAATGAATATCACGAAAAAAGTTTCAAAATATCCTTTAACGAATGTTAGGTAAAACCTTAAGCGGAAGCAAGATACTCTACGATACCATCACGGATTGCCGTAAACGTTCTGACAAGAACCTCTTCATTCTCTTCCAAAAGTGTTACACGAAATCCCTGCAACTCAGAGCAGAAAGATGAGATAGGCACCACACACACCCCTTTGGCACCCAACAAATAATATACAAATCGTTTGTCGTGTGGAATGTCCTGATCAACCCAACTCTCTACTAACTTATTAATGCGCTCATCCTCGATCTTGAGTTTCTGACCCTTTCGTAGTGTTCCATCACGAAAAATAATGGTGTTGTAAAAAGCACCAAATGTTTCGTTGAAGGTGAGTTGTGGAACGGTATGAAGAATGTCGGCAATGATCTTGCTGCGCTTGCCAATATTGTGATTGGTTTCTTCGCGATATAATTTAAATCGCGGGTCACCTAAAATTTTGGGGATCGCCAACTGCGGAAGTTTAGTAGAACATACTTCAATCATCTTGGCGTTATCCAAGGCCTGACAAAACCGGTTGAAGTCTGCATCTTTATTGCGATTATAATATTCCATCCATCCACATCGGGCACCGGGCCAGGGAAGTTCTTTGGAAATCCCTCTCATGGCAATGCCAGGAACATCATCAATTACTTCGGCAAGGGAATAAGCACGCGCACCGTTGTAAGTGATGTTGATATAGATCTCATCACAAATCAAAAACAGTTTGAACTCCTTCGCAATTTCTACAATTCTCCTTAAGGTTTCTAATGGATATACCATGCCGGTAGGGTTATCCGGATTGATGATGAGTATCCCCACTACGTTGGGATTGTACTTCACCTTGTTGTATAAATCGTCCAGATCAGGATACCATTTATTATTGGGATCTAATCGATACGTGAGAGGATCATTGCTGGCATGCGCGGCCTCGGCACTGGAGTGTGTTGAGTAGGCGGGCGAAGGACCGATCACACGCGATGTGGGGATGATGTACTGATACACTTTGGCAATCGCGTCACCGAGTCCATTGAAAAAACAGATATCCTCTGGCGTGATTTGCACCCCGCCCAGTTGATTGGTTTGCTGAGCCAGGAATTTTCTGGTTTCCAGAATCCCCTTGCTGGGGCAATAACTATATGAATCATTTTGCAAAGCCAGATCGGCAATGATTTGTTTAATCCAATCAGGAAGTTTATGATTCTTTTGGATGGGATCTCCGATGTTTTCCCAATAGATTTCCTTACCAATATTTTTTATTTGCTCCGCCTTCTTTACGATCTCTCGTATTTCATAGCTGAGTTCATTAGCTCCTTCGCTGAGTAGTTGCTGACGCATAATTTAGTCGATAGTAAATAGTCGCTGGTCCACCGTGGACTTCATTAAAATTAAAAATCCGAGGCAAAGGTGAGTAGGTGCAATGACAAAATCAAACAGGATGACTTTGTGATGGAGTGTTCACCGTCATCACTTCAGCAAAAGCCTGATCTGCGCACTTACTAACCATCGGTAGTTTGTCCGTCCCATTCACATCAATGGCGAATACACCAAAGTCTTCCGTTACTTTTCCTTTCAATACATAAAAGCCGCGACCGCGAAACGGAAACTGTCGTGCTGAATCAGGGAAATGCACCGTATCAAAAACTTCTCCCTGCACATCATAGAAAGTACCGAAACACATGTGCTCATGATTCTTCATGGTGAACGCATCTTTGGTGGTGACTAACTATTCAACGATGTGAACCCACTTCCCTTTTTGTTGCGTTAGACATTGAATACACTAAGTTTTATTATTTTTACCTCATGCGATCACAGGGACAAGACGCAGGTATCAAAATCCCGCCCACAAGCATCATCGCTATGGGCAATGCTACAAAACGCTCCAAACAGTATGAATAATATAAAAATATCAACAGCACAATTTGAGAACAAAAGTGGGGACAAAAGCTACAACCTTTCTGTTATTGAACGCCTTGCAAAAAAGGCAGCACAAGAAGGTTCAAATGTTATTTCATTCCATGAATGTTCTATCACAGGTTACACCTATGCAAGAAACCTTTCAAAAGAACAAATGCTTGACTTGGCAGAGTTTATTCCTGATGGAGCGAGCATTTTGAAACTCACCGAGATAGCAAAACAAAATGACATTGTTGTTTTGGCAGGACTATTTGAAAAAGATGAAAATGATAATTTATTCAAAGCCTATGTTTGCGTGGACAAAAACGGACTGGTTGCAAAATACAGGAAGCTACATCCTTTCATAAATCCTTATTTGACAGCGGGAGACAGTTATTGCATTTTTGAAATCCAAGGTTGGAAATGTGGGATTTTGATTTGTTATGACAATAACGTTATTGAAAACGTGAGAGCAACAACGCTATTAGGTGCACATATTATTTTTATGCCTCATGTAACTATGTGTACACCATCAACGCGTCCGGGCGCAGGATTTGTAAATCCCAACCTTTGGGAAAATCGCGAGACGGATCCAACTTCATTACGTTTAGAATTCGATGGAATGAAGGGGCGAGACTGGTTAATGAAATGGCTCCCTGCAAGGGCATACGACAATGCTATTTACGCTATATTCTCAAATCCGATTGGTATGGACGATGATCAATTAAAAAATGGTTGTTCAATGATTATCGACCCGTTTGGCGATATCCTCGCTGAATGCAGAACGTTTGAAGATAGCTTTGTAACGGCAATGATTACTCCGGACAAACTTATTCAGGCAGGTGGACATCGATACATTAAAGCAAGACGACCTGATTTATATCGGGATATTATCGGACAAAGTCATCTATCAGAGCAAAAGGTAGTTTGGTTGAACTCAGATAATAAAAAGTAAAGACCTCACCATGGTGGTCTGGGCCTTCACAGACCATCTCATCAGTTCAATTCATTACACTTTAAGATTTACGTTACGGTCGATGAGGACGCAGACTGCAGTTTCATAGAAGATCTCAAATTGAAAAATCTCACACAACGATGAGAAGGTGCAAGGACAAAATCAACCAGGATGACTTTGTGTTGGAGTGCTCACCGTCATCACTTCAGCAAAAGCCTGATCGGCACGTTTGCTAACCATCGGCAGCTTGTCCATCCAATGAACATCGATGGCGAATACACCAAAGTCTTCCGTTACTTTTCCTTTCAATTCATAAAAGCCGCGACCGCGAAATGGAAACTGTCGCGCTGAATCAGGAAAATGTACCGTATCAAAAACCTCACCCTGCATATCATAGAACGTGCCGAAACACATGTGCTCATGATTCTTCATCGTGAAAGCATCTTTGGTGGTGACCAGATATCCAACGATGTGAACTTGTTTTCCTTTTTTATTTTTCAGATCAAGCGCTGTGGTGTCGCCATAATTTCGGGTGGCCAGCAAATCAAACGGATTACAAAGCGGGAAACCGAGCAACTCAATTTCATCAAAGGCATCCTCCAGTGCATTTCGTCTTAATTCAGGCAGTGGAAATTCTTTCGGTTCGGTATCAAACAGCTCAATGGTAGTAGTCGGTTTTACTTTTGCCTGGCTGAAGTAAAGCATCGACTCCCACAAAAGCTGTTGCTTGGTTTTTCCGGTGAAACGAAATGAACCCAGTCTGATAAGGATGCGCAGTTGCTCCAGCCCAATGCCCGGTGTGCGTCTTAAAAAATTATCAAGACTCTTATAGGCACCTTTGCGCTTTCGCTCGTCAGCAATATGCTGACCAATTTTTGTTTCCAGACTTTTGAGATGAATGAATCCGATGTAAATCAGATTACCGCAAATCGTGGTGAGATACTCGCTGTTGTTTACACACGGGGGTGCTATCTGTGCACCATGCATACGTGCTTCGTGAAAATAAAATTCGGTTCGGTAAAATCCACCAAAGTTGTTGATCACGCCTACCATAAACTCAAGCGGATAATGCGCCTTCAGAAATAAACTCTGGTAACTTTCCACGGCATAGCTGGCCGAGTGTCCTTTCGCAAACGAGTAGCCGGCAAAACTTTCAATCTCAAACCAGACACGATCAGTCACGTTCGGATCATAACCTCGCTTCTTGCATCCTTCAAAGAAGCAGTCTTTCACCCGCTGGAATTCTTCGCGCGAACGATACTTGCCCGACATACCCCTGCGCAACACATCGGCTTCGGTTAACGTAAGTCCGGCAAAGTAGTGTGCCACACGAATTACATCTTCCTGATACACCATCACACCATACGTCTCTTTCATAATCTCATCCATCTTTGGATGAATGGATTGGTAGGTGCCTCCATTTCTCTTTGTATGAAAACGTGTAATGTATTCTTTCATCATGCCCGAGCTGGCCACCCCGGGACGAATAATAGAACTGGCGGCCACCAGGGTGAGGTAATCTTCACACCGTAATTTTCCCAGCAACATGCGCATGGCAGGAGACTCCACATAGAAGCAACCCATTGCTTTACTATTACGCATGAGGTCTTTTATTTTTTCATCTTCTTTAAACTTCTTGAATTGATAAACATCAATATCAATTCCCTTATTTCTTTTTACATGCTTCACCGTTTCTTTAATATGACCCAACCCCCGCTGACTGAGAATATCAAATTTATAAATACCAAAGTCCTCAGCGGCATGCATTTCAAATTGCGAAACGGGCAAACTCTTAGGTGGAAACTCCGTAGCCGTATACGCATAAATAGGTTTCTCAGTAATGAGCACACCTCCCGCATGTATGGAAATATTGGATGGCAATTCTTTACTCACGATATATTGAGCATAGCCCATTACTTTTTGAGCGATGTGATCGCGCTCAATTTCTTGATTTCGGTTTTCTACCAACGCATCAATTTCTTCTTTCGGCAATCCAAAAACTTTTCCGAGTTCGCGGATGATTGATTTTCCCTGATAGGTTACATGCGTACCCAGCAAACAAACATGTTCATAGCCATACTTATCGAAGAGGTATTCATAGATCGCATCGCGGTTATCCCACGAGAAGTCAATATCAAAATCAGGAGGCGACACCCGTTCTTCATTGAGGAAGCGTTCGAAATATAAATCCAATTCAATGGGATCGACATTCGTGATGCCAAGACAATAGGCTACGGTACTGTTGGCCCCACTGCCGCGACCAACAAAATCGTAGCTTTTCTTTTTAGCAAAACGGATCAGGTCATACGCGATAAGATAGTAGGCCGTAAACCCTTTGGTTTTGATGATCGCCAACTCCTTTTCAATGCGCTCTTTCCAGATGGTTTTGTCTTCGCCATAGCGAAGGGCATATCCCTTGGCTGTCTGCTCGCGTAAGTGCTTCAGGTCCTCCTTTGCGCTATGCGTAAATACTTTTTTGTTTTTGTCCTCCCCTACTTTGCAATCAATCGAACATTGATCAAGCAGCGACTGCGCATTTAACATCAATTCAGGAAACGGTTCAAATTGTTTTTCCAATACTTCCGTTGGCAGCATGTACTCATCGTTGCCCGCCTGTAGATGTTCCGGCAGCTTGCTGAGCAACGTGTTGTGGGCGATACACCGTAACAGCCGATGGGCATTATGATCGCGATAAACAAGCTTGCCATTTTTATTTTTCTCAGGAGGCAACATGGTAACCGGATGCAACATCACAAACTTATATGCGTAATCTTCGCGCAACGGATGATTGGCATAGTTGATCAGATCATGCCTGTGCACACCGATGTATTCATTTTCGCGCAGTATGTCGGGCTCCAGCTTTCCAAATGGGTAAATCACAAAAGCCTCGTTGAATTCCGGTGCTCGTGGAGGCAAGCGCTTTTCTTCACGATTGTGATAGGATAAAAAGCGGTTGATGGACTCAAGGCCACGGTTATTTTTGGCGATAACGATGTACTCAGGCGTTGAAGATTTTATCTTTTCTACCGAAGAGGTTGGGGCATCGTCTGTCGGGAAAAAAGATAGTGTATCGTTGCTGCTATTTCGGAATTCGATTCCTACTGCAATGCTCAGATCATAGGCAGGCTTTCCATATTTGGTGAGTCCGTCTTCGCGGGATTTGTTTTCATCACAGAGGCGCAGCATCTCAAGATAAGATGCCACGTTGTTGATTTCGGTGAGTGCCAGTTTATGAATGCCACAACGCTTTGCTTCTTCAAAAAGAGTTTTGATAGGCAGCGTGCCGTATTTGAAGCTGAGGCCAGTGTGGCAGTTGAGGTACATACATTAAATAACAATGATCAGTTGAAAATTGAGAATAAGGAGAGAATGAGTAGAGCAGAGTAAATATTAAGTTGATAAAAACTGGTGGTAGAACAAGCTCCTGCTCGATGGTCTATAACCAAAGTCTATATTTTTCCATGATCCAACGGGTTAATTATCAGGAGATGCAACCTTTTGCATCTCTCCCATAGGCAATTCCAAATATCGATTCCAACGATTGGGTTCTCTTTTTAGAACGGTGATATTATTGCACTTGAAGTAATTGCTATACGGAATGTTTTGTAACCTTTCCCATGCCTTTGCAAAGTCATCAGGGTTAAGATTTCTGACGATGGTGATGTGAGGCATTATATTTTCTCCACCCAAAACTTTTGCTAAATCTGTGATCGGGGTTTTGTATTCTATTTGCAGATAGATCGTTCTATTCGCCCCATGCTTAAATACACCCAATCCTTTTACATATATCTCAAACGGCAATAAGGCAGAAAGAAGCCAGTCGGCATCATACTGAATGCGCGCTGTATTATCCGGATATTTAAACAGAGCGATATGGGCAGTAGAAAACTCATCCTGAAATCCATGACCAATCGCTTCGCGTACCTGTCTTTTCAGATTAGAAACAAAAATCTGAACCGATTGTGGGGGCGTTATCGTAAAGAAAAATCTATTGAAACAAAATTCTCTCATCATCTATTTTATAATAATCAATTAATCAAATTCCATATCCTCGGTCTGTGTCCCCACAGACCGAAATGCATAAATCAAAAACGTTCGCGATAATCCGTAAGCGTATTAAACTCATCAACTCCTTTCTCATAAAACCGTGCCGAAGACCATTTATAATCTTCCGGCTTGCTTACCAGATTCCATTGCTCTTGCAACGGATTGAAATGAATATAGTCGATCTTCTGCTCTGCCTTCATTTTTGAATCCATCACCACCGCTAACGGATCGCGTTGCCAAAAACGATGGTTGCGTTCATCATCACGAGGTTCTTTATAATTAGTAATCTGGTTAGACGAATCCGTTCTTAATTTTTTCAAAAACTGATGGCTCGTGAATTTATTGAAACTGGCATATGGCATTTCTTTTCCATTTTCACTTAGCATCTCCCAAACAGCATGCAGGTGATTGGGCATGATTACAAATGCATATAGTTTGATTTTCTTTCTGCTCACCAAATTTCGCCAACACTCGATGATTACGTTTTTATTGAAATCATCATCCAACAATTTATGCCCGTCTTTAATAGTATCTGTCCAGAAATAAACTTCTTCAAGAAACATCTTCGAGTTTCGTTGACCGTATTTCATTTCGCTATGAGTCATCATACCTCAAATGGTTTTTCCACTTTTTTAATTCCGGTCTGTGAAGACACAGACCGGGGGTATAGAGAATACTGGCTTCATCCTCGGTATGTGTCTTCACAGACCGAAATCAGTTTATCAAATTCTTTGTCACCTTACCTTTAAACAGATTCATCTCCATGCGCACGCGTTTGCTCACATCCATGGTGGTGGCGCGCACCAGTTTATCCACTCCATGTTTGTGTTTGATAAAATCCATCGCCTCATATAGGTTGATGGCCTCTTCGGTGTCGTCAAACAAGTTGATCTGCTGATTGCCATGCACCAGGTCGCTCAGGCGCACGCCCACCAGGCGAATCAGCATTCTGCGTTTATAGAGTTTATCGAATAACTCTTGCACCACCCGCAAAATGATATGATCTGAAGACGTGTACGGAATATGAATTTGTTTTGTCTCCGTATCGAAGTTAGAATAACGGATTTTCACCGTGATACACGAGGTGAGTTTCTTCTGGTCGCGCAGTTGAAATGCCACTTTCTCTACCATCGCAATCAGGATGGACTTCAATCGTTTCACATCGATGGTATCCTGATCAAAAGTAGATTCTGTTGAAATTGATTTCTGCTCACTGTAAGGAACAACCGGAGAATCATCAATGCCTTGTGCCTTATTCCACAGGCTGATTCCGTTTTTGCCAAAGGCGCTGATCAGAAATTGTTGAGGCATCTCACGCAAAGTGGCCACCGTGCGCACGCCCATGTCATATAAAAAAGAAGCCGTCTGTTTTCCCACCATCGGAATTTTTTCGATGGAAAGAGGCGCAAGAAAGTCTCTTTCATCTCCGGCCTGAATTTGCTTTTGTGCATGAGGTTTGAATTCGCCCGTAGCCACTTTTGATACAAGCTTATTTACCGACAGCGCCATGGAAATAGGCAGTCTGCTTTCCTTCTCAATTTTTCTTTGCAATTCCACCGCCCATTTAAAAGTGCCGAAGAAGCGATCCATACCCGAGGCATCGATATAAAATTCATCGATGGACGCTTTTTCGAAAGAAGGAGACTTGTCGGCAATGATCTCGGTAACGAGGTGTGAATATTGACTATATGCCTCCATGTCGCCCGAGATCACCTTGGCATCGGGGCAGAGTTGCATGGCCAGATACATGGGCATAGCCGAGTGCACCCCAAACTTGCGCGTTTCATAACTGCAGGCTGCCACCACCCCGCGCCTGCTGCTGCCGCCTATTATTAAAGGTATGCCTTCCAGTTTTCTGTTTTTTGCGCGCTCCACCGCCACAAAAAAGGCATCCAGATCCATGTGTATAATGCTCCTGTTCACAGGAACAATATTACTAAATATTTTAGCTTTTAAACTAAATAACTTATCTTTTTAAATGAAAAAGGAGTAGCAAGTTTCAGCAGCTTTGTAAAATGCAAGCCAGAAAGCCCATAATTAAATAAACAACGTCCTTTATTGATGACGAACAGCACCCAAACAAAGAAAGCGTTTCAATATTTTTTTGGCGGCATTGTGCCCCACCCAAATGCCCACGCAGCACAACCGGGCTATCCGTTACAAGTCCCCGATTCGCTCAAGCCTGCACACTTGCTATCGGGGGCTTTCCACTCCTATCCCTTGCCGATGGTGAGTTACAACCTTCAGTAAGGTCAGAAACCCTGAAAGCACGGACACTTTACACCTTGTAGAGGCGAAATATTGGTAGATGAGTAAAGAATCCGTTCAGCAAAGTTCCATAGGAACCAACCATCATTGGTTGGCATTACCTCTACATTTTGAATTGCCCGGGTGCATTCCAATTTGTCGCTATAAAACTAACCTCCACATCAACTCTCCAAGAGTTGGGTTTATGGTTTAAGGATAAAAGGATTCCTTTATAACTCTTGGAGAGTTTAAAACGAAGGTCGGCCGTGACAAATTGAAATGCACCCAATTGCCCCAAAAGCAACAACGGATGAATATTATTCATACTTTTGCGAAACTCTCTGCCTCAGCGTGACCCGAAAATTTTTTCCGCTAGACAAAAATTACCTGCTAAAAGATGCTCAGCTATCTGTGCAGGATACCCTGCTCACTCAACTTATTGAAAACGTAAAACGCTGCTATCAACTCATCCATAACCCGCTGGGGCTCGATGATTCCTTTAGCCAGCAGATCAGAAATTTTGAAACCCTAAACCTCCAGCCACTACATAGCTTTTATCAAAACCTGGCTGCGGTATATCGATATAAGTTTGGCGACAATCAACTGGAGTTTGTATGGGATGGCCGCGATCATCAGGAGAAATATCAACTTGAGTGGGTTGCTGCGTTTAAACAATGGACCGACAGCTTTTGTAAACACGAATTGTTTCTGCAGTCAGTGTTAGACCTTACCGTCTTCTTGCCCGAAAGTCAGCCCACACCCCTGGCCGAAAGTCGAATGAATCATTTTATTCTTAAGCACTTTGAGGTAAAATTCCACAAAAGTCGCGGTCTTGTGCAGATGAAGGTAGCCTGACATGCCCGGGGCATCAAGTCGATTCGGTAAAACTATGCCACAAGCTCGCAGTTCGATACTAAGCTTTTAAACCATCGGTTTGAATGCTCAATTGAAATTACTAATTTATCCGGCTATTCACTTAAATCCTTTTTACTTATGACCCCTCGTCAGCTCTTTGTTGCCCTCTCGGTTGTTGTCATCGCTCTTTTATTAGTATGGAGTTATTTCTGGACAGATGTGTTGTTTCTCTTTGTGTTAGTAGTGCCGATCATTTACATGGGTGTGCAGGACATGACTCAAAAAAAACAATCCATACGCAGAAACTTTCCGGTGCTGGGCCGGTTGCGTTATGTATTTGAAGATTTGCGACCTAAAATTCAACAATACTTTGTAGAAAACGACACCGATGGTGCACCGATCAATCGTAACGAACGCTCCGTCATTTATCAGCGTGCTAAAAAACAAGTTGACACCGTACCCTTCGGCACACAGCTGAATGTGTATGCTGAAGGGTACGAATGGATGACGCACTCCATTGTGCCACATGATTTTCATAAGATGAATCACAACCCACGTGTGCGCTTTGGCGGCAAAGAATGCAAGCAACCCTACGACATGAGTGTGCTCAATGTGAGTGCCATGAGTTTTGGTTCGTTAAGTCAAAATGCAATACTGGCGTTGAATGGCGGAGCAAAAAAGGGTGGGTTTGCACATAATACAGGCGAGGGTGGCCTAAGTCCCTATCACCTGCAGCCGGGTGGCGATATCATCTGGCAGATAGGTACAGGATATTTTGGCGCACGCACCAAAGACGGAAATTTTTCAGATGATGCTTTTCAGAAAAACGCTATGCTGTCCAGTGTGAAGATGATAGAGATCAAACTTTCACAAGGAGCCAAGCCAGGGCACGGAGGTATTTTACCAGCGAAAAAAAATACTCCTGAAATTGCTGCCATACGATTGGTGGAGCCGGGCACTACCGTGTTCTCACCTCCTTTTCATAGCGCGTTCTCCACGCCAGTGGAATTAATATCGTTTGTAAAACGCTTGCGCGAATTATCAGGCGGCAAGCCCGTAGGTTTTAAATTATGTATCGGGCGCAAGAGCGAATTTCTTTCCATCTGCAAAGCAATGGTTCAACTCAATACCTATCCTGATTTTATAACGATTGATGGAGGCGAAGGTGGCACCGGTGCTGCACCGCCCGAGTTCAGCAACTTTGTGGGCATGCCTTTGCTAGACGCACTCGCTTTCGCGGATAATGCATTGCGTGGTTTTGGCATACGCAACGAAATGAAATTGATTGCTTCCGGAAAAATTCTTACCGGCTTTCATCTGGTGCGTGCGATGGCCCTGGGTGCCGACACCTGCAACAGTGCCCGCGCCATGATGATGGCACTGGGCTGCATACAAGCGCTGGAGTGCAACAAAAATACGTGCCCTACGGGTGTGGCCACACAAGATCCTTACTTTACAAAAGGTCTTGTGGTAGAAGACAAAACCAAGCGCGTAGCCAACTACCATAAGCACACAGTAGAAAGTTTTATGGAACTGCTGGCTGCATCAGGCATTGATCATCCGGATAAAATCAACCGCACCCACGTCTATCGCAGGGTGTTTATGAACCTGGTAAAAACGTATGAAGAAATATACCCTACGGTGCCAGAGGGTTGCCTGCTGGATGGTGGCGATGTGCCATTTGATTATGAAGATTACTTGAAACGGTCCTCTGCCACAAGTTTTGAGGTACAGGTCTGAAACTAATTAACCTATACTTATCGTGAAGTCTGTTGTTGTAAAAAAGCTTTATCATCGAGACCAACACTGTCTGGGGATTTTCTTTGGCTACGATACAGAAATTATACAAGAAGTAAAGAAAATTTCAGATGTGAAGTTTAGCATCACCAATAAATGTTGGTATCTGCCGTATGGAGAGAATGCACTCTCTACTATTATTGATTGTTTGAAAGGGAAAGTGTGGATTGATTATTCTGAACTAAAAATTAAGGAAGACATCATACCAGTTCATGTTGAAAAAAAAGAAACACTTGCAGCGAATAATGTTTCCTCTTCAATTCTTTCAAAAGAACAAATTCAAGCAATGCGTATGGTGGAGCAAAAACTGAAGCTAAGAGGCTACAGTGAAAACACCATGCGCACGTACATGCAACACTTCAAAGAGTTTCTTTTATTCTACCCCGATTCGCATCCGGCTGAAATTTCGGAACTGGAAATTCGCAATTTCATTCTCTTTTTGATTGAGAAACGTAAGTTGAGCAAGAGCACGCAAAACCAGGCGATCAACGCAATCAAATTTTTTTACGAAAAAGTTTTGCTACAGGATCGCAAGGTCTATTACCTTGATCGTCCGATGAAAGACAAGAGGCTGCCAGAAGTTTTGAGTCAGGAGGAAGTGATGAGTATTTTTGAATCACTGGACAACATCAAACACAGAACCATGCTGATGTTGATTTATTCGGCTGGCCTAAGGCGCAGTGAAATGTTGAACCTACGTATTGGAGATGTGGATTTTAATCGCAGCGTGGTATTTATTCGTAGTGCCAAGGGGCACAAAGACAGACAGAGCGTGTTAGCGCAAAATCTTGTGCCGATGTTGCAACAATACATGAAAGAGTATAACCCCGGCTTTTGGTTATTCGAAGGTCAGAAAGGCGAACGTTATGGTGCCAGCAGTTTGCAACAAGTATTTAAGCAAGCAGCCAGAAAGGCAGGTGTAAAGAAAATAGTCAGGTTGCATATGCTGCGGCACTCCTTTGCCACACACCTGTTGGAGTCAGGAACCTCAACGCGATATATACAGGTTCTTTTAGGGCATGAGTCGCCCAAGACGACTGAGATTTATGCACACGTAAGCCGGTTTGCGTTGGACAAAATCCAGAGTCCGTTAGATCAGATCTTTTCCAGGAAACAACTAAAGGATGGCGATGAACACTAAAACTGCACAAAAAAAATATCAGCCAATTTCAGCCAAAACACTATCATTTTGGGTCTTTTTAGGCGAATCTTACATATAGAAAATATCATCAATACTGATACACAGACGTTATGGGCAATGCTGCCTAAACGCTCAGAACTTCAAACAGTGCTTCCACGCG
>CAYGGY010000009.1:0-117651 GCA_964349405.1 uncultured Ohtaekwangia sp. | reverse complement strand
GAATTGGAACTGTTTGTCGGAGAGCATCTCTTTGATCTTGAGCACCTCGGGTTTTGAGAGTTGGTTATAGAAAACACGGTTACACGAGTTGGCGATCGATTCAAAACATGGGGTCAGAGATTGTGCCGCCCAGTTGCGGAAAGTTTGGATGGAAATGTCAAAGAAGCGGAGCGTTTGTTTTAGCCCAATGGATTTACTGACCCGTTGCACGAGGCTGACCACAGTTTTGCTTTGGGATTTAATTTCACGTTGAAACCCGGGGAGCGTATGGACGATGGAAAGAATGAATTTGGAGAGACGCACGTATGCGGCATAAATCTTTTTGGCGGCAGAAGCATCGTGGGCAAAGTGGCGCACAAGTTCGTATTGGACGGAGGCATAAAGGTTCAGGTCAAAGTCCTTGTAACGGAGGGGGTCTTCGTGCATCCACCGGTGGAGTGTGGATTTGGGGATTAGTCCGAGTACATCTTTGGCCAAAAGGTTTTCATGGGCCAGGTACTTGAGGTGAGTGTGATAGAGAGTTCGTTTTGATGATGACATAAAATAGTATAAAACAACCAATGACATATTTAATTAATGGCGTGGCAGTTAACAATCGTACGCCATTGAATCCTTCTGGTTATCAACATGACTCTACTGTCAGTAAAACATTTGAAATAATGTCCAATGATATATGACTAACTGTTAAAAACTGTAGGGTATTGTTGAGATTATATCCTAAGACACTTTCAGGGAATGTCTTTATAGTGTATTGATCAGACACGATCACACAAAATCAAATAAAATCATAAAAATTCATTAACAATCGTTAACCCACGCTTTAGACGCATTGCATATTTGGACACACAATTGAAGAAACAGTTATGATGAACGTAAGTGGGAAGAATTCGAGAGAGGGAGCAATCATTTATCGCGAGCAATTAATCACCATCGAAGACCTGGAGACATTCAAAACCAAACTCCTGGACGAAATCAAAAAATTACTCACGGGTAACTTAAAACATTCGGAAAAGAAGTTCCTTAAATCGTCAGAAGTAAAAAGAATGCTGGGAATATCTTCTGGTACTTTGCAAAACCTGCGAGTAAGTGGAGTATTACCCTACACCCGTGTTGGCCGGCTTATTTTTTATAAGCAGGAAGATGTTGATACGTTATTAACCAATCCAAACACTAAATGAGATGGATATGGAAAATCTGCATCGACTGAGTAATATGTTGAGAAATATAACGGATGATGTTACGTTGCGTACTTGTCATATCAGCTTGTACACGGCATTATGCCACCATTGGATTGAGAATGGTTGTAAAAACCCGTTTAATATTTCCAGAAGCAAGATCATGAAATTGTCCAGGATAAATTCACTGGCCACGTACCACCGGGTTATACAAGAGTTGATCAACAGTAAGTATATCCACTATAATCCGTCCTATCATCCCGTGAAAGGAAGTGAAGTATCATTACTCGATCAGCCGTTATGAGCATCCGAACCAAATTGACGATAGATGAGATCAAAGAAATCTTCCGCGATGTACTGGAAGAATTCAGGAAAACCCTGATAGAAGAACTGAAACAGAATCTTCAGGAATCTGCGAAAGAATTAAAAAGCAACGATCCATTAGTACGAACAGATGAAGTATGCCAGCGATGGGGACGAAGCAGAACTACGATTAGCAAAATGATCCGGGCACAGAAGCTAATACCAGCCGGAAAATACGGACGGTCTTTTACCTTCAGGACTTCTGATATTAAAAAGCTGTTCGGAGAATCAGTACTGGATTAATTTTCACTAATGAGAATGCAGGCCATTAGATCGTTGATTTACTGGCTCCACACTTCTCAACTCTTTTTTCACATATCGATGTGCCTTGGAAATATGTCCGTCTAATGATCGCTTATTCGGAAAAGGGCCAGCCTCACACGCTGAGCACCAGTACTCCACAACTTTTTCCTTGTCGGCTTTCAGTCGTTTATGAAATAATTCACTGAGTTGCCATATCGACAAGGAATGCATCAGGCAGATCAGAAAACTTGTGGCCATTAATTTCATGTTCAGCATGGTTGGTTCTTGTAGCGCGACAAACCAATAATCATAATACAGCGCGTTGATAAAGAAGCTCACGAGCGCATAAGCTTTTCCCGTTCTTTGATAACCGTTTATGATGAACACCAGGATGAGTAGCTCAATGATTGCCGCCAGTGCAATTCCATAAAACCAATTGATGAATGTGAACCCGAAAATGGTCATGTCAAGATGTTCCAGTTGCATGAAAAGGTGCCCTGCATGTGGAACATAAAGTATTATCAGTGCAAGGGCACCGTGAAATATCACTTCTTTGCTTTCGAGATAAGTAACGATTCTGTTCATGTTAAATAGGGTTAAGAGTTGATCAAAGAAGTCAGTTAGAAAGTAGGGGAAGGTGCTTCCATCAGGGAGTCAAGCTTAGCACGAAGAGTCAGCATATCATCGCTTACCTTTTTATCAAGGATCTTTGCGTAGTGTTGGGTGGTTTTGAGGTTCCT
This sequence comes from uncultured Ohtaekwangia sp., assembly GCA_964349405.1. GTDB lineage: Bacteria > Bacteroidota > Bacteroidia > Cytophagales > Cyclobacteriaceae > ELB16-189. Next base: position 115,130 of record CAYGGY010000009.1, on the reverse strand, counting down.
GTGACCTAACATTTTACCCACCGTTTCAATCGGTACACCATTGGTAAGGGTTATGGTGGTGGCGAAGGTATGCCGTGCTGTATGGAAGGTCATCTTCTTCGTGATGTCGCATAAGTCCGCTATCTCTTTAAGGTAAGCGTTCATCTTCTGATTACTCGACATAGGTAAGAGCACACCCTTATTCAGGCACAGCGGATTGTTCTCATACTTCTGTAAAATCCGTAGTGCCGCAGGGAGCAGAGGTATGCGCGAAGGAGCTTCTGTTTTCTTACGATGGGTAAATATCCATTGCCCGCCATCCAGACCTGTGGCAATTTCGGTGCGCCTGAGTTTTTTAACATCGGCATAGGCAAGGCCGGTGTAGCAACTAAATAAGAAGATGTCGCGAACGATGGCAAGCCTATCGGTTGGAAAAACCTTATTTGCGATACGATCAATTTCTTCCTGCGAGAGAATTTCACGTACCACTTCACGCTTGTTCATTTTGTAACCTGTAAATGGATCTCGTTGAAGCCAGCCATTCTTCAAACAGATGTTGATGATCTTTTTCAGGTTGCTGATGTACTTCACCGAAGTATTGTGACTGCAATTGCGTTCCGATTTCAGCCAGAATTCGAATTCTGTTACAAATTCGAAGGAGAGATCAAGAATATCGATGTCGGTCGATTGAAATTTCCATTGAAGAAATGATACGGTATGATTCAATGCTGTTTCATAACGCTCCAAAGTTCCTGGTGCAAAATCCTTGTCAACAAGTTGTTTCAACTGTTCGTTATGATTTCGGAATATCTCGATCAGCATCCGCGATTTTCTCTTTTCCCCTCCTAATCGTTGGCGTAGTTTGTCGATAGTTACAGGGAGGTTGTCAGCGATAAGTTGACGTTGAGCTTCATAAACTCTGCCTTGAAGCGTGTCGAGATAGGCATTAAGAGTTCGGGCATCTTCTTTCGTTCCACTGGCTCTTCCTGCTGCTGTGTTCCACCGGGCAGAATCCCACTTTCGCTGAGTTGAAATTTCTGTTCGCTTACAGCCTACACTGATACGCATGTAGATCGGTAGCAAATTACCCGAATGTTGCTTTGGCTTTTTGAAGTAGAAAAGCAAACTGAATCTGTTGTTGCTCATAACAAGTTGGTTTTAAGCATGGATAAAATTATGCTTGCAGCCACCCTCAAATCAAGATGTTCACTTATTGAACATGTTGAAATTCAGTTCGTTATGATAAATCTGGTGAGTACATTTTAGCGCCTTTCGAAAGACTCACCAGTTCACTCACCAACAGTTTGAGTTTTGATGAACAATTTGGTGCGTCCAAAAAGCAAAAAGCCTGCAAATCATACAATTTGCAGGCTTTTGAATAGTTTGATACTGTTATCAGCAGAGGAGGAGGGATTCGAACCCCCGGAACGCGTTAACGTTCTCCGGTTTTCAAGACCGGTGCAATAAACCGCTCTACCACTCCTCTGTATGCGATTTTTCTTTTTAAGGACTGCAAAAGTAAACGGAAATTCGATTCTTGCAAAGCCGAAGTCAATTTTGTCTTACTGTTCACTGAAATCAGGAAAAGTTTTCTTGATCTCATTGTTATCGTAATTGTTACGTCCTGATCGGCTGGCATCAAGCTCTAAGATCACCAGCTTCTGATTGTTAATGATTGGTAATAGCTTGTCGCGATCCGGGTCGAACTCCTTATTTCTACGGTTGCTTTTTAAAGAATATTTACGGGCAAAATTATCGGCCTCCAGCTGCAGTTGATTTCGTATTTCTACATTTATTTTCAATTTCTCTAAAATATCAGACTTGGATTTACCAATCACTTCTGTGGCCTCTAAGGTGCCCAGGGTAAGAACAGTTGTTCCTCCTACGGCTGACACAGCTTTATATGACTTTGGATCGGAAGAAAACGCTACAGGTGCCAGGCCGGTTGTTGCACCCAGAGAAGCATTGACAATAGAGCGATTTTTCTTTCCCTTTTTTGCCTGCTTATAGGCTTTATTTAATTTTTCATGGTTCTCCTCCAATAAATCAATGAGCGTTTTTGCCTGCGAGAGTGAGCTTCTGTATTTGAGAAAAAGAAACTTATCTTTCTCTTCCATGTTTTCTGTATCCAATACTTTTACTCTTACTTTTCTTTGCACGCGATTATTAGATTTATCCAAAGCGAAAAAGATGATCTCTAACTGTTTCTCCTTTTCCACTTCTTCCACAAAATAGTAGCCTGGTGACCAGGTAAATTCTGATTGAGCGGTCGTGTTTTGAACTAAACTGGAGCCCAATATCCTGGAGTCGGACGGAACAAACCCAACGCTACTGATATTATCGTCTCCATTTGGATCAGAAACATAAATTTTCAGATTAATTCTTTCGTCTTCCTTAATAGTAAAACTAGAATCACCAGGCACCAATAGCATCTCGGGTGGGAGATCTAATTGAGTTTGGGCAATCTTTATTTTGCCTCGTGTCTCTGCTTTCTCTGGTTGATCTTGCACAACAAACTCAAGTTGAAGTGGATTGTTTTTTAGATTGTTGAATTGGTTGCGTGAGGGTGTCCATGTGAGCAGACCTAATGCAGATAACACTACTCCTTCGGGTAATTGTGATTGAATGGATTTAAACACCAGTGGGTCACCATCAGGATCGTTCACATATTCAGAAGGAATTTGATATCGGTTGGCACTGGATTGTTTCACATAAAACACGGGCAAGTCTTCTACCATTGGTGGACGATTTTGATGGAGCACTGTAAAGTTGAGGGGCTTTCTTACCCTTCTGCCATCTTTCCATTCGGCTTGCACAATTATGTTGATCTCTTTTTGTTTTTCGAGGCGATCAATTAAATCGAAGGAAGGTTTCCAAGAAAAATTACCTAACGAGTCAAACTGTATTCCGTAGGTCCCTACACCCTCTAACGTGAAATAAGGCCTAATTGAATCGAGTGCGTAGATTTTAAAGGATAATTCATGCCCTTCACGCAACGAATTCCAGCCGGTAGAATCGGAAACCTGAAGATGTTGAGCACTACTGAAAAAAGTTACTATGACGAAAAGAAAAGTGGTAAGCCAAAATTTCATTTATTGTATTTTCAGGTTTTGTTTAAGACTGCAATTTAACTGTTTCACGGTTTATACGAAGCGGTTCCAGTATTTTTAGGATGTGAATTGACTGACAATGGAGAATGTAACACCCAAAACGCATTCTTTTTTTGAGGATGTATATGAAGTTGTGCTGCTGATACCTAAAGGGCGGGTGACGAGCTATGGTGCCATCGCAAATTACCTGGGCACCAAAATGAGCGCGCGCATGGTCGGTTGGGCAATGAATGCAGCCCATACCAATAAAAAAATTCCTGCTCACAGAGTCGTGAACAGAAACGGATTACTTACAGGCCGGCATCATTTTGAAACGCCCGACACCATGCAACTCAAACTTGAAAAGGAGGGAGTGAAGGTTTATAATCACCAGGTGCAGAAGTTTGACGAGAAATTCTGGGATCCGGCCCAAGAACTAGAATAGCCTAAATCACATTCTTTTTGGCAGCCAGTGTTAGCCCGATGAATGTCAAAAATCCATTCACGATTAAAATTTCAATTCCAAAATTATATCCGTTTAGCAAGGCTGGGGAGTTGGAACTTAAAACATATGAAAGTATGGGTGACAAAATGCAAATAACCAATACCACGGGTCCTTTAACCTGAAGCTTTGTAAACAATCCGAAACTGAAAAGACCTAACAATGGCCCGTACGTATAGCCGGCAACACTCAACACGGCATCGATCACCGATTTCTCGTTGATTTCTTTAAAGACGATAATGATAATAAGAAACAAAATGGAGAAGCCAATGTGAACAAGAAATTTCTGACGTTGCTTTACTATTTCCTGTTTCCCTTTGAAATTTAAAAAATCAATACAAAATGAAGTGGTTAACCCCGCCAAAGCGGAATCGGCACTGGCATAAGAGGAAGCGGTGATGCCGAGTAAAAACATAATCCCCACAATGGGACCTAATTCATTAAAAGCTAACCGCGGGAACAATTCATCGGAATATGCAGGTAAAGCCATTCCCTTTTGCTGGCTATAAATGTAGAGCAATGCGCCCAACGTAAGAAAGAGAAAATTAACAGCCACCAGGGTGATGCTGAACCAAAACATATTTTTTTGAGCCTCACCCAGATTTTTACATGTGAGATTTTTTTGCATGATCTCCTGATCCATTCCTGTCATGGTGATGGCGATGAACGCACCCCCCAAAAATTGTTTTGGAAAGAAGAGGGTAGAGTTCATATCATCAAAATGAAATATTCTTAAATATCCATTACCTTCTATGGCGGCCATTACATCAGAAAAACCCATTCCCAAATCACCTGAGATTTTCCAAACGGTTACAGCTACAGCCGTCACCAGGAAGAATGTCTGAAAAGTATCTGTCCATACAATTGTTTTTATCCCTCCTTTGAATGTGTAAATCCAGATAAGAGCAATGGTAGTGGCCACCGTTACAAAAAATGGAACCCCCCAGGCGTCAAATAAAAATAATTGAAGCACCGTGGCGGCTAGAAATAATCTGAGCGAAGAACCAATAGTACGGGAGATTAAAAAGAAAAGCGCTCCTGTTTTGTAGGCCCATGGATCAAAGCGTTGTTCAAGATAGGTATAAATAGAAACGAGGTTGAGGCGATAATACAGCGGCATGAGCACACCCATGATTACCCAATAACCTACCAGGTAGCCCAATACGATCTGAAAATAGGAAAAGCCTATTTGACCTACGTTTCCAGGTACTGAAATAAAAGTGACTCCTGATAAGGAGGCACCAATCATTCCAAACGCAACTAAATACCAGGGCGATTGCCTGTTGGCAGTAAAAAACGCATCGGTGTCAGCGCCCTTTGATGTTAAATAGGAGATAAAGATTAAGGCTGCGAAATAAATTGTGATGATGATAATGACGAGGGATGGGGCCATAACGTATTTTAAAAGGCTAAAGAAAGCAAAAATCAGCAGGAATTGTAAGCGGATGGAAACAAGATCAATTTTTTTTACTTTTGTTATGAATTTGGATGAAGGGTAACCTAATAACATGAGAGCATCGTATCAGGAAAAGGAATTAGTGGAGGTGTTGGAAGTCATTGAAGTGGCTGATGTGAAAGATTTGGTAGTGTTTAATGATGACTTTAATACATTTGAGCACGTTATCGAAACGTTGATCAGAGTTTGCAGGCATACGCCTGAGCAAGCTGAACAATGCACCTGGCTGATTCACCATAAAGGAAAATGTACTGTTAAGAATGGTGCTTTGGAAGTATTGAATCCAATGCGTGAATCGATCTGTGAAGCTGGCATTGATGCCAAAATTTTGTAATCAATTTTTTAAGGTTAACCTGCACCAGTGGAATATCCATCTAAGCTGATTGAAGATGCCGTGAATGAGGTGTCGAAACTACCGGGCATTGGAAAAAAAACTGCGCTCCGATTAGTGCTTCATCTGGTGAAAGAAAACGAAAACAAAACGTATGCCCTTACAGGCGCACTTAATAAGCTAAGAGAGAACATTCGATTTTGTAATATTTGTCATAACATCGCTGACGAAGCCGAGTGTTCTATTTGCCGCAGTCACCGAAGAGACAAGAGCATAATTTGTGTGGTGGAAGAAACTCAGGATGTAATGGCGATTGAAAACACATCACAATATTCAGGAGTCTATCACTTGTTAGGCGGGGTAATCTCTCCCATGAATGGGGTAGGACCTGGTGATTTAAAAATTGACTCGTTGGTGAATCGGGTAGCACAGACGAACGGTGCAATCAAAGAAATTATTTTAGCGCTTAGCCCCACCATGGAGGGTGACACTACCGCATTTTACCTGAACAGAAGATTAAAAGACTTTACTGTTAAAATTACATCGATTGCACGAGGTGTTCCCGTAGGTGGAGACTTGGAATACACCGATGAGATTACATTAGGAAGAAGTATTTTGGGGCGCACACTTTTTAGCTAGATACAGCTTTCGCTTCTTGCCATTCGCCTTATTAATTTCGTTCTTTGCGCACTTATTATATTTATTACTATGCACAAACTTTCTGATCGTATCGAAGCCATTCAAGAATCGGCCACACTGGCGATGGCAGCTAAAGCCCGCGAATTTAAAAATCGTGGTATTGATGTTATAAATCTAAGTCTTGGCGAACCGGACTTTAAAACCCCATTGCATATTTGTGAGGCAGCTAAAAAAGCGATTGATGACGGAAAGTATTTTTCTTACCCCCCCGTAGCGGGCTATCAGGATTTACGCGAAGCAATTGCGGCAAAATATCAGAAAGAAAATAATGTGCCATATAAGGCCGAAAATATTGTAGTGTCGAACGGTGCAAAGCAATCGATCGCGAACATCATGTTAGCCCTATTAAATAAAGGCGATGAAGTAATCGTTTTCTCACCGTATTGGGTTAGCTACGATGCACTCGTGCGTTTGGCCGAGGCTACACCAGTGATGGTGAAGGGAACAATTGACAATGATTTTAAAGTTACCGCAGCTCAGGTGGAGGCCGCCATCACACCTAAAACAAAGGCCATTATCTTTTCATCACCATGTAACCCAACGGGGTCAGTATTTACCAGAAAAGATTTGGAGGCAATTGCTGCTGTAATTCTAAAGCACCCCAACCTGTTGGTAATTGCTGATGAGATTTATGAACACATCAATTTCACTGGAGATCAAACCAGTATTGCATCCTTGCCAGGAATGTTTGATCGCACAATTACCGTAAACGGTTTTGCCAAAGGTTTTGCTATGACGGGCTGGCGCGTAGGCTATATTGCTGCACCAAAATGGATTGCCGATGGCAGTAACAAAGTACAAGGTCAGATCACCTCTGCCAACTGTTCAATTTCACAACGCGCGTCACTGGCAGCGATCACCGGAGATATAGCGCCAACAAAAAAAATGGTTGAAGAATATCACAAGCGCAGAGATATAGTGTACAATCTGCTAAAAGAAATTCCGGGTATCAAAGCCAATTATCCACAAGGCGCATTTTATTTCTTCCCTGATGTGAGTTACTATTATGGTAAGTCGGACGGTCAAATGACCATTAAAAATGGAGATGATTTCTGTTTGTATATGCTTGAGAAGGGACACGTTTCTTTAGTGCCGGGCGGAGCATTTGGCGAAGAAAATTGTGTGAGACTTTCTTATGCGGCTTCTGAAAAGGATTTAATGGAGGCTATGCGCAGGATGAAGGAAGCACTTTCATTAATGAAATAATTGACAAGATCATTCTTGTCTTACTAACGCATGAACATTCAAAAAACATTTGAAGACTTCAAGTCACTAAATGTACTGATTATCGGGGATGTCATGCTCGATAGCTATATATGGGGTGCGGTAGAGCGAATTTCGCCCGAGGCACCCGTGCCAGTAGTAAGTGTAAGGAGAAAAGATTTTCGTTTGGGAGGTGCCGCCAATGTTGCGCTTAACATTGCTTCATTAGGAGCAAAACCGATTTTGTGCGCGTTGATCGGTGATGATGATGATGGACGGAAATTAATCCAGCGCCTGGATGATCATAAGATCTCCAAAGAAGGAATCGTTGTAAGTTCTCATCGTCCCACTACGGTGAAGACGAGAATTATTGCCAGTGATCAGCATGTGGTGCGTGTGGACGAAGAATCCGATAAGGTTGTTAATGCACAGGAAGAACATGACATCATGTTGCGAATCGAAAAATTACTTCCTGCGTGCCAGGTTGTAATTTTTGAAGATTATGACAAGGGGGTATTAAACGAGTCTATCATTGAAAAAACCATGATACTCGCAACTAAGAATAAGATCCCCACGGTAGTAGATCCAAAGAAACGCAACTTTCTTTCTTATAAGGGAGTGACTCTTTTCAAACCCAACTTAAAGGAACTTCGTGAAGGATTGAAAGTAGATGTGGAGGCCGCCAATCAATATACCGTTGAAAATGCCGTTGATCTTCTTAAAGAAAAATTGAATGCGGCAGGCGTGATGCTCACCCTATCTGAGCACGGTATTTACATTGCCTTCCAAAATGAAAAAATAAAATTATCGGCACATGCCCGTGAAATTGCAGATGTTTCTGGTGCAGGTGATACCGTGGTGAGTATTGCGGCATTGTCGGTTGCAATGCATTTAACTCCTCAAGAAATTGCTTTTCTATCCAATCTGGGTGGTGGCCTGGTGTGCCAACATGTGGGTGTGGTTCCTATTGATAAAGAAGAGCTGCTTAGGGAAGCTTTGGAATTACAAGGATCAATGGCGCATTAAGTTAAACTAGCTTTTAACGCTTCAATACTTTCTTTCATTTTAAAAATCTTAAAGAACTTATTCCTTTCCTTTTCAGCAGAGGTACTGATGAGAATAGAATTCTTGGTGAGATGGGTTAGGTGTCTTTCTGTTTTGTCACAAAATATTTCTTGGTGAGTAGTCAACAGATTTAGTGTATTGTAATTGATGTACACAATACGTTTGTTATCTATACGAGCCAGAACGGTATTATTAGCAATAAGGATTTCATTTTCAAAAAGCCTGAATTCATTGCCTCCGGTTTTTTTCCTTGCCCAGCTTCCATTTTAATAAGGTCTATCAACTCGACCGACCGATCACACAACAACGCTACTTGCCGCTTATTCGCAAAGAAGCGGCATTCATGATAGCATTCAATCTGCTTAATCGTTTCATTAATTGCTTCGTCACTCCAGATTTCAACACTGCGTACGGACGCATAAAGTTCCCAAAGCTTATTAGCCGCTTTTTGGATTGAAGCGGGAATGACATTCGGTTAAAAAGATTGATTCATATAGTTTGGATCCCGGATGACAGTCTTAAGCCAAAAAAACATTTTAAAAGATTACAATTCCGCCTATCTAAAGTGATGAAAGATGGGTATATCACGAGTAGCAAAAATCATTTCACTCTGTGCGCTGGAATTAATGTATTCAAGGTTACTGCCAACTGAGTTAAGCCATTTCTCAAGAGTGTAACTTGTGCTCAAGGTACGATGAAGAAAAGGTACTGTATTGATAGAAGACTCACTATGAAATGCCTGAAAAGGTATCATGAGAAGCTGTATGACAAATGTATCAGAGTAAGGAAATAATCATTCTGGGGTGGCAAAACAGATTCCTTTACAACTTATGGGTGTTATTGCCACAGCGATTGGTGGATTTGATCTTACCAACAATTTTTTTCAAAAAGGGAGGAAATGAAAAATCAAAATAACAACTGTCTCTATAGGAATCAAATAGGGGTGATGTACTATAGGATTTGACTCGTCATTTGGTTAACTTAAAAGGCCCTATAAAACGAAAGATAAGTATTGCGCCTTCAAGTTGATGGGAAAGGGAAACGGTGTTATGCGTGAGCGAAGGCTATTTAAAATGTCATTACTCCCCTTGCTGTAATGGTTAAAAATTTCTCGTAGGGGAAGGGAGATTGGGGTGTTCATTGTTTCGAATTCGTTACGTTTTTTGAAAGACCAATACAAATTGTAGAGACGCCATGAAGATCAAGGAAATAATTACTCAAATTGACGAACATGATTTTCTGCAAGTTCACGTTCTATTTAATCAAAAAGATCCTAATTGGATAAGACCATTAGATAAAGAAATATATGAGATTTTTAATCCAAAATTGAATAAAGCATTTCGCGTTGGCGAGGTATGCCGATGGATATTGATTGGTGATCAGAATGAATTACTCGGAAGAATAGCTGTCTTTGTGAACAGGAAATATAAAAATAAAGGCGATGAATTTCCTGCAGGAGGTGTTGGTTTTTTTGATTGCATTAATGACCAGGCATGCGCGAATTTATTATTTGATACGGCTAAAAACTGGCTCACTATACGAGGTGTAAAAGCAATGGATGGACCGATTAATTTTGGTGAACGAGATAAATGGTGGGGACTTCTTACACACGGATTTTATGAGCCGCTATATGGAATGAATTACAATCCTCCATATTATCAACAATTGTTTGAATCATACGGTTTTCAAAATTTTTACAATCAAATTTGCTGGAGTTTGCCAGTGGCAAGTGAGCAGGCTCAACTACAACCAAAGTTTTATGAAGCCCATAAGAAATTTTCGATTCAACCTGAATTTACGGCACGCTCACTCGCTAAGGGTGAAATCGAAAAAGGCATAACCGATTTTTGTTCTGTTTATAACAGAGCGTGGGCAAAACATGAAGGTAATAAGGAAATGAGTCTTGATCAGGCGAGGCGCTTATTCAAATCGTTGAAGCCTGTATTAGATCCCGACCTCGTTTGGTTTGCATACCATCTTGAGAACCCTGTTGCCATGTATATCAGCATTCCGGATATAAATCAAATTTTAAAACATCTTAGTGGGCAGCTTAACACATGGTCAAAAATCAAATTCTTATACTATAAAATGAAGGGCGCTTGTGATCGGTTTGTAGGAATCATTTATGGGATCGTTCCTGAGTTTCAGGGGACCGGAGTTGACTATTTTATGATTGTCGAAGCAGAGAAATTTATTAAAGCCAAGGGCAGGTACAAGCAAACCGAATTATTGTGGCAAGGAGATTTCAATCCTAAAATGCTAAATATTTCAAGAAATCTGGGTGGTGAACATTCACGGACTTTGGTAACTTATCGATATATTTTTGACCGAAATGTTCCATTTAAGAGACACCCTGTGTTATCTTAATGAAATGAAAGAGATTTATTAAATATCAGAAAGACGTACTTCGAGTTGCAGAAAATGCCAATAATTATTCGCTCTTTTAAAGCGTGATATAAATCACCAAAATTGCCTCAAAGGTTTTCGGGCAATGGCATGTATGCCGATTGAAGTTCAACCACTTTTGACATACAAACACAAAAAACCTAAATGAATAAAATTCATTTTTTATGAAAACACCTATTACTATCGGGTTTCTGTTTCTGATCTTTCTTTTCCAAAAGGGAGTTGCCCAAACACTCACGCAAACCATTCGCGGCAAGGTTGTCGAACTTGAAACCAAATTTCCTTTACCAGGAGCAACCGTAATAATTCTTGCCGATACACTTCAAGTAAAGGGATCAACTACTGATTCTGAAGGGACTTTTCGAATAGAAAAAGTTCCGGTAGGGCGGCAGTCCTTGAAAATTTCGTTTATTGGTTATGAAGATGTCATTCTGAATAATATAATCGTCAGTTCAGCTAAAGAAGTTGTGATAGAGATCTCCATGAAAGAGTCTGCTACACAATTGGCAGATGTAGTGGTGATAGCGAACCGGGATGGTGAAGCTTCCAACGAAATGGCGCTGGTAAGTGTAAAGTCATTTACCATTGAAGAGACAGAACGCTATGCAGGCAGTCGTGGTGATCCCGCGCGTATGGCCTCCAACTTTGCCGGTGTGCAGGGCGCAGATGATTCAAGAAATGATATTGTTATTCGTGGCAATTCTCCACAGGCATTGTTGTGGCGCATGGAGGGAATAAATATTCCCAACCCCAATCACTTCAATATTCCGGGAACAGCCGGTGGACCGGTTTCGATGATCAATAATAAAATACTTTCTAACTCGGATTTTTATACGGGAGCCTTTCCTGCTGAATATGGTAATAGCATATCTGGAGTGTTTGACCTGAAGCTTCGCAATGGGAATAATAACAAACATGAGTTTAGTAGTCAGTTTGGATTTTTGGGAACGGAACTTTTTGCAGAGGGCCCATTATCTGAAAATAAAAAATCCTCCTATTTATTTTCATATCGCTACTCTACTTTGGCTATTTTCAGCAAACTCGGAATAGATATCGGAACCACAGCGGTGCCCCGATATCAGGACATGGCATTTAAATTTAACTTTGCATTGAAGAATAATGGTTCCATTTCATTTTTTGGAATGGGAGGAAATAGTAAGGTTGATATTCTGATCAGCAAACAGACTGTAGAGGATCGCAATATTTATGGTGAGAATGATCGTGATCAATACTTTAAATCTGCAGCCGGTATACTGGGAGTTTCATATAAGCAACCAATCAATGCAACTTCATACGTGATGGCCACCGTTGCTCTGTCTGACGAACGTGTAAAAGCTCATCACGATTATGTAGATGGTTATTTTAATTCAGGGGGTGAATTTGTTGTAACAGAACTAACCCCAATACTTGATTATACATTCGATCAGAAAAAGATCTCAGCGTCCTTTTACTATGCAAAGAAACTCTCTACAAAGACGGCATTAAATGTAGGGGTAAATTCTGATCTATATCTGTTTAATTTTTTAGATAGTGCCCGTAATATAAATTTGAATTCTTCAACCTACAACACATGGCGCGTGCGCTGGAATAGTAAGGAGCAAAGCGTACTTGCGCAACCTTTCGTACAGATGAAGGTCAATGTAACACCCAAGTTAGATCTGGTAGCGGGGGTTCACGCACAATACTTTTCACTTTCAAATAGCTTCGTGCCTTTTGAGCCCCGCATGGGATTAAAATATCAGATTGACAGACGCAGTACATGGGATTTTGGTGTGGGCTTGCACAGCCAGATTCAACCGACCTATTTATATTTCTACGGAGATAAAAATGATATAATAGGTAATCCAATTCCATTAAATAGAGATCTTGGGTTTACCCGAAGTGCTCAGATGGTCACGGGGTATCAGCGCTTGTTGGGTAGTGATTTCAGATTTAAAACAGAAATATATTTTCAGTATTTATTTGATATACCCATCGATCAGAATATTCAATCTTCGTTTTCACTCGTGAATACAGGAGCGGGTTTTTCAAGGTATTTTCCGATGAGGCTGACTAATGAAGGAATTGGCCGCAACTATGGGCTGGAACTGACACTTGAAAAATTCTTTAGCAAAGGGTATCTGTTTTTGTTAACAGGCTCTCTATTTGAAGCCAAATACCGAGGTAGCGATCAGGTATGGCGAGATACTGATTTTAATGGCAACTACATTTTTAATTCACTTTTTACTAAAGAGTGGCGATTAAAAAATAAGAACGCATTTTCCGTTGGTGGCAAAGTGACTACCGCGGGAGGTAGAAGATATGGACCCGTAGATACCCAGGCTTCAGAAGAACAGAAAGAGGTCGTTTACGTAAGTGACACAAGAAATTCATTACAATTTGATCCCTATTTTAGAGCCGACTTACGGATAAATTATAAGATCAATCGAGCTAAAGTAACGCACGAAATTGCAGTTGATTTGGTAAATATTTTTGATACTAAAAATATCTTGAAGTTAACGTATGCTCCAGATCCTAATAATCCTACCGCTAATTCTATTCGTGAGGAATATCAGTTAGGCTTTTTGCCACTGTTTTATTACCGAATAGATTTTTAATAGACGGTCTAATTTTCTTTAAACTGTTTGTCCAGGGGGCCTTGTTTTTCCAGATCTTCAATGATTTTACGGTCCAGGGGGCTTTCTTTTATCATGTTGTAGTTATCCCAGAATTCCTTATTGTAAGGAGGGTCCTGATATTGTAAGCCGTAGGTCTTCATCTTTTCGTTCGAATTTATTCGTCCCTTTGTGTCGGGTAAGACTTCGTTAATAAGCAGTGATTGGTTTAACTCTGTTTCAAACTTTAACTCCTGAGTGTGTATATCATACCAATTTACTTTTGAATCAACAGCGATATAATTAATATAATATTTGTCCTCGAACTTTTTAAAGTCATTTATACGTTTGCTGCTTACCAGTTTGCTTTCCAGCCCTCTCTTTTTTGCCAAATCATCATCTCCCTTTTCTTCGTATTCGATGTGTATGATTGCATAGCTGGATTTTTCAATATGGATGGTTAAATTATAATCACCTTTGTGAGTGAGGATATATATTTCCTGACCACCATAGTAGGAGTCTTTCTTACGCGAAATCCCATTGAAAAAAGATTGTTCTTGAGGAAAAAGTCGATATCGTATGCTGTTGTGGAGCAGCAAAACCTCGAGCAGGTTATCCTGATCAAAATAGGTAGTGAACCGGCTTGAGTATCCGATACTCCGTCTGACCTCTTGCAAAGCTACCCGCTCCCGTAATTTATTTTTATTGCGAGGCTCCTTATAATCTTCATCGTAAATCTTGACGGCAGCTTCAAGTAAAGAAATATAGGTTCCTCCCACTTTTTTTAAATCACGATAAAAACCATACATAAGGTAGGGTGTCATTGGGTAATTTTGTTCAATGCGGGATAGTGCAATTTGCAAGATGTCTCCACCGGTTAAAGAATCGGAGACGACTACTTCATTTAATAGAAAGGGCGACTTTTTGATTTCAATAATAAGAGGATCCATATCCAAAAGCGTCCAGATCGGGGCGGAGAAGGATTCATATCCCAGCATATTAATTACAAGAAAGTCGTTGCGAAGTTCACTGGGAATGTGAAAATCAAATTCTCCTTGCAAATTGGTAATCGTTCCTATTGACTTACCCTTCACCCCAATAGAGGCAAAGGTGAGTGGTTCCTGGGTTTCCTGATCAATTACTTTTCCGGAAATCAATATTTTCTGAGAAAGTCCGGCAATACTGAAACCAAGGAAGGCAAACAGCAAGAATAAATTCCTCATAGGAATAAAATTGTTAAGACCTTCGGGGGTAAAGGTACGACATTCTAAATTATTGGGTTTTGTTTGTTGGTCGGCATAATGGCCTTCTAAGCGTGAAAATATTACATTGGTCGTCATTCATTTCGATTGTTTAATTTTGTGCCCTAATCTGTAGATACAGTGAAGTGGTTTAATTCTATTCCCGGTATTTGGAAGCGTGCCTATCTGCTAATCTGCATATGGTATGCTATTAATTTTACTATTAGTGCGGTAGTAGAATGGAAGTTTGTCAATCCTGAATATTATGTGTTGTGGACTGCCTTTTTTCTATTCGAGTCACTATGCGTATTTATTCTATTGATTTTTCTATGGGCTCATTGGCTTTTTAAATTCAGGCCAACCGTTCAGATTATTGGACATATCACTGGTCTCATTGGGTTCTTTTTGGTGATGGGTACGTTATCATACTATTTCTCCGATTATCTTGAAGGGTTTGTTTACTTTGAGCATTGGGCAGAATACATGATAATGATGTTGAGCAGTTGGGATGCGCTTCGCATTCATGATCAATATATTATTACGGTAGGCGTGTATTATGTGATCCGATATTTTCAAGGGTTGCAAGGACAAGAACGCGAGAAAAGCGAACTGGCGATTCGCAATAAGGAGATGCAGATTTCTTTGTTAAAATCTCAAATTAATCCTCACTTTCTTTTCAATACACTCAATTCAATAAGCACCCTGGTTAATTCCAGCAAAGAGCAAGCCCGTAAAGTAATTACTCAACTTTCGGATGTTTTCCGTTATGCACTCGATTCACACAATGGCGAAATGGTAAAACTTATTCATGAAATAGAATTCATCGAAAACTATATACGCATACAACAAGTGCGATTTGGTGACCGGTTGAAATTTGAAAAAGCGATTGATCCTACCTGTCTGAGTATTTCAATTCCACCAATGATTTTACAACCACTGGTTGAGAATTCTGTTAAATATGGAATCGCTCCCAAAGAAGATGGTGGCACTATTTCTTTAATTGTAAAAAGATCAGGATCTGTAATATTTTTTGAGGTAAAGGATAATGGCCTGGGGTCAAAGGCAAAGAAGGTGATGGATGGAAGTTCAAATGGAGTGGGTATGATCAATACAGACTTGCGGTTGAAGAGTTACTTCGGTGCTTCCGCTCATCTACGGGTAAGGTCATCAGAATTGGGTTACACCGTAAGTTTTTTTATTGATGCTCAAGTACAGGAAAATAAAGCGAAAGAGATATACGAAAAACAAATCTTATGAAAACAACCTGTTTGATAATTGATGATGAGAAATTAGCCCGAGAACTTCTGCGCGAATACCTGGCGGTGTTTCCTCAGATTGAAATATTGGGCGACTGTGATAAGGGATCAGTAGCCATTGAGCAAATCGATGAACTTAAACCTGACTTGATCTTTCTGGATGTGCAAATGCCGGGCATGAACGGATTTGATGTGCTGGATGAAATAATACATGAGCCCTACGTGATTTTCACTACTGCCTACGATCAATATGCTATCAAAGCATTTGAAAAAAATGCGGTGGATTATTTATTGAAGCCGCTGGATCAGGAACGCTTTAAACTTGCCGTAGAGAGAGCGTTGCAAAGAAAGAAAATGGAAGCGGGCAATATAGAAGATTTGCTGTCGAGTATGCATGTCTCATCGCCTCGCGCCTCTTATGATTCACATATTTTTGTTCAAAAGTCGGAGAAGCTGTTCAATTTGCCTGTTGATGAAATCATGTACCTGGAAGCTTCCGGGGACTACTCGGTAATTTCTACAAAGAATGATCAGTTTGTAAGCTCATCCGGTATAGGCAAGCTCGAAGATTTAATGAATCCGGATAAATTTATACGCGTACACAGATCCACCATTATAAACCTTTCTTATTTGAAAGAGATAGAACGCCACTTTAATGGAGGTATGATTGTAAAGATGAACAATGGAAAAACTTTTCCGGTCAGTCGCACGTACGCAAAGCTGATCAGAAAAAAAGTAGTATAATTTTCATACGCATTGGTGGTGAGGATATTTTTTCTTGGGTGTAAGAATTCCGAAAGAAATTGGTTTTATAAATAGTTGAGTATTTCGTGGATAGAGCTAATCTCTTTAAAGTTTTCATTCACAATTTGTGTTTCTACTCGTTCATGGGCCCAGGTAACATGATACGGGATGTGAAACGCGTGGCCTCCTAAATTAAGAACAGGAACGATATCAGATTTTAATGAATTCCCGATCATAGCAAATTGTGTGGGAGGTATATCCAGGTGTTTAATTAGTTTTTTGAAATCTTCTTCTTTCTTTTCCGACATGATTTCAATATGATGGAAATAGTTTTCCAATCCTGATTTCTTCAGTTTACGTTCCTGGTCAAGTAAATCACCTTTTGTCGCCATCACTAATCGGTACTTTCCTTTTAATTGCTGGAGTACACTCTCGACTCCATCCATCAAGTCAACGGGTTTGTTTAAGATATCCTGACCGTATTCAATGATTTTTTCAATCGCATCATTGGGAATGGTCTTATCGGTAATCCGAATGGCCGTTTCAATCATAGACAGCATGAATGCCTTGATTCCATATCCGTAAAGCGAAATATTTTTAATTTCTGTTTGTAAAAGTTCGCGCGCGATGGTGTGTTGAGGAAGATAGTTTTCCAGCAGAACACAAAACTTCTTTTCGGTTTCCTGAAAGTAAGATTCATTATGCCACAAGGTATCGTCAGCGTCAAAAGCAATTACCTTAATCATAATTAATTTTAAATGGGTTTCTCCAAAACCACAAATTCCAGTTTCATTTTTGGTTGACCAAAGCGTGGATCATTGAAAGCGAATGGTTTTCGTTCGCCAGTTAGTTTGTAGCCGTGACGCACATACCATTCGATTAGTTCGGTACGCACGGATATTACCGTCATGAAAATGGAAGTACACTTCTGTTCTTTCGCTTTCTCTTCTGCCGCGTTCAATAATTTTTTGCCGATACCTTTCCCCTGCAAGTGAGGCCGGACGGTAAGCATGCCTAAATAGAGTTTTCCATCTTCGATGCGCAACTCTACGCAACCAAGAATTTCATTTTCCTCTACATACTTTAATAGTATCGTGCCAGCGGTTTTTATAAGTTCGGCAATGGCGGCAGCATCGGTGCGTGTTCCATCGAGAATATCGGCCTCGGTGGTCCACCCCAGACGTGACGAGTCTCCCCGATAGGCTGAGTTGACAAGTTTGTCTAGTGCTGGAGCGTCTTCAATGACAGCTTTTGTAATCATACCCACATGTATTCGTTGTAAAAATGCCCGATACCTCTGAGATATAAGACACCTTGTTTAGTTTCACTTTTTTGAATTTACTTTATTAAGATCAGGCAAAATGAAATTGTCAAACACCGATGGCAACTTCATCATGTCTTCAATTTCTTTTACCGTACGTGGGGCCATATTGGATAGGTGTTCGTACCCATCTTTAGTGATCAGATAATCATCTTCAATACGCACGGCAATGCCCCACCATTTTTTATCACAGGCAGCGTTATCCGGAATGTAAATTCCTGGTTCTATGGTAATCGTATTACCCTCCTCCATAATTAAGCCACCGCGATCATGAACATCCAAACCGATATGATGACTCACCCCATGAGGAAAATAAAGGTGCTTTTCATTTGGCTTGATAATTCCCAGTCGGAGTAACCCTCTATTGATTACCGCACGGCATGTGTCAGTGGTCAATCTGAGTGGAGTACCTGGTTTTGTAATCTTCATCGCTTCCTCTTGTGCTTTCAACACCAATTCATAAATCGCCTTTTGTTCGGGTGAAAACTTTCCGTTTACCGGAATGGTGCGTGTGATGTCTGCGGAGTAACCATGAAATTCAGCACCCAGGTCCATCAGAATTAACTCTTTGGATGATACGCTCGGTTTGTAGTTGTCGATGTAATGTAAAATGCACCCATTATGTCCGGCACCTACAATAGATGGATATCCCAGATCTTCAGCCTGATATTTTTTATACACAAACTCATGGATCCCCTGAATCTCACGTTCCGACATGCCCGGCTTTATTGCCTTCATTACTTCCACCTGCCCCAGGCATGAAATAGAAACAGCTTTTCGTATCAATTCAATTTCATCTTTCGTTTTGATGCCTCTCAACTTGGCCATGTGGTCAGCAAGACTTTTTATATCCAGATTATTTTTAGTTGGTTCTACCGTAAGCGATATTCCGTTTTTTTCAGGATACTTTATCTTTGCTTTGAATTGAATGATCATATCATACAAATCCGAAGAGTCTCTGGGATTGTCGCGCACATCATTCTTAAAATCAAAAAACAGAATCTTATTGAATTTTGAGAAGTCCACATTGTAACGTTTGAATTCGCTATTGTTAAAGGCTTCTTGAAAACCCAGTACCTCTTTGGTTCCTTCCTCTCCAAGTCTTCGGCCCGTCCACATTTCACGCATGGCGTTTCGGGGTTGCACGAATAGAATTTCATTATAAGCAGTTCCGTTGGAAGCTATTTGTCTATCCTTGAATAAGAACAACACTGCTTCTGGTTCTTTATAACCGGTGAGGTAATAAAAGTCGGGATCCTGATGATAAACGTAATCGACATCGTTGGCACGGTTGCGCACTGGGTTGGCAAAAAAAACGGCTACAGAATTTTGCGGAAGACTTACCCTTAATTGCTCTCTTCTGTCTTTATGAAAATCCTTTGACAGAAAATCGCTAGGGAGGTCTACCTCCTGGGCCAGCAGTGAAAAGCCGGATAAGATTGCTAAAACAGATAAAATGAGTTTCATAAAAATGGTTATAACGTTAAATATAAGATGAGATGCGATAGAATAAAAGCTCCCCGATCGTAGACTTGGGCCTTGCAGAAAAACAGTACATGACATATGACACGCTCACGTTTTTCCTTTATGTGGGGCTTTGTCTTTGCTGCTTCGGTTATTTAATCTGATGGTGTATTTCAGCCATGGGGGGAATTTGAGATATTGTAATTTATTTTCTTCCGGAATGATAAATAACTCATATCCATTTGAATTTTTATTTTGAAAGGAGTAACCATTGGTGATATTTGTGAGTTAGCAACAATTATAACACATTACACAAACAGCAAGATAATATGATTATTGAACCACGAATGAGAGGGTTTATATGTTTGACTTCCCATCCAAAAGGGTGTGAAAAAAACGTATTAAATCAAATTGAATATGTTAAGTCGAAGGGAAAAATTGAAGGACCCAAAAACGTGTTGGTTATTGGAGCATCAACCGGCTTTGGACTTGCTTCAAGGATTACCAGTGCATTCGGATCAAATGCCTCGACCGTAGGTGTTTTTTTTGAAAAACCTCCTCAAGAAGGTAAAACGGCATCACCAGGCTGGTACAATAGTTCGGCATTTCACGAACAGGCAAAAAAAGCCGGGCTTTATGCAGCAAGCATTAATGGAGATGCGTTTTCCAACGAAGTAAAAAACAAGACGATAGCGCTAATCAAAGCTGACTTAGGAAAGGTTGATATGGTCATTTATAGTTTAGCCTCTCCTGTAAGGACAAACCCAAATACAGGTGTAACGCATCGTTCTGTATTAAAGCCAATAGGTAACTCATTTACAAATAAGACGGTTGACTTTCATACGGGTATTGTTTCTAATATTACTATTGAATCTTGCACGGATGAGGATATACGTAATACTGTTGCCGTTATGGGGGGTGAAGATTGGCAAATGTGGATGGATGCATTGGTGCAAGCTGACGCATTATCTGAAAACGCCATGACGATCGCCTATTCATATATCGGCCCAGCACTTACGGAGGCCGTATACCGCAAAGGGACGATTGGAAAAGCAAAAGACGATTTGGAAGCAACAGCGTTTAAGATTAATGAGAGTTTAAAACGCATACATGGTAAAGCATATGTTTCTGTAAACAAAGCACTTGTAACTCAAGCTAGTTCAGCCATCCCTGTTATACCCTTGTACATTTCATTGCTCTATAAGAAAATGAAAGAGGAAGGTATTCACGAAGGGTGTATTGAGCAAATACATCGCTTGTTCAACGAACGATTATTTATAGGCAAGGAAGTTCCTATTGATGAAAAGGGTAGAATTAGAATTGATGATTGGGAAATGAGAGAGGATGTTCAGCAAAATGTTGATCAATTATGGAAACAGGCAACAACAGAAACGCTTCCGGCATTGGGTGACTTAAATGGCTATAAATCAGATTTTTTAAACTTATTCGGGTTTGGTTTTTCCGGTATTGATTATAAGGAAGACGTAAATGAAATGATTGAAATAGACGGACTTCAATAATGTATATAGTAAACAAATGCTAGTAACGGCTGCTAGCCGTATGTTCTATGCCGGTTGTGGTTGCCTTGTTAAAATAAAATTTAGTTTTCTGAATTTCGTTCCAACAAGTGGACAGGACGCAGCTTCGAAAACTAAGTGCTGAATAGACAGGTGTCGCGTAATATACAAGCACGGTCACACCGAATTCACCATAAAAAGCAATTGTAAGGACGAACAAATTCGTATGGCAAAGACTATAGAGATAATATAATTCACAAATGATAATAACCAGATACACGCTCGTTACGATTATACTTCTGTCTTCATTTCTTGCTAATAGCCAAGGGTATAATTTTAGAATCAGGACGATTACTGCAGGTGTATCCTTATCAAGCCTTTCCGACACGGTGACTATTAAAGAAACAATAGCATTTTTAAAAAAGACTAGAGCTGAGTATACTAAAAAAGGTTATGAAGTCCAGACGTTACGCTTTGTGACACAGAATATATATGAATATCTGGGCGGCAAATCATACAAAGAAGCTATTCCCTACTTGAAAGTAATTGACCAAATCGCCAGAAGGGATGACATCGCTCTTTCCATTGGCGAATTATTACCACCCAATCAATATACAGACCTTAACGAATGGGTAGTAGAATTAATAAAGGAGACTGAAAACATCAACTTTAGCATTCCTATTTCGTCATCTTTACTTGGGGTATATCCAAATTCGATAAAGGCAGCCGCTGAAGTTGCCATTACCATATCAAAAAATAGTGCGGGTGGTGAAGGAAATTTCAGGTTCACGGCATCGGCAAATTGCCCTGCAGAAATCCCATTCTTCCCTGCTGCAGTGCATAAAGGAAAAAAGAGCTTCGCCATTGGTATCGAATCACCAAACATATTGAAAGAAGTATTTTTAATATCCGATTGGACTAATGCCAAGGGTAATCTTAAACGCACATTGGAGTCACAATTTAAGCCCATTGAAGAAATAGCGATCGGTATTGCAAAAGCAAATACCTGGATATATAATGGTATTGATACATCTCCCGCTCCCGGTCTTGATGCAAGTATTGGAGAAGCCATTGAGACCCTTACGAAACTACCCTTTGGCGGACCATCAACGCTTCGAGCTTGTGCGTTGATTACTGATGTGCTGAAAAATCTAAACTTGAAAACATGTGGTTATTCGGGACTCATGTTACCGATCATTGAAGATAAAGTACTTGCAAAACGAGCAATGGAAAATCGATTTACCATTCAGGAATTATTATTATTTTCTTCTGTTTCCGGAACAGGGTTAGATGTAGTTCCTATACCGGGAGACACCCCGTTGGATGTAATAGAGCGAATGTATTATGATGTGGCAGCCTTATCCTTGAAATATACAAATAAGGCTTTATCCGCCCGATTATTCTTAATTCCCGGAAAACAAGTCGGTGAACTAGTGGCGTTTAATAATCCGTATTTGACATCTTCGACCGTTATGAAAATAGAGTGAAATCATTTCGCCAGGCAAGAAAACTTGATATAAAAAATCGTGGAGTTGAGTTTATTAACAAGTGACCGGACTCTGACTTTAATTAATCGTCAACCCTTGTTCTTTGCGTGACTCATTCTATTTTACATCAGATGATCTGATGGATATTATAATTCTCAATTAAAACTGGAAAAGATTAATCATGTTATTGCGATTTCCCCCTGGCTAGTATGGGCAAGATCGAGACAACCTTATCCTGACGTGTGCCATACATGAAATCATACAGGTTAATCACCGGATCGCAATGTGGTATAATTACTTCCAGTTTGTCTCCGACTTTATAGGTTTTTGAAGAGTTCTCGAACGTAATCGTTCCATATTCGTCAGAGCCAGCGATGTATTTAAAATCGGGTTCACCGATAACCAATGCAGGAGGTTGATTCAGTGTCAACGCTTTTGAGCCAGAGTCGGTAATGATGCGACCAGGGTAATTCGTATTGATGATGGTGGTCATCACGGTAAGAGAAGGGGTGAAGTCATCATACATCGTTTCATTGGTTGCACCACCAATTTCAATATACTGATGATCCATAAACAAATAGCTGCCCACTTGCACATCGGTAAACCCTGTAATCAAAGGCATTATATTATAGGTGCCTGTGCCTCCGCCACTGAATATTTCCAGGTTCAATCCGGAGGCCTTCATCATCTCATACGTTTTTATAATGGGCTCATAATTTTTCAAAGCTGTTTCCTTACGCTTGGAAAAACCCATGACATGCTGAACTCCTCCATCATAGGCAAGGATCCCCCGAAATTTAAGGTTCGGCATTTTGTCTATCAATTGTGCCAAGGCAAGCGCAGGTGCTCCGGCAAGCACGCCTGACCGTTTGATCACATCGATATCCACCACCACATCGGCTATGATACCGGCTGCTTTGGCTGCATCCTGAAAGTCATGTGCATTTTGTGTGTTGTCAATAGCCTGAATGTATCCACTATATTTTTTACGCAGCGCTACAGCTTTCTTTACCTTCGGGGCACTGATATTAACACCTGTCATTAAAACACTTTTAATACCACTCTCCAGCATCACTTCCGATTCTGAAAGCTTTGCTGTACAAATGCCGACAGCCCCCGCGTCAATTTGCATTTTTGCAATCGCTGGACATTTATGGGTTTTAACGTGGGGCCGCACACCTACACCCGTTCCTTGCAAACGGGTGTGAACCGTTTTGATATTCTGTTTCATCTTATCGAGATCAACACACAGAGCAGGGCTATCCAGATCCCACTTTGATTTGCCTATATCGGAGTCGGCTAGTGCATCAAGACGTTTAGCAGATAAGGGTGATGCAGACAGGAAAGAGGCAACACCAGCAAAAGTTCCGGTCTGCAAAAAATTTCTACGGTTTATGGAGTGGGGCATGGTAAGATAGTTAGAAATTGGTTTGCAATTTAAATCTATTAAAAATTGTCAACAGAAAGAAAATTAATGCAGTCTCTTTGGGGAATTAAAGTCAACAGAATGTAAATTGTTTTTAATTTCTAATAAGTATGTTTCTCTTTTTGAGCCACTATGATCCCGTGCGGCTGCATTTCGTCAACGAAATAAATTCATCTTTAACATGAAATTAGTCATAACAACAATCCTTCGAACTGAGCAGAATCGTGAATGGAAATAATCCTGACCAGCATCATCGCCTTTGCATCAACGAACCTTGACGATCTTTTTATTCTCATGCTATTCTTTGGTGATCAGCGATATAAAGCAGATGAAATTTATTTCGGACAATACCTGGGTATTATTCTGCTGATAGGAGTAAGTGTTATCGGGTCTTTCATCGGAAATTTTATGGATAGCAAATACATTGGACTCATGGGACTGTTTCCCATTTATCTGGGGCTTAAGCAACTTATGGGTTTGATAAATGGCAAGAGTGAAGAAGAGCTAAAACAAAATAAAAACAATTTGAAGATTGGAATTTTAGCGGTAGCAACCGTAACGATAGCCAATGGTGGCGATAATATTGGAACGTATATTCCCCTTTTTGCTACACTGACCACCACGGAAAAATTTATAATGATTACCCTATTTCTTGTTATGGTTTATATCTGGCTTACGGCTGCAAAATATTTAAGAAGTCATCCTATTCTGACTAATACAATTTCTAAATATGCACATGTTATCACCCCGATAATTCTATGCCTGTTAGGGATCTTCATCTTAAATGAGAACGGAACCTTTGAATTGTTAAAGTAAATATGGGGGAGAGAGAAATAGGGCAAGTAGGAGAGATTGATAACCGGAAGATTTAATTAATCTCCCTGATTTCAAAATCCTTCCCTTCACCATACCTGACCACATCTTTCAACAGAAAGCGCTCAAGTGTGTGCAGGTCTTTTACGTTGAAATCATCATGAGCCGTTATGCGTTCAACTTGAAATTCATACGTATCGCCAAAATTTACAAGGCGGTATTTTTTCCCCACCCGAAGTGCATTGAAGGATAAGCCAGCCATTATAAATCTTCTTCGCGTTCCAGCATCAGAATGGAAGCTTGTGGTACAATGAAATATTTCTCGTTTTCATACATTACCTCAATGGCACCTTTTTGTAAAAATATAGCAAGGTCTCCCTCCTGCGCTTGCAGTGGCAAATATTTAACCTGATCTTCTTTTCCTTTCCATAGATCGTCTTCATCGGCAGGTAATGGTAACGGATAGCCGGGACCCACTTTAATGATAAACCCTTTTTGGATTTTCTCCTTCTCCTGCACACCCGGAGGCAGATACAAGCCACTATCTGTTTTATCAGATTCTTTGGCAGGACGAATCAAAACACGATCGCCTACTACAATTAGCTTTTTAAATTTGTTGTCAACCGTAAGCTTCATAAAAATAATTATTGCTTACGTGTAGCTTTGAATGGAAAACTCTGGCCTTCCACGGACATTGAGCCAAGCATCTCTTCTCCAGCCATCGTGGCATCGAAAAACACCGCATAGCCAGAGTAGTTAAATTGGCCTGTCACTTTTTTAGCGGGTTCATTCCAGGTAAAATTAGAAAGGGCAATTTCGCCATTACTCATATTCATTTTTGCTGTATAAGCATCATCCTGATTAACAATGCTCATCACTCCCTTAAAATCACCTTCAGGTGTGCCAGTGATGCTGTAATCCCAATTGCCAGTAGGGGTGATAACCACTTTACTGGTTTTGGTAGTGGCACATGAAGCAATAATCAATACAACGAATACAAGAATTAAATTTTTCATAGATAGGTGTTTTTAATTATTAAATAATTCGGGTTCATCTGCAGAACGGTCGATCAACCTTTGATCAATATTTTTAGAAGGCTGTATGCCAAGTTTTTTAAATTCCTCTACCTTTCTAATGAGATTGCCTGAGCCGGTAGAAAGTTTATTCATGGCACCTTCATATGAATTTTGAGTTCTTTTCAGTTGGCCGCCAAGTTCTATCAGGTCATCCGTAAATCCTTTGAATTTCTCATATAGCGCAGTTGCTTGCCGGGCTATTTCAATGGTATTTTTGTTTTGATATTCTTGTTTCCATATGCTGGCAATGGTGCGCAAGGTGGCAATCAGTGTGGAGGGACTCACAATTACGATATTTTTTTCGAAGGCATCCGTAAAAATTTCCCTGTCAAATTGGGCCGCTGTGCTGAAGGCGGGTTCAATGGGAACGAACAACAACACAAAGTCGAGATTGCCTATGCTATATAAAGTTTGATAATTTTTATCGCTCAACCCTTTAATATGTTGGCGCATGGATTGAATATGTTGTTTCAAGAAGGCGGATCTTTCTTCGTCTTCGGCATTCACATAACGGTCATAGGCAATTAAACTCACCTTCGCGTCAATGATCAGGTGTTTATTATCGGGAAGTTTTATAACTACATCCGGCTGCAGTCTTTTGCCTTCTTCTGTTGTGATGGATTCCTGAATCAGGTATTCGCGTCCTTTAGCCAAACCAGACTTTTCCAGAATGCTCTCTAAAATATATTCGCCCCAATTGCCCTGAGCTTTGGTGTCACCTTTTAATGCCCGCGTCAAATTGCCTGCTTCTTTGGTGATCTGTTGGTTCAATTCTTTCAAGTTTAAGATTTGCTCGCGCAAAGCCGAGTTTCTTTCGAGGCTTTCTTTGTGAGAGACGTCCACCTTTTTTTCAAAATCTGAAATTTTTTCCTTTAACGGATTGAGCAAATTGGAGAGCGTAGTATTATTGAGATCAGTAAATTTTTTTGATTTATCCTCCAAGATCTTATTAGCAAGGTTTTCAAATTCCGCTGAAAATTTTTCCTGAAGTTCTCTGAATTCTTTTTGGCGGTCGTCCAGTTTTGCTTCCAGGTTTTGGTAATTTGCTTCAGTAGTAGATAATTTTCGGTTCAATTCTTCTGCGCGGCTGCGTTCGCTTTCCAGTTTTTGATTGAGTTCAGCTGATTGTTTTTCCAGTGCATTGTTTTTTTCCTGCTCCACAGCCAGTGACGTATTCAATAGTTGTGCGTCAGCTGAAGCTTTGAATTTCGCAACAAACCAGCCTGCCA
Organism: uncultured Ohtaekwangia sp.; assembly: GCA_964349405.1. Classification (GTDB taxonomy): domain Bacteria; phylum Bacteroidota; class Bacteroidia; order Cytophagales; family Cyclobacteriaceae; genus ELB16-189. The sequence continues at coordinate 88,232 of CAYGGY010000009.1, read as the reverse complement.
GCCCACCAACGATTAAACCAATTGCTAAAAGTGTAATTTCCATCAATGGCAAATTTAGATCATTTCAAATTGGTAGCAACTGATTTCTTAGGCGCTTTATGGCGGAATGATTAACTTTGAAACTCATTGAATTTCAAGAATATGGTATCCACGATTACATCCAGCCAAGAGGCGATTGCGTTAGAAGAAAAATTTGGTGCGCACAACTATCACCCGCTTGAGGTTGTATTAAACAAAGGGGAAGGTGTGTTTCTGTGGGATGTAGAAGGGAAACGGTATTATGATTTCCTGTCCGCCTACAGTGCCGTAAATCAAGGACATTGTCATCCGCGAATTATCAATGCATTGATTGAGCAGGCCAAAGAGTTAACGCTTACGTCACGGGCTTTCTATAACGACAAACTGGGCATAGCCGAAAAATACGTATGCGAAACATTTGGTTATGACAAAGCCTTGTTCATGAACAGCGGTGCAGAAGCGAATGAATCGGCCATTAAACTTGCGCGTAAGTGGGGCTATACAAAAAAAGGAATTCCGGATAACGAGGCGGTGATTGTTGTTGTGAAACAAAATTTTCATGGGAGAACCACAACGATTATTTCAGCTTCCACTGATGATTCTGCACGAAAGGGTTTTGGTCCATTTATGCCAGGCTTCGAAATAGTAGATTACGATAATGTAGCAGTTCTTGAAAAAGCGTTGAGCAACAGAAATGTTTGTGCTCTTTGGATTGAGCCCATACAAGGAGAAGCAGGAGTCTTTGTTCCGAAAGAAGGTTATCTGAAAGCGGCAGCAGAGTTATGCAATAAAAATAATGTGCTGCTTATGATGGATGAAATTCAAACGGGCATTGCACGCACCGGCAAAATGTTGGCGTCCGATCACGAAGACGTGCGGCCTGATCTGTTGATTTTAGGGAAGGCACTTTCAGGAGGCGTGTTGCCGATATCCTTAGTGCTGGCTGATGATGATGTCATGTTGGTGCTCAAACCTGGAGAACACGGATCTACCTTTGGAGGCAATCCATTGGCCGCGGCCGTAGTGATGGAGGCCTTACAAGTTGTCAAAGATGAAAATCTCGCAGCCAATGCCGAAAAGTTAGGAGTGGTCTTTCGTCAGCGAATGAATGCGCTAAAGGAAAAATCAAATTTGATTACACTGGTTCGTGGCAAAGGTTTGCTTAACGCGATTGTAATAAATGATACTCCGCAAAGCGAAACCGCCTGGAACTTATGTTTGAAGTTTGCTGAGAATGGATTGTTGGCTAAACCGACTCATGGAAATATTATACGCCTGGCTCCACCGTTAGTGATCACCGAAGAACAAGTTCATGAGTGTTGCGATACCATCGAAACGTGTGTGATGAATTTTAAAAAGTGATTTGAGGAATTCTTCATTTTTAATTCAGCGAATAATTCATTTCACATCAATAATTCTCTTTTTTATAAGTTCCTCTTTCAATTGTTCGGGTGATTGAAAATGAATGCCGGGCAAGCCCACCGCTTGAGCTCCTTCAATGTTACGCAGGCTGTCATCAATGAATAATGCGTTGGCCGGAGTTACTTTATATCGATCAAATAGTATCTGATAGAATTCCGGAAAAGGTTTGCGGGTTTTCTCATGACCGGAAACAACAATGCCTTCAAACCAATGTAGAAAATCAAATTGCTGCAAGGCCCAGGGAAATGTTTGCTCCGACCAATTGGTTAATGCATACAACTTATATTTTTTGGAATCTTTGATTTCTTTTAAAATAGCTACGGTGCCATGCAAGGGGCCGCTGATCGTTTCTTCCCAGCGATCATACCAGGCCCTGATGGCCTGTTCATGCTCCGGAAATTTTAGAAGTAATTCTTCTGTTGCTTCTTCAAAAGACCTTCCGGCATCCTGTTTTTCATTCCACTCGTGCGTGCAGATGTTTTCAAGAAACCAGGTGATCTCTTCTTCTGTTTTGAAAATTTTTCTGTAAAGATGTCGCGGGTTCCAGTCGATGAGTACTGCGCCTAAGTCGAAAATGATGGTGTCTATTGTTTGCATAGTGAAATTAGTTTTTTTGATAGGCCCACTTCAAAAAATGAGGCATGGCTTGTTTCCAGGTTTTAAGATTATGTTCTCCATGTTCCAATTCCAGGTATTGAATATCATGAAAAGGCCGGTAACCTTTTTTTGTTAACTCTACAATCAGATCCAGCGTATCATCAATGGAGTCGATCACACCATTTTTATTACGGTCATTTGGTTCGTCATGCAATCCGGTCTGAAACCAGAATTTCAACCCGGGCTTAAATCTTCCTCTGCGCACAACTTGATGCATGATGCGATCCTGATCATCGGAATAGAGTTTGCTCTTTGTGTCACGTTTGCGCCACCAGAATGATCCGCTAAAAGCGCCCACTTTTCCAAAATAATCGGCATGGTGCCAGGCAATATCCAAAGCCGATAATCCTCCTAAAGAAAAACCAGCGATACCATTGTCTTCTGGTGATTTTGAAATAGAATAGTGACGATGTAAATAGGGAATCAATTCGGTCATGACAAACCGCGTGTAATTTATTGCTTTTGAGCCACGGCCTTTATAATCTTCTTTGGTGGCTACTCCGTATTCATGCATCCGGTCACCGGCATGCACACCCACCACGATGACATCCTTAATTTCTTTCTCATGGGTAAGTGTTTCCAATATGGTTTTTAGGTTGATGGTTTCACAATCCTGACCATCATTCAAAATAAGCAAAGGATAGTGTTTGTGTCCCTTTTCATATTGAAACGGCAGAAATATATCCACCTTAGTATCTCTGTCGAGCAACTTGGAGTGGATATCAGTTAATTTTTCCAGATGATAATGATGTGACAGTGACAAGGACAATAATTATTTTAAGGCTAAATTGATTTTTATGTCTCTTTATTCCGATTTTTCTACGAATTAATAAACAAAAATAGGAGTTTATAAATTGAAATGACATGCCACATGAACATTATCATAAATGGTATTCGCCCCGGTTGAACCGCGATATAGAAGTACTCGCATTTGGCACGCGTGGATTTCCGGTTATTTTATTTCCCACCTACATGGGACACTATTACGAGAATAAAGATTTTAAATTGATCGATAGCGTATCCTGGTTTTTAGACGAAGGCCTTGTAAAAATATATTGTGTGGATGGTATTGATGAAGTGAGTTGGTATAATAGAAATATTCACCCGGCTGATCGCGCTAAGAACCACCACTGGTATGATCAGATGTTATACCATGAATTGGTGCCGCTTACTCAACAGGAAACAGGTGTGGGGCGAGTAGCAACAGCCGGATGTAGCTTTGGTGGATATCATGCTACCAATTTTGCTTTTAAACATCCGGAGGTGGTTAAATATGTGTTTACTATGGGTGCCGCCTTTGATATTAAAGATCAGGTAGATGGTTACTATGATGATCAGGTATATTTCAATAACCCGATGGATTTTTTGCCCCAAGCACAAAACGATTTCTTCTACGACATGTTTGTGGTATTAGGCACGGGCACGCAGGATATGTGCTGGAGTGCTAACGAACGCATGGCGGAGATCTTACGAAACAAAGGAATCAACCATTGGCTCGATGTGCGCCAGGATGCCCAACACGATTGGCCTGTCTGGAAGGAAATGTTTCCACATTATTTGTCCTTGATTAAATAAATATGTTTGCCCGTTTCTTGTTGATCGTAGCAGTTGTATTACCTCACATAATCTTTGGTGCTAAGATAATGGGCAACGAAGCAATCACGATTGGTGGCATTAAACAATGGGTAAAATTTCAGGGAGAAGACGATCACGCACCGGTTCTGCTTTTTCTACATGGCGGTCCGGGCAATTCAGCCATGGGCTATGCAGATCGTTTTACAGAAGAATTACAAAAACATTTTATTGTTGTTCAATGGGATCAGCGTGAAAGTGGACAAACGGCTATACTGAATAAATCACCAGACCAATTAACGGTTTCACTTTTTGTAAAAGATGCCATTGAACTCATAAACTTTCTTTCAATAAAATTCTCACAAGAAAAAATATATCTGATTGGTCATTCTTGGGGTGGTTATTTAGGCTTGCGCATTGCAGCCGAGAGGCCAGATTTATTAAAAGGTTATTTTGCTATGAGTCCCATGGTCAATCAATTAGAAAGTGAACGGCAATCATTGAAGACCATGCAAGACAAGGCGATCAATGAGAATAACAAGGAAGCAATAGCAGAACTTAGCAGGGTAGAAATACCATTCAAAAATGGAGAGCAGTTGTTCTTTCACAGAAAATGGTTAAGCAAGTTGATGAATAGCACTACGCCCACGCAAACGAAAGTTGATCAATGGGCGAACACGTGGCTTACGTTGTTTAATGAGGCTTCCAAAACAAATTATTTTGAGTTTGCCCCTGAACTTATGTGTCCTGTTTATTTTCTGATTGGCAGCAATGACTACCAAACTCACTTTTCATTAGCAGAATCCTATTACCAGCAGCTTGTTTGCAAAGAAAAAAAACTATATTGGTTTACCAACTCGGCTCACAATCCGCATTTGACTGAGAGAGTAAAATTTCAAAACATTATTATTGGCATAAAGAATCAAAACTAAAATCAGTGTTATGAAATGAGCCTTGAATGTTAATTTGCCGTAGGTATGATCATTTGTCAGGCGAATTCCATATGACCAAAATAAAAAATAAATTATAGCACATGAAAAAGATTGGAATACTATATGGCATGGAACGATCCTTCCCTGAGGCGTTTGTAGAACGTATAAACAAAATGGGGTTGAGTGACATTAAAGCTGAATCAGTACTGGTGGATATGGTGCAACAAGGAGAGCCTTCAGATTATGCGGTCATTATTGATCGGATTTCGCAAGATGTTCCATTCTATCGTGCCTATTTAAAAAATGCTGCTATTTCTGGGACAGCAGTTATCAACAACCCCTTTTGGTGGAGTGCTGATGAAAAATTTTTCAATAATGCGTTGGCTGTAAAACTAGGTGTTCCGGTGCCCAAGACGGTGTTACTTCCTTCGCATGAGCGACCCACTGATACAGGCGAAGCATCATTTAGTAATCTTAAGTTTCCTCTGAGCTGGGAAAAAATATTTGATCACATTGGTTGGCCTGCCTATATGAAACCACATGCTGGTGGAGGCTGGAAGAGTGTTTATAAACTTAACAACATGGATGATTTTTTCAAGGCCTACAGCGAAACAGGCCAGCTGGTGATGATGCTACAGGAGGAAATTGTTTTCGATGACTATTTCCGTTGTTATTGCCTAGGGGGAAAGCACGTGCGCATCATGCAGTATGAACCGCGCAATCCTCATCATTTAAGATACCAGAGTAGCAATGGTCCGGCTTCCGAAAAGCTGCTAAAGAAAATACATCAATATGTGATGGATCTTTGCCATGCATTAGGTTATGATTTTAACACAGTGGAAATGGCCGTGCGTGACGGTATTCCATATGCCATCGATTTTTGTAATCCAGCGCCAGATGCCGATGTGAATTCAGTGGGTCAGGAAAACTTTGATTGGGTAGTAGAAACGTCTGCAAAAATTGCTGTGGAGCGCGCTGAGGAACAAAAGCCCGGAAAAGATAACCTCACGTGGGGCACTTTTATAACCAAAGCGACAGGGGCAAAAACAAAAGCCACGAAATCAACGGATAAAGAGCCAACTAAAAAAGAATCAAAACCCAGATCAGCAAAAAAATAATTTTACCCGAAAAGGGTAATCGTCTATGGAAAAGTTTACGCTCGGAGTTGAAGAAGAATACATGGTGATTGACCCGCATACGCGGGAGCTAACATCTCATGATCAAAAAATAGTGGAGTTGGCTTCTCAGGTTATTCATGATAATGTGAAAGCAGAGATGCATCAGGCTGTGGTGGAAGTGGGCACCGGCATCTGCAAAGACATCGTGCAGGCTTATGATGAGATTCGAACCTTGAGAAAAGTTGTCTCAGAGGTTGCCGGCTCATTAAACTTACGAATAGGGGCATCAGGTACACATCCCTTTTCACATTGGAGCAAACAATTAATCACACCTAATCCACGCTATGATGAGATTGTTCAGGAAATGCAGGAAGCGGCTCGTTCTAATTTAATTTTTGGATTGCATGTGCATGTAGGCATCAGCGATAAAAATATGGCAATCCATATCATGAATACGGTGCGTTATTTCCTTCCTCATATATATGCGCTGTCGTGCAACTCTCCTTTTTGGGAGGGGCGCAACACAGGGTTTAAATCGTTTCGCACAAAAGTTTTTGATAAATTCCCGCGCACCGGTATTCCCGATCGTTTTGATAGTTGGGATGATTTCAAAAACTATGTAAATCTTTTAATCAAGACGAATTGTATTGATAACGCTAAAAAGATATGGTGGGACGTGCGTGTGCACCCGTTTTTTGATACCATCGAGTTTAGAATATGTGACGTGCCAATGCGCGTGGACGAAACCATCGCGATCACTGCGCTATTCCAGGCATTGGTGGTGAAGCTGTATAAGTTAAGACTTCAGAATATGAGTTTCATCATGTACACGCGCACACTCATTAATGAGAATAAATGGCGAGCATCACGCTATGGTTTGGACGGCCGCTTAATTGATTTTGGCAAGCAGGCAGAATTTGATACGCGTGTGTTGATTCTTGAATTGCTGGATTTTGTGGATGATGTGGTAGACGAACTTGGCAGCCGCAAGGCCATCAATTATGTTCACACGATTTTGCAAAGAGGCACCGGAGCTGATCGGCAACTTGCTGTATTTCAACAAACCTTAAGTCTTGAAAAAGTGGTGGATTATATTTTGAGTGAAACCCTTGAGGGAGTATAATTATAATTGCAAAAGGAATGATGTGTTTGCGGAAGTAAACATGTGATGGGAATATTCAGGTGAATGAGAGCATGAAAGGGATTGACAGGATAGATAACATTAATGGTCAGTCACCTCACTCCGTTGGAGAGAGGTCAATACGAATAGCGATACTCGATCTCTATGAAGGAGTTGCGAATGAAGGTATGCGCGGCATACGTCAACTCATCGAAGAATTTGAAGCTGACTGTCACGCGATGGTGAAATATCAATTCTTTGATGTGCGGCAAAAAGCAGAATTACCGGATCTTAATTTTGATGTGTATATATCTTCAGGCGGACCGGGTAGTCCGTTGGACAGTGCCGGGAGTTTGTGGGAACGCAGATTCTTTACCTTAATGGATGACATCAAAGTCTTTAATCAACAAAATCCGGAACAGAAGAAATACGTACTCCTCATTTGTCATAGTTTCCAGATCTTTTGTCGCTATTACGGATACGGACAGGTGTCGAAAAGAAAGTCAACTTCATTTGGGGTAATGCCTGTATTTAAAACCTTTGAAGGCCATCATGATTTAATACTGCGATCATTGAATGATCCACTATGGGCCGTAGATTCAAGAGATTATCAGATTCTACAACCCAATGAAGAGAAGATAACAGCTGAAGGCGGAGCGGTTTTATGTATTGAAAAGTATAGACCTCATGTTGATCTTGAGCGTGCCGTAATGGCTATTCGTTTTGATGAAGCATTTATCGGCACCCAGTTTCATCCGGAAGCGGATGCGGTAGGCATACGCAGGTACTTATTACGTGAGGATAAAAAAGAACTCGTGATTGAAAAGTATGGAGAAAAAAAATATTGGGAGATGCTCGATCATCTCAATGATCCGGACAAGATCATGCTCACCTACTCCACCGTGGTGCCACGCTTTTTAATGACGGCATGTAGTCAACAATTAAGATCCTTATCATTATGATTGCTTCTGTCCGCCAATCATTCAATCAGCAGTTTTCAGAACAGAAATACCAGGCATTTTTAGGTGATCTCGATCACGCGTATAATTATAAAATTCCTTTTCGTGTGGCCGAGAGTCCGGTTTTTGTTGGCAAGGATTTTAAAAAAAAACTCCTTAAGGCATCTGATGATATTATTGACTTTATTGTGCGTCCGGATTTTAAGTCGAAAATGGCAGGTGCAATTCCTGCTCAGCTGTATGTGCCTAAGGAAGATGACCACACGTTATTCATTGCATTAGATTTTGCTGTTTGCAAAGAAGAAGGTGGCAATGAGTTGGTTCCCCGGCTGATTGAAATGCAGGGATTCCCATCGTTGTTTGGATATCAGGATTTCCTGGGTAGCAAGTTTAAACAACATTATCAGATCCCACAGAATTATGATTTTCATATAGGTGAAAGTTCTGAACAATATTGGAAACTTCTGCAAAAGGCCATCGTGGGCGATCATAATCCGGATAATGTGATTTTGTTGGAGATCAATCCAAAGGAACAAAATACGTATATCGACTTTTTGGTGACGCAACAACATTTGGGCATCGAGCCAGTTCATCTTGGTGACTTGATTCTACGGAATAAAAAATTATTTTATAAAAAGAAGGGGGTGGAGACACCGATCCATCGCATTTACAATCGTGTGATCTTTGATGAATTGTTAGGAAATCCATCAATAAAAACGGACTTCCATTTAACGGAAGAAGTAGACGTTGAGTGGGCTGGTCATCCTAATTGGTTTTATTATATCAGCAAATACACCATGCCATTCCTAAGTAGCGATGCAATACCGGAATGTACGTTCTTGAGTGACTATACAACTTTTCCGATTGATCTTGAAAATTACGTATTGAAACCGTTATTCTCTTTTTCAGGTAATGGTGTTCTGTTTCACGTGACAGCGAGTGATGTATTAAGGATACCAGTGGAGGAACGGAAAAATTATTTATTACAACGCAAAGTTCAATATGCGCCTGTGATACAAGCACCAGACGGTTTGGTAAAAACTGAAATACGTTTACTTTTCTTATGGGATAAAGAATCTTCACGACCGATTTTAATTACCAATTTGGCCCGACTGAGTCGAGGTGAAATGATCGGTGTGAAATTTAATAAAGATAAAACATGGGTAGGAGGTTCTGTTTGTTTCTTTGAGCAATAATGTCCAGTCACCACATCGTTCGCGAAAATCAGGAGCCAGCATTGCTGATTGCAAATGCGCAGGCTATTGCATTTGAAAAAATACAGGAGCTATTGGAATGGATGCCCACGGTGGTGGTGTTATCTTCCGAAGTTGAAACGGTAATAGCATGGGGCATAAAAGTGGATGTGGTAGTTGCACCTCTTGCCGAAATGGCGCAATGGAGAGATCGGTTAATAGATCAAATACCTATAAAGGTAATCTCTTACAACCCCGGTGATGACCCTTTGCAAACTGCTTTTTATTTTCTCACCGCTTCGAAGGCAGCCGCAGTGAATTGTTTGTTAAGGAGTAAAGATGACCTTAACAGGATCGAATCGTTTACTGACCTTGATGTAGAGGCATTTGTTGACAACAAGCTTTGGAGTTGGATGAAGCACGGTCATTTCGAAAAATGGTACCCGGCCGGTATAAAACTTTATTTGTTCCCGGAGGAATTGAAATCTGAGTTTAATGAGTTTGTCTCAGGTAGTTACAAAATTACCAAAGACGGAATTGTAAGGTTTAAGTCAACACAACCCTTTTGGATTGGTGAGGAGTTGAGTTAATCGAATGGTTAATTAATAAAGTCAATTAACTCTTTCAGGTTCACCTTTTCTATTGGATGTGGTGTGTTCTTCAATAAATGAAATTCTGCATTTTTTAAAAAACCCGCTACCTTTTCAGAATAACTGCGATCAGCCATATCATCCTGATCACCCAATAATATTTTGAATTTATGAGAGAGAGATGAAAATATTTTTGGTGTAAGAAGGGGTTGTTCACCAAGATCATACATCATATCTGATGTCTTCTTAATAAGTTCTTTCCAATCGTTGGGTTCATGCCGATGTTCAAGAATGCGAGCGAAGGCAGGAACCTTTGTTTGTATTCTTACGGGATCCAGTTTCTTAATTTCTTTCTCTGCAGATTGAGGGCTCCAGTCAAATTTGGTTCCGAGTGTAATAGTGGTATTTACTCGTGATGGATTCTGATGTGCTAACCGTAGGGCGACATAGCCACCCATGCTATACCCAAAGATGTCTGTGGTTTCTATTTTCTCATGATCAAGAAATCGGATCACGTCTTGAGCAAATACATCAATACCAAATCCATTTTCTGAAAAAGGCATACCACTATGGCCAGAAAAATTTATTGAATAGACCTCTCTGCCCTTTTCAGTTAGCAATTTCTTCAATGGCTCCAGTTGAGTGGCTGAACCCAATGCTCCATGCAACAAGACTATGGGATTGTTCATCGCAGTGCCGTAACAATTCTGTTTTTAGTATCAAGGTCTTTAATCATGCGCACCGATTGATAGCCAGCTTCCTCAAAGATAGTGCAAACCTCATCACCAAAGTGTTCATTAATTTCAACCCAAACCGATCCGTCTGGTGAAAGTATTTTTTTTCCTTTGGAGGCAATCGCTTTATAAAAAGCCAATGGATCCTCTGCTGGCGCAAACAACGCAAGATGAGGTTCATACATCAGAACATTTTGTTTCATCGCTTTTTTTTCTTCTTGCGAGATATAAGGAGGATTGCTCACCACCAGGTCAAACGAGCCGAATGAAATTTCTTCGGTAAGAATGTTGTGTTTGTGAAAGGTTACCGAGGCGTGCAACGTTTCTGCATTATACTGTGCGGTGTGGATGGCTTCTTTGCTGATGTCTGTTGCGTGCACAGATGCCCGTGGAATTTCCATGGCGAGTGTTATGGCAATACATCCGCTACCTGTTCCGATGTCTAAAATTTTGAGAGCTTTTGAACCAAATGTTAGAAATTCGCTCCTGATTTCATGTATTAAAAGTTCAGTTTCTGGTCGGGGGATTAGCACAGAAGAATTTACTCTAAATGGGCGACCATAAAAGTCAGCTTCGCCTAAGATATATTGAATGGGTGTGTGCGCATTTATTTCTGCAATGGTGCGATCAAAAAAAGAAGGTTTAATAGCGTCAATTTCTTTTCCGGCTAAGAGTTCAGTTTTTGTAAGCCTTAATTTTTTCTCAAGAAGTAAATAAACAATGCTCTGGATCTCAGATTTATCCTCCTTTAGCGTAATGCGGTTTACGAGATCGTTGAAAAGTTCTTTGGAATTGGTCATTGCGAAAATGATCTTTGCAATGTTAGTAATTCTGAATGACACCTGACGAACTTTTGATGCAACGCACTTTTGATCTGGCCCGGATGGGAGTGGGAGCAGTAAGCCCAAATCCACGGGTAGGTTGTATTATTGTAAAGGATGGTGAAGTGATTGGCGAAGGTTGGCATCGTAAATATGGTGAAGCGCATGCAGAAGTAAATGCGGTAGCCAATGTATCCGATACAAATAAATTGAATGGCAGCACAGCCTATGTAAATCTTGAGCCATGCTCTCATCATGGCAAAACCCCTCCTTGTGCAGATATGTTGATACAACAGGGAGTAAAAAAAGTGGTGATTTCAAATAAGGACACAAATCCATTGGTAGCCGGGGAAGGAATAAAAAAACTGGAGGAAGCAGGTGTTGAAGTTATTACCGGTGTATTAGAGAAAGAAGGTCGTGAGCTCAATAAGCGGTTCTTCACTTTTCACGAAAGACAACGGCCATACATAATATTAAAATGGGCACAAACCACGGATGGATTTATTGCGCATAGCAATTATGAGTCGAAGTGGATCAGCAATGATTTTTCAAGACAACTCGTTCACAAATGGCGAAGTGAGGAGGATGCTGTGTTGGTAGGAACAAAAACGGCTGCTCATGACAATCCAAACCTTACCGTGCGGGAATGGAGCGGAAGAGATCCGGTGCGGTTGGTGATTGATCGTTTTTTGCGACTCAGTGATACGCTTAATTTGTTTGATAAGCGGGTGCCCACCATTTGTTTTAATCTACTCAAACATGAAGAACATGAAAATCTAAAGTTAGTGCGATTGGATGAACAAGATTTTATACCACAATTATTGAGTTGGTTACACAAAGAAAAAATCCAATCTTTAATCGTTGAAGGAGGAAGTCAAACGTTGTCTTTTTTTATCGAATCAGGGTTGTGGGATGAGGCGCGTGTTTTTACCTCACCCCGTTCATTTTATAAAGGAATTAAAGCCCCCCCACTTCAGGGCGATTTGGTGTTGAAAGAGGAGATTTCTACCGATCTGTTACAAATCTATCACCGTCATCAGACAGGTTAGAAGCGGACAATCAAGCGCGCACCACTTCCATAAAATTGAAATTCAGATTTTATTCTTGAGGTGTTCCCTTTGTTATTGTAAAGATCGAGTGCCTGCATTGTGCGACTTCTAAACGCAGAAGTAAATGGGATTGATGCTACTAGCAATCCCACTCCACCGGCAGCCAGACCCCATTCCGGATTACCACCTGCCAAGGCGGTGCCTAGGGGTAATCCAATTAATACCCCACCTGCGAAGCCTAATACACCCGCGGCATTATAATTTGATTTTGCCCTTTTAAGTTCAGCATAGGCTTCAGGATTTTCTTTAACGATAGCTAACACTTGATTTAACCCAAGTGTTACTGTGTCCATTTCAAAACGAACACCGCCAAAAGTTTTGTAGGCTTTGATTTCCTGCGCTAAATTAAATTGTGAAAAACAAAGGCTAAGTAATGTCAGTAGAACGATTTTTTTCATTCTAAAAAAAATTAGCTTAGACGGTTTGCTACTTCATCCCAGTTCACAACATTCCACCAGTTGGCTACATATTCGTTTCTTTTGTTTTGATATTTTAAATAATAGGCGTGTTCCCACACGTCCAGCGCAAGCAGAGGCGTTCCTTTAAGGTCGCTGATGTCCATCAATGGATTGTCTTGATTGGGTGTTGAACCTATCTTTATGGTATTGCCATCTTTAACAAGCCAGGCCCAGCCAGAGCCGAATCGAGTCATGGCGGCTTGTGTAAACTGTTCTTTAAATTTATCAAATGAACCAAAGGTTCCATTGATGGCATCCGCCACTTTGCCAATAGGAGCAACACTTCCTGGCTTCATGTTTTGCCAGAAGAAATTATGATTCCAGGCACCACCTCCGTTGTTACGAGCTTTCGCGGAAAGTTTTGAAGTATTGGCGAAGAAATCTTTTTCAGTGCTGAAGGAAATTTTTTCTGCAGCGATGGCCTCATTCACATTTTTAATGTAAGCAGTATGATGTTTCCCGTAATGAATTTCCATCGTTAAGGCGTCAATACTGGGTTCCAGAGCATCTACAGCATAAGGCAAAGCAATCTGAGAAAATTTCAAGGCAGCAACGGATGTCTCCTCTGCTAATGCTACGGTGGAAGCCAGGTGAGATCCTATGACGGTGAAGGCAGAGGCCTTCAATGATTGGTTGACGAATTTCCTTCTGCTTATTGATTTCATGATGTGTATTTTTTAGTGAACTGTTGACTTTGCTAAAACCATGCCTTGAACGTGGCATCAGGTAAAATTACCTAAAAATAATTAGCTTGCGTGACCCCCTAAACAGTATAACCCATGGCGGAGATATTACATGACACAATTCCTTCCCTTGATCTAACTGATTTCACCAGTGGAGATTCGATACAAAAAAACAAGTTTGTTCAGGAGTTGGGTGAAGCCTATAATACGATTGGTTTTGTTGCTATTCGCAATCACTTTCTGACGGATGAATTGTCAGCAAGACTATACGATACTATCAAAAAGTTTTATGCGTTGCCGGATTCGGTAAAGCAGAAATATGAAATTTCAGGTCTGGCAGGGCAACGAGGCTATATCGGAAAGGGTAAAGAGCACGCCAAAGGTCGCAACACGGGTGATTTGAAAGAGTTTTATCACGTAGGTCAGGAAGTGTTGGACAATGATCCGGTCAAAAGTGAATATCCGGAAAACGTATGGCCTGAAGAGCTTCCTGAATTTAAAGTAATTGCGCTTGACGTATACAGAAGATTGGAGAAGACAGGGGTGCAAATGTTACAAGCGATTGCGCTGTATCTTGGCTTACCAGAAAATTATTTTGACGATAAAGTAAAACATGGCAATAGCATACTTCGACCTATTCATTACTTTCCTATAGAAAATCCTGAGGCTGTGCCGGCTGATGCGGTTCGTGCGGCTGAACATGGAGACATTAATTTAATAACCCTTTTGATGGGTGCAAGTGCGGATGGCCTGCAAGTATTGCGTAGAGATGGAAAGTGGATTCCTATCACTGCATTGCCTGAGCAATTAGTAGTAAATGTAGGGGATATGCTAGAGCGATTGACCAACAAGAAACTTAAGTCAACAATACATCGCGTAGTAAATCCGCCTCGTCATTTAATGAACTCACCTCGATATTCCATTCCTTTTTTCATGCACCCAAGATCAGAAATGAATCTGGCTGCTCTGTCATCTTGTGTTGATGCACTTCATCCAAAATTATGGAATGATATAACGGCAGGAGAATTTCTAAATCAAAGATTGGAGGAGATAGGTCTAAAGAAATAATCAATTCACATTGATCAGGCGAGTTCGATTTATAATTTTTTTAAAGGATGTTCTCTTATTGTCGCTGACAAGTTTTGGAGGGCCACAGGCTCATATTGCCCATTTTCAAAATGTCTTGGTAAAGAAACGTGGTTACCTGAGCGATAATGATTTAGTGGAGCTGAATGCATTGTGTCAGATCGTTCCTGGCCCCACATCAACACAGACACTTTCAGCCCTTGGCTATCGAATGGGGGGGGCTTCTTTGGCCTATTTAACCTTGCTGATTTGGCTACTGCCTTCCGTTATTATTATGACTGTTGCAGGCATGATCATGAATAGCTTTGTCACCAAGAACACTTCACTGGACTTCACACGGTTTATTCAGCCTATGGCAGTTGGGCTTATAGCACACGCGGCATATACAATTAGTTTAAAAACCGTCACCACCAAACGAGGCTTCTTGCTCATGGTGTTAGCGGCAATAGCCACCTATTTTTTCAAGACACCACTGGTGTTTCCTATTGTGCTTCTTGGGGCTGGTTTGATAACAGCATTTAATTATAAAGCTCATCCCCGAGAGGAAAGAAAGAAATTTGATGTGAGCTGGTCAAATTTCTTCTTGTGGGCAGGTGTATTAATATTTGCAGCTTTGTTAGGCTGGGCAACAAAAGGTATTCCTGAACTGACTTTGCCTGTTCGTCTTTTTGAAAATTTTTATCGAAACGGAAGTTTGATTTTTGGTGGAGGTCAGGTATTAACACCGATGCTTTACACAGAGTTTGTACAATATTCGAAGCCACTCCATCACCCGATCTCACATGATGAATTTCTTTCAGGTTATGCTTTTGTTCAGGCGTTGCCGGGGCCTTTGTTTTCATTCAGTTCTTATTTAGGTGTTCTCTCCATGCGTGATTATGGCATTGGAGGCCAAATCTTTGGAAGCATTATGTCGGCTGCAGGACTTTTTCTTCCTGGAACATTTTTGATCTTCTTTCTCATTCGTATTTGGGAAAGTTTGAAAACGTTCAGGCCCATTCGCGCTTCCCTTGAAGGCATTAATGCAGCTAACGCAGGTTTGGTTGTGGCAGCAGCAATCTTGTTATTTGAACCTTTGGAGAATACTTTTCTCAATTTTGGTTTCACTATTGGCACTTTCTGCTTAATGGCATTTACTAAAATCCCTGCCTGGGCAGTGATTGTAATTGGGCTACTTTGCGGGGTGGTATTCTAATAAAAACTAAAGGCCCTGACTTTTCAATCAGGGCCTTTCTTATTCTATAACAGTTTCCGTTAACCTAATTTGAAGGTAATAGGAATAACCATTTTCTGTCTTACTGGCTTTCCTCTTTGTTTACCAGGTGTCCATGATGGAGCACTTTGTACAATTCTTACGGCCTCTTCATCGCAACCAGCACCAATTCCTTTTATAGCCCTTACATCTACAATAGAACCGTCACGGTTAACAACAAACTCAACAAATACTTTGCCCTCCACACCCATCCTTCTGGCTTGTGCAGGATATTTAATTTTCTCGCCTACAAACTTATAGAAAGCAGGATAGCCGCCCTTAGGAAGCGCAGATTCTTCAACCACGCTGAAGATTTCATCCACATCCTCTTTCTCAATAACAGGGGCTACAATAACCTCTTCTACTTTCGTTTCTTCAGAAACCTCAACATCAAATGTAAGCTTTAAGTCTTCTTTGATCTCTTCTTCATCAGGCACTTCAACAATTTGTGGTTGTTGAATGATTGGTGCTGGTGGAGGTGGTTGTTCTGTTGGGGGAACTTCTAACATTTCTTCAAAAACGTTAGTGCTTTTGCCCTGTAGGTCTATCAGGTTACTTTCATATTGTTTCCATTCAAAGGCTGTGAAAACAAGTGCTAGTGTCACTAGCAAGCCGATACTGAAGAAAAAGCTTGTCTTTTTCATCAAATCAGCGGATTCAGTCTTTTTCGCTTCCATACGTTAAGAATTGCAGTTTAGGATTTCAAATATAGTAATACAATCCAAAAAATATTTCCCAGTCACAGGATTTCAGAAAATTTTTGATGGTCTATTTACGATTCCCGTAAAAAAGGGTAAAAAACACAGTTGGGAAAATGGATTTGTTAACAGCCGTAGGCATTAAAATAACTTTGTTGAAATAGGCATCAGCCAAAACACCTACTTCAAAACCCGTAACCTGGCTCTTTATAAAGCCTAACTCGAAGTTTAATGCTGCCTTAAGATTGCCACCCATCTGGATTTTAGAATCCCCAATTCCCTCAAAGAGATTGCCGGTGCCTAAAATATTGTTGAAAGAATGGTTGGGATTATCAGGATTATACTGCTCGTGAACGGAAGAAAAGTAACTGTTATCTACAGATCTTTCAATATAATATGGGGCCACTACCCCTAAAGAAGGTCCGGCAGCAAAAACAGCTTTAATTTCTACTCCTTGTTGTGGTGCTTTCGTAAATAAAATCAAGTCACGGCCATATTGAAATCGGAGAGCATAGAGGTAATTACTTTTACCATAAATAAAGAAATTGCCGGTATAGGCAGAGTTGCGTCTTACTTCTTGTTGATGTTTGACGTTCATGATTTCGAGCCCGTAGGTTTCCAACACCCGATCGCTACGTTTTTTTGCCTTTTTGAATGTAAAACCACCAATCAATCCACCAGATGAATTCTTATTTATACCCCACGTAAACTCTGAATTATAGACGTAACTATCCAACGTTTGAGCAGTCACCGAATTAAAACCCACTGAAAGAAAAAGAAATAGCAATATTTTGATACCATCCTTCATGCCAACTGCTTTACTTTGTTTGTGAAGTTAAAGTTATAGTAAGAAACGCAGAAAAAATAGTCTTGTTATGAATCAAATGGCAGAAGTTGAGTACCAGGGAAATCTACGAACAAAGGCAAAACATCTAAAATCGGGTGAAACAATTATTACCGATGCTCCCACTGATAATAACGGCAAAGGGGAGGCTTTTAGTCCAACGGATCTTATTTGTGCAGCGCTGAGTAGTTGCATGATGACGATGATGGGTATACTGGCCGAAAGAGAACTAATTGATTTGAAAGGATTACGGTCCGAGGTTGTTAAAATTATGGCATCAAATCCAAGAAGAATAGGTGAAATTCAAATCACTTTTTATCATCCCGCCTTAAAAGCGACTGATGTGCAAAAGCAAAAATTAATAAACACTGCACGAACGTGCCCGGTTGCACTCAGCCTGTCTGATTCTGTCACGCAAACTATTGATTTTAATTTTTGACAGGCACAGAAGTCAAGACAGCATTTTTAATGCTGGCGAACTCAATATCAAAATGTGATCTATGGAAAACGGCTTCTCCATCTTTGATCAAAAGAATCTGCGGTGATTGGTGTTCCACGTCAAATAGATTTTCAATTCTATTCGATATTTCGCGATAAGAAATCAGATCTAAAAAATAAGTCTTGACAGAGGTCATTTCTTCTTCCTTCCAGGTTCTCTCCAATCTTGTCAGCGCTGTATGGCTGATTGAGCAACGAGTGCTATGTTTGAAAATAAGTACAGGTTGATTTTTTGACTCATTCCGAAGTGATTCTAACTGCGCGGAGTCTTTTAGTGCAATCCAATTCATTTTGTTAATCATAAAGGCCAGGCCACAATTCACGCTCTTTCCTATCATAGCGTGGGCGTATACTTTTCTCTTTCACTGCATTGGGCTGGGTTCCGTTCTTTTTAAAAATCTTTGTCCATAACAACTTAAAGTCCATCATGAAAGTTCGGTCTTCCTTTACATTATTTCTGTTATTGTGTGCAAATTTAGCATCGGGTAAAAATCTCTTGTCGTTGTATTTACCCATTTTAACATTACCCTGATAGTCCGTTATGCGGGCATAGGCTCTTCCTGGAGATATGACTTTCAGGGCCTCTTTATTGCTCATCGGATTGTGACGATAATTTTTAGTTAAGCGGGTTTTCCCCGCAAACGTTGATGCGCGCTCGAAATACTTTGTTGGCGCTATCGTTTTTTGTGCTGCGTCTGCACTGCTTGGATTATGCTTATAACTCCAATACATTTTCATGTTTCGTGCATATTCACTAGCCTTCACAGTTGCTTTGCTGGGTGCTAACCCGGGCATAGAACCTTTAACAGCGTTTGGTTTGGTTCCGGTTTGCCTGGCTTTTATTGCCACCTGAAGGCCATCGATCATACGCACGTTCGCATAATGACGTTGCTTCTTGAGCGCTTCATCTACGGCATTTGGATTTTTTACATAAGCTTTTTTGAAAAAAGGAAGTTTTATATTTCCTGAAGTGCCAACTTCGGCCGCTTGCGCTCCGGTAGGTATACGTACTTGAATGGGTTGCTCATTATTATTCCATAGTTTTCCACTCATACTCCCTCCGCCCTTGAGTGGTTTTTTTGTCCTGGCATTGCCTTGAAACTTCGCCACTCTATCGGCAGTTTTCCCGTAATCAATAGAGGGAAGTGCACGATTACCATTATTCCAAGATTTTTCTACTGAGATTAAATTCCCTTTTCGCGTTCTATCAGCACCATTGTCTTTGTAAAAGTTAAGCCCCTCTGGACTAAATACTTTGGTTGGTTTCTTGGGCTTCATATTGTTCTGGTAACGTGCCAACGCACTCCCTCCTTTACCAGGAGGTCTTACGTTGATAGGTGTGTTATTATTATTCCAGATTGCACCACTCATACTTCTTCCACCTCCCTTTTGAGGTCTTAATCCCGTCATTCTATTTTGACTTTTTAGAATTGTGGTGGCACCAATTCCGGGAACTCTTCCAACAAGAGGCTTATTTGATTGAAATTTCCCACTCACACTTCCTCCCCCGCCTTTTTGTGGTCTTATTCCTGTCGTTCTATTTTGACCTCTTGCAACGGCAACAGCCCCTATGCCAGGAGCTCTACGATTAAGTGGCTTATTTGATTGGAACTTTCCACTTGCACTTCCTCCCACTCCTTTGATCGGTTTAACTCCCGTTATTCGATTCATGCCTTTTAAAATTGACGTGGCTCCTTTGCCTGGCATTTTTCCAACAAGTGGTTTGTTCGATTGGATTTTACCGGACACACTGCCGCCCACTCCTTTCATCGGTCTTAGCCCTGTCATTCTATTTTGGCCTTTTAGCATTGATATAGCACCAATTCCGGGAGCTCTTGCGCTAAGTGGTTTGTTTGATTGGAATTTTCCGCTAGCGCTTCTGCCAGCACCTTTTATAGGCTTAACTCCTGAAATTCTATTCTGACTTTTACTCATCGCAGCAGCACCTAAACCAGGCGCACGTGCACTAAGCGGCTTATTGGATTGGAGTTTTCCGCTCATACTACCACCGCCTCCTTTTACAGGTTTAATACCTCTGTGGGTATCAAAGGTTCTTTGAATTTTAGCACTTAGCCCTCCTCCAATTTTGGCTGGCCCTATTTTTCTTCCAGCCACCTCATTTTTTCTTTCACTTCTTTTACGAATGGCTTGCCCTGACACATCGCCTTTCCATGGATTTTCCGTTCGCCTTGAACTGCTTACATGGCCTGAGCGGAATGTGCCTGAATACGCACGATCTCCGGATGACCTTTTACGACCCGCGTAAGGATCTTTCGGTTTAATGATTTCATTGGGGGGAGTACGGAAGTTTTTTTTGCCAAGAGGATTACCAGAAATATCAGTAGTAAACGCTCTCTCGCCTTTTGAAAACTTGCCCCAATACACATTCTTTTTTCCTTTCGATACAAATGGTTGTGAAGCTGATCGGGGTGTCACCGTTCGCTTTTTTCCAGGCGGGTTAGGTCCTGCACTCAGTTTTCCTTTGCGGGCATATCTATTGGTGCCTGATGAAGCACGCTCTGAGGTTTTTGACGAACTATTTACAAATGGCCCTGTTTGCTGAAAACGTTTCCCCCTTGCAGATTCAGCGGAAGTGGAGCGACTGCGTGGTGTGCTTACACGAATGTTTCCGGATGTTCTCGCTTTGCTGCTAAGGTTGCCTGAGCGCGTAAAACGACCTTTATTCGCACCGCCAGATCGTTCTGCCGAACTACTCATGCTTCCTGGTTTGCGTGTATAATTATTGGTAATTCTCGCGCTCGTACTCAGGCGGCCAGTGCGGGTTGTCCTGTTTTTTGATGTAGATTTTTGGTCTTGCTTTGATGATCGGTTTACGAAAGGTCCTTTTTGTGGATAGGCATTAGATCGCGAAGATTCAGCGGAACGTGATCGGGTACGTGGTGGATTTACGCTACCCCCCGAAGTGGATGTGCGCTTTGTGCTTAGTTTGCCTGATCGGGTATATCGACTTTTGTTTGATTGCCCTGTTTCAGTTCTTTTTGATCCTCCATTCACAAATTGACCACGCTGCGGATACACATTATTTCTGGCCGATTCGGCAGACCGTGACCGAATGCGAATGGGGTGGCCACCAATTGGTTTGGCTGACCTGTCCTTGCCGCGCCTTTCATTTGCGTAGGGTGATGGATTTGAATGGACCGCTCTGCCCGCTACAGAATTAGTGTTTTTGGTTCTTAATCTTCTGCCGGCAATGTCTTTGGTGGAGGCTTTTTCTTTTTTCTTTTGTGATTTTGCCCGTGTCTGCTTGATTTTCCCTTTGTTATTGATGGGCTTATCCTGCGCAAACGAAGGGGCTGAAAATAAAATAATAAGCGCCAGCACAAACCATGTTGAAATGGATGTGAATGTTTGGGACTTATGTTTTCTGTTTACGAGCAAGTTTTAAATAAATAAACGGGTCAAGATAAGCAAAAAAGGAATGTCCTGTTTTCCATCTGAAATTGATTGAAGCCCTTATTGATAAAATCAGAAACGTAACAGGTCTTCTATAGCACTCTTTATTCTTCCTTTCGGTAAAAAATTATTTTCCAGCGTAGGGGCAAAAGGGATGGCTGTATCTAAACTCGCTATTCTTTTTACGGGCGCATCCAGGTAGGAGAAGGCATGTTCACTTATCCATGCTGAAATCTCCGCGCCAATGCCTCCTGTAAGGGTATCTTCATGAAGCACTAATACTCTGTTTGTCTTTTTCACAGTTTCTAGTACAGCTTCTTTGTCCCATGGAAGTAATGTTCTAAGATCAAGAATATCGGCACGAACATCAGGCATGTTTCCTACAATTTCTTTTGCCCAAAGCACTCCCATGCCATAGGTGATGATGGAAATATCAGATCCTTCGTTCACCAACGCTGCTTTCCCGATTTCAATAGTATAGTAGTCATCAGGAATCTGGTCTTTCACAGATCGGTATAAAAGTTTATGCTCAAAGTATAAATAAGGATTTGGGTCTTCCAAAGCTGCACAAAGCAAGCCTTTGGCATCATATGGATTTGATGGATAAACAATTTTTAACCCAGGGGTATGAAAAAACCAAGCTTCATTGCTCTGACTATGAAAGGGTCCGGCAGCGGTGCCTGCCCCGGTTGGCATTCTCACCACCACATCCGCTGGTTGACCCCAACGCCAGTGAATCTTTGCCAGGTTGTTGATGATCTGATTGAATCCTTCGGTTACAAAATCAGCAAACTGCATTTCCACCATGGCTTTCATGCCTTTGATGGAAAGGCCAAGACTCGTGCCCACAATGGCGGATTCGCAGAGCGGAGTGTTGCGCACACGATCTTTTCCAAATTTCTCTACAAAACCTTCGGTGATTTTAAACACGCCTCCATAATCAGCAATATCCTGACCCATCAGCACCAGGTTGGCATGTTTTTCCATGCTTTGCCGCAAGCCATCACTAATTGCATCGATGAATCTTTTTTCTGATGTTTTTTCCGAAGGATTAATTACTTGCTGCGTGAAAGGGGCATAAACATCACTCAGTTCCGTTTCGGTATCTGCTTCAGGTAATTTTTCTGCGAAGGCTTCATTCAAGCCATCCTCAATATCTTTCTTTATTTTTTTACGAATGTTTTCGGCATACTTCGCATCGATTACTTCTTCTTTAATTAGGTATTTTTCAAAGTTTTCTAACGGATCTTTTTTACCCCATTCATCCATCAATTTTTTAGGAACATACTTTGTGCCTGATGCTTCTTCGTGGCCACGCATGCGAAAGGTGAGGCACTCCAACAAAATAGGTCGTGGCTTTTTACGCATGCTCTCCCCTAATGACTTTACTGTATCATATACTTCCAGAATATTGTTTCCATCTACTTGTATGCCCTGTATTCCATAACCAATCGCTTTGTCGATAAACTGTTTGCATTTAAATTGTTCACTACTGGGTGTTGACAGTCCATAACCATTATTCTCAACTACAAAGATTACGGGCAAATCCCATACAGCAGCCACATTCACAGCTTCATGAAAATCGCCCTGGCTGGTGCCTCCATCGCCATTAAAAACTACGGTGATTTTTTTCTCGCCTTTTAGCTTGGTGGCCAGTGCGATGCCATCGGCCACACCGTTTTGTGGGCCGAGGTGTGAGATCATGCCCACAATATGATGTTCGTTGGTGCCAAAATGGAAGGAGCGATCGCGACCTTTGGTATAACCCATCATGGTGCCTTGCCATTGCGCAAATAATCTGACAAAAGGCAAATCACGTCCCGTGAACACACCTAGATTCCTATGCATGGGTAGAATGTATTCGTCTTTATCCAGCGCTTGGGTGATACCTACTGAAATTGCTTCCTGCCCAATTCCGCTGAACCACTTGCTGATTTTATTCTGCCTGAGCAGGATGAGCATTTTTTCTTCGATCAGGCGCGGACGTAGTAACGCCTCATATAACCTAAGAAGCGTTTCGTCAGAATATTTTTTGCGTAAGAATCTCATAGGATTTAGAAACAAAAAGCAAGTTAGAGTTTTGCTTAATCACTTCTAATGAATTGGCATGTTTACGTCTCGTTTTCTTTTGCCACTCGCCACCAATCCGATACCCATAATACTGCTGGTGGCTAAGATGACAAAAAATAACAGCCCATCAGTTAAACTTTCAATTTTTTGTGCTGCAGGAATGCTGAAAAACAAAAGAATACTAATCAGTCCGCGGGGAGAGAGCAGGATCTCCGCCCAGGTGGCAGATGGAATTAGCAGCTTCTGGTAGGTTATTCTGATCAAATAGATTAGCATGATAATGACGATTCCACTTTGAAGAACATCAAGGCTAAAAAGGGATTTAATGTCTAATGAATAGCCAAAAATCAAAAAGAAAAAGGTGCGTACGATAAAGGCGCTTTCTCCACTAAGTTGGGTTAATTGGTTCAAATCTTTCGTAAAATTCTCATAGGTAAAAATCTGATGAAACTTAGGATGTTGAATCCAATGAAGGTTGTTAAGGAAAAGCCCAAAAGCAAGCACAATCACCAACGTTGGCAAGTGGTAAACCTTCCCGATTCCGTATACAAGGATGAGCACAGAGATAATCAAAAAGAATTTGAGGTGGTGCGTAATTCTTTTCAGCAGATACAAGAGTCCCAGGCAAAACATCCCCGCCAGAATTAGAATCAATATCGTTTGCCACCCCAACCGGATAAAAGAGGAAGAGTTTATCGTTTCATTCGATAGCATGAAGTTGAATAAGATGATTCCAAAGATGTCGGACAAAGAAGATTCGTAAATGATAAAATCTTTACGCTCAGAAGGTAAAACAGAAGCGGATGGAATGGCGATGGCAGAACTAATAATGCCAAGGGGCACCGCGTTGAGAAAACAGCGTTGAAAAGATTCTCCGCTTATAAAATAAAAGAAGGTGGCGATGACGGCTGTTGTGATTAAAAGAATGAAAAAGGCGGAGCCAAGTGACCGTTTGATTAATTGGGATCTTCTTTGTTCAAGTTTCAGTTCTAAAGAACCCTCCAAAACAATAAGGATTAACCCTACGGTGCCAATTAATGGAAGGATCGCATTAAAATTTATGATATTGATTTCAAGGGCGTTGGAGAGATAACGAAGGCCGATGCCGCTAAATAATAATAATATTACTGAAGGAACTTTGAATTGCTTGGCAAGCAGATCAAACAAGTAGGAAAAGACAACAAGTGAGCTAAGGATAATGAGAATTACTTCGACAGACATAAAAAAGTTGTGTGTTTGGAAAGATAATGAAAATTTGTTCCTGCGATGCAATGGAGTGATAAACTTCAAGTTTGTTATTTTTGAGAATATGATTTCATTCTCATCTTTTACTTTGGATAATGGCTTGCGTGTATTTGTACATGAAGATTCAACCGTGCAAATCGCAGTCATGAATATTCTTTATGATGTAGGTTCACGAGATGAGCGCCCGGATAAAACGGGATTTGCCCACCTTTTTGAGCATCTGATGTTTGGAGGCTCCGTAAATATTCCGAACTATGATGAGCCCTTACAACTGGTTGGGGGCGAGAATAATGCCTTTACAAATACTGACATAACCAACTACTACTTAACGGTGCCAGCGGCCAATATTGAAACCGGCTTTTGGCTTGAAAGTGATCGTATGTTGAGTTTGTCATTTGACCCTAAGGTGCTTGATGTACAGCGCAAAGTGGTAGTGGAAGAATTTAAGCAGCGCTACCTCAATCAACCCTATGGCGATGTATGGTTAAATCTCAGGCCATTGGTGTATATGGTTCATCCGTACCAATGGGCTACTATCGGCAAAGAGATCAGTCATATTGAAAATGCCACCATGGAAGACGTGAGGGGATTTTTCTTTAATCATTACATTCCTAATAATGCCATTTTGGTAGTAGCAGGAAATGTTACCGTTGATCAGGTAAAAAAGCTTTCCGAAAAATGGTTTGGTCCGATACCGGCTGGCAAAAAACCAGAAAGAAAAATCCAGGCTGAACCGGCTCAACTATCAAAAAGAAAGCTTGAAGTGAATGCCAACGTACCCGCCAATGCGCTCTACAAGGCTTATCATATGCCGGGGAGGTTTCATGCTGATTATTATGCGTCTGATTTGTTGAGTGATATATTAAGTCGTGGTAATTCCAGTCGTCTGTATCATACGCTGGTTCAAAAAAAGGAAATCTTCACTTCAATATCTTCTTTTACCATGGGCTCAATCGATCCGGGATTGCTTGTAATAAGTGGAAGAGTGAAAGACGGTGTTTCGCTGGCTGATGCCGAACGGGAAGTTGATTTGATATTGGATAGAATGATGACAGATGGCCCGAAAGAAGAGGAATTGCAAAAGGTAAAAAATCAGGCACTGGCCACACTTGAGTTTGGTGAAGTGGAGGTAATCAATCGCGCCATGAATATTGCCTTTGCTGCGCTTTCGGGTGATGCAGCACTCGTCAATCAGGAGGGAGATCGAATACAAGCGGTTACTGTTGCCGATGTACACAGCATGGCGAACAAGATATTTAAAGAAAGCAATGCAAGTGTGTTGTATTATAAAGCGGAAAATAAAAATTAAGGAATGAAGATACGTGTAGGGCTTGGTTTTGATGTTCACCAGTTAGAAGAAGGACGCGATTTTTATCTGGGCGGAATTAAACTTCCGGCAACGAAAGGAGCGACAGGGCACTCCGATGCAGATGTGCTTATTCATGCAATATGTGATGCACTTTTAGGGGCAGCTAATCTGCGTGATATCGGATTTCATTATTCTAATACCGATCCACGCTGGCGGGGTATGGACAGTAAGTTTTTTTTACAGGATGTTGTGCGCATGCTTTCAGGAAAAGGATGGAGAATTGAAAATGTAGACTGCACTCTTTGCCTGGAGGCACCCAAGGTGAATCCCTACATTCCTGAGATGAAAAAAGTATTAGCACCTTTGATGAATATATCCGAAGATGATATTTCTATAAAGGCGACAACCGCTGAACGACTCGGTTATGTTGGAAGAGAAGAAGGCGTGAATGCCTACGCGGTTACGCTAATCATAAAAGATTAAGTTAATCTTTTTCATCACCTAAAATTACTGACAAAGTCTTTAATGAAGGTGTGCGGTCTGCCACCAATTTGAGTATTCCCAAAAAGGGTATAAACAAAATCATACCCGACACACCCCAGATGATTGCGCCTGCAAAAATGAAAGCAATCGTCACCAGTGCATTTATTTTTAATCGGCTGCTTACTGCTAGTGGAAAAATTAAGTTGGCCTCCAGGTATTGTACAAAGGCAAAAATTATGATAACCCCGATCGGATACCAAATAGAATTATACGTTACCCAAGCCATCGAAATAGGTAGCAGTGAGGCTACCATTATGCCTACGTACGGAATAAATGTAAGGATGGAAGCTATGAACCCAAACAGGAAAGAGTGAGGGATGCCTAAGAAAAATAATCCCGTACTATTGAGAATCCCGACCACCAGGTACACCACAGCCATACCCTTGATAAAATTATAGTAAGATTGAATGCTTAGCTTAACGATTTCCCGGATACGCTCGCGTCCTTCGGTCGGGAATAAACGATACAGAACATCCATCCATTTGTGGCGGTAATATAAAATCAGCACTGCATAAATTGGAATTAGAATAAAATAAACGGCTCCCACAGCTGAGGTAGTGATTGCTTTGCTAATGATTGACATCGCACTCGCACCGGAGTCGTTAATCAACTTATCTATCCACTCCAGTTGTTTTTCACGGTCGATATTGAAATTATTGCTAAGCCATAGACTAATTTCATTGGCAGAAGTGCCAAGTTTTGATTTCAATCCTGGCCATTCTTGGAAAAAGCTAACCAATTGATTCACCAATAAATAGACTATGGCGCCAAAAAGTATCATAAGTATAGATATGCTTACGATGATAGCGCCCATTCGGCTTAGTTTAAATCTCTCTAGCCACACACAAACAGGATACAGAATGCAACTAATTAATAAGGCAAAAGAAAGAGGTACAAACAAGGTGCTTCCAAAATAAAGTATGACCGAAATAAAAAATACGGTCTGTAGTATAATCAGGTGCCTGTTTTCAGGAAGTTGCAGTTTCATGTGTTAATAATGTTTTTTTATTGGACAAAACTTGTCCCGATGTTTCAGGATGGAATCGCCAAACCGATTATCATACTGTTGACGCTGCTCTGCTGATGGTGATTTCATCTGTATATAATTTAAGGCAAGGTGGAACCTCGCTAGTTTTCATTCTACGTTATGAAAAATTTGTTCGTGCTCGGATTCATCAAAAACCGTTAGAAATACATGGGATGCTCAAACAATTATTATTTCTTCAGATTATTAACTGAAGGACGCTTCATAACATTTTAAAGATAGGAATTCGCGTGTATATTACTTCATAATTTACGATGACAGAAATCAGCTTTGAGCAAGATAAAAATTATTGTTACCGGTGACGGTAGTCACTCGCTTCTCAATGAAGCCCTGGATGAAACATATCATTCACGTCATGGGGCGGTTCAGGAATCGATGCATGTTTTTATTGAACAGGGATTCAATTATTTGCGAGAGAAACAAAAGCCAGAATTATTATCCATTCTTGAGGTTGGTTTTGGCACCGGTCTCAATGCGTTATTAACACTTACAGAATCAATAAAAAGCGGCCTCAAAACCTCCTATACTTCCCTGGAGACATATCCCCTCGATACGGATGTGTGGATGACGTTAAATTATCCTGATCCATACAATCTATACAAAAGGCTTCATCAGGCAGAGTGGCAGAAATGGGCCGAAATCCATCTGGATTTCAACCTGTTAAAAATTGAAAAACCGTTGCAACTCGTTGAGTTAGCGCCTGCGCAATTTGATTTAATTTATTTTGATGCATTTGCACCAAATAAACAACCCGAAATGTGGGAGCTTCCTGTTTTAGAAAAAGCAGTTAAGGCGTTAGCGTCAGGAGGTATTTTTGTAACCTATTGTGCAAAAGGCCAATTGAAGCGAGACCTGAAAGCATTAGGATTAATTGTTGAATCGTTGCCGGGCCCACCGGGCAAACGTGAGATGGTACGTGCATTAAAACCCTGATTCTTTTAATGTTTAAATCTCTATTTTTACATCTTTAAATTTTAAACCCGAAACGGTGAAAACAGTAAGAATTGGCACCGTGCAAATGAGTTGCACCAAAGAGCCAAAAGATAATTTAGATAAGGCAATTCAAAAGGTAATTGAAGCCGCGGCAGGCGGTGCTCAAATTGTGTGTTTACAGGAGTTGTTCACGTCTCTTTACTTTTGTGATGTAGAAGATTATGAAAACTTTAAGTTAGCCGAATCGATACCGGGACCTTCTACGGATGCACTTTCAAAAGTGGCTAAAGAGTTAGGAGTGGTCATTATTGCGTCTCTGTTTGAAAAGCGTACAGAAGGACTGTACCATAACACCACAGCGGTGATTGATGCGGATGGAAGTTACCTGGGAAAGTATAGGAAGATGCACATCCCGGATGACCCGGCTTATTACGAAAAATTTTATTTTACACCGGGTGATCTTGGCTATAAAGTTTTCAAAACCAGGTTTGCCACCTTGGGAGTACTCATCTGTTGGGATCAGTGGTATCCGGAAGCTGCACGCATCACTTCCTTGATGGGGGCAGAAATATTGTTCTATCCTACGGCCATTGGTTGGGCCACATCACAAGATGAGGATACCAACACAGAGCAATACAATGCATGGCAAACTATTCAGCGGAGTCATGCTGTAGCGAATGGGGTGCATGTAGTAAGTGTAAATCGGGTGGGCTTTGAGCAAAATGGAGCGATGAAATTTTGGGGTGGATCATTTATCTCAAATCCATTTGGAAGCATTTTATATAAAGGTTCTCATGATCATGAGGAGGTAAATGTGTTAGAGATTGATTTGAGTAAGACGGATCGTTACCGTACCCATTGGCCTTTCCTTCGCGACCGCAGGATTGATTCCTATCAGCCCATTACAAAAAGATATATAGACGAAGAGTAATTCAGCGATGCTGGATACTGATATCTGGTCGTATGATTAGAATACAATATCCAGCATCAAGTATCCACTATCCAGTATGACCCCAAGACAATTAGGTTATTATTTTCCTGCAGAGTTTGCCAAACACTCTGCCACCTGGCTTAGCTGGCCACATAAAGAAGCATCATGGCCAGGCAAGATTGAAACGATCTATCCGGTCTATGCAGCGTTTATCAAACGTGTGGCAGAAGGTGAAAAAGTAAAAATAAATGTGCTCGATGAAGCCATGAAACAAAAGGCACTCGGCTATTTGCAAAAAGCAGAAGCCGATCTTTCGCACGTGGAATTCTTTTTTCATCCAACCAACGATGCGTGGTGCCGCGATCATGGTCCTGCCTTTTTGATCAATCCGAGAGAGAAGAAAAAAATGATTGTGGATTGGGGCTACAATGCATGGGGTGGCAAATATCCACCGTATGATCTGGATGATGTAATCCCCACGCTCATAGCAAAGCATTATAACATTCCGGTAGTGCATCCGGGTATCGTGATGGAAGGAGGCTCGGTGGAATTTAATGGTAAGGGAACGTTGTTAACCACCAAAGCATGTTTGTTAAACACGAATCGAAACCCGCATCTTAATCAGGCACAGATTGAAGAGTATTTGCATAACTATTATGGTGTCAGTCACATTCTCTGGTTAGGCGATGGCATTGTGGGCGATGATACCGATGGACATATCGATGACCTCACTCGTTTTGTCAACGAGGATACGGTGGTGACCATTGTTGAGTCAAACAAACAGGATGAAAATTATGAGCTGCTTCATGAAAATCTTAAAACGTTAAAAACTTTGAGACTGGAAAATGGTAAACAGATAAACATTATTGAATTGCCTATGCCATCGGCAGTGGTTTATGATGATATGCGTTTGCCTGCTTCGTATGCTAATTTTTATATCAGCAACAAATATGTGGTCGTGCCAACCTTTCGTGATAAAAATGATGATCGCGCCTTGGATATTCTTCAGCAATGTTTTTCCGATAGAAAAGTGATTGGCCTAGATTCAACCGATATCATTTGGGGATTGGGTTCATTTCATTGTTTGAGTCAGCAGGAACCAGAAGTTTGATTTATCTACTCAATCAATAAGTAAATCCAATAATTATATTGTTATAATTGTTACCTTTTACTTTGACTAGATTCATATTTATCCTTGTTATTCTGAGTATCGCTTGTACAGGCCTTGCACAAGAAACGGTTGATGATAAGCCCGCGCTGATAGATAGCGATCAACCCTTAATAGAATTTCTTTCATCCATAGAGGCTCACTCTGAGATTCGCTTTTTTTATCTAAAAGAATGGATCGAGCCATTTACAATAAATAGAACTTTAAATGGAATTCCTCTGAGGAAGATGCTGCCATCAGTACTTCAGGATTCTGAGATTCGTGTCGTTTTTCTGAATGAATATTCGGTCATTTTCTTCAAGGACCCGCAACGCGAATTGGAGCGTGACGCGATTGTTGAATCGGCATTGATGAGAAAGATTAAGGTTGATAAAGTGGAACTAGGCCCACAAAAAATAACTGCGCCAGGCACTATGGTGAGATTATATGGCATCGTGAAAGATAAGGAAAGTCAGACTCCGATTGTTGGAGCTACTGTTTATGTAAATGACATTAATGTAAGCACACAAACAGATTCAAAAGGACAATATCAACTCACAATGCCAGTTGGTGAATATATTTTAAGTTTTCGGTTTCTTAATTATGAAGAGAGACTCCTTGTTGTAATGATTTACGAAAGTGGCGAAGCCGATGTAGAATTAGATGAGATCCCCACCAGGTTGGAGGAAGTTATTATTTCAGATCAGTCAATTGTTGAAAAGCGGGTAGGACAGACTTCGATCAAAATGATAGAACTCAGCCGTTCGCCTTCTTTTTTAGGAGAAATGGACTTGATCAAGAATTTGCAAATGCAAACGGGTATTTCTTCGGTGAGTGAAGTGAGCACTGGTTTTAATGTGCGAGGAGGAGGAGTAGATCAAAATCTGGTATTATATGATGGCGTTCCTGTTTTTAATACTTCGCATGCGTTAGGTTTTTTTTCAGCCTTTAATTCTGAGGCAATAAAGGAAGCCTCTTTCTACAAAGGAGGAATACCGGCCGAATATGGAGGTAGGGTTTCTTCAGTACTAGATATTACTTCCAGGGAAGGTGATTATCAAAATTGGAAAGGCAACGTTGGAGTTGGATTTGTTTCGGGTAACTTCACGATAGGCGGTCCCATAAAGAAAGACAGCAGCTCCCTTATACTTTCCTTTAGGTCAACCTATTCGGATTGGATATTGAAATTTCTTCAAAGGGGATATAAGAACATTGAGCAAAGTTCAGTTTCCTTTTATGATGGTTCAGTAAAGTATGCTCAGAAACTAAAAAATGGAGGTAAACTAATCGTGTCGTCTTACTCCAGTAGCGATCGATTTCAACTAGCGAGCGACTCCACCAATCAATGGCAGAATTTAACTATGGGTGTTCGGTATGACAATGAGTTTGGCAACAACTATTATTATAGTCTTGGGTTAAATGTCGGAAAATACTCTTATCAGGTAAGCGAAGATGATCCGGCCACGGCATTCAATCTTAACTATAGTGTTTTGTATCCCTCCCTTAGGCTAGACGTAAACAGAGATGGTTTGCATAAACAGTCCTTTGGCTTTCACTCCACCTTTTACAATTTTCAGCCAGGCGAATTAAAACCCACTGCTGATCAATCAAACAGCCGGAATGTTTCTATGCCTGATGAGCGATCAATAGAATCAGCGATTTATTTTGGTGATTCTTTTCTTTGGAAAGAATATTTTCATTTAGATGCAGGGCTACGACTATCCATGTTCAATCGAATTGGCTCGGGTCTGGTATATAATTATCAGAAGAGCTCTCCACTGGAACAAAGAAATGTAGTTGATTCGACTCATTACGGAGCCGGAAAAATAATGAAAACGTATGGTGGTGTGGAGCCCAGGCTTTCAATACGCTATACCATCAATCGCCAGTCATCATTTAAGATGGGGTATAACAGAATTTTTCAATACGTGCATCTTATTTCCAATACAGCTGCCGTGACACCTGTAGATATCTGGCAATCGAGTAATACTTACTTTAAACCCCAGGTTGCGGATCAGGTTTCTCTTGGTTACTTCAGAAACGCTAAAGAAGGCATTTGGCAAGGGTTCGTAGAAGTCTTTTATAAACACACCCAAAACGTTCTCGATTTTAAAGATGGCGCGAATTTAATTTTGAACACAAAATTGGAGACAGCCTTGTTGAGTGGAATTGGGAAATCGTATGGAGTGGAATTTTCCATGAAAAAAATAAAGGGTGATCTCGAAGCAGAAATTAACTATACCTATTCAAGATCCCTGCGAGTGGTGAATGGAAACTTTGATATTGAGAAGATTAATAAAGGCAATCCCTATCCTTCAAATTACGATCAGCCTCATATTTTTAATTTTAATTGGAGATACTCCATAACAAGAAAAATATTCTTTTCGGGAATATTCACTTACCACACAGGACGTCCCATTTCTATACCCTTAGTCGCGTATGAAATAAATGAGTCTCCGTTAATTGGTTTTTCAGATAGAAATAATTACCGCCTTACCAATTATCATCGTCTGGATCTCGCACTGGTTATTGAAGGTGGTAATAAGAAAAATAAACGCATTAAGAGTGAATGGGCTTTTTCGATTTATAACGTGTATGGAAGAAAAAATCCATACTCAGCTTATTTTGTATATAATCCGGGTGGTGATATAAAATCATATCAGATTTCGTTGATTGGTGTGCCGGTGCCATCATTAACCTACGGACTCAAATTTTGATAAATATGCAATGCGAGTAATAACTTCTATCCTGTTTCTTCTAATGATGGCGTGTGTTGATCCGCTCAACGTAAAATTGACAAGTGAGGAGCGACACTTAGTCGTAGACGGACTCATTACTGATCAGCCCGGCCCCTATCAGGTAACCCTTTCTTATTACTCCAATACACTTAATCCAATCACGCATTTACAATTTGAACCTGTTACTTCAGCTCAGGTTTTCATTGTTGATGATCAACAACATAAAGTTAAACTTATTGAGAAAGCCCCAGGGATTTATGTGACACTTGACAATGAATTGACTGGAGAAATTAACAAAGGATATTCCTTGTCAATTCAAACAACTGAGGGTGACGTGTATCAATCAAGCCTTCAACGAATGACGCATCCGGGCGAGATCAATAATATCTATTTTGAATTTTACAAAGAGCCACGACCTGGGTTTACCGATGGGTTGCAAGTGTACATAGATTCGAAAGGAGTATTAGATGAAAATAATCTTTTTCGATGGCGATGGACAACCATACACAAAACAAAAACAAATCCTGAATTTAAGATAGAATATGTCCCCCCTCGTGCAGTAGAACGACCAGCGCCTGAACCATGCAGCGGATATATTTATCAGGGAGGTCGACTCGTTCGTGTGGGTGAATGCACCTGCTGTTTTTGTTGGTCATATAATTATAGCGAAGGAGCTTTTGTGTCACATAACGATTTTGTGAGTGACAATCAATTTAATAAACAACACCTGGGCTTAATTCCAGTAACTGCGATGCATTTTTTTGATCGCTATTATATTGAGGTGCAACAATTAAGTTTATCTGAGGAGGCATATGATTTTTGGAATCTTGTTGAGAAACAACAAAAAGGTGCTACTGACATTTTTCAGCCGAACGCCATAAAAATAAGAGGTAACATAACGAGTGTTACCAATCCTAACGAAGAGGTACTGGGTTTTTTCGGGGTATCTGCGGTAGCCAGAAAGTCACTGTACATAAATGAGAATGAAGTTCCTTATGCATTACCCGCAATTGACCTCGTGCCATTTTCATGCCTTGATTATTATGAAAATCCGACAACAGAAAAACCATTTTTTTGGTAACCATGCGAACGGTATTAATCCATTCATTCTATCTATCACTTAGTCTCCTGGTTGCCTCACAACAAGTTGTAGCAACTCCTGTAGATCGTCAATTTACAAACAGTGGGATTTTCATTGTTTTTAGTCAGCCTCAGTATGCGCCAGGTGACACTGCTTATTTTGCTGGTTACTTACTGGCAGGAGAAAATCAAGTTGCCGGAAATAAACAAATCGTTAGTATTAAATTGTTAGGGCCAAATAAAGAAATTATCCATCATGGAAGAGTTTTGTTTCAAGATGGAACAGGAAACAGTCAGATTATTATTCCACATAATAGTAAGTCTGGAGTCTATCAAATTGTTTCATATGTAGAAACGGGTTCAGTAAAGCAAGCCCCGGTTTTACATGTAGGTCACATTGCTATTTCAAGCAGAGATCTTACAGCAGAGAATGGTCATCACACCACTCACGCTGAAGAAGACACCTCCAAACTTACAGTAGAAACAGATCGTACTAAGTATGGAAGAAGAAGTAAAGTGAGGGTTTCGGTTGCTTCAAAGGTTAACGAGGTAGAAGGTTCACTCAATGAGGTGTCAATTGCGGTGTACAACGAGCTATTATTTAGTGATAACACTGACCGTGAATTGATGTCATCATTTAAAGCTATCGGAATGGAGCCGGCTATAATTCAAAACAAAGGATCTTCAATAGCGATTGATTATCCAAATTATTTTATGGGTAAAGCGTTTATCAATCCTTCTGGTGAGGCTGTTCCGGATTCTTCAAAAATCACTTTCTATTTAAATGAAAGCGATTTTGTTTATGTGGTGTACACTAAATCTGGTGGAAATTTTAATTTCCCCCTGTTCAAGAATTTTGGAAATGAGGAAGTATTTTATAGAATAAGTTATAAAGGCGATCTTTTAACAGACAGCTATATCGCTTTGTATAATGCCCCGGTTAATGTAGAAACAATAAAAGGCACACACAGTGATACAATGACTGCGTATTCGTTATATGCCAAGCAGAAACAAATTATTGATAAATCGTATCACTATTTTACCGCAAGAGATACTAAGACTCAATCAAGAAAAAGATTAAGTAGCGATGTGGAGGCAGACAGTGAAATATTCTTAGAAAACTATGAGCCCTTTTCGTCTATGGCTGAAGTCTTTTCCAATATCATTCCCACAGTGAGATATAAAAAATCGGGTGATGATGTTCGGATACGAATCTTCTTAAAAAGTTCGGCCCAATACGGAGATAATAATCCACTCTATATCGTGGATGGGATTATGACAGATGATACTCAATACGTATTAAACTTTGATCCGAAGCATGTTCGAAAAATAAGAGTGCTTCGTAGTGAGGAAACCTTGATCCGTTTTGGCGACTTGGGTATCAATGGTATTGTGGTGATAGAAACGGACATAACACATGCCAACGAAGACATTCGAAATTCCAGAAACAGTTTGTCAGTTATTGGAATAGATTATCCATTAGCCTATAAAAAAGTAACCTATGAGCAAAACCTGATAAATACCCGGGTGCCAGATTTAAGGGCGTGCTTATATTGGAACCCCAAAGTTGATTTAAATAAATTAAGATCATTCGAATTCTTCACAGCTGACGACATTGGCTATTACATCATTCAAATAGCAGGCTTAATCAATGGGCAACCATTTCTATCGACAAGAAGATTTTATGTCACTCAACCTGTGAGTCGGTAATAATGTATAAAATAGAAAATGCCATTATCAGAAAGGAGGAATTACTCACGTCAACAAAAGCCTGGGGAATGTAGGATTAACCTATCCGTTTTTTTATATTTTTTGCGTTTCCTGATTTTGATTACTTTTAATATTGGACAATTAAGTTGTTGAGTTTGAAACGATATCTATTCTTCCTTTTTCTGTCAAGTTCAGTATCCCTGTCGGCTCAATCCATTTTAGATTATAAACTAAGTGGTGGCGAACAGGGGAAGCCGCTGAGCCACGTCCTTGAGGAAATTGAGAAAGTTCAACTCGTTCGTTTTTATTTTTTGCCAGTCTGGCTGGAAGGGATTGTTTTCGATCAGGATTATAAAGATCAACCCTTACATTTTGCCCTTGACAATTTATTGCTGGGAACAGATTTGAACTACCTGGAGATGGATAAGCATGCCATCGTTTTTGTAAAAGATCCAACCATGGCTATTCAGCGGCAATTTGTAGTTAATAGTGCCAAACGGGAGTTAAAAGAAATAGATAAAGTAGAAATCGGCAATGAATCAACGACACGGAATAGAAATCAAAAAGTAACTATTTCCGGTGTGGTGTTAGATGCGAAATCTAAAGATCCTCTTGTTGGAGCAAATGTCTTTGTGGAAGATTCTAAGGTAGGTTCAGTAACCAGTGTAGAAGGAATCTATAAATTAACACTTGCAGCGGGGCAGCATCTGATCCGCTTCACCTTTGTTAATTACGAGGAAAAAATAATTGATGTGGCCATATTCGAGGATGGAAAGATTAATTTGGAACTCGAAGAGACGGCAAAAATTCTTGATGAAGTAGTGGTGCAGGATAGAACGGTGCGCGAAATAACGACTAGTGGTATCGGACTAACTCAACTAAGTTTGAAAGAAATAAAAAGGGCACCAGCTCTGTTGGGGGAAGTGGATATTATTAAATCCATACAAATTCTCCCGGGTGTGACTACTGCGGGCGAAGCTGCTTCGGGATTTAATGTGCGCGGAGGTAGTGTGGATCAGAATCTGATACTATATGACGGACTTCCGGTTTTTAATAGTTCACACGTTTTTGGTTTCTTTTCTTCATTCAATTCTGAGGCTATCCGTGATGTAACTTTTTTCAGAGGAGGGATTCCGGCAGAATACGGTGGTCGGGTTTCATCTGTTCTGGACATCCGGTCGAAAGAAGGTAATTACCAAAATTGGGAAGGCAGTGGTGGTATTGGTATTATTTCAAGTAACCTAATGCTGAGTGGTCCCATTAAAAAGGATAAGACTTCGGTGGCAGTCTCCCTAAGAACAACTTATAGCGACTGGTTGATTAATACAATAAGAAGTAACTATGTCGATTTAAGTAAAAGCACCGTTAGATTTTATGATGGAACCGCTAAGCTTACGCATCGATTCAATGAAAAAACAAAACTCACTCTTTCCGGATATTTAAGCCATGATGAGTTTCGTTTAACCGGAGATTCAACGTATCGTTGGGATACTTCGCTGGGTTCTTTAAGACTGGATCACGAATTTTCAAAAAACTTTAACTCATCCTTTGTAGCAGGTTACGGAACCTATAGTTACGATGTGTCGGATAAAGATCCGCTAACTGGCTTCAGTTTAAAATATAAAATAGCCTATCCTACAGCCAAGGCAGATTTTCATCTTCAATTAAGTGATCATAAGGTGGCATTTGGCGCCCAGAGCACTTTCTATGACTTCAATCCGGGTACTTTTAGTCCTTCATCACCCACTTCTGATAAAAAATTCATTCAAATGGATTTTCAAAAATCATTTGAAACGGGTCTTTATGCTTCTGATCAATTTGAATTGTTTAAAAGATTCTTTGTGGATATAGGCATGCGTCTATCAATTTTTCAGGCCATTGGGCCAACCGATATCAATATTTATAAATCAGGAGTAGCACGCGAAACGGTAAGTTTAATAGACACCCTCCATGTTGTTAGTGGCGATAAAATAAAAACGTATTATAATCCGGAACCAAGGCTGGGATTAAGGTATGAGTTGTCTCCGCAAGCTTCTATTAAATTTGGATACAATAGAATCTATCAATACCTCCACCTGGTAACGAACACAACAGCAATAACACCGGTTGATATATGGCAGCCCAGTGGGTATTATTTTAAACCACAGATGTCCGATCAGGTCTCCTTAGGCTATTTCAGAAATTTTAAAGAAAAAAAATATGAGGCCTTTATAGAAGTATATTATAAACACATACAAAATGTGTTGGACTTTAAAGATGGCGCACAACTCATTTTAAACCCACACATAGAGACCGATCTTCTTCAGGGAAAAGCGAGAGCGTATGGTGCAGAGATGCAAGTATCCAAAATGACGGGTAGATTGGTGGGATCATTCGGTTATACTTATTCGAGGTCTCTGCGAACTATTGTTGGCAACTTTCCAGAAGAAACAATTAACAACGGCAAAGAGTATGCTTCTAATTTTGATCAGCCGCATGTTGTTAATTTAAGTTGGAAGTACAACATATCAAGAAGATACTTTTTTACAGGAGGATTTACCTACCGAACAGGACGGCCAATCACATTACCCTTATCTGCCTTTAGTATTGATAATTTTACGGTATCTTCATTTTCAGATAGAAATCAATTTCGAATTCCCGACTACCACCGATTGGATTTGGGATTGGTGTTTGAAGGAAATCATAAGAGAAAAAAACTGTGGGACGGCACCTGGACATTTTCCATTTATAATGTCTATGCCAGGAAGAATCCTTACTCAGTCTTTTTTAAAGAGGTCAGACCAGGGATTTTGCGACCGTATCGATTAGCCATTATTGGCACAGCTTTACCATCTATTTCATACAGCTTTAAGATATAACATGCGCAGCAACTCCTTATTTTCGATTATAGTGATCCTGTTATGCTGTACTTGTGTGGATAGAATCAATTTCGATGTTGGTGTAAGTTCGACTTTTCCAATCGTTATTGATGGGTTTATTTCCGATCAACCGGGGCCTTATCAAATAAAAATCAGTAAAGCATATGATATTGAATCCAAGCAATCCCTTCGAGCCCCGATTTCCGTTAGGCGTATAATTATTGCTGATAATCTGGGTAATAGTGAAACGCTGTCTGAGATTACACAAGGGACCTATGCGACAACTTCAAATGGTATCCGAGGCACAGTAGGAAGGTCGTACAAACTAAATGTAGAACTTTTAGATGGTCGTGTTTATGAATCACTTCCAGATACCTTATTACCATCAGGCACGGTCGATGACGTTTATTATAACTTTAGATCTGATAAAAATAAAGAAGGAGCTACTAGTTATGGATTTGATGTTTTCTTTAATTCATCGGCAGGTGATAAAACCAATTTTCATTTTCTTTGGCAGTTTGTTGGTACATTTCAGGTAGAAACAAATCCAGAGCTTTATACAGTATCTTGTGGTGAGAGCAGATGCCCCAAACCATTGCCTTGTAGTTCATACATCATTAATAGCTCTGGAGTTCTTCAAAAAGTAAAATCATGTGAGTGTTGTACCTGTTGGACAAATATTTTCAATGATATGCCCATAGTTAGTGATGGTCAATTAGTAGAGGATGGTCAGTTTCGTGCTGTTAAGGCGGCTTATGTACCTGTTAATCAGTGGACCTTTATGAATAAGGTTCATGCAGAAGTCCGCCAATTGAGTTTGTCACCTCGCGCATTTGCATTTTGGAAAGCAATTAAAGCTCAAAAGCAAGCCGTCAACAGTCTGTTTCAACCTGTAACGGGCAAGGTGCCCACTAATTTTGTGCAGCTTAGAGGTGGCGCTGGACCGATTGAAGGTTTTTTTTATGCAACGGCTATCAGCCGCAGATCGGTTTTTATTACGCGTAGTGATGTGCCTCAGGAAAGTATGATACCTATCCAGGATTTACCTTTTAAGGACAACTGTCTTAGTTTGTTTCCAAACTCAACTACTGAAAAACCTGATTATTGGCAATAAAGAAAATAACTTCAGTTTTAATGTATATGAAATGGTTATTAATATGCTATGCACTCAACAGCACGATAATAGTTGACCATTCCATTTAGCCGTAGACAAAAAATAATTATCACATGAATAAAAATTGGATTCCATTCAGAAGTATAAAGATATCAGGCAGCCTGATTGTGTTGCTACTATGCTCCTGGAATCCAATCGATTTTTTGCAGGAGATAGAAAGTAAATTTGATCGGTTTCAAA
Organism: uncultured Ohtaekwangia sp.; assembly: GCA_964349405.1. GTDB lineage: Bacteria > Bacteroidota > Bacteroidia > Cytophagales > Cyclobacteriaceae > ELB16-189. Next base: position 48,091 of record CAYGGY010000009.1, on the reverse strand, counting down.
AAAGATATCCATCGGTTAAGATTAATATGGCTTTTAATCAACCCGTATTTTCTCCGGGAGATACTGCGTTCTTTAAGGCATTTTATACAAGCGAAGAGAATATACCCATCTCGGGCAATCATATTATTAACGTTGATTTAATTACTGGTTCAGGAAGAACAAGTCAACAAATCCGTTTTAGGATTAAGGATGGAAGTGCCAATAATCAAATTGTTCTTAATAAAGAGTTGGTGCCAGGAGTATATAAGCTCGTGGCCTATACAGATTGGATGAAGAATTTTGGGGAAAGCTGGTACTATCAAAAAAAGATACAAATTCTTCAACGAAACAAAGTGGCTATTCAGGAGATTCCTGAATACGGTATTAAATTTTATTCCGAAGGAGGTCATTTTGTCAATGGCATTAAAAATAACGTAGCGGTGGTGGGCCCTCCTCTAAAAGAATTGAATATAAAAAACCAACAAAGTGTTATCATTCAGAAACTAAAATTGGACTCAACTGGAATAGGGAGTTTTATGATCATCCCGGAAAGCCATCAATCATATTTCGCAGAAGAGGTGCATAGTAAAAAACCATGGCCGTTGCCAAAAGCAGATCAGGATGGCATCGCATTGCAAGTTGATCAAAAAGTTGAAAACATAAATTTATCTATACCAAAAGAATCAAAATTAAGAGGTCAGGAAATCTATGTAATTGGTACTGCTAGTGGGAAGATAATAGCCAAAGAAAAAATAGTTATCACTCAAGATCAATCCGAATATTCAAGCCGGATTACTGCGAAGACGGGAGTGCTCAATCAAATTTATGTTTTTGATGCTAAAGGTAACCTGATTGCGCATCGTGTATTTTCTCCTGTTGAACAGAAAAATGGCCTTCTTATAAAAATGCAATTCCCTTCACATGTGGTGCAGAGGGAAAATGTTTCAGGGGTAATTTCTATTTTGGATAAATCAGGTAATCCGGTTGAATCAGAAGCCACTATAACAGTACTGCAAAATAACCTATTTAAGGAATATGATATTGCCGATTCGTATTCTTCTGAATTGCCCGAACTAACTGAACGAATAGAACGCTATGGGAAATCATTAGAAACTGATAATGATTTTTTAATTACTCAAACCTGGAAACGAATAAATTGGGAGGCGATTTTGTCAACCAGAGATATTCATCTTCAATTTCCATTTATAACCCGGTCAACGCTTAAAGGACAAGTGGTATCAAACAAAACCGGATTCCCTCCACCAGACTCTACGATACTTTTAACCTATCTTCAAAAAAACACGGTAGGATATGAGGCTTATGTCAATCATGGTAAGTTTGAAATGCCATTAATTTTTGATTTTTGGGACGAGGATTATATTTTCTGTTCTCTTCAGCATGACTCAAAAGTGCTTGATGATGATTACACAATCTCAATTCTTAAGGATAGCGTGAGAACATCAGAGCGATGGAGCACTGCTGAAGAATCGGAGCCTTCAGTTTTTGGAGAATATTCATTTAAGAAGAAACTGGTGTCCCATTCATTCAATTACTTTGGGGTGGTACGAGATAATAATTCTTCTAAAAGTCTTAATCCTAATGCAATTCTGGAGGAGGAATTTATGGGAGTTGATTACTCGCTCAACGTAAGTGAATATTTAATTTTCCCTAAAATGAAAGATCTTTTGAGCGAGATAGTGTCATACGTTCAATATCGAAAAAAAGGTGAGCAGGAATTAGTAAGAGTATTTTATCGGAATTCTAATACAACAAAAATATTTAAGGAAAACCCATTATTTATAATTGATGGTCTGATGAGTAAGGATGCCACATATTTTTTGAGCTTGAACCCCGAGGATATTCTGTTTATAAAAATAATTAACAACCCGAATAAGCTGGCTCAGTTAGGGAAATTAGGTGAGAATGGAGTTATTTTCGTTGAATCAAGAAAGGGAAATCTGGCGCCTTTTTCTAGTGTTAAAAATCTTTTTCCAATTGTTGGTTTTAATCGAAGTGTAGATTTTTCAAAAAATCAAACCCGATCGGAAACTTCCAGAGTAACTCGTGTTCCTGAGCTAAACGCTACCCTTTATTGGAGTCCATCCATAAAGCCAGATTCTTCCGGATCTTGTTCTGTTCATTTCACTACAAGTGATGATGTTGGTCCGATAAAAATTATCGTAAGAGGAATCACGAAAGACGGTCTCTATTATTCTGCTGAACAGATCGTTGAAGTTGAATTCAACTCAACAAAGAATTGATCGTAAGCTCTTACTGATTATGGAATTGATATACTTCAGCGGGTGTGATGCAACGTGTTAAAGGCACATCATAGTTATCGATATCTTTAATTTTATGTTCGGGTTTAAAAAAGGACAGACCAATCTTTAGGCAATCCTGCCTGCAGGTGTTTAAGAAACGATCGTAAAAACCTTTTCCATATCCAAGACGATGCCCTTGCCTGTCAACAGCAAGAAGCGGCACAATAACTATGTCAATATTTTGGGGCTCAGCAAAAACACCAAATCTCGGCTCTACCATTCCCCACGTAGATTTTTCAAGTTGATCGGGTCCTTCAAAGAAAATATGTTCCATTTCTTCTCCAATCACTTTTGGAATGACTAAACGAATATGAGAAAACTCTTTTTGTATCCGATCTATAATCAGCCAGGTATTGGGTTCGCGTTTTGATTGCAGGGGTAAATAAATGTGAAGTATTTGAATGGATGAAAGATCAACGGATTGGAAGAACAAGTCAGCGATTTTAAGACTTAATGCATGATGTTCATTTTCGGTTAATGCTAATCGTTTAGCCAAATAGATTTTTCTGAGTTCATCTTTATTCATAAAACAAAAGATTGAACCTGAAATCAAAGGGATCGAATGTTTTCAACAGTTTTTGAATGAACTGAGGATCCTTTTGATAAAAGTTTAAAAAATTATCTACCCGCTCTTGCGGGCTACCATGAGGAAAAAGCGAATCTTTGACCGATTCCAATTGACCTAATTTTTCACTATGTACACGCTTTTCAGCGCGTAGCATTTTTTGCTCTATTTTTTCTAAACTTTTCGCAGTGCGTGTTGCTTGTGCTTCTACAAATTTAAATAATGTGGCATCAATGCTGCTGGCACGATCACGGATGGAGGCAAACTGTTCAGCAAAGAGCGCTAACTCCTCTCCGAGAGAAAGATCGTGCCCGGTATTCTTCAGTATCCATTGATTGAATAGATAGTTTTTGTCTTCAAACAAGAGCTGATAATCAAGATCTGTTTTTTCAAATTTATTTGCCACATGTTTTTCTATCACCAAGGCAAAATTTCTTGGCATCAGCATGGGGAAAGGTACTTTGAAATGATCAAATACTCCCTTCAGTTGAAGCCAATAGATTACTTCTGCAGGACCTCCTGCATAGGCTAGATTTGGGAGAATTACTTCCTGGTATAACGGCCTGAGAATTACATTGGGGCTAAATTTTTCAGGCTCAGATTCTATTAAACTGGCAATTTCATCTTTAGAAAATTGAATGTGTGAGTCTACCACACAAAAACGGTCAGCTTTTAGTTCTATTCGACTCCTTAGATTTTTATCGAGAAAGAAAAAATTAACATCTCGTGCGAAAACCTGTGGGTGATAACCCAATGACTCTAATTGTTGGTTTTGTTCTTCTACCAATTTTTTTGGAGTGTGATTGAACAAATCTTCAGTGATCACTGATTGAAAGAGTTTTTTTAAGTTGCGATCATCAGCATCTATTACAATCAGTCCCTCATCACCAAAAAGTTCATTTACATAATACTGCACGGCTTCGCTTAAGCTATTATGTTTCAAATAGGCATTCTTGAACAAGCTGATTTCTCCAGGAATGTCGGCAAATAATTTTTCTATCGACCTAGGATCGAAACGTCCAACGGCTCCTTGCTGGTCGGTTTCCCAGGTGTATTTTTTTCCGTAAAGCTTAAAATATTTGATTTCATCATAATCATGATCTTCGGACGCCATCCAATAAATGGGTACAAAATTATTATCCGGAAACTGTTTTTTTAATTCCTTACAGGCATTGATTACGGTAACGATTTTATAAATGAAATATAAAGGACCGGTAAAAATATTTAATTGATGACCTGTGGTTATCGTAAACGTGTTGGCTTGGGAAAGCAGGCTTATATTTTTCTTTACGGAATCTTTTTGTGTGAGATTTTTGTATTGACTTTGAAGCGAGTTTACTAATGTACTGCGATGCGATTGCGGATAGGATTGTTTTTTATTATCAATCTGTTCCTTGAAATTCTTTTGTTCGGGAAATAGCGAATAAAACTTTTTTAGTGTTTCCTTTTGCTGAATATAATCGAGAAAAAAAGATGAGAATGAATTAGTCTCTGTAAAAGGAAGTTTTTGAACGCGCATGGTTAACAACAAGTGAGTTTAGAAAAAGGCATGTTCCAAGTAACGACTAAGTTCTGATAAAGTTTAAAAATTTCCATCACCGGTGTTAGCTTTTAAAAAGTGGTTATATCGGTTCTGCAATCAAATCAAATTCAGTCGCATTGGTCACTTTTGCCTGAACGAAATCGCCCACTCTCAGATACTCTTTGGTGCTATCCAGCAACACTTCGTTATCAACTTCCGGAGAATCAAATTCTGTGCGGCCAATAAAATTACCAGACTCTTTCCGATCAATTAATACTTTATAGATGTTCCCGATTTTTGCGCGATTTAGTTCGAGGGATATCCCTTGTTGCAGTTCCATCAAGGCATCAACACGTTCCTGTTTCAATTCTTCTGAAACATCATCAGCCATCGAAAACGAATGAGTATTGTCTTCGTGCGAGTAAGGAAAAACGCCCAATCGGTCAAATCGCATGTCTTCAACGAATTTCATCATCTCATTAAAGTCTTGTTCGGTTTCACCGGGGTGTCCTGCAATTAATGTGGTGCGGATGGCGATGCCGGGTACCTTTTCCCGAATGGTATTTAGAAGAGATTCGGTTTTTTCACGGGTAGTTCCTCGTCTCATAATCTGGAGCATGCGGCTTGATCCATGTTGCAAAGGAATATCAAGATAATTGCAAATGTTGGGCCGCTGTGCCATTACATCTAACGCATCCATCGGGAAGCCAGTAGGGAACGCGTAATGAAGACGAATCCATTCAATGCCTTCTACATCAGAAAGTCGTTGCAGAAGTTCGGCCAAGTTTCTTTTCTTATAAAGATCAAGACCGTAATAGGTAGAGTCTTGTGCGATTAATAATAATTCTTTGGTTCCTTTTTTCGCGAGGTTCTTCGCTTCCAATGTTAATTCTTCCATTGGTCTTGAAATGTGCTTGCCACGCATAATAGGAATGGCACAGAAAGAACAGGGTCGGTCGCACCCTTCCGAAATTTTCAGATAGGCATAATGACTTGGGTTGGTCAATATGCGTTCCCCAACGAGTTCGTGCTTATAATTTGCATTTAGCTGTTTTAACAAACGTGAAAGGTCACGCGTGCCAAACCAGGCGTCTACATCAGGGATCTCTTTTTCAAGATCTGTTTTATATCGTTCAGAAAGGCAGCCAGTTACATATACTTTTTCTACTACGCCTTCTTCTTTTGCGTCAACATACCGTAGAATTGTATCAATGGATTCTTGTTTCGCGTTGTCGATAAAGCCACAGGTGTTGATAACCACGATATTAGCATCGTCTTTTTTAGATTCGTGGGTGGTTTCAATACCATTGCCGCGCAACTGTGTGAGCAGCACTTCAGAATCCACCAGGTTTTTGGAGCATCCGAGTGTTACAATGTTGACTTTCGTCTTTTTGGTGCCTTTTGTTTTCAACGTAAATAAATAAGGTGCGAATTTACTAAAAATACACTCCTTGAGATTCCTCCTCGCGGGGGAGTAACGGTTATATTTGCAACTTCAACTAATACCGGGTGAGAATTGTTCTGATCATTTTGTTGGTTTTTCTATTTACAGGCTGTCTGAATGAGCCTGATTGTATAATTACGAGCACAAATCTGGTTAAAATCAATTTCAAAAAAGATTCAAAAACCGCGAGAGAAATAACGTTCACCAAAATCAACGTGTCGGGGTTGCCCGATGATTTATATGGAGGTCTTAAGGTATCCTCCGTTCAGTTGCCGGTGCCCCCCGGTGACAATGAATCGACATTTATATTTTACTTCGAAAATCGTATTGATACCATACATGTCACCTATTCGAAACAGGCGGAAGTGACATCGAAATCGTGTGGTGCCTATACCAATTATTCAGACTTGTTTGTGGCTGATTTTTCTTTTGATTCATTGCGAATTACCAATAACCGATTGCTGATCCATGCGACTAGTAACCTCGAAGTATTTCTTAACTAGTGCGCTGTTGCTCTGCTTCCTTAGTGTCTATGCTCAGGAAAAAAAAGAAGCAGGTGATTCTCTGAAAAGAATTCAGAAGCCAACGGGTGTGCGTATTGGTACTGATTTAATAGCTGCCGGAAAGAATTTTTTGGGTAGCCCTTTAACAGGATGGGAGGTAAATGCTGATGTGGATTTTGGTCGTTATTATTTGGCGTTGGATTACGGATCCTGGTCGCGAAAGGATAGCGTGGCGAATGGCTATTATACGAATGATGGTCGTTACTTTCGGGCCGGAGTAGATGTAAACTTTCTGTTGAAAGATCCTGATAAAAATATGGTTTTCATTGGATTTCGATACGGACGCTCCTCTTTTAATGAGCAATTGACGTATGATGATGCTTCGATCGGTTTTGGAACGACTCAAATAATATCATCTAATCCAAAGTCTAGCGGTGGATGGGGGGAGTTGACAACAGGCTTGCGCATAAAAATCTGGAAGTCTTTATGGATGGGTTATACCGCTCGCATGAAATTTATGCCAGGCACAAAGGGTAATTCTGAATTGCTAACCTATGATATGCCGGGCTATGGGAAAACTTCAAAAAGTACCTATTGGGGGTTTAACTATCAGGTTTTTTATAGAATACCTTTTCGGAGAGAAAAGTAAAATATGACCTATATTTAGCTATCAAATAAATTACCGTGATCGCTTTGTTGGTAATTTACCTGATGATATCTTTTTCAGTAGCCAATTGGGCTGCCGCAAAAGGTAGGGATTTCTGGACAACCTTTTTCATCAGCATTGTCATCAGCCCATTGGCTGTTATTGGCTAGTTGTGGAATCCCTTACGGGAAAAGAAATCACCTTTGCTTAAATAGCGAATTCACAAATTCCATTTTATTAAAGACTTGAAGGTCGTCTACCTTTTCGCCCACGCCAATATATTTGACAGGAATTTTAAACTCATCTGAAATTCCAATAACCACTCCGCCCTTGGCTGTGCCGTCTAATTTTGTGATGGCCAAACAAGTTACCTCCGTGGCTTTTGTAAACTCACGTGCCTGAATCACGGCATTTTGTCCTGTGCTTCCGTCTAGTACAAGCATGACATCATGAGGAGCATCTGGAATTACCTTTTCCATTACCCGTTTAATTTTTGAGAGCTCAGCCATCAGGTTTATTTTGGTGTGCAGTCTGCCAGCGGTATCAATGATAATCACATCCGCACCTAATTCTACACCTTGCTTGAGCGTGTCAAAGGCAACAGCTGAAGGATCGGTGTTCATGCCCTTTGAAACTACCGGTGCGCCAATACGCTCGCCCCACAACTTCAATTGCTCTACAGCAGCAGCCCGGAAAGTATCAGCGGCACCCAGCACCACCGATTTTCCTTTTTTCTTATACTGGGCAGCAAGCTTTCCGATGGTGGTGGTTTTGCCAACACCGTTCACGCCAACCACCATTAACACATACGGTTTGATGCCCGTTGGCAATTCAAAATCAGGCAGATCCTGAGAATTGTTTTCAGCCAGCAAAGAAGCAATTTCCTCCCTAAGAATTCGGTCAAGCTCTGTGGTGCCCAGGTATTTGTCGCGTGCTACTCTTTCTTGAATGCGACTGATTATTTTTAACGTGGTTTCAACTCCCACGTCAGAAGAAATGAGTATTTCTTCTAATTGATCCAGTACTTCGTCATCAACTGATGATTTTCCGGCAATAACTTTAGTCAGTTTCCCAAAGAAACTTTCCTTCGACTTCTGAAGGCCCTGATCGAGACTTTCTTTTTTCTCTTTTGAAAAAAAACCGGAAAAGATTGACATAGTTGAATGCTCAAAAGTGTCTGTAAAAGTAACAGAAATAAAAAAGTCCCTCACTGGGGACTTTTTTTATATAATTTCTTTCGAATTACTGCTTTGCAAGGGTCTCTTTCACGAGATCAGAAACTACAATTTCTTCTTTAAAAATGTAGGCACCAGTTTTCTCAGATTTCACAGCACGGATCACTTTCGCGTAGTTCTTACCGTCTGTTTTCTTAAGGGAAGCAACAACTTTCTTTGCCATGATTACTTAATTTCTTTGTGAAGGGTATATTTTTTCAAGATAGGATTGTACTTCTTAAGCTCAATACGCTCAGTAGTGTTTTTCCTGTTTTTGGTAGTAATATGGCGGCTCATGCCTGGCATACCGCTGGTTTTGTGCTCTGTGCACTCCAAAATTACCTGTATTCTATTTCCTTTTTTTGCCATAAAGCAGATTTTTAAAAATTAAATGGCAAGGGTGCCTTTCGCGCGTGCTTCTTTAAGCACGGCACTGATTCCTTTCAGATTGATTGTTTTAATAGCTTTTGTGCAAAGCTTTATTGTTATCCACTTGTTCTCTTCTGGAATAAAGAAACGCTTAGTTTGAAGATTAGGATAAAACCTGCGCTTCGTCTTATTGTTAGCGTGTGAAACATTATTCCCTACCTGTGGTCTCTTTCCGGTGATTTGACAAACTCTGGCCATAAAAACATTATTGAATTTACCCCTCCTTAAAAAGGGATTGCAAATATCGGGAAAAGCCTTCTAATAATCCAAGCCCACTGAAAAGAAAGGTGAATGAATTGATCGGCAGCAGGTAAAAGTGACGAGTTATGCCGGTTTTTCGTCATAAAATCATATAGTAACTTAAAATCAACACCTTAAGATCGATGAATAAATTTTATTTTTATTCTCAGTCCGCCACACTTTATCCCGAAAAGCATAAAAAATTGTAATTATTGGCTAAGTGTGATGCTTCAAACTCGCTAAATCTCTAATAATAATTGACCAAACCAGAGATTAATTCTGAGGTTTACTAGCAATCAATCCAGATTATATCAGAAAACAATGTGGTTTTGAAAAATTTGAATTGGCCAATGTAAGGATGTAACTCTCCAGAAATTCTGGAGGATGGGCGCTTCTAATCCCTCATTAGTAATCCAATATCAAAAGTTGAAAACGGCATAGACTTGAAGTAAAATACCTATTTATAGGTATTTTCTACCCTTTTATCAGGATGTATTTTTGCTGCTATTTAAGCTTTAGGTATGGAATACACCTTTAAAAATAGTTTTTCGGAAAGGTCAGCTACGGTTAAATTGGATGAATACACTATCTCATATCAGTCAGATGGAAAGGATTTGATAATCCCTTATGTCAACATTTTGTCCGTTCGCTTAAAAAAACAGGGTAGTAAGTATGTTACGATTATTAAATCGACCGATCAGCCTGAATTGCATGTTAGCAATCAATATATCTTATCAAATAAGCAGTCTGAAGATATATCGCGACAGTATATTACGTTTGTCAGAGTTTTGCACTTCCATCTTCGCGAGAAAAGTAAGGCTTGCTATGTTTGTGGAAAGGAACTTCGAAACATCTTGTTTTCAGCCTGTGCGTCTGTAATTATTGCGTTTGGTTTTTCTTTTATAGTGGATAGTCTTCAGGTAAATCCATTCAACATTATCGCCACCGCGTTGGTCTTTTCATTTTTGAGTATTTTCCTGATTGTCAGCATTAACTGGGGGCATTTCCCAAATCCCTATCAACCTGAAAATATTCCTCTTCAATTTTTACCAGCTGCTTGATTATAATTTCTCTTTAAAAATAGTTGAGAAGAGCGATTCAGGATTTAAATCCGTGAAATCCTGAATCACATAATCCGTATGGCTAAGTTCATCGAATGAATGCGTAGTGGCTACACCTACCACTTTTGCTCCTGCTCTTCGCGCAGACTCCACCCCAGAAAGGGAATCTTCAAAAACGATGCAACGACTTGGCTCATAGCCCAGCCGGGCGGCTACTTTCAAATAGATTTCAGGATTAGGTTTACCATGTTCAACATCAGATTCATCTAAAATGGTAGTGAAGTATTCTCTCAAATAAGTATGCGAGAGTACGTAATCAACATTGCTGCGTGGGGCCGAGGTGCCAATGGCAACGGGGATATTTTTGTTTTTAAGAAGGATTAGAAATTCAGGCAGCCCGGTTAAGGCTTTAATATCATTTTTATAAAGTTCGCGAAACATACCTTCCTTCTCTTCTTCATAGCGAACTAATTCTTCGTGTGAAAGTGTGCCAAATAAGTTAGGTATCCACTCCTTATTGGTGCGGCCATAAATTTTGTTGATCAATTCCTGGTCCGTTAAATGATAACCGTATTTTTCGCAGAACTGGCGAAGTGAAATTTTATGAAACGGGTTGCTGTCAATGATGACACCATCCATATCAAATATTACTGCGAAAGAATTCATATTATAAAAGGATTATTGCACGATAAATTTCTTGCCTACTGTTTTGCCATTGGCAGAAAAGCGCGCAATATAGATTCCGGATGACAAACCAGAAATTAATATGGGGTATTCCTGATTAGCGGGAATAAAATATGACTCAGAAATCTTTTGACCTAACACGGTGTAAAACTGAACAATCACATTTCTGTCAGCTTTAATTTTAAATTCCCCCTGCTTCTCTATCGGGTTAGGGTATAGATCAATGACAGGATTCTCAGGAAGATCTTTGCCTCCATCGTTTTTTAAGAGGTGTATGCCGCCCAGGGTATTTCCAATTACGATGGCAGGTTTATCGGTGTTAAAAATATTTGCAATGACAGGCCAAACCCTGCCTCCCAGATTTTTTTTTAGATACGTTTCTGTTTGTGGATTATAAATCAGATTTTTTACTGGTTCCACATTCGGATTTTGAGCAAGAATGTCTCCGTAGATGGAAAGAAATCCTTTTTGATCGGCCACGATGAGGTCGGCACGTCCATCGGCATCTAAATCACCAACTGCCAGGGCTGGACTTTGTCTTTCGATACTCGGCCCCAGACCATTATAGCTATCATCCTCCAGAATATAATTAAAGTCCCCATTAGGGCCTTGATTTCTCCAGTACTCAACAGCACCATTACTTTTGCCAACCAATAAATCAGCAAGACCATCTTGATTGATATCGTACGAAAATATGTTTTCCGTTTGGCTTATTACAAAGTTGGTAGTCAGTACCGATTGTCCTGAAAAATCAAGCCCCCTGGCACTTTGATTGGGAACATACATAAGGGTTGTAATTCCTGTTTTTGGATTTGTGCCCGTGAAAGAAAAATCAAATGTGCCATCACCATTAAGATCTGCGAACTGAAGTTTTGTATTGTAATAACTGGCAGAGGAAAAGTTGATAAAATCGGAAGTGATGAATTTGAATGTTGGTACCGATGTTGTTCCAGTGTTTTCAAAATACGTAACCGAACTGGCAAAATAGGGATTGGCGTAATTGCTGATAAAGAGATCGAGATCGCTGTCGCCATCGGCATCGATCATGGATGGCACGGCATAGTCACCCACATCAATCATTTCGTCTTGCAAGAAATTACTTTTTTGAAAGGTAAATTGCGGCAATAAATTAGTTCCGGTGTTTTTATACAGCCACATCGAATTTTTAAAGTCTACATTCAAGAAATTGCGTGCGTACAAATTGGGTGATGCAATAAGATCCTTCAACCCATCGAGATCAACGTCTTCCAAAAACGTAGCCGGAAAGTTAATGAAAGATGCTGGGGTTGAAATTGGAAATCGTACCGCAGTATTCATGAGCGCGTTATCTTTCGTCCCCATATTTTCAAGCATATAAACTTGGGGGCAGTTTTCTTCTGAATAAAGAATTTCGCGGTCGCCATCATTATCAATATCCAGCGAAAGCATGGCTTTGCCACCCGCATGTTGGGTTCTGCCTCCATTTAGTTGAATGCAGGTTTGACCAAAAGCAAATTTCCCGCAATTACATTCCTCAAAATTCCCAAATTCTTGTGTTACACGTTCCAGTTGAAGAGAGTCGCAGGTGCCTGTTCGTTCCATACTCAGATTTTTGTGCCACTCCACGCTACCAATTCCAACAAATCGAACGTTCAGAATGTCAAGGTCGCCATCTCCGTCTATATCATCGATGACAGGAATATCAGATTCGTTTACTTTTAGGTTGATATTGCTGGTGAACCCTTTGGTGAGAAGTGGAAATCCTGGATTGAAGGTGCGCCAAGCTAGTTTCCCCCCGGGGTTGGTGGTATTGACAAACACGACAATGCCAAAAGGATCGCTGGTAAAAATATCTTTCTTGCCGTCACAGTTAAAATCGCGAAGTAAAATCCATTGGGTCACTTCAGCAGGAAACAATGCTTCAAATTCTGGTGCCTCAACAAACTGATTATTCTGATTGATGAGTGTGATGAGTTTGTTGGCGGTGCGATCAAATAAAACCAGGTCTTGCCTTGAGTCTCCATTTAAATCCATGGTATTTACTTGCACTGAGTTTAGGCCTCCTGCCCATGGAAGTGTTATAAGTTTTCCGTCCACCTCCACCTTCACCTCCCGATACAATTCATACGAAAACTGAGCAGAGGCACAATAGGTAAAAAGAATAAACAGAAAGGAATAAAAGAATTTCATTGAAAAATATTCACACCAACTTATAACGGTGACTCAGGATCACGTGTTATTTTGCAGGCAAGATACTTTACCTTTGGGTATATATGATTATGCAAATTGAAAAGCTGTACGAAAGATTTAAGGCATCAGGAAAGATTTCTACCGATACCCGTCAGATTGCACCGGGATCTATTTTTTTTGCATTGCGTGGCGATAAATTTAATGCTAACGAGTTCGCCTTACAAGCATTGGAAAAAGGAGCCACCTTTGTCGTAATTGATGATCCAGCCTATGTCTTAGATGATCGTTGCGTGCTGGTTGAAAACACTTTAGAGACGTTGCAGGCATTAGCAAAATATCACCGATCGAAACTCATGATTCCTGTTGTAGGACTTACAGGTTCCAACGGCAAGACAACCAGTAAAGAATTGTTATCGATAGTACTCAGCGAAAAATTTAAGACCTATGCCACCAAAGGGAATTTGAATAATCATATTGGTGTACCATTAACCATTTTGGCTATTGATGATTCGTATGACATGGCGGTGGTGGAGATGGGTGCCAATCACGTTGGTGAAATCGCCTTGCTAAGTTCAATCGCTAACCCCACGCATGGATTTATCACCAACATCGGCAAAGCCCACATCGGCACCTTTGGTGGTTTTGAAAATATTATTCGTGGTAAGTCGGAATTGTATCAGCACCTGATTACCCACGATGGCACGGTGTTCATCAATTCACAAAATCCTATCTTGGCCAATATGGCTAAGCGTTTTAAAAAACCTTACTTCTATCCGGCTGCTGGCGATTATTATCATGCCGAATTACTGGATGCCGATCCATTCATACGGTTTAAGGCCGAAAATGGTGAGATGGTGCAAACACAATTGATGGGCGCTTACAATTTTGAGAATATTGCAGCAGCCTTATGTATTGGAAAATTCTTTGGTGTTGCCGCAAAAGATGCCAATCGTGCTATTGCTGAATATGTGCCGGGCAATATGCGTTCGCAGATTGTTAAAAAGGCAAACAACACGATCATTCTCGATGCCTATAATGCGAATCCCAGTTCCATGGAAGCAGCGATACAAAATCTCGCCTCCATGCAAGCGCCAACGAAAGTTGTTATTCTGGGCGATATGTTTGAGCTTGAAGGAGAAGCAGAGAAAGAGCACCAACGAATTGGTGAATTGTTGAAAGAGAAAAAGTTTGATCGCGTTTATTTATGTGGGCAGTTGATGAAATCCGCGAAGGAAACTTTCCCACAAGCATTCTATTTTGAGAATAAAGATTTACTGATGGCCGATCTTAAAACAAATCCTATAAAGGATTCAACTATTCTTGTGAAAGCATCCAGAGGCATTGGCCTTGAAACGATCGTTGAGTATCTTTAGCGGATACTATTGTGAATCAACATGAAAACATCCCGACTCTTTTATTTCATTCTAGCCAGTGTGTTAACGACACAAGTAAGTGCACAGGAGTGGTACCAATTACCGGACGGAACTAATACACGCTGGGCTAGTTTTGAAAACCCGTCAGCGGCTAAGGGAAAAGGAGGGGCCGATAACAAAAGAGCAAAAGGTCATCCGTCAGAAATGTTTGCTCCCGGTGAAACAAAAACGCTATTGAATGCAACCGGTGCTGGCGTTATTCAGCGAATTTGGATGACCATCAGTGACCGCTCTCCGCAAGTGCTTCGCTCGATTAAAATTGAAATGTTTTGGGATGAGGCTACCACTCCGGCAGTCTCTGCTCCGTTGGGTGATTTTTTTGGGTTGGCATTGGGAAGGAAAGTAGCTTTTCAAAATGCACTATTCTCTGATCCGGAAGGAAGATCATTCACCAGTTACATACCGATGCCATATCGTAAAAGCGCGCGCATCGTACTGGTAAATGAAAGTAATAAAACTGTGAATCTCTTTTATGATGTAAACTTTCAACAAGTAAAAAGTCATGGTGCTGAGGTGATGTACTTTCATGCTTACTGGAATCGTGTGGAGAAAACAGCGCTGGCAAACGATTTTATTATTCTTCCGAATGTCAACGGAAAGGGGCGTTACCTGGGTGCAAATATGGGTATCATCACAGATCCACTCTATGAAAAAAGCTGGTGGGGAGAAGGTGAAGTAAAAATTTATGTGGATGGTGACAGCGAATTGCCTACACTCAATGGCACGGGCACCGAAGATTACATAGGCACAGGATGGGGCCAAGGCATGTTTGTGCATCAATATCAAGGATGCCTCGTGGCCGATGAACCAAACAGGCAATGGGCATTTTATCGCTATCATATTCCCGATCCGGTTTACTTTAATAGTAATTTGAAAGCAACCATTCAGATTATGGGTGGGGAGATGACAGATAATGTGAGGAGGTATGCAAAAAACGGAGCACTGTTAATTCCGGTTACTGTTGCCACAGAAAAAGAGTTCATAAAACTTTTTGAGAAGAATCCGGTGCCGCGACTGGCAGATACTTCTTTCCCGAAAGGCTGGACAAATTTTTATCGTAGCGATGATGTGTCATCCACTGCCTATTTTTATTTGGATTCGCCCGTGAATGGGCTGCCTGTTATTCAGCCGGTAGCGGTAAGAATAAAGGGGCTTCCGGAAAAATATTGAGTGCAGGTCTAACCCAGATGTTTATCTAGCCAATCCAAAAATATTTTTCTCATTTCAGGTAGTTCCTGGTGCGCACAATCGAAAAGTTCGATGCGACAATCCTTTGCTTTTCCTGCCTTTTTATAGAGCGGCATCAAATAATCTCTCACTTTCTCAACGCCTTTTGGCGGAGTAAGATCATCCAGCCGGCCATTAAGACTTACATGTGGGCGAGGCACAATCAAGGCATTGATGGAACTGGTGTTAAAATGCTTAAGTAAGGAAGGTACATAATAATAGATGCCGTGACCTTTCAGGTTATTGTTATTCATGAGTTCTTCAAAGTCGGTCATACAACACAGATCCATACAGGTGGTGATGCGCGTATCGAGGGCAGCCAGCCACCATGCTTTTGTGGCGCCCATCGAAAGTCCAAATACGCCCACTCTTTTTGGGTCGGCTTCCGGGCGTGATAATAAATAATCCAGTGCACGCATTTCGTCAAACAGCATCATGCCGAATAAGGTCTTTCCTTCCCAGAGCATTTTTTTAAACGCATCGGATTCACCCTGAGATCCACTGGCCACCTTCTTTCGATCGCCAAAACACCAACTGTCAATCGCCAGGGTAAGTATTCCTTTCTCGGCATATACAGACGCGTAGGCAGGCATCACCGATCGTCCATTAAACAATTCATCTTTACCTATTTCGTAGGTGCCAAAGTGAGCGTGGCAATACAACATACAAGGCATTTTTTCATTTCGCTTATGCGGGATTAGCAGCACACCCGGCACCGGCTCAACACCATTGAAGTCAAACTCAATATGTTCAACATCATAGGTGTCAAATTTTTCTTTTTTAATAAGTCGTGGAGCTTTTGGTTTATGTGTGAATGGCATGTCGCCCAACAGCGACATTAATTTCTTGCGTTGCGATGGCTGGGACGATTCGTTCGTTAAATTCATGGAGGATCCTTCGGTAAGAAATGTTGGTAAGAGACTTAGGGCGGTGGCGGTTAATGAATTCTTGATAAATTTTCTACGTTTGCTTTTCATCATACTATGTTGAATAAATATTTTCGATGGCCATACAAGCAATCAAAATTCAAGATAGCACATCTCACCCTAAATGTATTTAACTTCACACGATGTATCAATTGAAAAATTATGGACTTCAACATTATCCTCCCCTTTCTCAAAGCCATCGCAAAAAATAATAACCGCGCATGGTTTGAAAAGAATAAATCAAAATACCTTCAGGCGAAGTTAAGTTTCGAGGATTTTTTAGAAGCATTTCACAAAGAACTGCTCTTGTTTGATGAAAGCCTGGCAGGATTGAATCCGCGCAAGCAAGGCTTTCGCATTTATCGGGATGTGCGGTTTAGCAAAGACAAGAAACCGTATAAAGTGAACATGGGGGCAGGTTTTTCAGAACACGGCAAAATGGAACAGGAGCCTGGCTATTATATTCACATTGAACCCGGCAAGAGTTTTATCGCAGGTGGTTTTTATATGCCCGATTCCGTAAATCTTTCAAAGATCCGTCAGGAGATCGATTACAATAACGAAGGCTTTCTGAAAATCCTGAATAACAAGATGTTTAAGAAATCATTTCCTGCTCTTGACGATTTTGACAAATTAAAAACAGCCCCTAAAGGATATCCGAAAGATCATCCACACATCGACTTGCTCAGACATAAGAGTTATATTGTATCACATACTTTCACCGATCAGGAAGTATTGGACAAAAAATTCGCCAAGAAGGCAGCCGGCATGGCGAACGTTTTAAAGCCGCTTAATGACTTTCTGAAGGAAGCGATTGTTTAGTTCGTATTCGTAACAGCCACTTCATCAGTGGGCCGCTGCTCATGCTGGTGACGAGCGCCATGATGACAAGCGAAACGAAGACTTTTTCATTGATCAATCCATTCTCAAGTGCCACCAATCCCAAAATAATTTCCATGGTGCCGCGTGCGTTCATGCCAAAGGCGGCAGCAAAGGATTCGCGCCAGGTAAATCCACCCAACCGGGTGCCCCATCCACTGCCGATAATTTTTCCCGCGAAAGCGATAATAATGATTACCATGGTTAGTTGCCAATCGAAGTTGTCAATGAAATTTACCTTCAGTCCTATGGCCACAAAAAAGAGAGGTGCAAATATGTTGTTGATAAACTGATGAATAATTTCTTTCGCGCGCTCGCTCATATGTTCCGAGTCGCCAAGAGCAACACCAACAACGAACGCCCCAAATACCCCATGTATACCAATGTATTCAGTAAAAGCGGCAGCTAAAAAACAGAGCGCAAGAGAAAGTGAGAGAACTCCGCCTGGCCATGCTAAATTCTTGTTTACCCACGGCAGTCCGCGATTTATCAACCCTCTGCCAAGCGTAAGCATGATTACGGTGAACCCTGTAGTTAACAGGATGGTATTCCACACCGACACGTTTTGTTCTTTTCCAATCATGCCCAGCACTACTGAAAAAATCAGCCATCCGATTAAATCGTTTACCATGGCTGATGAAATTACCAGCATGCCCATGCGTGATTTGAAAATGTTTAAGTCCATCAAAATTCTGGCGATGACGGGCAAGGCAGTTATTGCCATTGAGGTGCCCATGAAAAGTGAATAGGCGAGGTGACGCGTTTCGTCTACGCTGCCAAAAAATACAGGAAAGTAGTAAGCGAAAATAAAACCGAAAGCAAACGGAATGATTAATCCCAATGTGCTGGTGTAAAAAACCTGACGGCCTTGCTGAAGAACAATATGCAGATCTACTTCCAGGCCGGCAATAAACAGGAGCATCACTACGGCAACTTGAACAAATCCATCCAGCACGATAGAAGAATTTCCTACAGGAAACAATCCATGAAACCACTCGGGGTGAAACATACCCAGAATAGTAGGGCCGAGAATAATGCCGGCAAGAATTTCACCCACCACCGCTGGCTGTTTTATTTTGCGCGCCATTTCAGCAAAGAATCGGCCCATGATCAGCAGCAGGCTCAACTGCACCAGCAAATTCATTATCTCATGCTGACTTAGCTTATTCATGATTTATGGTAGGGTTGAATGATGAGAAGATTGCAGGGTAAATCAGAGAATATGTACTCCTGATCATGGGTAAATATTCTGTCAAAGATTGAAAACCTTCGTTGCGGTGCTTTAATAATTAGTAAGTCTGCTGATTTGCGCCTGGCAAATTGGGCCAACTCAAAACCCGATTTCCCGGACAGGAGTTTGATGTTTATTTTAATATGCTTGTGAGGAATCTGTTCCAATGTTTTTTGAACCAGTGCAGTTTCTTCACGCACCATCTTTCGTTGCAGCTCATCATATTCTGATTCGGTGGATTGCTCTCGGGCAGAAAGAGCGAGTCCAAGTAGTTTTAGTTCGCGCACCACATGCACCCAGGCATTTCGATCTTTGTTACCTAAGTCACAAGCCAGGGTGAGGATGTTATTCATGGTGGATCCTTCGGCATCAACGACAATGTTTTTCATTGGCTTCGGATCGATCGAAGGATCAGTAATCATCCAAATGGAACATTTGGCTTTACGCATAATCTGGCGGGCCACTGTGCCGAGGTAGTGATTTACCAGATTTTCTTTCTTTAGTGCCCCTGCCACCAACAGATCGACCTTTTCGCGGTTGCATACTTTTAAAATTTGATCGACAGGCTCACCTTCCACCCAACATATTTTGATTCGAGCAGGATCAAGCCCCGAGCCACCCACCAAGGTTTGCATGGCGTTGGTTTTTTCCGAATCCTTTTTTCCTACATGAATTAATACCAAATTGGATTGAAACCATTGCACCAGTCGCGAAACCTCTGTCACCATAGCCGGGGTAGTGGGCGAAAAGGAAACAGCCAATCCAATAACATTAAAAAATGTACTCATCGGATTGAAAAATACTAAATGAAAATAGACAGAAGTATCACAAGGGTGTAATTTCTTTTCTGCCTTCGATTTTTTGATCGAATCAGGTGTCCTGAACTATTACTTAATTTCTATCTTTGCCGCTTATGGCGAACCAGGAAGACAATCTTTTCAAAAACGTGATATCCCATGCCAAGGAGTATGGGTTTATTTTTCCGTCCAGTGAAATTTATGACGGCCTCAGTGCAGTCTACGATTACGGACAAAACGGATCAGAACTTAAAAACAACCTCAAAGAATACTGGTGGAAGTTTATGACGCTGCTCCACGATAATATTGTGGGTATCGATGCGGCCATTTTCATGCACCCCACTACGTGGAAGGCTTCGGGCCATGTTGATGCATTCAACGATCCGATGATTGATAATAAAGATTCTAAGAAACGGTATCGTGCCGATCAGCTCATTGAGGGTGTGATTGAAAAACTGGAAGAGAAAATCGAGAAGGAAGTAGAGAAGGCTGCGAAGCGATTTGAAAATTTTGATCGTGCTATGTTTGTGAGCACCAACCCCCGCATGGTTGAGTATCAAAAGAAAATAGACGAAATCAATGAGAGGTTGAAGAATGCCATGGGCAATGGCGATATGGCTGCCATGAAACAGTTGGTGGATGACCTTGAAATTGCTGATCCGATATCGGGCACCAAAAACTGGACGGAAGTGCGTCAGTTCAATCTGATGTTTTCTACGGAGATGGGTTCGTTGGCAGAGGACACCAATAAGATTTATCTGCGTCCTGAAACGGCACAAGGTATTTTCGTCAACTTCCTGAATGTGCAAAAGACAGGGAGAATGAAGATCCCATTTGGTATCGCTCAAATCGGTAAGGCTTTTAGAAATGAAATTGTGGCGCGTCAGTTCATCTTCCGCATGCGCGAGTTTGAACAGATGGAGATGCAGTTTTTTGTGAAGCCGGGTGAAGAGATGAAGTGGTATGAGTTCTGGAAAGAGAAAAGATTAAAGTGGCACAAAGCGTTAGGATTGGGTACAGATAATTATCGCTATCACGATCATTTGAATCTCGCGCACTATGCCAATGCTGCCTGTGATATTCAATTCAACTTCCCGATGGGATTCAGAGAACTGGAAGGCATACATTCACGCACCGATTTTGATTTGAAGAGCCATGAAAAGTATTCAGGGAAGAAATTGCAATATTTTGATTCGGAGGACAATCAAAATTATATTCCCTATGTAGTTGAAACATCGGTGGGATTAGATCGTATGTTCCTTTCGGTGTTGGCGTCTGCTTATAAAGAAGAAAAACTGGAGGATGGAAGTGATCGGGTGGTTCTTAGAATTCCGGCAGCACTTGCACCCAACAAAGTAGCGATCCTTCCGTTGATGAAGAAAGATGGTCTGCCCGAAAAGGCCCATGAAATCATGAATTTGTTGAAATTTGATTTCCGTTGTTTCTATGAAGAGAAAGATGCCATCGGAAAACGTTACCGCAGGCAGGATGCTATCGGCACTCCGTATTGCATTACGGTAGATCATCAAACACTTCAGGATAATACCGTCACTATTCGCGACCGCGATACGATGAAACAAGAACGAGTTGCCATCTCAGCCGTGAGATCGATCATTCAAGATTCAGTTTCGATGGCGGAATTATTAAAGAAAATATAAATGTACGCTGCTATAGTAGCAGCCATCGCGCGGCTTCTGTATGTTGGATATCAGGAGCTGCGCTTTCGTTTTTATTATGGTCCTATCTTTCATCGCTTTCTAAATCGAAAGTATTCCTATTATACTGCATTGCCCTGGTCGTTGAAAATGAAATTTTTACGAATGGCGCGTGATCATTATGAATACTTTGAATTTGTTCCGCGTGAAAAAATAAAATTGACACGCGCCATGAAGGCCATTATTTCTTGCGCGGCCACACAACTCCTGTTGTTTCTACCCAGCGAAGGGCTTACCTATTACGAAAAAATTATTGTCTACCCTGACTATTATAACTCACGCATTACCCGAAGACGACATAAAGGTGAAGTAAACCCGGGATTACGTATTATCGTATTTAGCTGGCGCGGTATTGACGAGGGAATGAAAACGCTGAATGACGGAATCAACCTGTTGCTTCATGAATTTGCACATGCACTTTGGCTGGAGCATAAATTGGTGGGAGATCAATACGAGGTGTTAGATGCGCAATGGGTTGAACAATTTGAAGGCTATGCAGAAAAGGAAATGGCCAACCTGAATGCCAATGAGAAGCATTTTTTCCGAAAGTATGCGTTTGAAAATATCGAAGAATTTTTTGCCGTGGCGGTGGAAAACTTTTTTGAAAGAACTCAGCAGTTTCATCAGGAGCAACCTGAACTTTACCGTATTTTAGCAAACCTATTTAAACAAGACCCACTGAAATTATATGCATCCCGCGCTGAACAGAAACCTTTATTTCGTTAAAGAACATGTGAAAATTTTCAAAGCTGCCAATAGCTTTGATGTGTTCGACCCGGAAACCCGTGAGTTGATTTTGCAATGCCGTGAAGAAAACCTGGGGTTCTTCACCAAGATGTTTCGGTTTACCGATTATAAGAGAATGACTCCATTTAATATGGAGATCAAATCCCCTGCCGGAGAAACCATTCTTACCGTGAAACGAGGTGTTTCATTTATTCTTTCTACGGTAGAGGTGTTGGATGAACAAAACAGGTTGATTGGTAAATTCAAACAAAAGCTTTTTAGCATCGGTGGAAAATTTGAAGTGCTGGATGCCAATGAGCGCTCCTTGTGCATGCTAAAAGGAAGATGGACCAGCTGGGATTTTAAATTTATCGCGAACGATGGAAAAGAGTTTGCCACGGTAAATAAAAAATGGAGTGGTATAGGTAAAGAACTTTTCACGTCAGCAGATAATTATATTTTGCAAATCAATCCTGAAGTGCCGGTCGATCATCCGCTGCGCATGTTGATTATGGCAGCTGTGATGTGTATTGATTTAGTATTGAAGGAGTAATATAAACTATGAATTGGACTTCCCTTTTATCCACAAGACGAATACATCAAAAATCAGATTCGCAGGAATCTACACGTAGTGCGTTTGAACAAGACTTTGACCGCATCATTTTCTCACATCCGTTTCGCAGATTACAGGATAAAACACAAGTGCATCCGTTGCCTGAGCATGACTTTGTTCACACCCGTCTTACACACAGTCTTGAAGTTTCGAGCGTGGGACGTTCTTTGGGCAGGCGTGTGGGTGAAGTAATTATTGAGCGCCATGCAGCATTAAAGAATAGTTACACTTCGCATGACTTTGGAACGATTGTCGCTTCGGCATCACTCGCCCATGATTTGGGCAATCCACCCTTCGGGCATTCTGGTGAAGAGGGGCTGAGTGATTTTTTTAAACATCATGAAGGACAACAATACAAACCTTTTTTCTCGGACCTGGCGTGGGCCGATCTCACTTCGTTTGAAGGCAATGCGCAAGGCTTTCGTATTTTAAATAAATCACAATATCAGGGGCTTCGGCTTACAGCGGCAACGTTAGGAGCGTTTACCAAGTATCCATGTCCTTCGTATTTTAACGGTCGCGATAAATCAAGGAAGAGTCAGAAGAAGTTTGGATTCTTTCAAACAGAGGAAGCCCTTTTTCAGGAAACCGCTACGCAGCTCGGATTGATAAAACAGCACGACCACGCATGGTGCCGTCATCCTCTCGCATTTTTAGTGGAGGCAGCGGATGACATTTGTTATAATATCATTGACCTCGAAGATGGGTGTCGGTTAGGATTGATTACATTAGAAGATACTATTGAATTGCTGGCAAATATTTTAGGAAAAGACTTTAATCCCGAAAAGGCAGCTCGGATAAAAAGTGCAGACGAGAAAATCGGAGTGCTGCGCGCTATGGCTATTGGCAAACTCATCAATGATGTAGTGGACGTTTTTCTTCAGCATGAGACGGAAATTTTAGAAGGGAAATTTGATCAGGCACTTACCGATTTAGGATCGTATAAAAATGAGTTGAAACAAATCATTGATATTTCAATCGAAAAAATTTATCGCGCCCGGCATGTAGTGGAAATCGAATCAGCCGGGTTTGAAGTATTGCCTGGCTTGCTGGGAGAATTCACGAAAGCCGCAGAGCAGGCCGTAAAAAATAACCAGGCAAAAAAATACACCAACCTCATGCGGTTGTTGCCACCGGAAACATTACAAGTAATTCAATCTAATCCTGACAATACCTATTTGCATTTGCGTGAAGTAATTGACTTTGTTTCGGGTATGACAGACAGGCATGCGTTGACGCTATATAGAAAAATCAAGGGATTTCAGATTTGATTTGGCAGCCTTAGTTGTTGAAGGTTAAAGAAAGTTGTTGTGGGTCGCCTGACCCGCACCATAGATAAACCGAAATGAGTATTAATAGGTTTGTGTTTCAAGCTGGTCAGTCTGCCAGCTTGAATAGGAGTAAAATTATTAACCCAACGAATATTTTGAATTCCCGGAACACGGCTATTATTGACTGGCTTTTATAATACCAATTGACTGGTCGATAAAAAATAAAAGCCTATCTTCATTAGATAAATTAGCAACAGATCACGTCAGGCACATATCTCTAAAGACAATAATATGAATCGATTCCATATGAAGTGTTTTGCTTTTGGATGTCTGATCCTGTTGGCCTCAATTTTAATATCAACAATCCCCTACGCCCAAATCAACGGCATTATTACCGACAGCAAAACAGGCAAGCCGCTGGTAGGTGTAGAGGTTTTTATGAATAGAACGTCATTAGCGACACAGAGCGATGAAGCAGGGCAGTTCAAGTTTGAAAATGCGCTCACCGGTTTTCAGGAACTCGTGCTGTATAAAAATGGCTATTCCGTTTACCGGTCCTCGATGAAAATACAAACAGGAAGAGCGTACAATTTGAAACTGACACTCACGGCTTCTAAAAAGAAGAAATCAACACGGCTCACCGAAGAAGAAAAATCCGCCTTGAAAAATAAACTCATGGGTTCAGGAGATGGGAATTTTGTTGAGGTTTTGAATGCGGATGAGCTTGGGACAACGGTGGAAGGAGGCCAACGGATTTTAACAGCGAAATCTCCGCTGATCACTCAAAACAATGCGACAGGCTTTTTACAAAAATATTATGTGGAGGGATTTCCCTTAGCAACACTTTCTGATGCTCCGGTTAAGTACGAATCTCTGCCAGCATATGATATGAAGCAAACCATTGGCTGGGAGAAGAATCGAAAAACATGTTTTCAGGGCACATCACGTCATTGGCTGATGGTCATGGTGGCAAACCGACTGAAAGAAGAAAGTTATTCACTACACGATGAAAAGGGAAAAGAAGTGGATACGAAATCACTTATCTCAGTCTCTTCCTTGGCAGGGTATGTTACCTTAACAATAAGCCAGCCGTTAATCATTCTTTATAAAAAAGAAGATGGCACCATCGAAACGAGCCGTGTAATCACTGATGGTCCTGCCGAAGTGAATGCCACAGGGGTTTTACTCAACCCAAGAGCGCTAACCATGGAAGGCGCTATGACAATAAAAGGCCTGGCCTGGCAACTGCCTCTTGATTACCAGCCCATAGCGGGCGATGTGGAAGATGCCTATGCGCAAACACTAGAACGCTTTTATGAAAAAATCTATGTGCGTACTGATAAACCCTACTACTATCCCGGAGAACCGATGTGGTTCAAAGGCTACATCCACTACCAAGAACCCAATTGGCGCGATTCACTCAGCAGCGTGATGTATGTTGAGTTGATCAATCCGGAAAAAGAAATTACGCTAACGAAAACCTTAAAAATTGACAGCGGCTTTTTTCATAACGATTTTATTTTGCCCGACACGCTAATGGCCGGCACTTACTATTTGAGAGCTTACACCAGCCTGAACCGGAACTTTGGCGACTCCACGTTATTTGTAAAACCCATTCCGATACTTAATGTCACCGACAAGGTAGATCACACACAGGGGAAAATGGAGGCAATAGAAAATAACCAACTTACGATTACCTCCGATAAAAAGACATACAAGACGCGCGAGAAGATCACGCTAACACTTCAAACAAAAGACAAAGAAGGAAAACCACTGGCTGCCAATCTTTCTATATCCGTGACAGATGCGGTTCAGGTAGTGCCCATTGCGGAACCCTTCACCATACTGAACGGTTATCCCTTTGAAAACGAAAAACAAACAAAAGCCACAGAACTAAAATACCCGGTGGAATATGGAATAAGTTTTAGTGGAAAGTTTCTGAACGACAAGGGCAAGCCAGAGAAAGCCACCCTCACGATCCTTCAAATGAAACCCCGCAACATGATGTTGGCTGAAACGAATGAGCAAGGTGCTTTTTCAATGACGGGTTTTGATTTTTACGATAGTGCCACGTTTTCTTTCAAAGCAGATAAGGCCAAAGATTATCCTTACGGGAAAGTGGAATTACTACCGAGAGAGGTGCCTCCAATGGATTTTAAAGAAAACAATAATAACCTGACTGTTCAAAACACTCAATCACCACAACGGATTATATCGGAGTATGAAGTGCCAAAGGATGTACGCATGTTGGAAACTGTGGAAGTGAGGGCGAGAAAGATAGAGGAAGAATATCAAAAAGATTACAGGATAAAAAGGCCCTATGGAAAGCCTGACTATGTTCTTAAATCAAAGGATATCAATACTAGTTATGGAAATTTAATATTGTCATTGCAAGGTAAATTTCCCGGTTTGATTGTCAGGCAAACTGAGAAAGGAAATTGGGTAGTATATACAAAAAGGGGGGAATTAAGTTCTATGAGCAACATCAAAGAAGTAATGATAATGTTAAACGATGTGCCAATGGGAGGAACCCCTGAGGCAATTCTTTTTAGCATAAATCCGGAAACAGTAGCATCAATAGAGTTTACAAATAGAATAAATGTGTTATATGGTTCATCAAGCGGATTTGGTGTAATTTCTATTTATACAAAACAAGGTGGCGCTGTAGAAGATTTTAGTATGACGCCCAACTTTCAATCCATCAAAATACCAGGCTACTCTTCCATGCGAAAACTAAAGTTTCCAGACTATGATGATAAAACCACTGATAAAACAATGGCCGACTATCGCTCCACCATTTATTGGAATCCGAATATTGTTATTGATGCTAAGAGCGGAACAGCCACGGTTTCATTTTTTGGAGCAGACTTGCCGGGCAAATACCGTGTAGTAACAGAAGGTGTTTTGCAAAATGGGGAAGCGGTTAGATGTGTGTATATCACAGAAGTTGTAAACGATTAACGGATTGTTAAAAAAAGATCGTCAACAAAAACATTCTATATGAAGAAACATGCTATTGTTGTCTTGTTATTCTTAATTGTCTCCATAACCACTCAGGCCCAACATATTGTGGGCAAGGTGTTAGACTCAAAAACACTGGAAGCACTGCCCTTCGCCAATGTGTTTATAAATAATACTACGCTTGGCACCGTTACAGACACCAACGGTGAGTTTGCTTTAACCTCCATCAAAGTGCCTGGCATGTATGAACTTGTTTTTTCATTTGTCGGGTATGAAACCTACAAAATGAAAATAACCGTAGGCGAAAGCATACTAAAAGTTGGTAATATAAAACTGGTACCATCCGAAATCCAATTAAACACGGTGGAAGTCACGGCCACCCACGATAAGGAGTGGGAAAAGAAATTGAAAAAGTTTAAAAAAGTTTTCCTGGGTGACGATAAGCTTGCTGCTTCGTGTAACATAATCAATCCATGGGTGATCGACTTCCCTCAACATCATTCCAGATTTCTGGCAAAAGCCAGCGCTCCGATTGAAATTGAAAACAATGCATTGGGCTATCGGGTCATCTTTTATCTCACTAATTTTTGGTCTGATGCGTCCGGATATTCTATTATTGGCAATGCCTACTTTAGTGAATTGAAAAGCGTGGATGCGCAAAAGATAGCCGCCTGGCAGATAAACCGAAGCAAGTCCTACCGGCAGTCAACCCATCATCTTTTTAAGTCCATGATTGAACACAGAATTTATGGCGAAGGGTTCAGTCTTTACGGAGATATTGAAAATCTAAAAAATGCTATCACGCGGTCATCACTGTTTTATTCTGAAGTGGGCAAGTCCGTGTTCGCCTACGACACCAGTGAGTTGGTGGTTCCCGATGCTCAGCCGGGTTATTATAAAATAACCTTGAAAGGAAGGGTGGAAGTACACGATCGCAAAGAAAAAGCAACCAAACGCATTTATCAGGATGTGTTTGGACAAGTAAGCTGGATAACATTAAAAAATAACCAGGTGATTGTAAACAAAGATGGGTTTCCGAAAAATCCGGCAGACGTTATTGTCTCTGGCGATATGAGTGCTGGTCGTGTGGCCAGCATGCTTCCATTAGATTATACACCTGAGCAGGTTGGCGATTTGGAGAAAGTAAATTTATCTATGTACCAAGAGCAACCCTATATACATACCGACAAGCCTTATTACTATCCTGGCGAGACGATCTGGTTTAAAGGATATATGAATTACGCCACTCCTGCCTGGCGCGATTCGCTAAGCAAAACGATCTACGTAGAGTTGGTGGATCGGAAAAAGAAGTCGGTAATAATGACAAAGACACTTGAGATCGTGAACGGTTTCTTCAATAATGATTTTCGTTTATCCGATACCTTGGCGGCAAACACCTATTACCTGAGAGCCTATACTAATTTCAATCGCAACTTTGGAGACGAGAATTTATTTATCAGGCCGCTACCCATACTTAACCTTACGGATAAAATAAAGACAGTTCGAAAAATTGAGACAGCTCCACCGGATAATTTGTTTACCATGGTTGCTGATAAAAAGTCGTATAATCCTCGCGAAAAAATCACGCTTACCTTTATATTAAAAGACGATGATGATAATACACTTGCTGGTAATTTTTCGGTATCCGTGGTCGATTCTGCGCAAGTTGTGCCACTCGAAACTTCAAATACCATCGTAAACGATTACCCGATAAAGGAAATTGAAGCCAGCCAGATAAAAAAGGATTTTCCTTTTGCTATTGAGTATGGCATTCGATTTTCAGGAAAGTTTTTAAACGAAAGTAATAAGCCCGAGAAAGCGACACTCAATATTCTGCAATTGAATCCCAACAACTTCACCATGGCTCAGTCCGATGACGAAGGGTTGTTTTCTGTGGGAGGGTTCTCATTTTATGATACGGCAACTTTTTCTGTTCAGGCAACGCGCGGTAAAGGCGACACATATGGCAGGGCAGCGTTTGTTACCAACCAAACGGCTGATATTGATTTTGTGGAAAGAGAAATCCCACTGGAGCATATCAAAACGGAATTTCCCCAACGTGTATTATCAGACTACGAGAACCCACGGGAAGCGCGCATGCTAGAAGAAGTGGTGATAAAATCAACTAAAATAGAAGAGCAATATCAGGCCGGTTATCGTGTGAAGCGGCCATATGGCAAACCGGATTATGTTATTAAAGCAAAAGATCTAAACACCAGCTATGGAAATCTTTTACAAACGCTTCCGGGCAAAGTGCCTGGTTTAATAGTGCGAGAAGTAACCAATAATGGGGAAGGAACTAAGTGGGTAGTATATCTGCAAAGGCAAATGTCAGTCGCCTTTCCTGCAGAGGTGCTTGTTACCGTCAATGATGTTATTGTAGCAGGAAGTCCGGCATCAATTCTTGGAGCGATTGATCCTAATACAGTTGAATCTATCGAAGTGAAAAATGGAATCAATGTTTTATATGGGTCTGTTGGCGGAAATGGTATCGTGGCTGTTTATACCAAAAAAGAATTTGAACAGGTACCAAATACGAAAAGCCTGGCAGTAATGAAAGTTCCAGGATATTCACGTTCACGAAATTTCACCGCTCCGGATTATAGTAATCCGCAAACAGACAAAACCAAAGTTGATTACCGCTCCACCATTTATTGGAATCCGAATGTTGTTATAGATGCTAAGAGTGGAAAAGCCACGGTTTCCTTTTTTGCTGCAGACTTGCCGGGCAAATACCGAGTAGTAACAGAAGGGGTTTTGCAAAATGGTGAAGCGGTGAGGGGTGTGTATTTTCTTGATGTGGCGAGTAGATAATAAATAACATCTTATAGTCGATGAGAAAACAGAAACAATTAAATCGAATCTTTCTATCACTCAGTTCACTTCTATTATTATACTCTGTAACTCATGCCCAAATCAACGGAACCATTACCGACATCAAAACAGGCAAGCCGCTGGAAGGTGTAGAGGTTTTTGTGAATAGAACGTCATTAGCGACACAGAGCGATGAAGCAGGGCAGTTCAAGTTTGAAAATGCGCTCACCGGTTTTCAGGAACTCGTGCTGTATAAAAATGGCTATTCCGTTTACCGGTCCTCGATGAAAATACAAACAGGAAGAGCGTACAATTTGAAACTGACACTCACGGCTTCTAAAAAGAAGAAATCAACACGGCTCACCGAAGAAGAAAAATCCGCCTTGAAAAATAAACTCATGGGTTCAGGAGATGGGAATTTTGTTGAGGTTTTGAATGCGGATGAGCTTGGGACAACGGTGGAAGGAGGCCAACGGATTTTAACAGCGAAATCTCCGCTGATCACTCAAAACAATGCGACAGGCTTTTTACAAAAATATTATGTGGAGGGATTTCCCTTAGCAACACTTTCTGATGCTCCGGTTAAGTACGAATCTCTGCCAGCATATGATATGAAGCAAACCATTGGCTGGGAGAAGAATCGAAAAACATGTTTTCAGGGCACATCACGTCATTGGCTGATGGTCATGGTGGCAAACCGACTGAAAGAAGAAAGTTATTCACTACACGATGAAAAGGGAAAAGAAGTGGATACGAAATCACTTATCTCAGTCTCTTCCTTGGCAGGGTATGTTACCTTAACAATAAGCCAGCCGTTAATCATTCTTTATAAAAAAGAAGATGGCACCATCGAAACGAGCCGTGTAATCACTGATGGTCCTGCCGAAGTGAATGCCACAGGGGTTTTACTCAACCCAAGAGCGCTAACCATGGAAGGCGCTATGACAATAAAAGGCCTGGCCTGGCAACTGCCTCTTGATTACCAGCCCATAGCGGGCGATGTGGAAGATGCCTATGCGCAAACACTAGAACGCTTTTATGAAAAAATCTATGTGCGTACTGATAAACCCTACTACTATCCCGGAGAACCGATGTGGTTCAAAGGCTACATCCACTACCAAGAACCCAATTGGCGCGATTCACTCAGCAGCGTGATGTATGTTGAGTTGATCAATCCGGAAAAAGAAATTACGCTAACGAAAACCTTAAAAATTGACAGCGGCTTTTTTCATAACGATTTTATTTTGCCCGACACGCTAATGGCCGGCACTTACTATTTGAGAGCTTACACCAGCCTGAACCGGAACTTTGGCGACTCCACGTTATTTGTAAAACCCATTCCGATACTTAATGTCACCGACAAGGTAGATCACACACAGGGGAAAATGGAGGCAATAGAAAATAACCAACTTACGATTACCTCCGATAAAAAGACATACAAGACGCGCGAGAAGATCACGCTAACACTTCAAACAAAAGACAAAGAAGGAAAACCACTGGCTGCCAATCTTTCTATATCCGTGACAGATGCGGTTCAGGTAGTGCCCATTGCGGAACCCTTCACCATACTGAACGGTTATCCCTTTGAAAACGAAAAACAAACAAAAGCCACAGAACTAAAATACCCGGTGGAATATGGAATAAGTTTTAGTGGAAAGTTTCTGAACGACAAGGGCAAGCCAGAGAAAGCCACCCTCACGATCCTTCAAATGAAACCCCGCAACATGATGTTGGCTGAAACGAATGAGCAAGGTGCTTTTTCAATGACGGGTTTTGATTTTTACGATAGTGCCACGTTTTCTTTCAAAGCAGATAAGGCCAAAGATTATCCTTACGGGAAAGTGGAATTACTACCGAGAGAGGTGCCTCCAATGGATTTTAAAGAAAACAATAATAACCTGACTATTCAAAACACTCAATCACCACAACGGATTATATCGGAGTATGAAGTGCCCAAGGATGTACGCATGTTGGAAACTGTGGAAGTGAGGGCGAGAAGGATAGAAGAACCTGTGGATAGGGTTCAACGACCTTATGGGAAGTCAGATGTAGTGTTAACTGAAAAACAATTAGATGATAAAGGTTATGGTAATCTGGCATATTCACTTGTTGGAAAAGTGGCTGGGTTGATAGTGCGGCCGGAAGCAGGACAAATCTTTTTTTCCAGGGCAAGTGGCCAATCGATAAATTTTGGAGGGGGCCCTTTGGTGTTAATAAATGATGCGCCAATGGGAGGGTCAGCCTATGATATAATATCGTCAATTAATCCTTCTACGGTAAAGTCAATTGAGATTACAAAAAGGATAAATGTTTTATACGGATCTCAAGGAGCGAACGGTATAATTGCCATTTATACAAAGCAAGGCTCATTGCCAGAAGAACTAAAAGTTACTCCCAATTTTCAATCCATAAAAATACAAGGCTACTCTTCTATGCGAAAACTAAAGTTTCCAGACTATGATGATAAAGATATGGATGTTACTAAAGCCGATTACAGATCTACCATTTATTGGAATCCAGAAGTTATAACAAATGGAACAGCCAAGGTTGCATTTTTTGCTGCTGACCTTCCCGGCAAATATCGTGTAGTGGCAGAAGGAGTTTTGCAAACTGGGGAAGCGGTTAGATGTGTGTATTTTCTTGATGTAGCGAGTAATTAAAAGTTGAATAGCCACAAAAATTTATTTTATGAACAAATAGTGTCATCCGTGGTCTACGTCACACTGACCACAAATTAGATGGCATCATGTTACAGAAACAAAGAATAGACGGCTTGATTCCAGTATGTGGGGACACATGCCTAATAAGGATTGTTTATACAGTAGATATTAATAGAAGTTAGAAAATATTCCCAACCCGTCTGTTAGTCATCGCCTCAGGTGTTCCGATTTAAAATTCGCAGGCATTCAAAATAAAAGTGATGCTTGCCACGTTCTATCTCTGCTATGCAAAAATTATGTCTTGGATTTTTCGTCTATCTGTTGGTCATCTGCTCACCGTTACTCACCGTTGCTCAAACTACATTGGGCGACCAGAGTTTGCCTGAAGAAAAAGTTCATGTTCAAACTAAGCGCCCACATAAGCCTACTAAGGAACGTTCGGTAAGGCTTAAAAAAGTGAATGTAAGACATACACCGCGTTATGAATTTTATGCGCACGTAGAAAAAGTAGCAAAGGAAAAACAACGGATGCTTCGGAAAATGGATGAGCCACAGTATACAAATCCCTTATATTTTGGTCATAAACGGCCACCGAAGCGACACGAAGTGCATAAGATGCGCTATTGCAAAGAGTGTGGCATACGTCATTAGCTGGATAAATTAATCATAACGAGTTGCTCCATGTAAAAATGTGAGTGCAATGATTTATTTTCGTTTTATAATTGAAACGAAGTGAAAGACATTGCACGTTATATTGAGCATACTAATCTGAGTCCGGCACTTACTATCAATGACATCGATGCTTTGGTTGATGAAGCGCGGAAGTATAATTTATTAGGTGTGTGTGTTCCGCCATTCTGGGTGAAGCGTGCTCAACGCGCTATCGGCACGGATAAAATAATTCTTGTTACGGTGGCTGGTTTTCCTCTCGGTTATAATATGACTGAGACGAAACTCGATGAGATACAACGTGCCATCGATAATGGTGCCGATGAGATTGATGTAGTGTTAAATATCTCATCATTTAAAACCGGCATTCCCTGGACTAAAGTAGAGATTGCAAAGTGCAGTAAACTCACGCATGATTACCAGAAGAATTTGAAAGTCATTATTGAAACGGCTTATCTCTCTGATGAAGAGATTGTCGAAGCAAGTAAACTGTGTGCCGATGCTGGAGCTGATTTTGTTAAGACCTCAACTGGCTTTGCGTCAGGTGGCGCAAAGGCAGAACATATAAAACTTATGCGTCAGTCAGTTCCTGCCCACGTGGGGATCAAAGCATCTGGCGGAATTAAAACATCAGAACAAGCGATTCAAATGATCGAAGCCGGAGCCAGCCGGCTGGGCACTTCATCTGGCATTACCATCGTAACCTCACAAACCAATTTATTATCATGAGTGAAGTATTAACCAATTTATTTCCTGAGGAAAAAAATATTCCAGCTGCTGCCATGCTTGCAGGATTCATGGAGCAACGTGAATATTTGATTGATGGAAAAATGGTAACGTGGCAAGGTGATATGAACCCGGTTGCCAGCCCTGTATTTGTTCGTGATGGAAGTGAATTGAAACAAAAAATAATTGGAAGCACTCCGTTGCTCACCGCCAAAGAGGCGTTGGAAGCATTAGATGCGGCTGTGCATGCCTATGATCATGGTCATGGTGTATGGCCTATGATGTCAGTAGCAGAAAGAATTCGTCATGTCGAAATATTTTTAAGTAAGATGCGCGAAAAGCGTCAGGAGATTGTAAATCTTCTGATGTGGGAGATTGGCAAATCTCAAAAAGATTCTGAAAAGGAATTTGATCGTACCTGTGACTATATTGTAGATACGATTAATTCATTGAAACAATTAGATAGAAGCTCATCGGGCTTTGTGCATGAGCAAGGCATCATGGCACAGATCAGACGCGTTCCATTAGGCGTTGCTCTTTGTATGGGGCCATATAATTACCCACTTAATGAAACATTCAGCACGTTGTTTCCTGCTTTGATCATGGGAAATACTGTTGTGTTTAAACCGGCTAAGTATGGGGTGCTGTTGATCCGTCCTTTACTGGAAGCATTCCAGCAAAGTTTTCCGGCAGGGGTAATCAATATTATTTACGGCCGCGGCCGTGAAACAGTAGGTTCTTTAATGGAGACAGGTAAGGTTGATGTGTTTGCATTCATTGGCACCAACAAAGGAGCGAATGAATTAAAAAAGCTACATCCTAAACCACACCGGCTTAAAGCTATTTTAGGATTAGATGCGAAAAATCCTGCTATCGTATTGGCCGATGCTGATATGGATAATGCAGTGAGTGAATGCGTGCTGGGATCCTTGTCGTTTAATGGACAGCGCTGTACAGCACTTAAAATTTTGTTCGTTCATAAAAGCATCGTGGATGAATTTATCAAGAGGCTATCCGCAGAAATTGCCAAACTAAAATTTGGTATGCCGTGGCAAACCGGTGTGTCGCTCACACCCTTGCCAGAGCCTGGTAAAACAAATTACCTTACTGGATTGGTAGAAGATGCCAAGCAACAGGGGGCAAAGATTATGAATGAGCATGGCGGTGAAATGCAGAACACATTTTTTTATCCGGCAGTATTGTATCCGGTAAATGATAAAATGAAAATTTACTACGAAGAGCAGTTTGGCCCTGTCGTTCCAATAGTTCCATTTGAAAATGAAGGGGAGGCTATTAACTATGTAGTGAACTCAAATTTTGGTCAGCAGCTAAGTATTTTTGGAAAAGATTCCAAAACAATTGCGCGGCTGATCGATTTGTTTTCGAGCCAGGTGGGCCGCATCAATTTAAATACGCAATGCCAGCGCGGACCTGATGTGTTTCCTTTTAATGGAAGGAAAGACTCTGCAGAAGGAACATTGTCAGTAGCAGACGCATTGCGGGTGTTTTCAATACGCACGTTGGTAGCGGCCAAAGGAACGGATGCTAATGAAAAAATAATCGGTAATATCATCCGTAATCGTGAATCATCCTTTTTAAGTACGGATTATATTTTCTAATGTAGTGCTTTAATTAAACGAAACACGTGGAGTTAAAGCATTTTAAAATTATTGTTTCCGGAAAGGTGCAGGGTGTGTTTTACAGGGCTTTCGCTAAGGAAAAAGCGGATGAGTGGAATATTAAAGGATTTGTTCGCAACGAAGCCAATGGTGATGTGTATATAGAAGCGGAAGCGGAAGAAGAAGTTCTTTATAAGTTTATTAAATATTGTACCCTTGGACCAACGCATGCGAAAATTAATAACATCGAGGCGATACCCGGAGAGTTGGTTGGCTATACAAGATTTGAGATCAGAAGGTAAAATTAAAAGACAAGCCTATTTTCTTGCTTCTATACTTTGATTCCAGTCATACACCTTGTCGCTGATTTCGATAAGCAACTCAGGATTTTTTTCCAACGCATTACCAATCACAATTAAATCAGCTCCGGCTTCCAACGCATTAAGCGCTTTTTGACTCGTGTTAATTCCACCTCCTACTATAAGAGGTACATCAATCGCTTTGCGCACGCTATTGATCATCTTCGCGTTGATCTCCCGTTCGGCACCACTGCCGGCATCTAGATAAATTAAACGGAGGCCGAGCATTTCTCCTGCCATTGCCGTGCAGGCTGCGAGCGAATATTTATCCTCTGGTATTGGCGTGGTGTTGCTGATGTAAGCGACCGATGTTGTTCTTCCTGAATTGATCAGGATGTATCCGGTGGGTATTACTTCAAGTCGGTTGTTTTTTAAAATAGGTGCCGCCAACACATGCTGACCGATCAGCAAATCAGGATTGCGCCCAGAGATGAGGGATAAAAATAAGATGGCATCTGCAGAAGAATCGATTTGCAATGAACTGCCAGGGAATAGTATTACCGGTATCGATACAGTTTCTTTAATTTGTTTCACCACTTCGGTGAGGTTAGTGGTGGTGACCAGGCTTCCACCCACAAAAAAATAGTCAATACAATTTTCGCTTGCCAGCAGAAGTAAATTGTTCAGGCGAACCGGATCATCAATTTTGTCGGGGTCAACCAGAACGGCAATACTTTTTTTGCCCGCCTGATGACGCTCCTGTAAAGAATTAAGAATTTTCATCTTTCTGTTTGCGGTTGCTAAGATATTCTGCCAGTTTATCTTTTGCGATGTCGAGTAAAATCGCAGTGGCTTGTGTGGTCACACGTTCGCCCAATTGTGATAAGAAGGAGGGCGGTGAATAGGAGGTGCTTTCTTCTTCTAACGTAACATCCGTATTTTCATTTTCTACGCGTTGTTTCGTTTTTGCTTTTTTACTTTTCTTTTTGGAAGAGCTAAGTTGGCTTATCAGCAGGTAGGTAATCGCCAGTGTGCCACCAATAATCAAGGTGTTTTTAACAATACGCTCAGTGGTGTCCGCTAAGGCTTTAACTTCTTTTTCAAGTTCATGTTTATGCCGATCAGAAGTTTCGATGAGTCTTTTCTTCTCCGGGTCTTGGGATTCTAACAATTCCATGCTTACTATTTTTTGCGTTTGATCATGTGCACCAAATGCGTTTCCATGGAGTGGCTAATACTTTTTCGGAAGATGATGAAAATCAGACAAGGTATTCCATAGATACCAGCAACAATCCAATAACCCACGTGAGACTTCTCAAAAATTGTATTCAGATAATGGGCAAACCCAATACTTAAAAAGAGCAAAAAGATCAACGCTAAAATCACGACTATCAAAATCATTAAGGCTCTTGCCAGCACCTTGGCAATATCTTCCCGTATTTCAATTTTAATAAGTTCAATGCGGGTTTCAACTAACCCCGATAGGTTGGCTATCAGGTTATCCAGTCGTAAAAATTTAAATATTGTATCCTTTATGCCTTCCATATTTAACGATGAGGCAATATAGCAATTTTGGGTTTCTTCTGCGAAGGTTTTGAGGACTTAAAAGAAGATGACCGCGCAACGAGTTGGTTGATGAGACCAATTACTTTTCCTTGATTGTTGCAAGTTCCTCTTTCCATAATAAATCTCCATGCGAGCCAATCATTTCCGTTTTTACCAGAAAGTTCTGACTGGCGCTAATATAGAAGGCCATGGAGGTAGAATCAACCCGCTCGGGCTGATACCAGTTTCTTTCAAAGACATACACGGAGTCAAGCGATAGTGAAGAACTCAATGTTAGCACCGGTAATATTTCGCGAATGCAAGTCTTGAATTTCCCATTCCCATCTTCACCATCACGACAAAAGCCGGGCTTATTTAATTCAAAGAGATCATTATTTAGAAGCAGTAGCTTTTTTCTGCGATAGACAATATGAACGTTGATGGGATCAGAACTGCTATCTTCAGCGAGGTCATATTGAATCCAACTAGTGATGGGTTGATTCAGGTAGGTTTTATTGATGATTGTATAAAATTGCTTTTCTCCCGTTCTCCCGTTTTCATGCTGATAGGTAAGTTCCTGAACAGTTACTGAGTCTTTATTCAGATAGATGAGAGAAAAGGGGATGAAAAAGAAGGTGAGTAATACATAGAGAAATCCGGCTAACCGATATTTTAAGGTAAGCCTTCCGAGGCCATCAGCGAGTTTTATAGGTAGTTGATTGAGATACGGTATTGGAAAGAAAATAAGCACACCGATCACGTTGAAGAGTAGATGGGCAATGGCAATACTAATGGCAGAATTGGAATTAAACATGGCCGCAATAAAGGCTGTAATGGTCGTTCCTATGTTTGCCCCGAGAATGAACGGGAATGCCGATTTTATTTTTACGATCTTCTTGGCAACTAATGGTACTACCAGAGAAGTAGTAACGGTGCTCGACCGTATAACAGCGGTGGTGAGCAAGCCCCACCCGAACGATTTTAAAGGTCTTTTAAAAAAAAATTGCTGAAAGCGTTCTTGTGAACCAAACCCCAATGTGTGGGAAAGCACTTTGCGGAAAAATAAGATTGAACCAAATAGCAACGCTATCGACAAGACGGATAATACAAACCCATTGTTTATTGAGGTTACGATAAAATTTATAACGATGCCAAACCGATCACCCAATAACGTGAATTGCTTTTGAACCAAGCCAGTTGGTTCATTGAAAAAGGTAGTGGCAATGAATTGTGCTAACGCTGAAAGAAACCCGAAATAATACTCGAGTGGAAAAAGAATAACGACAGTGAGTATGTTAAAGAAATCGTGGTAGGTGCCAATGGTTACGGCACGTCTGAATTCTTTTTTCATTGTGATAAACCCTAACGATACGATGGTGCTGGTAATGGTTGTTCCAACGTTCGCTCCCATGATGATTGGAATGGCACCCCCTAAGGTAATAGAGCCGGAAGCCACGAGTGCTACTACCATGGAAGTGGTGGCTGAGCTACTTTGAATAATGGCTGTCACTAATAGGCCGATGAACAATCCGGTAAACGGATTGGAAGTAGCAAGGATTATCATCTCTGCAGCATCGCGACCTAAATGCTGCAACGAGGCGATCATCAGGTCCAGGGTAAAAAGAAAAATGGCCAGTGCCAGGAGAATATAAACCGTATTGCGCAGCACCGTCTTCCAATGTCGTATACCGACAGGTTGTAATATTTCCGACTCTTGATTATCCTCCATTAGTTAACTGTAAA
This sequence comes from uncultured Ohtaekwangia sp., assembly GCA_964349405.1. Taxonomy (GTDB): domain Bacteria; phylum Bacteroidota; class Bacteroidia; order Cytophagales; family Cyclobacteriaceae; genus ELB16-189. Next base: position 9,460 of record CAYGGY010000009.1, on the reverse strand, counting down.
GATAGCCACAGCCTGTGAAGAAGAAAGGAGGTAACAATTACTTAATATTGGACAATGAAAGGGCTAACTTAATAAGCGCTGCTCAATTCATTTACTGCCATCCACGCCATCAGGCCCGGCCCGATTTTCAGAGCATCTTCATCAATATCAAACGTAGGTGTGTGGACATAGGAAGTAATACCTTTTGATTCATTGCGTGTACCAAGTCTGTAAAATGAGGCCGGAACGACATGTGAATAATAAGCGAAGTCTTCCGATCCCAAGGTGAGGTCAATGTCAACCACATTTTCCTTGCCTACATACTTTTCGGCTGCGTGGCGTATTCTTCGGGTAAGTTCCGGATTATTCTCCAGGTAAGGATAGCCATGTGAAATAGTCACTTCACATTTTCCACCCATGCCTTCGGCTATGGCCTGCGCCATTGTTTTTATTTTCGCTAAGCCACTGGCGCGCCATTCTTCATTGAGTGCACGAAAGGTGCCGGCAATTTTTACCTCATTGGGGATAATATTGGTGGCACCCTCGCCTATGATTCGGCCAAATGTGAGCACCGTAGGCTGTTTAGGGCTTGCGTTACGACTTATAATTTGTTGCAAGGCAATGATGATATGCGATGCAATCACGATTGGGTCGATGGTTAGTTCTGGCGCAGCACCATGCCCCCCCTTTCCAATTACTGTTAAATAAATTTCATCACTACTGGCCATATACATGCCTTCGCGAAACCCTACTTTACCGGCAGGGACGAGTGGCATCACGTGTTGGCCGATAATAGAGGCTGGCACAGGATTTTGCAGTGCTCCGTCTCGTATCATATAGGAAGCACCTCCGGGATTTTTTTCCTCTCCTGGTTGAAAGATGAGTTTCACAGTGCCCTCAAACTGACCTTTGATCTCGCTCAATATTTTTGCCGTACCAAGCAGTGAAGAGGTATGTACATCATGACCACATGCATGCATAATGCCGGGTCGGGTAGATTTATATGAAACATCATTGGCTTCTTCAATGGGCAAGGCATCCATATCCGCACGAAGCGCCACCGTCTTTTTATCCGGATTGATTCCTTTTATAAGTGCCACAATCCCGGTAGTAGCCACCCCTTCCTTTGGTTCAATGCCATAGCTGCGGAGTTTGGTAGCAACAAATTTTGCCGTGTTAAACTCCTCATAGGATAGTTCAGGATTGGCATGTAAATGTCTCCGTAACTCAATTACCTCTTGGAAATAAGATTCTGAAAGTGACTTGATTTTTTCCAGCAAATTCATTTTTACGTTGAATATGCTCAAAGTTACTACTAAGTTTTAATTAGGATAGTTAATGCAAGTCACTGCTTGAGGTAGTTCTAGCTTATTTTACAATTAAAAAATATGTGTTTTTAGCTTTTTTTAACACCTTTTTAATTAAATGACAATAGTCATTTGAATGCTGGATGAATTATTACGAAATTCCTGTGTTCAAAAAAACCCTCAAATAATGGAAAACGCCAATACATCTTTTATTGAAACCTGGAATTCGTACTTTATTCTGGGTGCCTATGCCTGTGTGGGAATAGCGCTGCTCATCATTTTGTTTCATGAAGTAAAAATTATGATGACAAGCGAAGGAAAGGACCGTTATGATTACGTAAATGAGCATGAAATACGGTATTTCTGGTATGCCATTATCTCTTTTATAGCTGGCGTTTCATTGTATTTTTCTGCGGTGATTACACCCAAAGTTCCAATTGACAATGCCATGAAGGTGTATGTAAGTATTTTCTTTTTGGGAGGTTTTGTGGTGATTACTTACCTGATACTTTCCAGTATGGTGCGTATTTTATATCCCCGTTTTCTGGAAAACAGGTTAACGCGTATTCGTAATAAGCCTCGCAAATCTTCTGCAGGAAATAAAATGAGAAAACTTTCGGAGGAAGAAGAAGTTGTACACCTCGAAGGAAGTCAGATTGCAGAACAGGCCAGTGAAATTCATTCTATAGAATACGATGTGTGGATAGATGATAAAACAGGAGAAAAGAAAGTTGAAAAATACATGGCGTATCAACATGCCGAAAAGTGTGGCGAATGTGGCTTTTATACAATGAAGATTGATACGGAGGAGGTTGTTAAAAAACCAAGTGAGCAGGAATCAGGGGTGCTACTTGAACACTATCGTTGCAGCTATTGTAGACACCGTGAGGCAAGAGAAGTTCCAATTGCTGCGTTGTCTACAAACGTTAAAAGTGCGGTCAGTGGATAATCAATATCGAATGACGTCTTTGCCTTTAAACCAAAAAGAGATCGCTGATTCTATTTAGGGTTTAAAGCAAGGCATAAACAATATGTTTGCTAAAATGAATTAGGGATTCATTTTAGCAAACACCAGGCCCGCAATAAATGCCTGCAATAATCCATAGGCTAGCCAGGTTGCAACCATTATAAAAGAAATATCAATTGCACTGAAGGTTAGCCATAAAACAGGCAACATAGCTATGATGCCATAAACCAGTGCAACTTGTAGTGCCCTCCAGATGATTGTGCCAAGAAAATAGGGTTTGAAACGGTGCCAAAACCAATAAAGAGAAAGGCAAAGCACAAAAGGATGCACATAGAATAACCAGTCGGTTTTATATGATGAGGAGCGAAAAACAGGATTATAGTATTCCTCCATCACAGTGGGTAAAACATAAATAAAGGAATATAGCAACGTCAGGCTCGCCAGTAGAACTAGTAAACCTGAAATTAAAATAGATGAAGTGGCCTTTTTCATAGGTATTTTATTTAGTAAGAGAAAGGTATCTACTTTTTGTTTTGGGTAATATGATGAATATCGCTCTTTAGATTGACATAGGTCATAAAAGTCACTGGGTCCATTGAAGTGTAATTTATGATACTAATAGAGTACTTATGATTCGAAGAGCATTAGATCTTCCCTATATTTATCACAAAGGGCCTTATGAATTTGGCTAACAGATTTTTTTCCTTGTTCATCAACAAGCATACAAACGGTGCCACCGTTTCCGCCTCCGGTTATTTTTGCGCCATAAATCCCAGTTGCATTTTTAGCCAGTGTGACAATTTCATTCGTTCGTTCGGATCCCAATCCGCACAACGAATAACTCTCATGTGATTGATACATGAGTTCACCCATGTTTTTTAAAATAATGTCTCTTTTTGATGATGATGTTTTATGTAAGGAGAGAAGATGATTTTTAAAGTGGTTCACGCGATCATGCTCATACACCGGGTGCGATGTGCACACACGGATTTGATAATTCTTTTCTTCTTCAATCGTGGTAGCGTGGTCAATGGACAAAGCATATTTTTCAATAAATTCTTTCCCAAGCATTGAACTTGGCAGATGATGTTTTAGCGAATCTTCAAATTGTTTTACAGAAATGTTGCATAAAAATCCCTGAAAAGGGAGAGAAGAAAAATCATTGGCTGCTTTTGCCGCCAGTAACTCTTCGTAAGAAACGCCCGATGATTGAGCGATGATGGTGTAGCCCATAAAGGTGGCACACCTAACATCACTGTAGGAGGCTCCGGCTACGGAATGCCGTATGCCGCTATCAATTCCAATGAATGAAATATCATCCGGCAATGAAATTGTATTATCAATTTTATCAGGTTGACAGAGAATAGGTAACAGTTTTTTTTGTTCGCCAAAATAACAAGCCAATTGATCCATCAGTCCGCAGGGAGCACCCACCACCAGGTTCTCTACCCGTTGAGCAAGGATCGGTAATAAGGTGCCGGGTAGTTGAATGTGAAAAGCACTGGCTAATACTTTCATGCAGGCCACTTCAACAGAGGCAGAGGAAGATACCCCCTTACCTAGCGGAACATCGGAGTGTAAATTAAAATCACCGCCTTTAAAATTGATGCTCTTTTCTTTTTGAAGTACCAACGCACAGCCCAACACATAGGCGATCCAGGCATCGTTCTCGTTTTGTTTGAATTTTTCTTGTGCGAATTTATAATCGACCTGATTGCCGGTCAGGTAATCACGATAGTCAACATGAACAATCAGTACCTCTCCGGTGCTTATCCGGCTTTTAATGATACACTGGTAATCGTCTCGCAGGGATAATTGAATTTTTGTTTGCTGGGCTATAGGCATCTGCAACACCAGTGATCCCGAGTAATCGGCAATGCCTCCCATCACATCTAATCTGCCTGGCGCTGTTGCTTCCATATATTCTTTCATCTTATTGAGGTGAATATTTTAGCGGAACATAGATCAACGTTCAAGTGCATACTCACTCAGATTTATTTTTAATAATTCGGCAGCCTTATCTTCAGGCATGGTATCTGCCATAAAATTTCCAGCTCCAATTTCTGGCCCTGCCAGGTATTTTATTAATCCGGGTTGACGATAGGGAGGTTGCAACCAGAGGTGTAAGCGAAAATCCGGATAAGATTTGCCGTCTACGGGTGCCTGCATGATTGACATAACATAGGGAAAATCCATCTGAAAATTCATATCCATTCTACGCACTACCTGGTGAAACACAGAAGTCAGGTCAGCTAACTCCTGCGTGGAAAGTGTAATTAATGTTTGATGATTTGTTTTAGGAAAAATCATCACTTCATAGGCATAACGAGCAAAGAAGGGAATAAAGGCAATTGCGTTTTCATTTTCTGCGATTACTCGGATGCCATCATTTCTTTCATGGTTGATGATTTCCTCAAAAATATTTTTATGATGGGACTGTTGATAATCCTTGGCAATTCTGATTTGTTGATCTACCAGTTTGAATGAAAAGTCAGTTGCGTAGATCTGACAATGTGGGTGCGAATTGCTTACGCCTACTGCCTCGCCTTTGTTTTCAAAGATCAACACTGATTTTATTTCAGAATTATTTTCAAAGGCAACCATTTCTAGTTGAAAGCTTTTAAACACATTCACTACCTGGGCTAGTTTCATTTGAGAAAGTGTGATGTTATGTGTTGGGTCATAACAAACCACTTTAGCGATTCCGAGTGCTTGTTCTCTTTTGTATAAATCTCCCTCGTCAGATATTTTCACAGGAGGTGCCTGCCTGCTTACCACCGGGTGATCATTTTCAAAAATATACACATCCTGATAATTTGGATTGGCACCGCCATGAACGCGAACATTGCCTGGGCATAAGTAACAGGACGGATCGTATGGATGAGATTTTTTTGGTTGAATCAGACCCGCGCCCTGCCAGGGACGTTTGTTTCGATGAGCGGAATAAACGACCCATTCTTCGCGCAGGGGGTGCCATCGTTTTTCCCATTTACCTTCAAATTGACTTTTCATTCTTAATCTTAAATTATTTTATAGTAAACAGAATATGATCATGAATTCGGGTGCGATTGCAGTGCAACCCTTTTGCTGAAATGAAATATTGGTAAAGCCCATGGTGATGTTAGGTTTGATGTGATAGGAGGCAACTACTTCAAAGATAGTTGATACCCACTGCACCTTGCCAGCAGGTTGATTTATTTCTGAAGGAATGGAAGTAAACAAATGATCCTTGGTAATTCTTTTTCGCTTATAATTAACAGCATGCCGAATGGTAAATTCGATCCAATTATCGTTGGCAATAACGGTAACCATTGGCTCGGTAGTGGCTTTTTCGATATTGTACTTTCTGATCATAACGCGCCAGGTTGAAAAGGCAACTTTACTATACTCCTCAGTTTTTCTATTTCAATTTTTTTAAATACTGATCTGGCCAGTTCGAAATCACTACCGTGTCGAACAGGGACTTTCATTTCATCCCATAGAAAAGGGAAGTCACTTGAATAATTTAATACGGGCTCTTTGAATACAAAACTATTGACAATGCACACAATACGGCCGTTATAAAGATCACCATCCACCCACTGCCCAGTTTCCATCAAGGTGGTTCTGATGATCCCGATATCAATTACATCACCTTTAATTCCCCCCAATTGTATTCTGTCGCCTGATTTATAAAAACCACCAAATAATAAAGCAAGCCAACCCGCAAAACTGGCAATCACCTCTTGTAACGCGAACGCAATTCCTGCACCGGCCCCACCAAGCGCAACAGTAAAGCCCCCCATGCTGGAACTATAAAAGGCAATAATTAATGACAAATAAAACATAACTGCTGAATGTTATTGCTTTCTTGGCTTTATAAGAAACGGTCGTGTCAAGATTAGACTTTGTAATTTGTGAACGAATAAATTTTGTGATCAGCCAAATTACGATCATCCAAATTAGAAGAAGTATTGGCTTATGCGGGTATTCGGAAATATCAAGATTTTTAAACAGGCTTTCCATGATCGTCCTTGTTTGATGTGCCTTTCACGACAACATTAAATGGGGGAGCCTGGTAATCTTTCGCCAGATAATTAGCCGGAACGGTAGTCATATTACCATCGCGGGCAGCTTTATAGTGCGGTGACATAATTTCAACTCCTGCTTCATTGAATTTGTCCTGTATGTTCTGATGAAGATCTGAATAAATGGCTGCCATACGATGTGATTGTTCTGTATAGGCATTTATCTGGTAAGAAACATAAAAGTCATCAAGGCTGGTTTGGAAAACAAAGGGTTTCCTTTTTTCATCCTGAAGAATTCCGGTGGTGCTGAGTGCCGCGTTGATCAATAATTCGTGCACTTGTTTCCAGGGCACATCATATCCAATTGTTACGCTGGTATGAAGAATCAGGCCCAGTTGCTGAGCCGAGGTAGTGTAATTAATTGTGTGACCGGAAAGTACCGTAGAATTTGGAATGGTGATGTCTTCATTTTTAATGGTTCTGATTCGTGTAACCAACAAAGATTTCTCTATAACATCACCGGTAATTTCCCCGATTTTTATTCGATCGCCCACCTTAAAGGGACGCATATAAGTAATCACTAATCCAGCTACCGCATTGGATATAGCTGATGAGGAACCCAGAGAAAACAGGACACCCACAAAAACTGACACTCCCTGAAAAATTGGAGATTCTGATCCGGGCAAATAGGGAAATATAATTATAAAGCTAAATGCGTAGAGTATGAATCTCACAATGTTAAAAGTTGGCTTTGCCCAGTCGGAATAAAATCCAGGTATGGCTAAAGCACCACGCTCGATTTCACCAGTAACAAATTTTAAAAATTCCAGTACGTAATGAGTTATCGTGGCGATCACCATGATGGTGAATAAATTTGGTAAATAATGGAAGAGTCCACCAAAGATGCGCTTAAGAGGAGAGAGAACCCAGCCAATTAATGTTTCAGCAATGCCCCTGGTCCAGGGGAATACACTAAACACTAAAGGCAATGCAATATATAGAGCGAAAACAATGATAATTAACCGGATCAGGTTAAGAAGAAATAAGACTACCTGAAGTTCTCGGTCGCTATCCAGAAACTGATAGCCTCTGAATCGAATTCCTTTTAGTATCGAATTTTTTAATTCAATTACACGCTCGCTCAGTTTTTTAAACAGCTTGTTGATAAGTAATATCACTACATAAATACCGGTGATAATCAAAATTATTGCACCGATCCGTAGTGCAATATTGAGAATGCTATTTGCCTTTCTTTCATCACGAATTGCGCGTTGAATGGCTTTCCTGTATTCAATAGCCAGTTCGTCAGTTCTTCTATTGAACCACATGGCCTCCAATTCATTCACACTCATTATCACCAGATCCTTGTATACAATTTCAGTAGAAGTTTCTCCTGTGCTAATAGTGATTGAATCCGGATTAACATTGGGGTCATTATATAGTTTCTTAATTCTTGTTGTAATGGAAATGGCTCGGTCGGTAGGGGAGAAAGAACCTACGTTAGTATAAACAAAAAACAGAGTATCCTGGAAGGGTGCTACAGGAAACCCTTTTGCCGAAGCTTTGATCTTATCAAGTTCTGCCAGTTGATGGGCTTTTCTTATGGAGTCTTCCGCTTCTTCTTTTTTTAATTTGCTTAGTAATAGCTCACGTTGTTTGTTGGCTTCTGATCCTTTAAGGTTTTCGATTTCTTGTAATAAGGATACCCTTCGCATAGAGTCAGCGCGGTGTGTGCTATCCATCTTTCTAAGGAGCAGGGAGGTTTTTGACAGTGTAATCGAGTCCTTATCCTGAGGTAAGCTGACTTGCGCGATACTAACGGCAGCAATGCACAAAAAAAATAGAGAAGTGAGCTGTACTATTTTTCTGTTTAGTGTTATCATAAAAATTACTTTCTATTGGTTCTCCATGAAATACCCATACTTACAAAATACTCATTTAGCTTTTTATTTGCACCGTATCCGGTATAAATATCGAATTGTAGATGATTGTTAATCAGATAAGTCAATCCACCATCCAGGTACATGTCGAAATCTGATTTGGTAAGAGTTCCATAGTTTTCAATAAATAAACCAATTTTATTATTGATGGAGTAGATTAGACTGAATGTATAATTACCACTGGGTACATTGTTATTTCCGTTCCAGGAACCACCCCAATTAGTTACCAACGTAACTTTATTAGAAAGGCTTTGACTAGTAACAAATATAAATCTAGGGGCCCATTGTTCAATTTCAAAATCGCCACCTACGCGTGGTATCCGCCAACGAATTTGAAAGCCAACATTTGGAACGATTCCCTTGCCTGTGTAAATATGATAACGCATCCCCACATCGATGGCACTCCATCCATGAAGAGAATTTTTGCTTCCGTTTTGATTTATAACTTCAGATTTATATTCAATCTGGGAACTGATTTCAAATAGCTCAGTAAGGCCGTAGCGCAATACATTATTATTAATAAAACCACGTTCTTTAATTCGTATATCAGAATTTTGATTACCAAAATTATCGACACCGCTTTGTATTTGAAAAATTCCCTGGCCAACGGTAAACGGACCGATAGATTTGCCTGGTCGATCACTGCTAATGGTTTCATTAAATTGGGCAAAGGAACAGGTAATGATTACTATGAAGAGAAGAGTAAAAAAGTATAGTTTCTTCATGTTGTGTTATTGGGATTTAAATTCTTTTCTCAACTCCCTTCAGAGTTAACATTTTCATAGGAGTTTAGTTTTCTCAAGTTCGTAAAAAAAGCCTCTACTGTAAAGAGGCTTTAAATCGTTTATAGGTTGCGGAAATCAGGAAACCAATTCGTTCTTTGCGTTACTGCTTATACCCATCTTTTCTTTGGCTTTTTTATAGTTTTCACCAACTGAAACTCCGATCTCTCTGGCTTTATCAGCAATCATCGCTCTTGTTTTTACTCCATTTTTTGGGGCAAATAATAATCCAAGGGTTGCGCCTAAAATAGTGCCTGCTATAAAACCGGTTGTAATTTTTGTTGTATTTGTCATTTTATATGTAGTTAATTAATTAATCCTTGTAATTTTCAAGGCTTTCTTTTTTTCAATTTGTCGCTAGTTAGCTGACGGCAAACTCCAATTTATCTTTTAGACTTTTAGGTTTAAGCGCCTCTAAACGATACATGTCTTTACGTCTATCTTTAAGATTGGTAACAGATCCCTTGTGTTTCAATTC